>NZ_JAKFGN010000001.1:1258162-1887243 GCF_021502575.1 Bradyrhizobium sp. G127
TGTGGCCGAAGATCGGCGCGCTCGGCCTGCACGGCATCACCGTGGAGGAAGAGTACGGCGGCTCGGGGCTGGGCTATCTCGATCACTGCATCGCGCTTGAGGAAATTTCCCGCGCGTCCGCGTCGGTGGGGCTGTCCTATGGCGCGCACTCCAATCTCTGCGTCAACCAGATCCGCCGTAACGGCAACGAAGCGCAGAAGCGGAAATATCTTCCGAAGCTGATCTCCGGCGAGCATGTCGGCGCGCTGGCGATGTCCGAGCCGGGCGCCGGCTCCGACGTGGTGTCGATGACGACGCGCGCCGAGAAGAAGGGCGACCGCTACATCGTCAACGGCTCCAAGATGTGGATCACCAACGGCCCGATCGCCGAGACGCTGGTGGTCTATGCCAAGACCGATCCCGCGGCGGGTCCGCGCGGCATGACCGCGTTCCTGATCGAAAAGGGCATGAAGGGTTTCTCGACGGCGCAGAAACTCGACAAGCTCGGCATGCGCGGCTCCGACACCGGCGAACTGGTGTTCGAGAATTGCGAAGTCCCCGAGGAGAACGTGCTCGGTCATGTCGGACGCGGCGTCAACGTGCTGATGTCCGGCCTCGACTACGAGCGCACCGTCCTTGCGGCAGGTCCCCTCGGCATCATGCAGGCCTGTCTCGACGTGGTGATGCCCTACGTTCACGAGCGCAAGCAGTTCGGCCAGCCGATCGGCACCTTCCAGCTCGTGCAGGGCAAGGTCGCCGATATGTACGTGACGCTGAACGCCTCGCGCGCCTATGTCTATGCGGTGGCGAAAGCCTGCGACCGCGGCGAGACCACGCGCGAGGATGCCGCCGGCGCGATCCTCTACGCGGCGGAACGCGCCACCCAGTGCGCGCTGGATGCGATCCAGTTGCTCGGCGGCAACGGCTACATCAACGACTATCCGACCGGACGGCTGCTGCGCGACGCCAAGCTCTATGAAATCGGCGCCGGCACCAGCGAAATCCGCCGTATGCTGATCGGCCGCGAACTGTTCGAGAAGACGGCGTAGGATTGTCGTGTGTGCCCCGGCTCTGCGAAGCAGCGTTGCACGCTGTATCGCGTCCGGGACACGAGCCTTGGCTATTTCGGCAGATTGTTCACCTTGGCGACCCACGCGCGCACATCCGGCAGGATCGCGGGCAGCACGCCACGCACCTCGTCGACCGTCATGCCGGCCTTGATGCGCGGGTCGTAGAGAATGTTCATGATGTACTGGTCATAGATGTCGAAGAAGCCCATCGACACCTGATCGTTGAACATTGTCCACGGCACCGAATCCGTGTCGTTGATCGGGCCGAGCGATTGCAAGAGTTCTTCATAGGCGCAATCGAGAAATACGAAGTCGCCGTTGTCGACGGTCAGGATCACGTCCGAGCGCTGGATTTCGTAGTCCTCGTTCTTGCGAAAGCCGGACAGGCACTGCGGGTCCAGCGAGTCGCGAATCTCGTTGGCCTTCTCCTCGCCGTAGAACGACGTGATTGTTTTCTGGAGGTCGCGGTCGCGGACCAGCCTGATGACGGCATTGGCGTCGTCGCGCTTGCTCGCCATGGCGATGTCGAGATGCTGCACGCGCGCCGCGATGTCGCCAACGACCTTGCCGATCTGCATCTGGCGGTCGCTCCGGCTTTCGCCATCGACGAAGACCCGCACCGGCATCTGGTACTTGCGGATGCGGTCGACGCGTCCGGCGAGATGATATTCCGCGCCGAACGCCGTCTTCATGAAGCCGTCGATGATCTCGCCGTCGGTGAAGGTCTTCTTTTCGCTGCGCTGGCGCGCGCTCACGCTGTTCGCTTCCGCGGGTGCCGGGGACAACAGGGCCGCGCCGAACGTGATCCCGGCCAGCAGGGCTGCGATGCCTGGCGAGAGTCGCCACGTTGCAAGTGATGCTCTCATGACAACCAGAGCTAGCGGCGTCGATGCCGGCATGCAAGGGAACTGTCGGCAGGACAGCCATAAATGAAAAGGCCGGCCTCATACAAAAAGGCCGGCCCAGTTGGCCGGCCTTTCAATCTGTTCCGGCACGACCGCGATCGGTGCCGGAGGCGGGACGCCTCAGTTCTTGACGATGACCGTCGCGCCGACCTGCACGCGGCTGTAAAGGTCGATGACGTCGTCGTTGACCATGCGGAAGCAGCCGGACGAGACGGCCTGCCCGATGGTCTCCGGCTCGTTGGAGCCGTGGATACGGTAGAGCGTCGAGCCGAGATACATGGCGCGTGCGCCGAGCGGATTGTCGGGACCGCCGACCATGTGGCGCGGCAGGTCCGGGCGGCGGCGCAGCATCTGTGCCGGCGGAGTCCAGCTCGGCCATTCCTTCTTCGCGGTGATGCGATGGACGCCGCCCCAGCGGAAGCCGTCGCGGCCGACGCCGATGCCGTAGCGCAGCGCCCGGCCGCCGTCCTGCACCAGATACAGCCGGCGCTCTCTCGTATCGATGATGATCGTTCCCGGCGCGTAGTTGCCCTGGAAGCTGACGGTGGTGCGTGGAATCGGACCTGGTCCGCCGCTGCCGGCGCCGGGGTTGAACCCGAACAACTGGGCAATCGGATTGAACTCCTGATCCGCCATCGCCAATCCGGTGCCGGCAAACAGGGTCACTGCAGTAAGAATTACGGTCAAAAGGCGCGTCATTACAATCCTCATAAAGCCCGTCGGCCCGGCACGGAATCAGCAAGGCAAGCAGTGGAGCCGAAGCTCACAGGTGGCATGGACTCGCGAGAAAGGCCACAATTTCGATGATTTCGCAACCCACGGACGCGTGATGCTGCAATGACTGCGCTCTCCGCCGGGATGCCTTTGACGAAACGCCCCAAGGATGGTTGATCTAGCGCCACCAATAAAAATCTCGAACGGGGAGTGACTTGATGAACGGCGCGGAAAGCCTGGTGCGAACATTGGTCGCGGGCGATGTGAATGTCTGCTTCACCAATCCGGGAACATCGGAGATGCATTTTGTCGCCGCGCTGGACCGCGTCGATGGAATGCGCTGCGTGCTTGGCCTCTTTGAAGGTATCGTGACGGGCGCCGCCGACGGATACTACCGGATGGCCGGCAAGCCGGCCTCGACGCTGCTGCACCTCGGCCCCGGCCTCGCCAACGGCCTCGCTAACCTGCACAACGCCAAGAAGGCGCATTCCGGCATCGTCAACATTGTCGGACAGCACGCCACCTATCACATCGAATACAACGCGCCGCTGACCTCGGACATCGAAGGCATCGCCCGGCCGATGTCGGCCTGGGTCCGCACCTCGCCGGATTCCAAGTCCATTGCGCGCGACGGCGCGGCGGCGATTGCCGCGGCCCGCAGCCATCCCGGCCAGATCGCGACGCTCATTCTTCCAGCCGACACCGCATGGAACGAGGCCGACGGCATCGCGCCGGTGCCGGAGGAATCGCAGCGCGCCAGTTATTCGCCGCAGGCGGTCGTTGAAGCCGCCCGCGTTCTGCGCAGCGGCGAGCAGACGCTGTTGCTGCTGACCGGCAAGGCGCTCACCGACGAAGGGCTGGCGCTGGCCGCGCGGATCGCGGGCAAGACCGGCTGCAAGGTGATGGGCCAGACCTACAATCCGCGCATGGCGCGCGGCCGCGGCCGTTTCTCCATCGACCGCATTCCCTATGTGATCGAGCAGGCGCTGCCGATCCTGAAGGACTTCAAGCATATCGTTCTGGTGGAGACCAACGATCCGGTGGCCTTCTTCGCCTATCCGAACAAGCCGAGCCTGCTGAAGCCGGAAGGCTGCGAGGTTCATCGCATGACCGCGGCGGGCGAAAACTCGGTTGCCGCCCTGCACGCGCTGGCCGATGCGCTCGGAGCCAAGGCCGCCGACGCGCAGCCGCAGAAACTCGCCGAACTGGTCAAGCCAACCGGCGCGCTGACCCATGCGTCGATCGCGCAGGCGATCGCGATGGCCATTCCGGAAAACGCCATCGTGGTCGATGAATCGATCACCACCGGCCGCGGCTTCTTTCCGCCGACGGCGGCGTCGGCGCCGCACGACTGGCTGCAGAACATGGGCGGCTCGATCGGCTTCTCGACGCCGGTCGCCACCGGCGCAGCGGTCGCCTGCCCGGACCGCAAGGTGATCTGCATGGTCGGCGACGGCAGCGCGATGTACACGCTGCAGTCGCTGTGGACCCAGGCGCGCGAAGGTCTCGACGTCACCACCGTCGTCTTCGCCAACCGCACATATCAAATTCTCAAAGGCGAATTCGCCGGCGTCGATGCCGGCGAGCCGGGACAGAAGGCGCTCGCCATGCTGAACCTCGACAATCCGTCGCTTGACTGGGTGTCGCTGGCGAAGGGCATGGGCGTGCCGGGCCGTTCGGTGCATACCGCTGAGGACTTCTTCACGGAGCTGACCGACAGCGTGCGTGAAAAAGGTCCGCGCCTGATCGAAGTCGTCATGTAGCATTTCGAGGGAACCTGCAGGTGCATGCCGCGTTGGTCCCGGCAAGCACCGCGCTGGATTCCCCCACATGACCGTTTTTCAGGGCTCTTCGTTCAGCCCCGACATCATCGCCGCCATGACGCAGGCATTTGAAGAGGCGGTGGACACCTTGCCGTTTCCGGTGGGCTCGGCGCGTGTGCAATCGCTGGCGAAAAACATCGTCGAACTCGCCGCGCAGGGCGAGCGCGATCCGGAGCGCATGAAGCTGCTGGCGTTGCTCGCCCTCAAATCGGTCCGGCACGATTGACACGCCCAAACGCCATCTGCGGCGCGAGCCTTTGCGAGCCTCCTGGCGAAAAATTTAGTTAAGTCTTCGGCAGCTTCTTGCCGCTAGATTAGCCGTGGTTTTACGGCGCTCTCGTCTGGTGCAGCCGCCATATGCAAGAAATGCGTGAGGTTGATTTCATGAAGACGTTGATTTCATTTATTGGCGACGAGACGGCTGCGACGTCGATCGAATACGCTCTGATCGCAACAGGTATCGCGGTCGCCATCGTTGTCGCGGTCACCGGCCTCGGCACAGCGCTGACCGTCAAATACACTGCGGTCAAGGACGCGCTGAACTAGGACATTATCCTTCGACTATCTCGCAGCCCGGCCGAAGTCCGCTTCGGCTTTTTTGCGCGCGCATGCTCAGGCGGTGCGCCGCTTCTCCGGTCGCCATTCCGCAAGAAACTGCCTGAATTGCTCTTTTGGGAGCGGGCGGGCGTAGAAATAGCCCTGCACCTCGTGGCATCCCTTCGATTGCAGGAAGGCCGCCTGCGACGCGGTTTCAACGCCTTCGGCGGTGACCGACAGTCCGAGGTGGTGCGCCATGGCGATGATGGAATTGGCGACGGCTGTTTCTTCCGCCGAGGAGTTGCTGTCGATGTTCTGGATGAAGCTCCGGTCGATCTTGATCCGGGTCAGCGGATAGCGCCTCACGCAGGACAGCGAGGCATGGCCGGTGCCGAAATCATCGAATGCGAGACCGACGCCTCTGGCTCGCAACGCCCGCAGCGCCACGATTTTGGTGTCGTCATTGTTGAGCGCGATGTTTTCGGTGATTTCGATTTCGAGCAACTCGGGCGGCAGTCCGCTGATCTTCAGCGCAGCATCGACCTGCGCCGATATGACGTCGTCGTGAAACTGCGCCGGAAAGAGGTTCACGGACATTCGCACTGGCGGCAGGCCCATCGCGCGCCACGCCGCGCCGGTCTCGCACGCGTCTTGCAGAATCCAGTTGCCGACATCCAGCGCGGCCGGGCTCTGCGCCAGCGCATCGATGAAGGCGGCCGGGGCAAGCAGGCCCCTCTGCGGATGCTGCCAGCGCAGCAGCGCTTCTGCGCCGACCACCGCGCCGTCGCTCAGCCGGATCTGCGGCTGGAAGTGCAGCACGAATTCTTTCTCGGAGAACGCCCGCCTGATTTCGCCTTCCATCTCATGCCGAGCCTTCGCCTTGGCGCGCATGGTGCGGGCGAACAGGCGATACCTGTGTCCGCCCGAGGCTTTCGCTTCGTAGAGGGCGAGATCGGCATTTGCGATCAGATCGTCAGCGTCGGTTCCGTCGGCGGGAGCGAAGACGATGCCGGCGCTGGCGCTGATATAGATTCTGTGGCCGTCGATCTCGAAGCGCTGCTCCAGCGACCGCAGGATCGTATCGGTGATGCTTGTGACCATGATCGGATCGCGGGTATCAGCCACGACAAGAACGAACTCGTCGCCTCCGAGGCGATACATCTGGCCCTTTTCAGGAGCAAACGTTTCCATTCGCCGGGCGACATCCACGAGCAACTTGTCGCCGAGCGAGTGCCCCAGCGTATCGTTGATGTCCTTGAAACCGTCGAGATCGAACACGACGACGGCGGCATTGAACGTCCGCCGATCAGGATCGTTCAACTCCTTGAGCAGGCTGATCCGGTTGGGAAGCCCCGTCAGTTGATCGAAATGCGCGAGATGCGTCAGTTTTTGCTCGACGGCTTTCTGCTCGGTCATATCGCGTCCGATCATGAAAAACCGCTGGGCCTGATCGGACCACACCCCGGTCAGGGCGACCGGAACAAGCGAGCCGTTCTTGTGAATGAGATCGCACTGGAAATTCCGGATGGCTTCGCCCTGTCTGCAAAGCATCAACTCATTCCGCAACGTTTCGGTATTCGCGGCCGCAACGAATTCACCGCCATAACGGCCGGTCATCTCGGCGGGTTCATAACCCAGCAGCGTCTCGCAACTGCGGCTGATGCGGGTGATGACCCGGTCGCTGTCGGTGACGATGATGATGTCGACCGAGGTCTCGAACAGCCGGCGGTGTTCTTCCATTTCCTGCGCGAGCGCTTCCGAGGTCTGGCGTATTTCGCTTTCCGCGATTTTTCTTTCGCGCAGCGCCATCGGCAGCCAGCGCAGCAGCAACAGGCCGAGGACCAGGGAGGCCGCAAGCACATTGATGATCTTGGGAATGATCAGCAGATAAGGCTTGCCCAGAACGGGGATGAGCGAGGCGGAGAAGACTCCATACTGCGCGCCCCAGTAAAGACCGAAATAGAAATTCTCGATGACGTTGCGGGCCGTATCGATGCCGACGACGATCAGCAGAAGCCGCGTTCCGCCGAAAGTCCGCGGATTCTTGTAATAGGCCACCGCCACCGTGATCAGCACGGCGAGCCAGACTGCGATAATCACCCAGTATACCAGCGCACCGGCAAGATTCATTTCGACACTCAAGGTTTGGCGGATCTCACTCCTGAGACGCGCCGATAAGTTGGTTCATCCGGTGGAAGCATACCTGTCGCTGGTAATTTGACGTTTATTTGCAGATGGAACCCGGATCGTTGTTAATGCGGCCCTAAGGATTTTGACAAAACGCACCCTCAAATCCGCCGCGTGCGCTGTCGTACGGATCGGCGGTGTGCCGGGATTCATGCCGTGACCGGCAATCCCGAGTGCAAAGTCCACATATTTGATCTTTTGTGTCGCGCCCACAGACAGCCTAAGAGTGGACAAGTCTTGGGTGGGAGCGGGCATGCGCGACGTTGGGGGAGGGATGCAACGGCGGTTCCATCCGGAACTGGAAAGTCTGCGTGGGCTGGCCGCGCTGTCCGTCGCCGGATTTCACATCTCCCAGGCGCCGGTGCTGACGGGCGGCGGGCAGGTCCTTCTGCGAGACATTCCCTCCGCTGCGATGGATGTCCTGAGGATGCTGTTTCAGGGCCAGCCTGCGGTGGTGTTCTTCTTCGTGCTGAGCGGGTTTGTTCTCACCGCTTCACTGCAAAATGCGTCCCGCCCGCTGCGCACGATTGCGATGCCGTTTGTCGTTGCGCGGCTTTTCCGCATTTACCCGGCGTGGATATTCACGATTCTTGTTTTCCTCGAAGTTTACTGGCTGAGCGGAAGGACCCTCGGCGTTGTTCCGACCGTATCGGAGACGTTCAGGAATCTGCTGCTGCTGTCGGTGTCGATGGACGGTGTCGGCTGGTCGATCCAGACCGAGTTGCTGGCGATCCCCGTCATGCTGCTGGCGTTTCACTGGATCACTGCGGGAAAGATCGTCAGAATTTTCGTCATCGCGTCGGTGCTTGCGGTGTTCATCAATCTGGTGAAGGTGATCCTGCCTCTCCCCGGCGGCGCGCCGCGCGCGATCTATCTCTACTGCTTCCTGTTCGGTGCGCTGACCCACGTTCTGCTGCCGCGCGCCGATCCGCGCCGCGCCAACCTCATCTTCTGTCTCGGAGTCGCGCTGTTCTTCCTCGGCGTCACCCTGTTCGCGCGACATTCCAATATCAAGGATGCGTGGGTGACCATCGCCTCGTGCCTGATGATCGCGGGCGGTGCCCTGGGGCTACAGGGCTGGCTCACGGTTTTCAGGGACAACGCGTCGCTGAGATTTCTCGGCCGGGTGTCCTACAGCTTCTATCTGCTGCATCCCCTGACGCTGATGATCTTCTGGCAGATGCCGCAGGCGCTGGGCGTTGTGCTGCAAGCCGGATGCCCGCCATGGCTGGCGATGCTGGCGATGGTGTTGGTCTCGACAGCGGTCGCGCTGCCGCTCGCCGCGCTGTCGTATTACTTCGTCGAAAAGCCGTTCATCCGGCTCGGCCGGCAATTCACCGCTGCGACGCAGTCGCGCGAAGTGGCGCCGGCCGGTTCATCGGCCTGAGCTTCGCCGAGCGCGGCCGCCTGCATTCGCATCGACGCATTCTCACATCCTGCAGCAAGGAACTTTCGCGCGTCGCGGGAATTGGGATGCGCTCGGTGTCACCGGGCCAACGGAGGAACCTTCCATGAGACGATTGATTTTGCTTGCTGCATCGGCCTGCGCGTTTGCGGTCATGCCTGTCCTGCCGACGCATGCTGCGCCATCGGCACCCGCACCCTTCACCACCGCACCATCCAGCAGTGACATCGTTCTTGTTAAGGGTGGACATGGCCGTGGGCACGGCTTTGGCCGTTATGGCGGGCACCGGGCCTATGGCTGGAGTCGTGGCAAGAAGGTTGGCTGGCGCGGACGCGGCTGTCCTCCCGGTTTGTGGAAGCAGGGGCGCTGCTGAAAAATAATCCGCGATGCGGATCGCGCACAGAGCGGCGCGCTAGCGCTCATACTGAAATGAAAAACACGCGCCCGGTTCGGGCGCGTGTGAAGCTACCGCATCAAGCGCGATGCACGGCCGCCGTTGCATGAAATCTGACATGAAATCTGAAATGGTGGGCGCACAAGGGATCGAACCTTGGACCTCTCCCGTGTGAAGGCCGGACCCCAGCCTGAAATCTCTAGGCTTTTTTCCGCCGCTTGGCTGTTTCCACCGTTTTTCCACGGGTCGGCGGCACCGGCAGCAGATCCGCGCGCATCGCCTCAGCGCTGGCGACCGTGTGGTTATAGCGATCGGCGGACTCCGCATTTTTCCAGCGCTTCGTTCGCACCAGGCCATAGGTATCGAGACCGCCGTAGCGTGTCATCCAGCTGCCATAGGTGTGACAAAACAGATGGAAGCCACCCTGGCGCGGCGGGAAAGAGAGGCCGGCCTTTGCAAAGGCCTGCTTGAGCAACTTGCGAAGATGGCCGCCGACGCTGAAGCGGAAGATCTTCGCATCGGGCGAGCGATCTAAGAACGGCACGCCCGCATCAGCGCGGGAACGTCCCGCAGCACCGTTTGCCAATCGCACGCCGGCGGCCTTGCGCGGCCGCCTGATGCGCGGCGGCTGATCACGGAAGGCCTGCACCACGATCGGCGGCAGATGCACCGGCGACGGCTCTCCGTTCTTTGTGTCGGGCAGGTAAAGAAGCGCGTTGTCTAGTTTCAGATGGCGCAGCTTCGCGTCGATGATCTCGCTCAGGCGGCGGCCGGTGTAGCAATAGACAAGGCAGAGCAGGCCGAACTCGGCATCGATTTCATAGGCCGCTTTCAGGGCCTCAAAAGCCTGCTCCGGCTCGAGCCACGTCGTTGCCTTGTTGCCGCGCCACCCCTTCGGCCGCTTGATCTGCATCTCGACGCCGGCGCGCTTCAACACTGCTGAAACCGGGGTATAGAACTGGCGGTTGCGCGTGGCGGCCGAGGCGGCCGGATAGAGCGCGGCCGCGGCGTTGTCGATCGCGAGCTGGTCGATGTCCGTCAGCTTGCGGTCCCGCAGCGCGTGCGGCCCGGTCTGCTCGATGATGGGGCTGATGAACTTCGGATCGCCATCGGCCTTGAGATAGGCGAGCGCGGCGTGCGCGAATGTCGGCTCTGAGGTTACGACCTGCGCGCGCGTCTTTCCGTCGCTATACTCACCACGTTCGATTTCTTCTTTCCATCCTTTGAGGATGGTGGCCGCAATCCGTTTTTCAGGAGTGCCCGTAGTTCGCTCAACGTGGATTCCGAGGTAGGTTCCTCGGACTTGCCAGTTCGGCGATTTGCCCGGGCGGGGCGGGACGAGCTTGAGCCGCGGCACTGTTCCTCCTCCCTGCAGGCCTCGCGGATGCGGGCGAGATCAGTATCGTCGAACGTTTTGGTCCGGCCAAGGGGGGCATAGAAGGGTTTTCCGAGTTTGTCCCTCGGATGACCGGCAAGCCAGTCCTGGAGCCATCGACGGCTTTTCCGCAGTTCTTTCGCTGCCTCATCGATGGTCCGGAATGTCATGGACGGGCGGCCCTTGCGGCCAGTGTGATGCGGTCACCAGTCCGGACGGCGCGGCCGTCCAGGAGCAGCTGCTCGATAACGTTTTCGCCGATCGTTGCCATGCCAAACCGCCACCTATTGTCGGAACGGATGATCGCGCCGAACCTCAAAAACCGCAGGCACCGGCGCACAGCAGGATCGGTGGCGGTGGGCTTGTGATCGTGCGTGTCGCTGACATATTGCCGCGCGGGCGTTCGACTCGCGCGGCGCTCGATGTGATGGCGATAGGGTGCCATCACGCGCCCCCGGTCTTGGTGGCGGCGATGGCGTTCGTCGCGATATATCGGAGCGTCTTGATTGTGTGGCGCAGGCTTTCGCTGTCGTTCACATGCGAGCACGGCATGTCGCGGATTTCTTCCAGCGCCTTCACCAGATCGGCATTCGTGCCGCCGTTAAGATAGTGAACACGGCGGTCGGCATCATTTGCTGTCGGGTGGTCACTTTCCGGCTGCCAATGTCCATCCGGATCATAAAATCCAACGGTCCAAAGACTGGCCTCAGAACGAACGTAAACCCACGATCCCGTGCTGGTCTGTGCTGCTGACATCGCGCGTCCCTCAGCAGAAGCCGGCGCGGCGCTGGGCGAGCTGGCGGGCGTCGTCGCCCAGGCGCTTGATCTGCGCCGGCGTCCAGCCCTTCACCTTCAGATCATCTTCGGTGACGCCGCCCTCGCGGTAGGCCGCCTCGCGCATGTCGTCGGCCATCTGGCCGATCGCTGTGCCGTCGGGCATCGCGGCGCGCGGCTGCACGAAGCTGGTGGCGATGTAATCGGGAATTCGGGGCTGGGGCTTGAAATAGGAGGGCACGCCGGGGAGGCGGGCGGTACGTCGGATGGTGGTCATGGAAATCTCCCGTTGAACTAACGGGATAGATTCCTAGGGTGTTCCACAAATCATGTCAACACGATATATGTTGATATTCTACTTGCGCAGTTTCTTCTGGATCAGACGCTTCCGCCCGTTTGCATCGAGCTTCCGCCATTGTCCTCGCCGGACAACCGAATGAATCTCGGCAACGCTGTTGATCTTCACGTTACGAATGACGGGGGCGTTGTGGCTTTCAAGGTCAAAATACCCCGCGCGTGAACCTTCGACGACGCGCTTGAGGTAACGATCGCCGTCCTCAGTCGTCACCATCGATTCGAAATTCAATACGTCCTCGATCCGTATATGTCGCTTTCGAACGATGATCACATCGCCGTCGTCATAGCGCGGGAACATCGAGTCCCCCGAGATCTGGTAAGCTGCCGCATCATCAGGAAGCGGGAACGGCACCTCAATCTCATAGAGACCTTCGTGTCCGACATCCTCCACGCTCGTCGAGATTACTCCGCCGGCGCTCACCAAGCCTTCGACCTTAACGGCGTTTTTCCGCGCTGATTCTCCCTCGCCGGTGAGAAGCCATCCTGCTGAGACCTTGAAGGCCTCACCATAGAGTTCGGCTTTTTCCGGTGGAAAACCGTTCTGGCCGTTTTCGTGTGCGGCATAGGTCGATGGGGGCCACTTGTGTTTCTTGGCGGCCGCCATTGCCGATGAAAAACCCGCTTTTTTGCGCGCTTCGCGTAGTCGTTTGCCCATCTCATCCATGGCCTGACTATCACAAAACGTGTCAACACTAATCATGTTGGTCAAATCAACACGAATCATGTAGATGCAGGTCATGAATGATTCGAATCGCCAACGCACTGTCGATGACATCTTCAACGCCCTGGGCGGTCCGGCAGCCTTTGCGCGCGGCGTAACCGAGCATGGGCGGCCGGCGGTCAAGGTGAGCCCATCCGGCGCTGGGGAGATGAAGCGCCGTCAGTCGATCCCTGTCGACTATTGGATAGCGCTCGTCGAATTCGCTCGCAGCCGCAATGTGACGTGGCTGACCTACGAAGCGCTCACGTTCATTCACGCCAAAAAGACCCAACCGAACCTCCTCAAAATTGGAGAACTCTGATGGCCGGACCTGTACGCGCGGGGCTCAAAAAGAGGAAATCCGGCCATTCCCGGATCAGGAATCAAAATACCCAGATCCGGAATCAGATTTCTCCGGTCATGCAGAAAGTGCGGGGCTTGCTGCCGCAACAGAAAGCCGCACAGCACTTGGCTTTGTTGACCGATTGGCCGCTTTCCACCTGCCAGAAACTGCTCTGTGGAGAGCGTCGCGAAAATGCCGAGCAGCTGACCGTCTTGCTGCGGTCGGATTTCGGGCGCGACATCCTGTTCGTGCTGATGGGCGAGGCCCGGCCGGACTGGTTCAGCAAGTACAGCAAGCAGCTCGACGTCATCGATGCGAACCGGGCGCTCAAGGAAGTCGAAGCCAAGGTAGAAACCCTTCGCGCGGAGGTGTTCCAATGATGGATCATCTCGCGCAGTTCCTCGCCGGCCAGGACGCGAAGTCCGTCGCCGTTTTCCTTCTCGCGATGGCGTGCCTTGCGATCGTCGTTGCGTTCGCCGGCCTGATCTATTTCGCCGACCGCGATCGCGTGCGCATCGATCCCTGCGAACACGACTTCTCAAACCTGCCGGGCTTCTCGCGCGATCAGCTCGAGCAGATCGCGCGGATGATCGTCTGCAATCTGACGAAGTGAGGTCGCATGCATGTTCGTGCCCAAATCAGGCAGAATGTCGTCGATGCGTTGTCCGGACTTCCGACCACATCGGATCAGGTTTTCCCGGGCCGCACGCGACCGCTGGCTGCGAACCACCCGCCAACGCTCCTCGTCTATGTCACCGACGAACGGTCGGATTCCGACGCCATGGGCGGCGTCCTCGGGCGCGAATTGACGCTCGCGGTTGAGGGCCGCGTGACCTCCGGTGACGTGCCGGACGACACCCTCGACCAGATCGCGCTTGAAGTCGAACCGGCGATGATCGCGCGGCCATTGCTGGGCGGCATGGTCAATGAGGTGACGCTGACATCGACCTTGATCAACACCCAGGCGCCAGGCGACGCACACGCCGGCGAGATCATCATGAAGTTTCGCGTCGCGTACCGGACCACAGAAAGCGCGCCGGATACGGCGATTTAACCCCAGCAGGAGAGAACGATGGGCACCTATCACGGCAAAGACGGCGTTGTGAAAATTGGCGCGAACGCAGTGACCGAAGTGAAGCAGTTTTCGGTGAAAACGAGCGCAAAGACCGCTGACGACACGGCGATGGGCGATGAATGGGAAACGCATATTCCGAACAAGACCGTCAAGAACTGGTCGGGGTCGCTGACCTGCAATCATAACCCGCTCGATGCGACTGGCCAGAAGCTGCTGGTCGCGGGCGCGTCCATCGATCTCAAATTGTATCCGATCGGCACTACCGATGGGCTGCAGGAACTGACCGGGACCGCCACGATCACCGACGTCAGTGTTGATCCAAGCAAGGATGGCACCGTGCCGGTCAGCTTTTCGTTCACTGGCAACGGCGCTTTGGCCGACGCCGTCATCGCGGGTTGATCGGAGGCTACGATGACAATGCCGAACAAGTATCTGCAAGCGGCCAAGGACCATTACAAAGCTCTTGGCACCCCGCATATCGACATTCCGGAATGGACTGTCGACGGAAAGCCGCTCCGCATCTTCTGGAAGCCGATCACCTGCATCGAGCAGGACGAGATCCGCGCGGGAGACAACACCGATCTTGAAATTTTTATCAAGAAGGCGATGACCGAGTCCGGCGACAGGATGTTTACGCTGGAAGACAAAATGCATCTGAAGGCGCTCGTTGCGCCGCAGATCATCACTCGTGTCGCCGTCAAGATGATGCTGCTGCCCTCGATCGAGGACGCGGTAAAAAACTAACCGACGATCCCGGCGAGATGGTTCTGTTCTCGCTCGCGGATCGGTTCGGAATGACGGTTGCCGATCTGAAAGAACGGCTCACTGTCGAAGAGTATACCAAGTGGTGTGCGTATTTTCGCATCCGCAAGCAGCAGATGGATGACGCCTGATGGCAACATCGGAACAAGCGCAAGTTCTACCGGTCGTGCTGACCGGACAGGATTCGACGACCGCTGCATGGGCGTCGTTCCGCAGGAATGCGTCCGACACCAAAGCGGCCGTCGATCTGCTGAAGAAGTCCCTCGAAGGGCTTGGCAGCGGCAACACGATGGGCGGACTGTCGAATATCGGCAGCGCGGCGCGGATGCTCGCGAACCCTTATGTCGCTGTCGCCGCAGCAGTCGTCGCCGCAGGCGTTGCGGCTGGCGTGACGCATGACAAGTTATCGAAGATCGGTGATGCGGCCGATGATATCGGCGTGAGCGCTAGAGCGATTGACGGTCTCGACATTTCTCTGAAGAAGGCCGGCGGCTCTGGCGTATCGGCGATTGCGGTTCTAAAGACTCTGCAGACCCAGCTCGACAAAACCGGGCGTGACGGCGGCTATCTTGAAGACCTGTTCAAGCTGAACGGCAATGCGCTGACCAACTCCGGTAAGACCAAGTCCGTCGAGGACGCCTATAAGTCCATTGCTGGCTTTATCCAGAACGCTCGAAATGAGACCGAGCGGCTGGAAATTGCGACGAACGCGTTTGGCGCCGAAGCCGCCCCCGCAATGGTCAAGGCGATCATGGGTGGCGCGACCGCGCTCGATCTGCTGGCTCAGAAATCAGACGCCGCGCTCGATCCTGCGATTAAGCAGGCGCAGGAAATGGACCGGCTCTGGAAGGAGATCGCGAAGTCGGGCGACGGCCTGGGCGTTGCGATTCGGAATGCGGCGCTGCCGGCGATGCAATCGCTGTATGACAAGGCGCTCGAATGGGCGGAAATTTTCGGATCGAAGGGAGCGTCGGAAACACGGTTCCTGATGGGCAATCAGAACGCCCAGCGCACCATGACCAACCAGAACGAGATCGACCGCTTTTATAATTCGGTCGGCTTTGGTGCGACGAAGACGCCGAACAACCGGAAAAAGGAAACCGAGTCTCGCAACGACTATGACCGCGCGTTGAATTCCATCGGAAAGCATATTTCGCTGATGGAGGCCGATGCGGCGGCGATCGGCAAGACGGCGGGTCAGCACGAGGAACTGCGCGTCAAGGCGCAATTGACCGACGCAGCGTTGCGCGCAGGGCTCGCAATTACCGGCGAAAGGGCAAAGAAGTTCGATGAACTCGGTGCTCGCGCCAAGGCGGCGGCAGATAATCTGGCCTTCCTCAAGCTGCAGAATGACCTGCTGTTTGAGAACGAGCAGCTTGGACGCTCTGCGCTCGAACAAACCGTATCGTCGCGGCTGCGAGGCGCAGGCATCGATCCGAAATCCGCTGCCGGCGAAATGCTGGCGCAGCAGATCCGGCTTAATGAAGTCATCAAGGAAACACAGGACATCAGCAAGGATGCGCTGAAAGGCTTCATTTCTGACCTTCGCAACGGTGTAACGGCCGGCCAGGCCTTCGCCAACATGCTCGATAAGATTTCGCAGCGCCTGATGGATAAGGCGCTCGATACCGCGCTGAACGCGCTGATCGGAAAGGGCATCTCCGGCCTGGGCGGGATTTTTGGTCTCGGCACGTCGGCGGGCACGCTGACTGGTCAGGATGCCGCGCTCAATTCGTCGCTGTTCCCCGGATTCGGGACGGGGCATTCCGGGGCCGTAATCGGAAAGTCGGTGACGGGCTATAAGAGCATTCATCCTGCCTATTTTGACAACGCACCGCGGTTGCACGGCGGCGGCCGACTGAGCGCGCTTGACAGGCTGGCGCCTCGCGAGGTCCCGTTCATCGGCCTTGAAGGCGAAGAGGTTGGCTTTCCAGATCAGCTCAGGTCGAAGTACGGAAGTTCCAGTCCGAGCGTCATCGTCAACGTGGCCGTCGACAATCAGTCGTCGTCGCCGGTATCGGTACAGCAGCAGAAGAATGCGTCGGGCGGTGTCGACCTCAAGGTGTTGGTCGGACAGGCTGTCAACAGCGGCATTGCCAATGGCGATTTCGACAAGACGATGCGGTCGCGATATGGCGCGGCCCCGGTCGGCCAGCGGAGATAATGCATGCCGCTTGCGATATGGCCCATTGATGTACCGCTACGGACGCTCCAGAGCGGTTATTCCGAAGCGCCAGAAAAGAACACTGCCGACTTTCAGCCGGAGGTGGGTCCGCCAAAGACGCGGCGCCGGACATCGATCTCTTCCGACGTCATCACATGCTCCGGCAATTTCTCGTCAGAGGAGTGGGATGCTCTGGTCGCCTTCTACCGGACTACGCTGGCGGACGGATCGCTTCCGTTCACGCGCGCGCACCCACGCAGCGGCTTATCGATGACGTTCAAGTTCACGGGGGACCCGCCCAAACTCTCGCAGGTACGCGGGGACGTTTACACTGGCTCGTTCGGCCTGCGGCGGATGCCCTGACATGCTCGGCTTCGGAGCGATCGGCGAACTTGCGTTCTGCGAGGCGGATTCGGCGGCGAATACGCCGTTCAGGAATGCTGCCGAGGCATCCGCGACTGACGAGGTCTTTGTCATTTTTGCGACGATCACGCACCCGGATCTGTCCATGCCGGTGTGCGTGAACGACGATATCGTCGACTATGTCTACAATGGCCTTCTCTTCCGCGGCTCCGCCTTCAGTTGCTCGCTTGTGACCGACAACGACAGTCCGCCGCGCGCCCAGGCGTCGATCCAGAATGTCGATCAGGAGATCGGCGAGACGATTCAGGCGCTGTCATCGCCGCCGCTGGTAAAGATCGAACTTTTGCTGAAATCGGATTTTACGAACGACATTCCTCGCCTTCCGATCGGCAGGCCGCGTCCCGAGTACGTCGCGGACATGCTCCGGCTTCGCAACGTGAAGGGCGATGTGATGACGGTGACGTCTGACTTGACCGGCTTCGATCTGACGACCGAGCCATATCCCGCGATCAGGTCGACGCAGGATCGCCTGCCGGGGCTGTACCGTTGATCGAAGCGCCGCGCTGGGCCAGCCGTTTTGTCGGCATTCCGTTCAAGGTGGATGGCCTCGACCGGCGCGGTTGTCATTGCTGGGGGCTTGTCCGGCTGGTGCTGAAGGAGCGCGCAGGGTTCGATCTGCCGGCCTATGCCGAGTATAACGCCAGCGACCTGCTACGCGCCGCGAAATTGTTCGCCGCCTCCGCGAAGAGCGATGAATGGCGCGAGGTGGCCGCGCCATATCGCGCGCTCGATTGCGTTCTGATGACCGCCATGAGCGGCAGGGTGCGGATTGAGGGGCATGTCGGCGTTCTCGTGACGCCTTTCTTGCTGCTCCATGTGTGGGAGGCGACGGCCGCCGTGTTGATGCCGCTCGATCATCCGCTGATCAAAACCAAGATACTGGGCGTTTATCGCTATAGGAATCTCGCTTGATGGCAACCCCGCAAAAGCATGACCGTCTGCCCGTGGTCTGGCGGGGCCGGGCCTTCGATGGCGCGTTTCAGACGCGCTATTTCGATCCGCGGCGGCCGGTGCCGACCATTGCCGAGATTGTCGCGTCGATCGGCGACCTGCCGCGGGGCTTTGTGGCGTGCGGAGAAGTCCGCATCAACGGCGAGATCGTGCCGCGCGCATTCTGGCATCTGGCGCGCCCGCGCTATCGTCCCGGTTTCGAGACGGTCGTCTGGCTTGGCATTCCGCTGCGAGGCGGATCAAGCTCAGGTCCGGGCGGGCAAACCAAGAATCCACTCGCGACCATCGCCAGCATTGCGGTCCTGCTCGTGGCCGCCGCGGTGACGGGCGGCGCCGCGGCCGGGCTTGGCGGCATCTTCGGCGGATTGACCGCCGGCAGCATCGGCGCCAGCGTGGCCGGCGCGGCGATCGGGATTGGCGGCGCGCTTGCCATTGCCGCGCTGATCCCGCCGCCGACATTGTCCGGGAATACCGGCGCTGGCGCGGCGTCAGCCGTGTCATCATCCAGCACCAACCCGGGCGCGGCGGCGCTGTCGGGCAACCTATTATCGCCAGGCGCTTCAATGCCGCGCGTCGTGGGAACGATGCGGGTATTCCCGCCGTTTCTGTGCAACCCGCTGATCGAGGTCGTCGGCGATACCGAGATCGGCGAGGCGGTCTACGGTCTTTGCGGTCCGCATGCTTTGGCCGACATCCGCGTCGGCGACACCTCGATCGACACCATTGCAGAAGTTCAGTCCCAGACCATTGAGGGCAAGACCGGCGATTATATCCAGTCCATGGTAACGCGGCAGAGTTTCACGCTCAGCCCGAACGCCGAACTGTCTGGCCATACGCTCGATGAGACTGCGCAGAACAAGCTGGCCGATCAGGCGAATCCGTCCGCCGATATTCCGCAGCCGCAAGCCGTGGTGTCGCGGAAGGCTCCGGATGAACTCTGGATCAACCTGCAATGGCCGGAAGGACTGTTCAAGGCGGATGCCACGACGGCCAAGATCAACCAGGCGGTGCGCGTCCGCATCCGGCTGCGAGGGGCAACCGACTTCATCAATCTGCCGGAGGTTCACTTTTCGCAGAACCAGCCCGGCACCTTTCAGAAGGTGATCCGGCTGAAGTGGGGGGCATATCCGGCGTTTCCGAATCCCGCGCCGGCCGATCAGGGACCTGTCTATGTGTTCAAGGCGGTGCCGGGACAGGACGGGGTGAGCGTTTCGCCGGCGACGGCGGGGTGGACAGCGCATGGCTGGTTTTCAAACGGCATCGGCAACGATGTGCTGTCGGCGGCGACAATCCGGACGTCGAATGTCGCCAATACCGAACTGCATTCCGACAAGGCGATCTTCTATCTCGACCCCGAAGTCTTTCCGAAAGGCTATTACGAGTGCGACATCGTCCGCTCGACCGGCTACGATTCATCCTCATTCGTGCCCGCGACCTATCGATATTCGGGTCAGGTCTATGATTTCTTCGGCTACTCCATCAGCGGCGGCGCGGCCGTTCTGCCGATGGATCACGCACAGTATCATGATCGCGTGCTGATCACGCGGGTGTCGTCGATCTGGAATCAGAACCCGGTGCAGACCGCCGACTTCGCCACCATCTCGGTGAAGGTGCACAGCCGTTCCCTCGATCAGCTCTCGGTGCTTGCGAGCGGCCTTGTGCCGGACTGGAACGGTTCTGAGTGGAGCGGCCTCGCCGCGACGTCAAATCCCGCGCCGCATTTTCGCGACGTCATGGCAGGATCACTCGGCAATGCTCCGGTGCCGGTTTCGATGATCAACAACGACGAGATCGTCCGCTGGCGCGCATCCTGCGACGCCAACGGCTACACCTGTAACGCCGTGATTCAGGGCAAGAACTATATCGATGTCCTGAACATGATCGCAGGCACCGGCTACGCCACGTTGCGCACGAATGAGCGCTGGGGCGTGTTCGAGGACATGGACACGAGCGCCTTTGCGCCGCGGCAGATCTTCACGCCCCGCAACATGGCAAATTTCAACTGGACCCGCGCTTTCGCGAACCGGCCGACGGGCATCCGCGCGGGATACGTCGATGCCGGGGACAACTACAACACCGATGCCTCGATCATCGTTTATGACGATCTGAGCCGGCAGGATGCGGACGACCTCGATCAGGTATCCTATGACGGGCTGGTGCTGACCGATGACGTGGTGAAGCGCGCCAGATACGATCTGGCGCAGTCGCGGCTGCGGATGACCTTCTATCAGGGCGATGCCGATCTGGAAGCGATCGCCTGTCAGCGCGGCGATCTGATCGGCGTGCAGCACGATATCCTGATGAGGAACGCGGGTTTCTCCCGCATCAAGTCCATCATGCGGACGGGCGGCGAGGTCAGAGGTCTGGTGCTGGACGGCTCGATCCCGGTCAACGCGACGCCCGGCATTTTCACCATCGCGCATCTGTTTGCGGAGGATCACATCTTTCTGCTCGGACAGCGCACCGGGATTGCGATCAGGCTGCCTGACGGCGCCGGCGTGCTGGTCAAGGAAGTGACCGGCGCCAGCAACGGGGACCTGACCGAGATCGAGTTCGTCGCGCCGGTCGGAGAGACCGGCGACATCCTCGCGCCGGACTGCCTCGTGACCGCCGGGCCTCTCGGCTTTGCGTACAAGCGCCTGAAGGTTTTCGGCATCGAGCCGAAGAACGCCCTGCAAGCGACCGTCACGATGGTCGATGAAGCCCCCGCACTCTGGAAGTGACACATGGTAGCCACGCGAAGCACGCCGACCTCTACAAACGGAGGCTCGGACAACGGCATATCATACACGAACGCGGTCAACGCCGCGGTCAGCGCGTTGTTTCAGTGTTCCTATAACTGGCTGACCGATGTCGGCGGGTCCGCAAATGCCATCACGGCCGCAAGCGATGCGGCGCTGGTCGAACCGATCGCGGCCTATGCGCGGCCGATGGCCTTCTGGCTGGTGCCGGCCGTAACCAACGGCCCCGGCGGCGTCAACATCAACATCGACGCCGCCGGCGTTGTCGATCTGACCGACAAGGACGGCAACCCGCTTGCGGAAGGCGCGCTGGTCGCAGGCCGCGTGCTTCCGATCGTTTATGATGGCGCGCGGTTCCGCCTGAACGCCGAGGCCGGATCGGGTCTCAGCCCAGTGCTGAATATCAATGGCGGGCGGCTTTGCCTGCAGGCCGGCAAGCCGGTCCTTGGCGTCGCCGTGACCGGCGCGACGGCGGTGCGCTGGGAGCCTGACAGCAGCGCGGAAATCAGCCTTTTCAGCGCCGGCGAATGGCAACTGGTCAGCGCGTCGGCGGCCACGCTGAACTTCACCGACGTGCAGACCGGCACCACCCACAACGGCACCAAGATCATCGACGGCATGGCCGATACGTCGCGCCTCATGATCGGAATGAAGCTGAGCGGGACGGGCGTCGGCTCCGGCGCCGTGATCCAGTCGATCGACAGCCCGACCCAGATCACGTCTTCGGTCAACAGCACGGCGGGCGCGGCCGTCACCATCACGTCGAAGGTCCCCGCCGATACCGCCGTCGATATTTTCGGAACGATCTCGGCGGGCACGCTGGCGCTGCGCGGAATTTTCCGGGCGACATTCAATGTCCCGAACGTCCTGGGGCGGCAGGACGGCGTCGAGGTGCTGGATGCGGATCACACGCTGCGCTGGCTCGGCGCTGTTGCCTCGAGCGCGACGGACGGCCAGATCGACTGGGCCTTGAATGGCCGCAGGCGGTACCGGGTCTGGAACCGCAGCAACGTCCGCTTCTATCGGAACACCGAAGGCTTTTCCGCGAGCGGCACCTGGTACAAGCCGCTCGGTCTCGTTGAGGCAACCATCGACGTTGCAGCCGCCGGCGCGACGTCTACCGTGAGCGGAGGAGCAAGCTCCTTCGGTTCTCACGCGTCGGCGACAGGCGGTAACTTCGGCGGCACCAACGGCACCGGAAGCGGTGGTGATGTGAACATCGGCGGCGGCGGCGGGGGCGACGTCGCCGCCGGCAAGGGCGGCCGGGCGATCAGGACCCGCAGTGCTGCGGACCTGAATGCGACGGAAACAGTCACGATCGGGTCCGCGTCCGGTTCTGCTGTGTGGGGCTGGGTCCTCGTCAACGAACTGTTGGAGGGCTGACGTATGGATAGCATCCTCGTTCAAAACGGGCGCGCGCACCAGATCTGGCGCGGTGTGGCCAAGGACTCAATCCCGCCGATGACGCCGGAATTGATGGATTGCGTCGTGGAAGCCGAGGCCGGACTGGTCGATGACGGTGACATCTGGAGCGGATCGGCTTTCAGCAAGCCGTCACCGGTTCTCGGGCCGCATGTCGATGGTGAAACCTTTCTCGCCCGTGTGACCGATGACGAGTACGCCTCGGTGATCGCCGCGGCCCAGAGCAACATGCAACTCGCCCGCTGGCTCGATCAGCTTCGCATCCTTGGTTATGTCAACGTCACGAGTGACGCGGCAATGGCCGCGAAAGCGGCGCTCGTCGCCGCCGGACTGCTCACAAGCGGCCGCGCCGATATGATCTTCGCGCAAGCATAATTTCAAAGCAGGACTCAGCCCGTGAAATACTTTGACCGCGTGAAAACTTTCGTCGGTACCGCTGGAACTGGCGACATCGAGTTCGGTACGCCATGGGCGGCATTTCTCGGACCCGCAGATGCCGGAGCCGCCGACGGGGACACGACGCCTTACATTCTGACCGATGGCCTCGATTTCGAGGAAGGCATTCTCACGATCGGCGACGGCGTTACGACCGGATCGCGAAATGTCACACGTTCGAAAATCGGCGGTGTGGTCGGGACTGACCCGCTTGACCTCAGCGGAAATGCGACGCTGTTCTTCACGATACGCGGGGTGGATGTCGGGCGGGACGGTATCGACGGCGCATCCGACCTCACCACAGTGAGGATTGTCGATCTGACGGGAGCCGATCCCGCGACGGCCTATGAGAATGGGGATGCGCTGGACGGCAAGGTGCTGGTCACGAACGATCTCGTTCTGCGCGCGAAGCCGGTCGCAGACGCGGACAATGGCGTCTATGTTGTGCCGGCAAGCGGTGCAGCGTCACGCACCACAGCCTTTGCTGCCTATGACGATCATTGTGGCCGCTTCTTCGGCGTGAAGGACGGAACATCAAAAGGGAAACTGTTCGGCTGTACGTCAGCGCCAGGTGGCACGCTCGGGACAACCGCGATTGCTATCTCGGAGTTTGCAGCAGGCGGAGAGCGTGAGAAGCTCACCGCGAACCGAGACTACTACGTTCGCGGCGACGGCGACGACAGCCATAATGGACTTAGCAACACGTCGGGAGGGGCATTCCTTACAAAGCAGAAGGCCGTCAATGTTGTCGTAAACACGCTAGACCTAAACGGCTACGCCGTGGTGGTGCACGTCGGGTCCGGGACCGCTACGGATGCTGTGTTGATGGATAAGCCTGTGGTTGGTGGCACCCTGACATTGCAGGGAGACACTTCCACGCCATCTAATGTCGTGGTTGCGGTCGCTAACGACTACGCAATCAACGTACTCGGAAACGCCGAGCTATACGTTAAAGGGTTCAAGTTTGCCGACGCAAACTCGTTCGGTGCCTTGCGCGCTCTATACGGCGGCAAGATTTATTTTGATAGCTGCGACTTCGGCGCTGTGAAGAGTGGCGTCGGCTCGCATGTGACTGCTGATTATGGCGGGCAGTGTCTCGCGACCGGAAACTACGCGATATCCACTGGCGCGGTGTTCCACGTCCACTGCAATTACTTTGGCAGATATGCTGCGGTGGCAAACACCATCACCCTTACTGGCACCCCGGCATTTTCTGCTGGCTTCGTTGGCAATCGCGAAGCGAGTGTCGTATTCCAGTCGGTCACTTTCTCCGGATTGGCAACAGGACCGCGCTATGTTATTCATCGCGGCGGTTTGATCGACACACTTAATGCGGGCGATACCTACCTGCCGGGGAATGCGGCAGGCTCCATCATTGCTGGTGGAATTTACGACACGAAAGTTGGCGGAGATTTCTTTCCGCAGGCCGGGTCGTTTGTTGCAAATACAGCCCACATCTACACGGATGCAAACTTGGGGTTGGTGATAACAGGCCAGCCTGGCGCATCAAAAGATTTTGGCTATTTCTCTGCGGCTGGCTTTGAACTGCTTGCCAATCCCACCGGAACCGCAAACCTCGAACTGTCTAGCGGCGGCGTCGGGAGTCTCGGTTTTTGCACCCCCGCAGTCTCAGGATCGTTTGCGAAATTTGCCGGAAGCACTACCGCTAAATCCCTAATGAGGCTCACCACAGGTAGCGCTCCTACAAGCCCCGCCGATGGTGATGTTTGGCTTGAAAGCAACACGAACACAGGCTTGAAGATCAGAATCAATGGCGTGACCAAGACCGTCACACTTTCCTAGTGTCTGTAAGGCGAGCACATCCTTGAGATTGAGGATTCATCGGGTGCCCGTTCTCTGCAGAACTGCCTGAAATTCAGTTCCATATCCGAAACGTCTTTGGACGGGAGATCACCGATCAGGGATCGGAAGGCGAACACCAACAGCAAACTTCCAAAAATCGATACCCCTAATCGGACAAAAAAATTCGCGATCTTTGACATCTATCCGCCTGGTCGGTTCAAGCGCCAGCGCGCATAACACCTGTCGAGATATCGACATCAAGATATAATGTGCTTCTGACTGCTCTAAAGGACTAACCTGAGCGCAACCAGTATCGAATTCGCAGGCTAGTTAGGCCAAGGCTTGTGCGGCGGTTTAACCTCATATGTCCGACCGTCAGCGCCGATCACGACATCCTTGATGAATATCTTCGGCGTGTTGTTGAAGATCGGATCGACGTCACTCTGCTCGGTTGACAGAAACTTCTGAAGCTTGTGGATGAGCAGCGCAGCAATGTTCTGGTTTATGAATGTTGTGACCTGCCCCTGATCTGTTTGCATTTCTAGGAAACCGTGAACGGGATCTACAGAAACTGGGATTACTTCAACGTCAAGAAGCCGGTTCGGCTCATCGTTGTTGATCAGGGTGGTCCTTGGTGCGTCTTTGGTGTCGCTCATCGATTATCCTCAGGTGATTTTAGCGCGTTCGATTTGAGCGAATGGCGCGTCTATCCTCGCCGAAGGCCGCTCAGGGAAAACGTTGCGAAACTAAATGGATGTAGCCAATCGTCGTCTTTGTTGAGGAGAAAGTCTAGGAGCTAGACAATATGATGTGTAACAGCTAGGCAAAAGCTCATTATTTAACGCTTTCTCATAAAATCAGTGTCTAGTCGAGACTGGGGCAGCGTCATGAAAGTCAATAACTTCTCATCTGACCTTACTATTCAGGGCAAGGTATCAGACAGCACTTCGCCAAAAGTCTCGATTATTCTTCCCACGTATGCCCGAGCGCAGACGACTCTTCCGACCGCGATCAAAAGTGTTCTGGCGCAAACATACGGCGATTTCGAGCTCATCATTGTGGACGATGGATCGCGGGACGGGACAGCCGATGTTCTTGCGGAATACGCGCGGCTCGACGACCGTATTATTCTACATTCGTATCGTCGCAATAGCGGGCTGCCCGCACTCAGAGTCAATCAAGGCGCTCTTCATGCTCGCGGCCGCTATATCGGCTATCAATTTGATGACGATGTTTGGACGGAGGACAGCCTCCAGCTGCGGGTATCTGAGTTAAGTAAAATTGACAAGCTTGCGGTGGTCTACGGCAATTCAAGTGTAAGCTTGGATCAAAAAGGCGGCCGGGAGCCTGTTATACTTGGCAAAGCATTCAGCTTTGCGGATTTGATTCAGCAAAACTTCATTGCCAACAACACCGTGTTGCATCATCGAGGTCTTTTCGATGTGGCGGGCATGTACGATCCGCACGTTATTTTTCGGCGATATTCGGACTATGACCTCTGGCTGCGGTTTTCCAAGCACGCTCAGTTTGTCTGGATTGATCAGACCGTTTCGCATGTTTATGCGAATCTCGATAACTCACTCGGCCGGGAAATTCGGCATTTTCATACGCTTCATAGAAAGGTGATCTCGGTACAACGGGATGATCTCCTGACGCCCGATGTCATCGACAACTATGAGGTCGTCGACATTCCGCTATTTGCTGATCGCTTCTCGGACAGTGAAATTGAAAATTATCGGCGAAATATTGCAGTTCCGTTCCTGTCAAATTTCAATGATTATTGTACCGAAGATGAGCTGAGCGTAGCAGCGAGTTTGCGCGGCCATCGACTTAATCTGCTGACTGTCAAGCCGGATTTTTCAACTTCGGTTGATGTTACGATCAACAACTTTGTAAATCTGCCGTTTCAGCGTGCTCTTGCCAGCACTTTCGTTCCAGAACGGGAGTTGCCCGCCGTTGACCTGAAAAGCATGGACATTGCTGTCCTCTATCGTACCGTCGGTTCACAAGCGAGCGCGATGGCCGCTCGGGGTGACATTCCGACAGTGTATTGCATGGATGATAACATGCTGCATTTCCATAAGGTGGGCGCTGAGCATCATCTTCTGGCGCCCGGGACATCTGCTTACAGGAATATCGTTCAACAAATATCTGACGCCGACGCCTGCATCGGCTACAGCGATTCTATTGTCGAAGATTTGCGGGAGCTAAATCCTAGAACCATTAAACTGACGACGAATATTCCGAGGAGGTTTGTTCAACAGCGGGACTACCGGAGAGGCGAGCGCCTACGTGTCGCGGTTTTGTCCGGTCCAGGGCGAACTCAGATATTGAGCGATCTCTGGCCAGCGTTGATGAATTTTGCGAACCGGCATTCTGATCAAGTGGAGATGCATTTTTGGGGCGTCGATCCCGCGAGTTTCGGTCAGCTTTCCTGCAAGACTTGTTTCAGGCCATTTGATCACAACCATCAAAACTACCTAAATAGCCTTTTGCAAACGTCCTTCGATGTCTTGCTCGTGCCGTTGGATCACTCGACGCGCGCGGCCAAGAGCAAGAGTCCCGTTAAATTGCTTGAAGCGGTGTCTACCGGTGCGATTTGTATTTTTTCAAATACCGAACCCTACAGATCTCTTCCTGATGACTGTTGTTTGAAAGCGCCCAATACAATCCAGGCATGGAGCGCCGCATTGGAAGCAGCGCTCTCCATGGGAGTGTCCGGACGGAACGCTCTGCTTGAACGCGCGCGATCGCTCGTGGCGGAAAGGTATACGACGGAAGGTCAATTCTACGACTTCCTCGCCGCCTACGAAGCTGTCAGGCTTCACGCTGAGCTAAGAGAAAAGAACATCGCTTTCGGATTTCACGAGGCCGCTTTGGGAGGGGCGACCTTGCATTTGCTGCAGCATGCACGAATGGCTCATTCCCTCGGCTTTAGCGTAGTCGGAATTGTTCCGGATGATGCAACGGAGCATATGGCGAACTTTGAAGCGAGATGGACGGAAGCGACAAATGGCGCTCCACTAATCGCAGCGCAGTGGCCATTGGGGTTCATCGATGCCGATATTCCCGGGGAGATAATTGAACGCTCGGCAAATGGCAGTGATCGGATGGCCGTGACGTCTCTCGTTGCCAATCTGCAGAAATTCAATGTTGGTCTTCTACATTTCGCTACGTGGTCGCCAGCGATGAGTCTTCTGGCCAAGGCGTTGGACATTCCTTCCGTAGCTAGCGTTCACCAATATTACGGCGGAGGCCATCCCTCTATCGTCGGCTTTGTGGATGCAGTGCATTGCTCATCTCTCGCACACGGAGTCCGTTGGGAGAATGCTGCTAAGCTCCCGGTCAGAAGAATTGTGTGCCCTGCGGAGCAGGAGTATTTCCGAGCCTTTCGGGCTAATTTTAATCGAGCAGGTTTGCCTGTGCGCCCCTTTCGCATTCTGGTATCGGGAACGTTACAGCCGAGAAAGAACCAATTGGCAGTCATTCATGCCATTAGAGAGTTGAGGCGCAGAGGATACGATATTGTCGCGGACTTCATCGGTTACACCGAGTTCAATCCCGAATACGTTGCGCAATGTCGGGAAGAAATAGAGAGGTCCAGCCTCGACGAGCACGTTAAATTGCATGGCTTTGTCGACAATCCTCATCGGTTCTATGATCGCGCAAACCTTTTAGTCGTTGCCGCTATCGACGAATCCATGCCTCAGACGATTGTTCAGGCAATGGCAGCTGGAGTGCCGGTCGTTTCAACAAACGTCGGAGGAGTGAAGGAGATTTTGCGGCATCGCTACACGGGCTTCTTAGCGAGGGATCATAGTCCCGAAGAGATAGCCTCTGCGATTCTGGAATGGCTTGAATTGTCCGCAGATCAGCGCGAAGAAATCGCTATTCGAGCTCATCGCACGATGAGGTTTCTGTCGGACTCAAGCTATGTAAAGTTCGAACTAATCGGTCTGTACAATGAAGCCGTTCAGAGAAAACAGGGAACAAAGGAGAGAGGCCGTCGAGGTTTGATTGATTCTCCGTCCTCTTCCCCACAAGAACAGACGACAGTCGAGGATGAAATCGCGGCCATCAAGCGATACACCAAGAGGCACTTTCGTTGCGGTTTCAGGCGCAGACTCGTTCCAAGCGAGGATCTTCAATCGACACCGTATGTTGAGTACGTGATTCCGTTCAGCATTAAGCGACTAAATTCGGTGTCCCTTATCGTCGGGCCCGTTGAGTCTTCAACGTCCTGCTGCATAGGTATCGAAATAGTTACTCGGTCGCAGGAAATAGTCGCCCATGAAGTAATGAATGTGCGGTTGACTGACGAAGATAAGCCGCTGCGTTTTCTTTTGTCGACGCCTTTGGATGGGCTTGAGAAAGGCTGGCAGCTTCGGATTTTTGCACGGGACGTCGACGCTGCGATCTTTACCTATGAGATTTCAGGTCTCAAGGTCCAACTCAGCGGGAGGCGTTGCCGCGTCCCGCTCGTACATTTTCAGTGATTTGCCAGATCGCGCGGTTTGGTGGATCAAGCCAAGCTTTGTGCCGACAGAAGGCGTGAATTGCGCCGAATGCTTGTCAGCGAGCCCGCCGAGATAACCAAGTCCGCGTGCCGAGCCGCGATAAATCTCGGAATCTGATTGCCGTCGCGATCTGGTCAGGACACAACAATGTCCCGTCGTACATCGCCTTCTGCAAGGCGCGCGTCCCCGGCCTGACAGAAGGCACCATCATGAACGACGCCTTCTGGAAAAGCCCGATGGGCCCCGCCTTCCTGAAAGCTCAGGCGTGACCGAGAACGACACTGCCGCGATCACGGTGAAGGTCACTGGTCAGAACGGAACCGCGAATGCTGGCGACATCACCTGCCTAGGGTTCACCGTTGAGATTTTGGACTAACTTTGGCGCGCGGTTAGCTCGGAGACTGAAGATGTCAGAGGCTGAAGTGATTTTGTATCGGCTATCCGATCAGCCCATTTCCTAGCTACATTTCTATAAAACCAAAAATCGGCAAAGCCGAACAATGAGCCCAAGCCTCCTCCGATCAGAAGACACACCGCGACTGCTATCGGATAGGTGACACTCTTCGTCAGGCCCGTCGCCACCAGTGCAGAAATAACGGGCGCGTGCAATAAATAGAGGCCGTAAGAATAGTCGCCACCGCGAACAAGCGGAGAAAGCCAATTTTGGCGACTAACAAAATTGCTCGCAAGGGCCGCAAGATGGATGGTTGCTAGGGTGCCAACGACAAAAACGGGAATGCTTTGGTAGAGCGTGCTTGACCGCCAGTAACCAGTCCAAAGCAGAATTCCAACATACACCAAAGGCCAAGACGTCCCCGCGTGCAGCCTGCCAAGTGCAGCACCAGCGATGAAAAGCAGACTCAGCGGACTCGTGAGTATGGCAAGGATGTTTGCTGTAAAGGCTGGCGGTGCGGGGAGGAAATATGCCGTGCCGACGATCACCCCTGCCCATAGAACTAGTCCGATGTCGAACACGCGCTTCCCGCCGAGGATCATTGCGGCAGTTACAGCGTAGAATGTCATTTCATAAATTAGCGTCCAGAATGGCACTTGTGTCCATGAATCGATTGCGCCGCCCAATGGCAACAACGTAAACGACCAGAGCCAGCGGATTTTTGTGACATCCACAGCGCCAATTGAAATTAACAGCGCCGCAGAAATGGCAATCGCCGAGAGGTATGGTGGATAAATTCTGGCGATGCGGTGTAGAGCAAATCTGAATGGCCGTTGTTCAACGAGCGCTGCGATCACATAGCCGGAAATCACAAAGAATATAAAGACGCCCGCCGTTCCTAGGCCAAGTTTTCGAAATGGCAGCACGTCGATCCCATAATGGATGGACGGCAAATAGACCGCGTGCTGGATCAACACCATCACGGCTGCAACAAATCTTAGAATCTGAATTCCGTCTAGACGTCCCGACATCGCGCCTCCCCAGCGACCCGAACCTACCGCACCAAATCGCCAACTGCCAGCCCGCCTCGCGGGCCGCTATCCTATGGAGAAGCCGAAATGGAGCCTGCATCAATTCGATTTAAGAATCCGGGTGCCATGTGGGGCAGCGCGCTTGCCATCAAGTGGGGCGCGCAAAAGAAGGCCGTCTCGCTGAATGACGGAACGGGGCAGGGCAACAACATCGCCGTGTTCCCAACCTATGTGCAGGGCATCTGCGCCCAGCTTGATCTGTGGCGCACGTCGAAGAACTACCGGAACAAGCGATTTGCCGACGCGATCCGGGTCTGGTCCGGCGGCAATCACGTCGAAAGCTATATCAAGTTCGTCCTCGATCGCGTGCCAGGCATGACCCGCGACACGGTCATGGACGACGCATTCTGGCGCAGCCCGATGGGGATCAAATTCCTCAAGGCGCAAGCCTGGCATGAAGCGGGCAAGCCGTATCCCGCTCCGGAGGCTGACTGGATTGCGGCACAGAAGCGCGTCTTCTCGGGCGTGCCGACGGCCAACACCGTCAAGAACGCTGCGACCACGGTCGTTGTTGCGGCGGGTGTGGGCGGCGGCACAGCGACCGTCGCTGCCCAGCAGGGCTGGACCTGGTCCGAGATCGGTCTAGCGGCGTTCATTGCGGCCGGCATCGTCACCGCCGTCGTCATCCTCATCAAGAAAGTCCGGTCATGAAGATCCTGCTCACCCTTGCCGTCATCACCGGCCTGCTGCTCGGGTACGCCTTACAGGGTCGCGAGTGGCTGAAGTCGAAGCCGTGGGCCGAAGGATTCTTCGCCTGGGTCGAGCCTGTCGAAATCCTGCTGTTCAAGAAATCGGAAACAATCCTGTTCGCGCGGCTCAAGATCGTTGTCGGCGCTGTGCTGACGCTTCTGACGCAGATCGGGTCCATCGACCTCACGCCGCTGATGCCGTTCGTTCCCGAACAGTACCAGCCCTATGCCTATTTCGGGATCAACCTCATCCCGCTGGCGATTTCGCTCATCGGCTATTTCGACGAGAAGCTGCGCTACACCACGACGAAGCCGATTGAGCTAGTTGAAGTGGCGGACAAGAACCTCACGCCGGAAGTCGCGGACGCGCTTGTCGCGGCCAACACCGCCAAGGTCGAAGCCGTCGCAGTGGTCGAAGCGGCAAAGGGGGACTGATCATGCTGGCAGCCATCATCTCATCGGTCGGCGGGGCCTTCATCAACCAGTTTTTCGACGCCGCGAAAGACATCTTCCACGACTACCAGCAAGGGAAGATCACCGCAGAGGAGTGCAAGACGCGGCTGCTTACGTCGCTGCTGGATTCTGCAAGGGCAATCGAGGTTTCCCATTCCGAAACGCTGGCCAAGACCTATGCCAGCTTTATGCAGGCGGTGGAAAAATCGAGACTGCTGCAAGTTGTCTGGGCCTCGGTCGCAATCTCGCAACTGCTCGTTCTGCTCTGGCACCAGGTTGGCATACCGGCGGTCGTCGCCATGGGATGGGTTCAGAAATATCCGACCAGCGGGTCAACCGTGGAATGGGCCTATCTGCTGCTGGGGGGGTGCATCGGGCTTGGCCCGATCGTGCTTCGCAACGGTCCGGGCGCGGGGTCCGTGGCCGAAAAACTCAAGAGCGCCGTTTCCAAATAGCAAGCGGCCCGACCTCGCGCGCGAACGCGCCAGCTATTTCACCATGGTTGATGGGAATGCCAGAATGGAATCGATCGACGTCAAAGCCGTTGTTGCGGAAGTTCTCGCAGAGCAAAAGCGCCTCCACAACAATGACGTTGACGAGGTCGTTCTCAAGACAATGGCGACGATCCTGACGTCGTTCGGGATTGAGGAAGAAGACCGCGTCGAGCTTCGTGCCGACTTCATCCATCTGCGGAAGTGGCGCAAGAGCGTCGAGCAGGCGCAGGGCCTGACCTTTAAGGTCATCCTCACCGCAATCATCGGCGGCGTCGTCGGGGCCTTCTGGCTCGGCTTCAAGGCGATGATCGGCAAGTAACATCCCGACACCGAAAGGACTCCCCATGATCCGAGCCATCGTTCTCGGCGCGCTGATGCTTGTCTGCGCCTCCGCCGCTGCACGCGCCCAAACCTGCATCGCGTCTCACTATGGCGTCGGCGAAGGCTACGGCGGCCGCCGCACCGCCAGTGGTGAACGGATGAACCCCGCGGCGATGACGGCCGCACACCGCAGCCTGCCGTTCGGAACGGAAGTCACGGTGACGGATCTCCGCACTGGCCGCAGCGTTTTGGTTCGCATCAACGACCGCGGGCCGTTCGTGCGCGGCCGGTGCATCGACCTCAGCTACGGCGCGGCGCGCGCGCTCGGCATGGGCGGAACGGCGCGAGTGTCCGTGCGATGAACCCCGTGCTGCAATTCGTGCTGGTGATGCTGGGCTGCGGGATTGTCGCCTGGGTGATCGAGTGTGCGCTCGATGGCATGGCCGATCGGTGGCGGCGTCGTCGTAAGGTGAGATAGGAAGCGAAAGTAATATACCGAGGTTCGCTTCGCTCCGAAGTGCCGGCCGCTGCCTCAATAAATGAGGCAGCGGCTTTTTCGTTACAGCCTTGGTTCGTCCGGGTCCGGGTGCATGCCCGTCCCACAGAGTGATCCATGCGCGCAGTCACACCCTCTGCCGCAGTCGCTATCTTCGCGGCAGTATCGCTGAGCACAAGTAGCTGCGACCTCCCTTTTCGGCATGACCCGCATCGCGCGACCCTTGGCCGTCACCGGCGCGAGGTATGGCGCGAACAGGACCGGACTTGCGTTCTTAGGCGGGAAGATTTCTTGAGTGCCCGACGTTGCCGGGGACGAAAAGCCAAGCAATACGAGGGCAAAAATTGCGAATAATCTCTTCAAAATTGCCTCCTATTAAATTGCAGGCCTAAGTGCCTGCAACCTGTAGGATGGCTAAACTGGGAATTGTTAGCGAGTCATTTTTTGCGAAATAACGCGCGCTCGACGTTAGAGCGGCTGATCATCGTCTGTTGAAGGCTCTGCTTCTAACGAAGCAAAGTCGCCGCCGCCATATTCCTCTTCCGACGGCGGCTGTGTCGGATCTGCCTGATCGCTTCGCTGGCCTTGCGCGACGATCTTCAATGATCCGTCCGGTAACGGCCGCTTTAAGGCACTTGCTTCCGACCAGGGCGCGCGCATCCACACGTCATGTTCTTCCTCGGTGGTCAGAATCACCGGCATCGCCTTGGGGTGAACTCTGCCGACCTCGGCATTCGGATCACAGGTCAGGAAGCCGTAGAGGTCGGTGGTGATCTCGCCTTCCTTCGTTTTGCGAACCGAGGTCCAGTTCGTCCAGATGCCGCCGAAGGCGAGTAGGGGACGCTCTTTGCTCGCAGCGAACCACACCGGCACCTTCTTGCCTTCGATCGTGTCGTATTCCGAAAATGACGTGAACGGCACCAAGCAGCGGTTGTCCGGACCAAGCCATCGCTGCCAGTGCTTGCTGGTGGTGTTGCGTATGTTCGTTGTTCCAGAGTCCGGCTCGAGGCGCAGTAGCTCCTTGAAGTCGACCGTCTGACCTTTGGCTTCCAGCTTTTCGGCGCGTTTCTTTGCCGACTGCATCAACGCAAACTGCGACGACGGCATGCCCCAGCGCGCCATGACCAATTCACGGCCGCCCGGCGCGTTGCGCACGATCGGGCCGGGATAGTCGGGGAAAATGCCGGGCATCGGCGGGAGGTTGCCAGAATAGTCTTTCAGGACGCGGAATAGCTTCCGGATCGCCTCCTGGTTCTTCGTCATTGAGTAGAGGTTACACATCGCGCCGCTTCCTCGCCCGCATGGGCTGGCTGTCGTCCGGATCGCGCGCAATGAGGCCGGTGAGGTTCGATCGCTTCCGCCCGCAGCTTCCGCAGACTAGAGCCTTCCCGAGCGTGTGGATCGGCTTGTCGCGCGGCCAGATCACGTCTTCAAGGTTCACGCTATGGCTATGGGTGCAGGCGCCGCACTCGACCTGAAGGAAGACGCAGTCCGAGCCGATCGCCTGTGCAATGGTCGGGGAGGGCTCTACATCGCCACCGATGAACTGCCGCGTTGACCACTCCTCACAAAACAGCCGGTCCCGCATTCGGGCATAGTCGGTCGCCACGATCTCGGCTTCGGCGAGCCGCTTGACCAGACTCTCATGGGCCCGTTCCGCCATCCGGAGTTGTTTGGCGTAATGCTTTCGGTCTCCGCCCGAGAGCGGAATGTTGATGACTCGCGGCGACATTACGGATCCGTAGGTCGGACACCGACCAGTTTTTCGATCTTGTTGAAATAGGCTTCGCGGTCCCTGGCTTCGTCCTCCAGCGCCGCATCGAATGCCGATTGTTTTGGAAGCAATCCCTTGTCTCGGGCCACGCGCGCAAAATTATCGACGGCCTTGTCGTCGGCGTGGCGTGATTTGGCGCGGCGAAAGAACGACAAGATATTCATCAATTAGATTCCTTCACGGGCTGCCTGCAGGTTCTCTCCGTGAAGATCAGTTTAGCGGAGAACAGCTCGCGAACAAATTCCCCGGATTTTCCACGGGTCTTTGCGTCATGTTTGCGTAACGTTCTGCCGAAAACTGCTGAGAGGAACCGAGACCGGTTTAAGAAAAGCCCATATTTATTGGGGTTTTCTGGTGGGCGCACAAGGGATCGAACCTTGGACCTCTCCCGTGTGAAGGGAACGCTCTCCCGCTGAGCTATGCGCCCTAAGCGGCCGATGGGGCCGGTCAGGCCAGCGATTTAGAGAAGCAGGGGCGGGGGTGTCAAGCGCAGCGGCCTTGATGCTGCAGAATTCGGCTTGAATGACGCGCCGCCGCGTCCGCTTGCGGCCGAAACGCTCCGAATCCCGCGCTATCCGGGCTGGCGGGCACGCGAGGCGTGGGTCTGCAACGCCCGGATGCGCTCGGCCAAGGTGCCGCGCGCTTCGGTGGCGCCGCCGCCTGCCGCCACGGCATTGGCCGCCGCGCCGTTCACCGTCGTCGTCTTGACGATGGTGCTGATCGCGGGCTTCTGCGCGTCCGACACCAGGATGGCCTCGATCGGCGAATCCGGTCCCTCCAGCGTCAGCGCAAGTTTGGCGACCTCGGCGGCAATGTCGTTGATGCGTTCGCGCAGCAGCGCGTTCTCCATGCGCTCGGTGGACCACGAGCTTTCCGCCTGCTGTTTGATCAGGTTGATCTCGCGCTGAAGTTTGGCGCGCTCGTCGCGGGCGACGGTGAGCTGTTCTTCCAGCGCGGCTTTTTCCGCGCGCAGCTTTTCCACCGCGGTCGAACTGCCGGCGCCGGACGCCAGGTCCTCGCGCAGCTTCTGCTCGGTCTGTTTTGCCGCTTCGGACTGCTGGCGCAGCAGGTTGTTCTCGTATTCGCGCTCAGCCAGAATCTTCCCCTGCAAGGCGAGGCGGTTTTCGAGATCGCTGATGCGCGCCGACAGCATCTCGGTTTCCTTGGTCTGCAGCACGAGCTGGCGGTCGAGGTCGCCGACCTTTCCGCTCAGGTTCTCGACCTTGCCGCGTGCGTCGCTTAGTTCGCGCGTCGCGATCTCCGCTTCGTTGCGATGATCGGTCAGGCGCTGCTGGCTGCCCGCGACTTCCTTTTCGGCGTCGGCGACGCGGTTCTGCAGCGCCTCGATCTGGCTGCGCACGGCCATCAGTTCGACCTGGCGGCTTTCCGCCGTCATCGAGCGCTGCGACAGTTCGCTGTTGAGCTTTGCCAGTTCGCTCTGCTTGTCGTTCAGCAGTTGCTCGGCGTTCCGCAGCGACTGCGTCTTGGAGGAGAATTCCTCCTCGGTCGACCGCAACTGATCCTTCAGCGCCTTCTCGCGCGCTTCCAGCGAAAAAATCGCGGCGTTCTTTTCGCCGAGTTCGATCTTCAGGCGGTTGATCGCGTCGGATTTCTTGCCGAGTTCGGCCAGCTGGCTCGAGGTCTTGTTCTTGAGCTGCTCGACGCTCATTTCGAGGCGGCGGGCGGACATCGCAAACTCGGCCCGCAACTGGTCCTTGTCGGCCTGGATTTCGGCCATCGACAGCGGAGTCGCCGCTTCAAGACGCTTCGTCGTCAGCCGCACCGCGCGGTTGTGAACCAGCGGCACGATCATCAGCCCGAACAGCATCGAAACCAGAAAACCGATCGCCAGATACATGATCGGCTCGACCATCAGCGTAACCCCTGCAGCAAAAAGACTTTATTCACCATGCCATGGCGCGCGGGGAAAAAGCTAGCTGGACCATGCGTTAACGTGAATCCGCCACCTTGCTCCCGTGTGGTGGTTCGCAGGTCCGTATGATGCGTTCATCAAGAGGTCAGAACGGGTTCCAGGTCGCACGGGGCGTGAACTTGAGATAGCCGATATTGGCCCCCAGCCGCAGGCCGACGCCGGAGCGGATCGGCACCAGCACGATGCCGTTGGCGGTCAGTGCGGTCATGCCGAACCCGCCGATAATATAGGCAGAGCCGTCGATGCCGGCGAAGCGCTGATAGATCGCCTCGGTGGCAGGGAGGTTATAGACCAGCACCATGGTGCGCGCGCCGTCGCCGCCCCAGTCGAAGCCGACCGACGGCCCCTGCCAGTAGACCCGCAGGTCGCCAGCGTTCTTGGTGTAGAGCGTGCCTTCGCCATAGCGCAGTCCGGCGACGAATGCGCCGCTGCCTTCCTCGCCCAGCACATAGCCGTTCGGCAGGCCCCACTGGCTGACCGCGCGTTCGATCACCGAGGCGAGACCCCGCGACACGCCGCCGAAAAACCGGTGGCCCGCGGCGGCCAGCTCGTCCGGGCCATAGTTGTTGCTGCCCGCGCGCTGCTGGGCCGAGGCCGGCATCGCCAGTGAAATCGTCGCTGCGAATACCAGCGCCGCAATACGCGAAGCGAAGGTCATGAAAGAACCCCTTGGAGCACCAAACGCCCGAGTCTCATGGCCATTGCTTAACGCCTTGCTGAGAGGCATCGGCTTAAGCTGCGGTCCCACGTCCCCGACTCGATTGTTTATCGGCATGAACTATGACGGCACGGCGGCAGGAAAATAAAGTGCGATACCTTAGAATTGCCCGTGTTGTGGCTATCGCGGCGGCCGGTCTGACCGGCGGGTCGGGCGATGCGGGGGCCATCACCGAGCGGGTGGTGGTGAACCGCTATACCGGCCTTGCCATCGACGGCCACGATCCCGTGGCCTATTTCACCGATGGCCAGCCGACCCGGGGCGACCGCGACATCGAGGCGGTCGAGCGGGGCGCGGTCTGGCGCTTTCGCAACGACGCCAACCGGGCCGCTTTTCTGGCTCATCCAGAGATTTACGGTCCCCGGTACGGCGGTTACGACCCGGTCGACGTGGCGCGGGGCCGGATCGTCGCAGGGCAGGCGCAGGTGTGGCTGATTTCCGGCCAGCGGCTGTATCTCTTCAGCCGCGACGACAACCGGAGCGCCTTCATGGCCGATCCCGCAGGCGTCGTGAAACAGGCCGACGGCCAATGGCCGGTGCTGCTGGAAACCCTGTCGGGCCACTGATCCGACACCGCCGGACACCACTCGATGCCGGCACACTTGCACCAATTACTGTCAAATGTCGTGCGAATTGGAACGAAACCATGGATGTTGGCTTGACCCGCCATGGCACGCATCGCAAGCAGAAGCTGGACGTCCGCTGAGATCTTGCGCCTGAGGGAATTGCTCGACGTGGGAATATCGGCGGCGGCTGCCGCCATTGCACTTAAAAAATCAATTATCACCGTTCGAGCAAAGGCCAAGGTTCTTGGCTGTCCTTTTCAAACGCGAGCCGGCAACGATCGGCTGGTGTCATCCCAGAGGTCCATAGTGCCCACATACTTTTTCGATACGAAGGACGGCGTGACGGTGAGGGACAGCGTTGGTGTGTCCTTTCGTCTGGACTCCGAAGCCATCGAGCACAGCAAAATGCTTGCCGGCGAAATACGGCTGAAAGGTCCGGTCAACGAAGCCGATCTTCGGATATGCGTCGTCAGCGAATCCGGCCGCGAAGTTCACGTGGAATTGGTGAGTCCGGATGCTGCGGACGTCCCGGAGAATTCTGCCGGCATGATCCGGTCGCCCTGACACGGGTGGGCCCTGCTGCGTCCGGGTCCAGATGGGCCCGACGAAATGCCGCGGAATGATTTCCGGAAGCCGGTTGCTAGAGCTTAACGAGGCTTGCGGCGGGATCACCCCACGCGATGAATTCGGGGACCAGGAAATCCTCGCGCGCTTCCCCGAAGCACAGCGGAGCGCCGTTGCCATCGGTGATCTTGCCGCCCGCTGCGGTGACCACGGCATGGCCGGCCGCGACATCCCATTCGGAGGTCGGCGACAGCCGGGGATAGATGTCGGCCTCGCCTTCGGCGATCCGGCCGAATTTCACCGCCGAGCCCAGCGCCCGCCGCACCGCCCCCGGCCGGGCCGAGATAAAGGCTTCGGAGCGCGGATCGCCATGCGACCGGCTCACCGCCGCCACCCAGGGCTGTCCCGGACCGGGGTGGGCCCGGGTCCGGATCGTATGCGCCGGGCCGGTTTGGCCGTCCCGGGTCATCGGCAGGCGTTCCGTGCTACGGCCCACAAGTCCGCGCCAGATCAGCCCGAGGGCAGGGGCGGCGATGATTCCGAGCAACGGCTTGCCGTGGGTGATGAGCGCGACATTGACGGTGAATTCGTCGCGCCCGGCGACGAATTCCTTGGTGCCGTCCAGCGGGTCGACCAGAAAAAAGCTGTTCTTGTAGGGACGCGCGGCGAGATGGGTCCGTTCTTCCGACAAAGCCGGAATCCGCGGCGCGATCCGCTTCAGGCCGTCCGCGATGATGCGGTCGGCGGCCATGTCCGCCGCCGTGACCGGCGATCCGTCGCTTTTGTCGTCTACCCGCATGCCGGACCGGTCGATCGCGAGAATCGCTGCGCCGGCCTGCGCCACAAGCTCCGTCAGCGGCTCCATCAGGGCGGCGGCGGCATCCCTGTCGATCGCAGGGCTGGAGGTGTCCGTCATCGATGGGTCCCGGTTACGCGCATTATCAGCCTTCAATCCCCTGTGGTCTCGGTGGCAGCGGGAGCAGCCGCAGTGTATCAAACCATAAAGCACGCGTGATTCGCCGCGTCAGCCCCGTGCCAACCTGTCCACGCTGCGCAAACGCAGTCATCCCGGATAATCTCAGGAAAAAAGCATGTCTGACACCCCGACCCCCGGTCCGACCCCTGATGCCCTCGAACTCGCCGCGCTGATGTGCTCGCGGGTCTGCCATGACCTCATCAATCCGGTGGGCGCGATCGTCAACGGGCTCGAGGTGTTCGACAGCAGCAACAAGGAAGACGACAAGGAGTTCGCGCTCGACCTGATCCGCAAGAGCGCGAAATCCACCTCGGCGCGGTTGCAGTTCTGCCGCATCGCCTATGGCGCCGCCGGATCGGCGGGCTCGCAGATCGATCTCGGCGAGGCGCAGAAGATGACGCGCAACCATCTCGAGGACGAGAAGACCAAGATCGTCTGGAATCTGCCGCACGTGCTGATGGCGAAGAATCGCGTCAAGCTGCTGCTCAATATGTTCGTCATCGCGCAGCAGGCGATTCCGCGCGGCGGCCAGTTGACCGTCGATCCGGTGGGCGAGGGCGACACCATGGGCTTCGTCATCCGCGCCGCCGGCACCAACGCGCGCGAGCCGCAGAACATTGCGTCGCAATTAAATCTCGACAATGCCGGCTCGGTGTCCGCGCATGCGGTGCAGCCGTATTACACGGCGCTGCTGGCGCAGGCCTGCGGGTTGAAAGTGTCGCTCGCGGCTGAACCCGACGCGGTCACTGTAACCGCAGCCTGACCTATCTTCATAAACTCTTAATGATCGGCTCGCGGAAGGTGCATCCTTCCGGGAGCATGCGACATTAGCGCTTTGTTCAGCGCGTTCTTTTCGGAATACTCAACCAATATTAAACGCTTTGCACCGACACTGGCCGGAATTCCGGAGGCATGACGTTCATGCCTCCCTTGCCAGAAGGCCGGGTGCATGGACGACTTATTGCGAGAGTTTCTCACCGAGACCAACGAAAGCCTCGATACCGTCGATAACCAGTTGGTGCGTTTCGAGCAGGATCCCAACAACGCGAAGATTCTCGATAACATCTTCCGGCTCGTCCACACCATCAAAGGCACCTGCGGCTTTCTCGGATTGCCGCGCCTCGAAGCGCTGGCTCACGCAGCCGAAACGCTGATGGGAAAATTCCGCGACGGAATGCCGGTCACCGGCGAAGCCGTGACGCTGATTCTCTCCACCATCGATCGCATCAAGGACATTCTCAGCCAGCTCGAGGCGACCGAAGCCGAGCCGGAAGGCTCCGATCCCGATCTGATCGATGCGCTTCATCAGATGGTCGAGGACGGCATGGCCGCGATGGCGGCTCCGTCCGCTCCCGCGGCCGAAGCCGCGAAGCCCGCGCCGGCTGAAGGCAATCTGATCGTCCAGTCGCTTGAGCGCGAATTGCGTCCCGGCGAGGTCTCGCTCGACGAGCTTGAGCGCGCGTTCCGCGAAACCGAAACCGAAATCGCCTCGCCGTCGATCGCGCCCGCCCAGGCGGCAGCCCCGAAGCCGGAAGCGCCGAAGGCGGAAGCTCCGAAGCCCGCCGCGGCGAAGCCGAGCCCGAAAAAATCGGTGATCGAGCACGAGACCGCGGAAGGCGACAAGGTCGCCAACCAGTCGATCCGCGTCAACGTCGACACCCTCGAACACCTGATGACGATGGTGTCCGAACTGGTGCTGACCCGCAACCAGTTGCTGGAGATCAGCCGCCGCAACGAGGATTCCGAATTCAAGGTGCCGCTGCAGCGGCTCTCCAACGTCACCGCCGAGCTGCAGGAAGGCGTCATGAAGACGCGGATGCAGCCGATCGGCAACGCGTGGCAGAAGCTGCCGCGCATCGTGCGCGATCTGTCGAGCGAACTCGGCAAGCAGATCGAGCTGGAGATGCACGGCGCGGACACCGAGCTTGATCGCCAGGTGCTCGATCTCATCAAGGACCCGCTGACGCACATGGTCCGCAACTCGGCCGACCACGGTCTTGAATCGACCGCCGACCGTGTCGCCGCCGGCAAGCCGGAGCAGGGCACCATCCGCGTCTCCGCCTATCATGAAGGCGGTCACATCATCATCTGCATCGCCGACAACGGCCGCGGTCTCAACACCGAGCGCATCAAGGCGAAGGCGGTCTCCAACGGTCTCGCTTCAGAAACCGACGTCGAGAAGATGACCGAGGCGCAGATCCACAAGTTCATCTTCGCGCCGGGATTCTCGACCGCCGCTGCCATCACCAGTGTGTCCGGCCGCGGCGTCGGCATGGACGTGGTGCGCACCAACATCGATCAGATCGGCGGCACCATCGACGTCAAGTCGGTGCCGGGCGAAGGTTCGAGCTTCACCATCAAGATTCCGCTGACGCTGGCGATCGTCTCCGCCCTGATCGTCGAAGCGGCGGGCGACCGTTTCGCGATCCCGCAGCTTGCTGTGGTCGAACTGGTCCGCGCGCGCTCCAACTCGGATCATCGCATCGAGCGCATCAAGGACACGCCGGTGCTGCGGTTGCGCAACAAGCTGCTGCCGCTGATGCACCTGAAGAAACTTCTCAAGATCGACGACGGTGAGTCGAGCGATCCGGAGAACGGCTTCATCGTCGTGACGCAAGTCGGCAGCCAGACCTTCGGCATCGTGGTCGACGGCGTTTTCCATACCGAGGAAATTGTGGTCAAGCCGATGTCGACCAAGCTGCGTCATATCGGCATGTTCTCCGGCAACACCATTCTCGGTGACGGCGCCGTCATCATGATCATCGATCCGAATGGGATCGCCCAGGCGCTCGGCACCGCCGCCGTGTCGCAGAGCGAGATCACCGACGAGAGCGCCCACACGCGCATGAACTCCGACGGGCAACTGACATCGCTGCTGGTGTTCCGCGCAGGCTCCGCGCAGCCGAAAGCGGTGCCGCTGTCACTGGTCACGCGCCTTGAAGAGATCGATGTCGCCAAGATCGAAGTCTCGAACGGCCGCCACATGGTCCAGTATCGCGAGCAGCTCATGCCGCTGGTGGAGATCGAAGGCGTTACGATCCGCGAGAGCGGCGTGCAGCCGATCCTCGTCTTCGCCGACGACGGCCGCTCGATGGGCCTTGTGGTCGACGAGATCATCGACATTGTCGAAGAGCATCTGAGCATCGAAGTCGCAAGCACGCGCGACGGCGTTTTGGGTTCGGCCGTCGTGAAGGGTCAGGCCACCGAAGTGATCGACGTCGGGCATTTCCTGCCGATGGCGTTCGCGGACTGGTTCAGCCGCAAGGAAATGCGTCTGTCGTCGACGGCGCAGAGCGTATTGCTGGTCGACGACTCGGCCTTCTTCCGCAACATGCTGGCGCCGGTGCTGAAAGCCGCCGGTTACCGCGTCACCGTCGCGCAGAGCGGCGTTGAGGGTCTGGGTGTGCTGCGCTCCGGCAACCAGTTCGACGTGATCCTGACCGACATCGAGATGCCGGAGATGAACGGTTTCGAATTCGCCGAAGCGATCCGCTCCGACCGCCGCATGGACTCGACGCCGATCATCGCGCTGTCGTCGCTGGTGTCCCCGGCGGCGATCGAACGCGGCCGGCTCGCCGGCTTCCACGACTATGTCGCGAAGTTCGACCGGCCGGGACTGATCGCTGCGCTGAAGGAACAGACCGCCGAGATGAGCCAGGCGGCATAAGGAACATGACAATGGATGCAAATATCGACGGCGCCGATCGCGGAATTACCGAATACGTGACCGCGATGATCGGCGGTCAGTTGTTCGGCTTGCCGATTTCGCGGGTTCAGGACGTGTTCATGCCGGAACGGCTGACGCGCGTGCCGCTGGCGTCCAGCGACGTCGCCGGCGTGCTCAATCTGCGCGGCAGGATCGTGACTGCGATCGACATGCGCTCGCGCCTTGGTTTGCCCAAGAACGAGGACGGCCGTCCGCCGATGGCGGTGGGCGTCGATCTGCGCGGCGAATCCTACGGCCTGCTGATCGACAGCATCGGCGAAGTCCTCAAGCTCGCGGACGACGGCCGCGAGGTGAACCCGGTCAATCTCGATCCGCGCATGGCGAAAATGGCGGGCGGCGTCCACCGGCTCGATGGCCAGTTGATGGTGGTGCTCGACGTCGATCGCGTGCTGGAGATCGCTCCGGACATGCTGGCAGCGTGACGCGTTTCGAAAAAAGAAAAGACCTGGAAGACACTTTGGGAAGTGACGCTCAAAAGTCCCGTAGCGGCGGCCTGGACGGGACCGGCAGAAACGAGAGGCTAAAATGAAATCATGTTTGATCGTTGACGATTCAAGCGTCATCCGGAAAGTCGCGCGGCGCATTCTGGAAGGGCTGGATTTCCAGATCGTCGAGGCTGAGGATGGCGAGAAAGCCATGGAAGTCTGCAAGCGCGGCATGCCGGATGCGATCCTGCTCGACTGGAACATGCCCGTCATGGACGGCTACGAGTTCCTTCGCAACCTGCGTCTGATGCCCGGCGGCGACAAGCCGAAGGTGGTGTTCTGCACCACCGAGAACGACGTCGCGCACATCGCGCGCGCGCTTCATGCCGGCGCCAATGAGTACATCATGAAGCCGTTCGACAAGGAAATCGTGACGGCGAAGTTTCATGAGGTCGGTCTGATCTGAACTCTGCGCTGGAACGGCTGTATGCGGCTGTCCGGATTGTCTGTCTAAGTCGCCTTCGTTGTCGCCGTTCGTTTGCGTAGAGTTGGTTGTCTCATGAGCGTTGCAGTATTGACCCCTCCCGGCTCGGCCATCCAGCGGCATGAGCCGTTGCGGGTTATGGTGGTCGATGACTCCGCCGTCATTCGCGGGCTGATTTCCCGCTGGATCGAGGCGGAGCCGGATCTGACGGTCGCAGCCTCGGTCAGGACAGGACTCGACGCTGTCAATCAGGTGATGCGCGTCGATCCCGATGTCGTCGTGCTCGATATTGAAATGCCTGATATGGACGGCATTTCGGCGCTGCCGCTGCTGCTCGAAAAGAAGAAGAATCTCGTCGTCATCATGGCCTCGACGCTGACCCGCCGCAACGCGGAGATCAGCTTCAAGGCGCTGTCGCTCGGCGCATCCGATTATATCCCGAAGCCCGAAAGCACCCGCGAGATCGCCGCCGCCGACGTCTTCAAGCGGGACCTCATTGAAAAAATTCGCCACCTCGGTGCGCGGCTGCGGCGTCCGGCCACGGTTGCAAGCCCGTCGCTTTCGCCGGCGGCGCAGCCGGTGCGCGCTCCGTTGCTGCGTCCCGTGGCTGCAGTCCCTGCGCCGGCGTCGGCCTCGCACAAGGTGGAGTTGCGGCCGTTCAGCCCCACGCAACCTCGCGTGCTGCTGATTGGTTCATCGACAGGCGGTCCGCAGGCGCTGATGACTCTGGTGGCCGGCATTGGCCCCGTGATCGACCAGTATCCGGTTCTGATCACCCAGCACATGCCGCCGACCTTCACCACCATTCTTGCGGAGCATCTGGCGCGCACCAGCGGACGCCCCGCCCATGAGGGCGTCGACGGCGAGCCGATAAAGCCGGGACGCATCTATCTCGCGCCGGGCGGCCGCCACATGCGCGTGGCGCGCTCCGGCGGCAATCCGGTCATCGCACTCGATGACGGGCCGCAGATCAATTTCTGCAAGCCGGCTGTCGATCCGCTGTTCGCGTCGGCCGTCGAGGTCTGGCAGGGCGCCATCCTCGCGGTCGTGCTGACCGGCATGGGGTCGGACGGCGCGCAGGGCGGTAAGGTCATCGCCGCCGCCGGCGGCAACGTCATCGCCCAGGATGAAGCCACCAGCGTTGTCTGGGGCATGCCGGGGGCTGTCGCCCACGCCGGGGTCTGTGCGGCGGTTCTGCCGCTGGACCAGATCGCGCCCAAAGTTGTTCGGCTTTTTGCAGGAGTGCGCGCGTGACACCTCTCGATTACGAGTACCTGCAAAAGCTCCTGAAAGACCGCTCCGGATTGCTGCTGTCCTCGGACAAGCAGTATCTGATCGAAAGCCGCCTGCTTCCGCTCGCCCGCAAGGCCGGGCTGTCAGGCATCGGCGAGCTGGTTCAGAAACTCAAGAGCGGCTCGGAAGCGCTGACCGTCGATGTGGTCGAAGCGATGACCACCAACGAGACGTTTTTCTTTCGCGACAAGCTGCCGTTCGAAAATGTCCGCGACGTCGTTCTTCCGCAATTGCTGAAGGCGCGCGCGAACCGCCGCAGCATCCGCATCTGGTGCGCCGCGTCCTCCACGGGACAGGAGCCGTATTCGCTGGCCATGATCCTGAAGGAAGCGCTGCCGGCCGGCTGGCGCGCCGAGATCGTCGCGACCGATCTGTCGCTCGAGGTGCTGGAAAAAGCCAAGTCCGGCATGTACAGCCAGTTCGAGGTCCAGCGCGGGCTGCCGATTCAGATGCTGGTCAAGTATTTCAAGCAGATCGGCGATGTCTGGCAGCTCAATCCCGAGATTCGCGCGATGGTTCGCTTCCAGCAAACCAATCTGTTGCAGGATTTCTCCCACTTCGGCGTGTTCGACATCATCTTCTGCCGCAACGTGCTGATCTATTTCGACCAGGCCACCAAGGTCGACGTGTTCAATCGCATGCAGAGAGTGACTGAACCGGACGGCTATCTTTTCCTCGGTGCCGCCGAGACGGTGATCGGACTGACCGATGCGTATCGCGCCGCGCCGGACCTGCGCGGCGTCTACATGCCCAACCCGGTGCGGTCGTCGCCGTCGCTGGTGCCTGGGATCGGTCTCGGCGCGACCAAGGCTCTGGCGCGAAACTGAAACTCGACTAAAGTGGCTGCGGGGACGAGCGATCTCCCCACAGGCGGCATGCCCAAGTATCGCGTCCGCACCCGTGCAAGGACGTGCCATGCCCTCGACCCATCCTCCGCTTGCTGAGCAGAGCGCCGAGCCATCGGCAGCCTCCGCCATCCCGATACGCGAAGCCTTCTTCGTCTGGCTCCGGATCGCTCTGCTGTCCTTCGGCGGCCCCGCCGGCCAGATCGCGCTGATGCATCGCGAACTGGTCGATGAGCGCAAGTGGATTTCGGACGCGCGATTTATCCATGCGCTGAATTTCTGCATGCTGCTGCCCGGTCCCGAGGCGCAGCAACTCGCTACCTATATCGGCTGGCTGCTGCACGGCGTGCGCGGCGGCGTCATCGCCGGAACGCTGTTCGTGTTGCCGGGCTTTGTCGTCATCGTGACACTGAGCGTGATCTACGCGCTGTATGGCGCGCTCGATGTGGTCTCGGGATTGTTCTTCGGGCTGAAGGCGGCCGTGCTGGCCATCGTGATCGAAGCGTTGTTTCGCATCGCCCGGCGCGCGCTGAAGACGACGGCGCTCTACAGTCTCGCCGCCGTGGCTTTCATTGCGATCTTCGGATTTCATGTCCCGTTCCCGCTGATCATCGTTGCCGCCGGCGTGTTCGGCTGGTTCGCGGCGAAGATTGCGCCCGACTGGATCGGCGGAGCGCCGACATCCGTCGAACAGTCGGACCGCGCTGCCGATGCCGCCGCCATGTCGCGGGATGCGCCGACACTCAAGCGCGGCCTTCGGATCGTCGCGGTCTGCGGAGCGCTGTGGGTGGCGCCGATTGTTCTGCTGGTGCTGCTGTTCGGGCGGGGTAGCGTGTATCCGACCCTCGCGACGTTCTTCTCGGAGATGGCGGTGGTTACGTTCGGCGGGGCCTATGCGGTGCTGGCCTATGTGGCGCAGGCGGCGGTCAACGATCTGCACTGGCTCAATCCCGGCGAGATGCTCGACGGTCTTGCGCTGGCCGAGACGACGCCCGGGCCGCTGATCCTGGTGCTGACCTTCGTCGGTTTTCTCGCGGGCTTTCGCGATCCCGGCGGCATCCCGCCGCTTGCGGGCGGTCTGATCGGCGCGAGCCTCACCACCTGGGTGACGTTCGTGCCGTGCTTTCTCTGGGTGCTGCTGGGCGCGCCCTATGTTGAGCGGCTGCGCCACAACCGCGCGCTGTCAGGCGCGCTTGCCGCCATCACCGCGGCGGTGGTCGGCGTCATCCTCAATCTTGCGGTGTGGTTCGCGCTGCATGTGTTGTTCCGCAACGTCGGCGAATTGAATCTCGGATGGCTCCGCCCGGCATGGCCGGATCTGGCGTCGCTGGACTGGAAGGCGGCGCTGTTGTCCGCGTTCGCCATGCTCGCGATGTTCCGCTGGCACTTCGGCATGCTGCCGACGCTGGCGGTGTGCGGGGCCGCCGGACTGGCGCTGAAGTTCGCGGTCTGAGGCTGCCTTAAGCTTCTCCTGATTTTGCCTTATCGGCCGGGGTTCGCCGCCATTTCGCCTTATGCGCGAAAGGGCCGAAAGCCGGCGGCACCGGGGCGGGATTGCGTCTTTCCAAACAAAAACCCCGCCATTTGCGGCGGGGCTCAGTCTGGGAGGAGAGGGCGTACGGCCCCCGGTACAACCCATCATCAGGCTGGAATGCGGACTTCGTCCTCGGTCGGCTCGCGCAGCACGTAGCCGCGGCCCCAGACGGTCTCGATGAAGTTGCGGCCTTCCGAAGCGTTCGCGAGCTTCTTGCGCAGCTTGCAGATGAAGACGTCGATGATCTTGAGTTCGGGCTCGTCCATGCCGCCGTAGAGATGATTGAGAAACATCTCCTTGGTCAGCGTCGTGCCCTTGCGGAGCGAGAGCAGCTCCAGCATCTGGTATTCCTTGCCCGTGAGATGCACGCGCTGGCCGCCGACTTCGACGGTCTTGGTGTCGAGGTTGACCACCAGATCGCCGGTCTGGATGACCGACTGGGCGTGACCCTTGGAACGGCGGACGATCGCATGGATGCGGGCGATCAGTTCGTCCTTGTGGAATGGCTTGGTCATGTAGTCGTCGGCGCCGACGCCGAGACCCTTGACCTTGTCCTCGATGCCGGCGAGGCCGGAGAGGATCAGAATGGGTGTCTTGATCTTCGAGACACGCAACTGCTTGAGAACATCATATCCGGACATGTCCGGCAGGTTCAGGTCGAGCAGAATGATGTCGTAATCATAAAGCTTTCCGAGGTCGACGCCCTCTTCTCCGAGATCCGTCGTGTAGACGTTGAAACTCTCGGATTTGAGCATCAACTCGATCGACTGCGCAGTGGCGCTGTCATCTTCTATCAGCAATACGCGCATGCCAGTCCCCTATAGTCGCCGCTCCGGGCGTCAGGCCGGCCGCATACTTGCGGCACTGGAAAAACGCCTTTGAACAACTGATTCGGATCCTGACGACATATGGTTAACAAATGCTGATTCGTGTCTGCAAGCTCTATCGTGCAATTTTTGTCGAATCGCACTAAGATGTTGCCTGTAAGCAGCTTTTCGTAGCCTTGCCGTTCAATTTCCACATTAAGAACCGGGCCTAACCGACTCCTGCGACTCGCACCTTCATTCTGAAGGCCAAGTGCTCTCAGTCATCAAAGACAGTGACGCAATGATTAACGATGCGGGTAAACATCGAGTTAAGGGGAAGCTGCGGAATCGCGGAAACTTAAGGTTTTCGCAATGAAGGCCCTCGCCGAGCAGATATCCGACATCGATGGCGTCAATATTTATGGCCGTGTCGTCGGTGTGCGCGGATTGATGGTGGAGATCGCCGGTCCGATCCATGCCATGTCGGTCGGCGCGCGCATCGTGGTGGAGACCGGCACCAACCGTTTCATTCCCTGCGAGGTGATCGGCTTCACCGGCAACAATGCCGTCGTCATGCCTTTCGCCGGACTTGAAGGTGTGCGGCGCGGTTGCCGTGCGGTGATCGCCAATGCGGCCAGCCAGGTGCGTCCGTCGGCTGCGTGGCTCGGGCGCGTGATCAATGCGATGGGTGAACCGATCGACGGCAAGGGGCCGCTGATGCAGGGGCCGTCGCCGATGCCCTATCGCAACGCGCCACCGCCGGCGCATTCCCGCAAGCGCGTGGGCGCGCCGCTCGATCTTGGCGTGCGGTCGCTCAACACGTTCCTGACTTGCTGCCGCGGTCAGCGCATGGGCATCTTCGCCGGTTCCGGTGTCGGCAAGTCGGTGTTGCTGTCGATGCTGGCGCGCAATGTCGACGCGGACATTTCCGTGATCGGTCTGGTCGGTGAACGTGGCCGCGAGGTGCAGGAATTCCTGCAGGACGATCTCGGCGACGAAGGCTTGGCGCGCTCGGTGGTGGTGGTGGCGACGTCTGACGAGCCTGCACTGATGCGGCGGCAGGCGGCTTACCTTACGCTGGCGATTGCCGAGTACTTCCGCGACGACGGCAAGGACGTCATGTGCATGATGGACTCGGTCACGCGCTTCGCCATGGCGCAGCGTGAAATCGGTCTGTCCGCCGGGGAGCCGCCGACCGCCAAGGGCTATACGCCGACGGTTTTCACAGAGCTGCCGAAGCTCCTGGAGCGGGCAGGGCCGGGATTGGGCGAGGGCACCATCACGGGCATCTTTACGGTGCTGGTGGATGGTGATGACCACAATGAGCCGGTCGCCGACGCGGTGCGTGGCATCCTCGACGGCCACATCGTGATGGAGCGCGCGATCGCCGAGCGCGGCCGTTACCCGGCCATCAACATTCTGAAGTCAGTGTCGCGCACCATGCCGAAATCCGCGGACCCTGCGTTCTGGCCGACCATCGTCAAGGCCCGCCAGACCATGGCGACCTACGCCGACATGGAGGAGTTGATCCGGCTCGGAGCCTATCGCGCCGGGTCCAGTCCCGAGGTTGACGAGGCTATCCGGCTGCACGAGCCGCTGGAGGATTTCCTCCGTCAGCGCAAGGATGAGGCGACGGGACTGGGAGACGGGTACCGGCGGTTGGAGCAAATCCTCCAGACCTTGGAAACGGAACGCTAACTTTGTCGCGCCATGATCCCGCCATCTGTGTTCAACCGGAGGGGCCCTTGCGGGGATGCCGGTTGCGTCCCGTTTTGAGATTGGGACTTCTGGGGAGTACGAGTCGATGAAGTCACGTGAAACGCTGATCCGCCTGAAGAAATTTCAGGTCGATGAGAAGCGCCGAAGGGTTGCGCAGATCGAGGGCATGATCGCTGATTTCCAGCGTATGTCCGTTGATCTGGAACGCGAAATCCAGCATGAGCAGGACCGTGCCGGAATCCAGGACCCCTCGCACTTCGCCTATCCCACCTATGCCAAGGCTGCCATCCAGCGCCGCGAGAACCTCACCCGTTCCGCGGATGAATTGCGGGTCCAGCTTGAGGATGCCAAGGCGGTACTGGGCGAGGCGTTCGAGGAGCTCAAGAAGGTGGAACTTCTCGATGAACGCGATCAGGCGCGTGAGCGTGCCGAGGAAAGCGCCCGCGAACAGGCCGATCTTGATAGCATCGGCTTGATGCGCTCCCGGATTGCGATGGCGTGAGGTCGGGCGGCCGCTAGCCTGCAATACCGGCGGGTTCCCGGTCGTGCTTGCTCACGGTGCGTTGATCCGCGACGGTCATGAACCCGGCTTTCGCCAAATGGTTCCATGATATGAGACCCGGGCCGCAATGCCCGGGTTTTGTTTTTCCGCGACTTTCCGTCCGCCGTGGAAGCTGGACGGGGTACAGGCAAGATGTGATACGGAATGGCACAGTCGTGGCGCTAGGCGGTGAGCTAGCCGCGTTGGGGTAGAGCGACGTTTTTTGAGGGGATTGAATGCTGACGCCGGCGGAATTGATCTGGCTGCTTGCATCTGTTGCGAAGGGGGATGAGGCCGCGTTCGAGCGCCTTTACGACGCCACCCGCGCGAAACTCTTCGGCGTCGTGCTTCGTATATTGAGACGTCAGGATCTCGCCGAAGAGGTGACCCAGGAGGCCTACGTCAAGATCTGGAACAACGCGGGTCAATTCAATCCGACGCTCGCGTCTCCGATCACCTGGATGGTGTCGATTGCCCGCAACCGCGCGATCGATGTGGTGCGCAAGCGCAGCGAGGCGTCGATCGAGGACGAGCCGACGGCCATGGAAGTGGCTTCCGATACGCCGGATCCGCTCGCGCGGCGGGAAATGACGGAGGAGTTGAAGCGGGTTCTCGAATGCGTCGGTCAGCTCGATCCGGAACGCCAGAAGCTGGTGCTGCTGGCCTACTACAACGGATGGAGTCGCGATCAACTGTCGGAAAAGTTCAATACGCCGTTGAATACCGTCAAGACATGGCTGCGGCGAAGCATGATTGATATTCGCGAATGTCTTGGTTTGGCATGAATTCGATTGGTATGAGATGAACTACAGCGAAGACCATATCGCGCTCGCGGCGGAATATGCCCTCGGTACGCTTGATGCGGACGAGCGCGCGCTTGTCGAAACCATGATGATCGTCGATCACGGCTTCATGGAAGTGGTCGAGGCATGGGATCGCAAGCTCAGCCCGTTGCATCAGATGGTGGCCCCGATCGAGCCGCCGCCGCACCTCTGGGACAACATCAGCGCTGCGCTTGGTTTGGGGCAGAAGATCGAGTCGGCGCCGGAGCCGGTGGTCGAGCCTCAGGACTCTTCCGTCACACCAACCACCGCAGTTGCGCCAACGCCCGCCGCGCCGGACGCGGCTGCTGCGCCGGTGCCGGATCACTTCGACTACACGCACATCCCTCCGACGACGCCGGACGATTCGACAGCCGTCACCGCCGCTCTGGAGCAGGTCATCTCGGATCAGGCGAAGTCGGATCAGACGACGTCCGATCAGGCCGCGCTGGATCATGGTGCAGCCGAGGCAAGGCCGGCCGCAGCTCCGGATATCGTTGTCGAGCCCGTGGCAGCGCAGCCTTCGCAGCCCTCAAACGTCGTGCCGTTGCCCGGCAAGCGTGGTGGTCTGGCGTTTGGCTGGGTCATGACGGCAGTGGCCGCCTCGCTGGCCGGCGTGATCTGGCTGCAGGCCTATCGGCCTGATCTGCTGCCGGAGAATCTTCGCGTGAAACCGAAGATCCAAGTGGTCGAAGTGCCTGCGCCTGCCGCGCCGCTGCCCGCGCAATTCGTCGCGGTGCTTCAACAGGGTGCTGCTGCGCCGGCCTTCATTCTCACGGTGGACACGGCTACGAAGAACTTCACCGTGCGCAAGGTTGGCGCGGCGGCGGAACCCGGCAAGAGCTACGAGCTCTGGCTGGTCTCCGACAAGCTGCAACGTCCGCGTTCGCTGGGTGTGATCGGCGGCAGCGATTTCACCATTCGTCCGTCGTTGGCGGCTTATGACAGCGACACGATCAACACGGCGACCTATGCGGTCACACTCGAGCCGGAAGGCGGATCGCCCACCGGCATTGCCACCGGTCCGATCGTCTATGCAGGCACGCTGGTTGAAAGCGTTCCTGCACTTCCCGCACAGCCGCGCTGAGTATTTTTGGCACGATCTTTTCCGAAACCGGTTTCCACTTTTCGGGATCATGCCGCCAAATCCGGACAACAAAAAACGCCCGTGGGGAGCGGGCGTTTTCTGGTCTCAGACTTGGGGTCTTCTGAGCAATCACAAGGCGACTTCGGGGGGCGGGGAAGAGAGCCTTGTGAATTCGTGAAATCGTTAGCGGATCGTCGATTGATCCGAGCTGGTCAGGACAACGGCTTTATTGGCTTTGATTGCGGGACCGCTGACACGTGCCGTCTGGGTCAGTCCGGTATCCGAGAGGCGCGCAGAAATTCCAAGACCCGCGACGCCGATCGCGGCGACCAGCGCCACAACGACGATCTTCAGGTGTGTCATACGATCTGCACTGTAGAACGAATGGTTCATACAAACCTCCCGCCGCCTTTTGGTGTGGTCGAACATTGGTGCTGTTCGCTCGCCCGCAGGTTCAACCACTGCACATGAACAGAAACGTAATTGGCAGGGATTCGTTTCCAAGCGCCGATCACAAACGAGTGAAATGTCTTGAACTTCCGAGAGGGCTGTAAACCACTCAAGAATTATCGAGATAAATCAATGGATTAATTGCGGTTTGGTTTCGCGGTCGGGGGCCATTATTTTTTCGGCGGCTTACGAAAGACTTGTCTGTGACCAGAATGTCGCAGGTATTTCATCCCGGATATGGTGCCGGATCAGACGCTTCCGACCGTTTTCAGGCGGGCGCGGGGATGGATTTCCGCCTGCGAAAGCACGGTGGTCTGGGCGCGGAAGCGCTCCACCAGCGAGCGCACGAATGGCCGGATAGCCGCCGACGTGACCAGCACCGGTGCCTCACCTTCGCGCGCGGCCTGCTCAAAGCGATCGCGTACAAGGGTCATGAACTCCGAGAGTTTCGACGGCTGCATTGCGAGGCTGCGCTCCTCGCCAGTGCCGATCAGCGATTCCGCGAAGGCCTGCTCCCACTTCGCGCTGAGTGCGATCAGCGGCAGGTAGCCATTCATCGATGTATTCTGCGCGCAGATTTGCCGCGCCAGCCGTGCGCGTACATGCTCGACCAGCGTCGCGGGATTGCGCGAGAAGGCGAGTGCGTCGGCGATGCCTTCGAGAATGGTCGACAGATCGCGGATCGAGATGCGCTCGGCGAGCAGCAATTGCAGCACGCGCTGGATGCCCGACACGGTGATCTGGTTGGGCACGATGTCCTTGACGAGTTCGCCCTGTTCCTTCGGCAGGTCCTTCAGGAGTTTCTGCACCTCGCCGTAGGACAACAGGTCCGACATGTTGCCCTTGAGCAGTTCGGTGAGGTGTGTGGACAGGACGGTCGCGGCGTCCACCACGGTATATCCCTTGAGCGAGGCTTCCTCCTTGAGCGAGGCGTCGACCCAAGTCGCAGGCAATCCGAACGTCGGCTCCGTGGTGTGCGTGCCCGGAACGCTGACCTGATTGCCGGCAGGGTCCATCACCATGAACTGGTTGGCCCAGATGCGGCCGGTGCCGGCGTCCACTTCCTTGATCTTGATGACATAGGTGTTGGCTTCGAGCTGCACATTGTCGAGAATTCGCACGGCGGGCATCACGAAGCCCATTTCGGTGGCGAGCGAACGGCGCAACGCCTTGATTTGATCGGTGAGGCGGTCCGTGCCGTCGGGTCCGTTGACCAGCGGCAGCAGCGCGTAGCCCAGTTCGATCTTGAGATCGTCAATCTTGAGGGCGCTCGAGATCGGTTCTTCGGCGGCTGCTGCGGCAGCCGCAGCAGCGGCTGGTGCGGCTGCTTCACGCGCTTCCTGGACCTTGGCGGCGCGATGATTGGTGCGCGCATTCCATGCCAGCCAGCCCGCGCCGCCGCCCAGCGCCAGAAACGGCAGCATCGGAATGCCCGGCAGCAGCGCCAGCACCAGCATCACGCCCGACGACATGCCGAGCGCCTGCGGATAGCCCGACAGCTGCTTCATCATCGCCTTGTCGGCGGCGCCGGTGACGCCCGCCTTGGAGACCAGAAGGCCGGCGGCGGTCGAAACGATCAGCGCCGGCACCTGAGTGACGAGGCCATCGCCCACCGTCAGCAGCGTGTAGGTGCGGGCAGCGTCCGCAAAGCCCATGCCCTGCTGCGCGACGCCGATGATGATGCCGCCGATCACGTTGATGAACACCACCAGCAGGCCGGCAATGGCGTCACCGCGCACGAACTTCGACGCACCGTCCATCGCGCCGAAGAAGCCGCTTTCATCCTCAAGCTCCTTGCGGCGGTGCTTGGCGGTCTTCTCGTCGATCAATCCGGCAGAAAGATCGGCATCGATTGCCATCTGCTTGCCGGGCATCGAGTCGAGGTGGAACCGCGCGGCGACTTCCGCGATGCGGCCCGAACCCTTGGTGATGACGACGAAGTTCACGATCACCAGAATCGTGAAAACGATAATTCCGATGACGAAATTGCCGCTCATCACGAAATTGCCGAACGCCTCGATGACGTGGCCGGCTGCGGCGGTGCCTTCGTGGCCGTGCGACAGGATCAGACGGGTGGACGCCATGTTGAGTGACAGCCGCAGCATGGTCGAAATCAGCAGAACCGTAGGAAAGGCTGAGAATTCCAGCGGTGTCTGGATGAACAGCGCTGTCATCAGGATCAGGATCGACAGCGTGATCGAGATCGCGAGGAACAGGTCCAGCACCACCGCCGGCAGCGGCAGGATGAGCACCACAAGAATGGTGAGAACGCCGAAGGCCAGCGCGAGATCGCCGCGCCTGAGCATGGTGCCGATGTCGGAGAAACTGGGAAATCCGGAGCTTTTCGCCGTCTGGCCTTGGCCCGCCGTTACATCAACCATTGCCGCCGCTTCCCCCCGCGCATGTCGTTCGCGGACCCCAAAGACGTGAGCGGCGGCCGAAGGGCCACCGTTCCTAAAGTGAGGCACCGCACTGGCATCCACGGGTATTCCCCCGTTCTGCGCGACCGACGACACTCGACTTCACCCGGCAAAATTTGCCCAGCTTATGGTTAGTAAAGAGTTAACGGGGGATGCTGGCGGGTCATTTCGCTGATGCGAGAGGATGATATTCTCGCATAACCCCTATTCGGAGAACGACTTGACCCGAACGGCAATGCCGACGAGGTTGCCTGCGTGTCGGGCTCTAGCGATTCCACCTCCTCTTTGGCGGCGTTCACGCCGGACTCACGCGCTGCGTGGGTACGGTTGGGTATTGCCCTGATAATCGGATCGATCGGCAGCGTCGGCATGTGGTCGGTGGTGGTGGTCATCCCTATCGTGCAGGCGGACTTCGGCGCGACCCGGGGCGCAGCGTCGCTGGCCTTTACCTGCACCATGCTCGGCTTCGGTCTTGGTGGCATCGGCATGGGCCGGTTGTCCGACCGCTTTGGCATCGTGCCCGCGATCACCATCGGTATCGTCGCCATGCTGCTGGGTTACCTCGGTGCTGGCTATGCCGCTGCGCTATGGCAATTCAACCTGATGCATTTTCTGATCGGCCTAGGCGCCGCGGCCACTTTCGGCCCGCTGATGACCGAGGCATCGCACTGGTTCGATCGCCACCGGGGCCTCGCGGTCACCATCGCCGCCAGCGGCAACTACATCGCCGGCACGTTCTGGCCTCCCGTCGTCGAACGCGGAACCGCCTATGCCGGATGGCGGGCCACGCACATCGCTATCGGAATTGGCTGCGCTATTATCATGGCGGTCGTAGTTGCGATCCTGCGTTGGCAGATCGGCAGCGAGTCCGTGCGCTCGCATGAGAACGCGCCGCCGCCGCGCGTCGATCTCCAGATCAACACGAATACGCTGACCATTATGCTTTGCATCGCAGCCGTTGCCTGCTGCGTGGCAATGTCGATGCCGCAGGTCCACATCGTCGCCTATTGCGGCGATCTCGGTTACGGCGTGGCTCGCGGCGCGGAGATGCTGTCGCTGATGCTTGCCTTCGGCATCGTCAGCCGGATCGGCTCCGGTTTTCTCGCGGATCGCATCGGCGGCTTGCGCACGCTGCTGGTCGGTTCGATCGCGCAGGGCGTCGCGTTGATGTTCTATCTCTTCTTCGACGGCCTGATGTCGCTGTACATTATCTCTGCGATGTTCGGCCTGTTTCAAGGCGGCATCGTGCCGAGCTACGCCATCATCGTGCGGGAATCGATGCCGTCCAGCGAAGCCGCGACCCGGGTGGGCATGGTGATCTTCGCGTCGGTGATCGGCATGTCGTTGGGGGGATGGGTTTCGGGCGTGATCTTCGACGCAACCGGCTCCTATGCCGCCGCTTTCCTGAACGGGGTCGGCTGGAATGCTCTGAACGTGACCATCGTTGTGGCGCTGCTGCTGCGCGCTCGCCGGCGCATGGCTTTTGCCTGACAGCCATTCGCTCCGTTCTAATCCTAAAGTCTTGACCTGAGGGGGCGGTCGTCCTAACGGACCTTCGCGCGAAACATCCGCGCCGTAACCAGAGCACGCCGATGCATGTCACGTTGATGAAGGGGAAGATCCACCGCGCACGCGTGACCGAGGCGGATTTGCATTATGAAGGCTCGATCTCAATCGATCGGACACTGATCGATGCTGCCGGTTTCCTCATCAACGAACGCGTCGACATCTATAACATCGATACCGGCGCGCGCTTCTCGACCTATGTCATCGAAGCGCCTGCCGGCTCTGGCGTTATCGGATTGAACGGCGCAGCGGCGCGGCTGGCGATGATGGGCGACAAGGTCATCATCGTGGCCTATGCAAGTTTTGATGAAGTTGAAGCGCGGCAATTTCAGCCGCGTGTTGTTCTTGTCGACGAAAAGAACAGGAAACTCTAGCGCGGTATTTGCCCGCATCCATCTTCCTTCGTGACAATCGGGATTCGATGCATGCATGAGCCATTCGAAGCAGACTTGCGCGATCTTGAGGGGCGGGGCCGTCTGCGCTCGCTTCGCAATCGCGTCGGGATCGACTTTACGTCGAATGACTATCTCGGATTGGCGGAATCTGATGAATTAAAGCGCGCCGCTGCCGAGGCCGTGGCGCGCGGGGTTCCGGTCGGAGCGGGCGGCTCTCGCCTGTTGCGTGGCAATCATTCCGAGCATGAGGCTTTGGAAGCTGAGGCTGCTGCGTATTTCGGAGCCGAGACGGCACTCTATTTCGGCGGCGGCTTTGTCGCCAACCATGCAATCTTCTCGACACTGCCGCAGCGTGGCGATCTCGTTGTCCATGATGAATTGATTCACGCCAGCGTTCATGAAGGTCTGCGCAGCGGTCGCGCGGACCCTGTTGGCGTCCCACACAATAATGTAGATGCTTTCGACGCCGCGATCGTCCGCTGGCGCAAGGCCGGCGGCAAGGGGCGGCCCTGGATTTCGGTTGAGAGCCTTTACAGCATGGATGGCGACAGTCCGAATTTTGCGGAACTGTTTGCCGTCGCCGATCGTCATGAGGCGATGGTTGTCATCGACGAGGCTCATGCGACAGGTGTGCTGGGACCGCAGGGCCGGGGACTGGCTGCGGCGTTCGAGGGCCGCGACAATGTCATCACGCTGCATACATGCGGCAAGGCGCTTGGCACTGTTGGTGGCTTTATTCTCGCGTCGCGCACCATCCGCGACTTTCTCGTCAACCGCGCGCGCCCCTTTATCTTCGCAACCGCGCCGTCGCCGCTGATGGCAGCGATCACGCGGGCGGCCATCGAGATTTCACGCACCAATCCCGAGCGCCGCAAGCGGCTGGCGCGTCTGGTTCAATTTGCGGGCGATGAGTTGCGCCGCCGTTGCAACCTCGCGACGTCAGGCTCGCAAATCCTGCCGGTGATTATAGGCGCGGATCGCGCGGCGGTCGCTGTTGCCGCGTCCTTGCAGCGCCGCGGGTTCGATATTCGCGCGATCCGTCCGCCGACCGTTCCCGAGGGTACCGCGCGGTTGCGGATCGCGCTGACGCTGAATGTCAACGAAGTCATCGTGGCGGAACTGTTCGAGGCGCTCGCCGAAGACATGCGGCAGGCGGCATGATCGTGCGTATTGTTGTCACCGGCACCGACACCGGCATCGGCAAGACGGTATTCGCCGCGGCCCTCGCCGGCGCGCTTGACGGGTTTTACTGGAAGCCGATCCAGGCGGGCCTCGACGAGGAGACCGACCGCGATACCGTCCAGCGGCTGTCTGGTCTTTCGCAAGATCGCCTGTTACCCGAGGCCTATCGATTGAAGACACCGGCATCGCCGCATCTCGCTGCCAGGATCGACGGCGTCGTCATCGATCCTGATACACTCGCTCTGCCGGACCTGAGCCAGCCGCTGGTGGTTGAAGGTGCGGGTGGTCTGATGGTGCCGCTGACGGAGAGCATCACATATATCGACGTCATAGCCCGGTGGCGCGCACCGGTGGTGCTCTGCGCGCGGACCACGCTCGGCACGATCAATCACAGCCTGTTGTCGATCGAGGCGCTGCAGGCGCGCAATATTCCCCTGCTCGGGGTCGCCTTTATTGGCGACGAGAATATGGAATCCGAACGGATCATTTGCGAGATGGGACGAGCGAAACGCCTTGGCCGCCTGCCGCGCCTCGCACGGCTGACGCACGACACCTTGCATTCGGCGTTTGCACAGCATTTCCATGTGGACGAATTTCGCAGGGACTCCGCCCGATGACGTCGAGATCGCCGGTATGGCATCCGTTCACGCAGCATGCGGTGCAGCCTGAAGCGGTCATGATTTCGAAAGGCGAGGGCGCGTGGCTCGAGGCCGCGGATGGCCGCCGCATTTTCGATGCGATTTCATCGTGGTGGGTGGTGACCCACGGCCACCGTCATCCTCATATCATGCAGGCGATCAAGCAGCAGGCAGACCGTCTCGATCAAGTGATCTTTGCGGGATTCACGCACGAGCCCGCCGAGAAGCTCGCGCGTCGTCTTGTCGAGATTACGCCGCCGGAACTTGAATACGTCTTTTTCTCCGACAGCGGATCCACCTCGGTCGAAGTCGCGCTGAAAATGGCGCTCGGGTTCTGGCGGCATCACGGCAGCAATCGTAATCGCATTCTCGCGCTGGAAGGAGCCTATCATGGTGACACCATCGGCGGCATGTCGGTGGGAGAGCGTGGTGTGTTCAATGCGCCTTACGATCCGCTGCTGTTCGACGTCCAGCGGATCCCATTTCCAGCCGCAGGTCGCGAGCAGGCGACGCTGGATGCGCTCGATGCCGCCTGCATGAAAGGCGATGTTGCGGCCCTGATCGTCGAGCCGCTCGTTCTGGGGGCAGGCGGCATGCTAATCTATCCGCCGCATGTGCTCGCGGGGATGAAGCGCGTCTGTGCGGCGCACGAGATTCTTTTCATCGCCGACGAGGTGATGACGGGGTGGGGCCGTACAGGCACATTGTTTGCCTGCGAGCAGGCCGATATCAGTCCGGACATCGCCTGCTATTCGAAGGGATTGACGGGCGGCTCGCTGCCGCTGGCAGTTACGCTCTGCCGTGCGGACATTTTCGACGCACATTATTCGGCGGACCGCAGCCGCACGTTCTTCCATTCCAGTTCGTACACCGCGAACCCGATTGCCTGCGCGGCAGCGCTGGCCAATCTGGAAATCTGGCAGCGCGAGCCGGTGATGGAGCGCATCAGCGCCATTGCCGCTTTCCATCAGGACAAGCTCGCGCGCTTTCGCGATGACGAACGTTTCTCCAATGTTCGTCAGATCGGAACCATCGCGGCGCTCGACCTTGCGGCCAAGGATGCAGGCTATCTGGCCGACATCGGCCCGCGTCTCTATCGTGGTTTTCTCGCGCGCGGATTGCTGGTCCGGCCGCTCGGCAATACGATCTATATCATGCCGCCCTATTGCAGTACCGCGCATGACCTCGATCTGGTCTACGATGCCGTCGATGAATTGGCGGACGAATCCGACTGAGGATTGATGCCCCTGAACCGGAGCGGGCTTTTGGCCTGGATCGCGCCTGAACCGGCAGATAATGCAACAAGCCGGGATATTTGCGGGACGAGCATGGGTACGATTGCCCGGCGGCGGCGGTCATTGTATGGGGTGATTGCACCGTTGCCCGCCGTCATGGCGGACCGGCGGGCCTGTAGCTCAATGGTTAGAGCCGACCGCTCATAACGGTCTGGTTGCAAGTTCGAGTCTTGCCGGGCCCACCAATTCTTTCAATTAGTTAACGTTTTCATCTTTTTCTCGGATAACCGATTGGATAACTGATTGGCGGAATTTTGCTTCCGTGTGATCGCATCCGCCGCCGCTCGCATGAAGTCGGGATGGTGATGGCCATACACATTCTTCAACGTCTCCGGCGACATCCCCAAAAATCCTGATGATTGCCAGAGGTCAGCGCCACGCTGCATCAGCCAAGTCGCAGCAGTGTGCCGAAGCGTGTGAGGCGTGACATTTCCTTCCTCGGTTGAAAGGTCCGCAATCTCCACGGCCCGTGCAAAGCCGTTCTTTACGGATGCGACGGCCTCGCCATTCCACTCGACAAAATGATCCTTGATGATCTTACGATCCATCCACCGCCGCATATGTGCGACCAGTCGCGTTGGCAGGGCAACGGGAGGCTGACGCTTGTTCGTGACGCGTTTGCCGATTGGAAGGCGGTGAAACACGCCAGTCTGAAGGTCAACGTAAGAATGCCCTTCCTTCCGGTAGGGGGAGGCCGCCGCGATGGCACTGGCACGAGTACCGGTGTAGAGACCGATCAGAATGAATCTTGCTATGTGGCGGAGAGGGTGTTTGTCCGTAACGACCTTTTCGCCTTTTTTGGGTCCACGATGGATTGTTTGAACCTCACGGTGACGCCATGCGGCCCAAATCAGCTTGGCGGCTTCATCTCGCGTCAGCCAACGCTCGCGGGCTTTCCCCTTCGGTGGTAGGGCGACATTTATCACCGCATGATGCAGGTTCTGTTTTGCATGATGACCAATGGCTGCCCTCAGGTCTTCCAAGTCCCGACGCGCGCCACCGGCATTTCCTCGATGTTTGGCGTAATCGTTGCACAGCTTGGTAGTGAGCGACCCAAGCATCGTGCCACCGAGAAAATCATTCAGTCGGGTTATGCGCGCATCGAACCGCTTTTTGTAAAGGTCCGTCTCAAACGACTCGCGGCGGTCTTCGTGGTAGATCGCCAGCACATCGGCAATGTCGATAAGGTCCACGTCACGACGTGTCCGCACCGGCGAATACTTTGAGGCGATGTAGTCAGCTAAGCTGCGCTCTGCTGCTTCTGGTGGGCTGACTTCAAACGGTTTCGCAACGACTCCTGTGGCGATGGACCTTCCACCGTCTTTAATGATCCAGAGCGCGGAACGGCCATTACTTGCGGGCTTTTTCCAGAGTCTTGCAGGCTTACGTTCGCGCGACACAGTTCCCTCATTCGCTCAATATCGGCCAGAGTCGTGAAATGCTTTCCGGCTATAGTTTCGACCGCTAGTCGCCCCCTCGCAACTTCTTTCCGCAGGCCGGAGAGCGTCATTCCACCGGCAGGGAATGCGAGGGCAAGTGCATCTTGCAGCCGCAAGGGAGTATTTGGCCCGCATATGCGAGCCAAGGTATTTCCAGAGTTCGACGGTACTGATTCCAAATGGTTTCTATCCATCATCCCTCACGAAGATCGCATTTTAGAGGACTTGCCTTTGGCTGGATCGATAATTGCAGCGACGTTCCGCATGGCCTCGGCGATTGACGCCTCCCGCTGTTTGGCCTCCGCAAGCTGATGGGACATTCCCGCCTTACGGCCTTCTTCAGCTTCCAATGCCGCCATGGCGTTCGCCGTCTCCACCTTTGCCTCAGCGGCCTCCTCGGCGAGGCGCTTGGCTTCGAGCATGGCGGCCCTCTGCGCTTTCACCTCATCTGACACCTTGATCGCATTGAGTCCGCGTGGACGGTGGGACCGGCGCGGAATTTGAAAATGGGGTACGTTAGACATTCGCATTTGCCTCCATGTGCGCGGCGAGCTCTGGGTCAGCGCGTTGCATCTGCATTTGTTTAGTGAGATTCCAGCCAGCGAGGCTGAAGGGATTGCTCGGATCACCGGCACCATTCTGCTTGGCTTCCGCCTTGAGGCGCTTGGCCAGTTCTGGTTGGGTGTTTTCCAACAGCATCTGTTGGGTCAGGTTGCGGTCCTCTTTCGACCAAGGGTTCCTCGCGGGGACGTTTACCGGCTGAACCCGAGCGTCTGAGCGCGATGCCATGAAATAGCGCTGCGTCGCTTCAGATTGACGGAGCACTCGAAGGTGCGCAAAAAGGTCCAGTTCTCCGGTGGCCTCACGCTCTGCGATCAGAACGGCCTTGCCGCCGCCGATCCGGATTTTGTTGGTCATAGAGTTGGCTATGAAAGCCTCGCCCTCCGGTGAAAGGTCGAGTCCTTCCTCTCGGAGTATGCTGCGGACCACCGCAAACGTGTTCACAGTTCCTTCTACAGTCTGCATCCGGTCGTCATTTCTCGTTGTTAAGCTTCATATCGGCATAGAGCGCGTTCATGATCGTTTGACGGAGCCAAGCACTGCGGGCCAAGAATGCCTCAGCCGCTTTGTTGTCGATCAGAGGGATTGCCGCTTTGGGCATGCTAAACCCGACAACCGAGAATTTTTCGTACTTGAACGCATCGGGATTGATGCTCTTCATTTTTGATTGTTCCTTGGATTAAACATGACGGCGCACGCAGCGAAGAACGCCGCGCGCTTTAGTCATCGAATGTGGGAGGTAGAAAGCGCCAAGGGACATGATGGCGCTAGAAAAGCAAAAACCTCGCCGGGGTTTATCCTGACGAGGTTCTGCAATGTAGTTCGTATTATAGGGGGATACCCCGGTTTTGTCAAACCATCGCGGTGTTACACTTGCAACCCATCGGCGCGACAAACCAAACTGTCAGGAATTATCGACCTGACAAGATCGCGGAAACGGCTGCGGCACAGGCCTTTCTTGCGAGTGACAAAGAATAACAAATGCAATTTCGCTTTTAAGGGGAGTGAAAGGAATGGATGGACAGCGCAAGATGAAGGGCCGTGCATGAAGGGTGAACCAAAGGCGGTTAAGGCGAAGCTCCGCCAGCTTCTCCGGCGTCCAATGTTCGCGTTCCCACCGGCTGGTGAACGGATAAGTGTCCCGGACCTCCACGGCGTCTATGTGATTTACGATGCTTCAGGACGAGTCGCTCACGTCGGGAGGACGATCCGGGGCAAGCGGGGCCTCTATCAGAGGCTGAACAACCATCTGCAAGGCGCATCCTCCTTCACTGTGAGAGCGCTCGGGGGCAAGGGAGCCAAGCTCCGGAACGGTTTCAAGTTCAGGTATATCGAGATCGAACAAGCCCGTCTGAGGGCACTTGTCGAGGCCTATGCCGTCGGACAACTGTGCCCGGATCATCTCGGCGACGGTGCGCTCGCAACCAAGTGATTACCGGCTGGAGCGCACGGTTACCGGCCATCACTTCGATTGGGCATTGCTGGACCACAGCGGCCCGTGGGCAGGTTACGCGACCTCAAATGAGGAACCCGCCGTCATCGGCCCAATGACCGTTCCTGGGCCCGGTGGACCTTAGATGGAGACCTTCGTCATTGCCCGGGCTTTCTGATGCAGCGTCTCGTAGCCGTCGTTCGCTGGCTCATCATCCCAACGCTCTTGGTTGATGAACGTCGAGGGATGGCACCATGCGCGGTCCTTCGGCTTGTTCTTGACGTACCGGCGAATGCCATCGATCACAGTCTCGAACCTAACGTCCCCGCGTTTCTCGATCTTCGAGAGAAGCGTGCGAGCATAAGCCTTCCCGGTCTTGTCCGGGTAGATCGCCCAGAACTGATCGAAAGCATCCGTTGGCCAGTTATCATTTTCGGCTTGGGGTTGGCTTGCAGGACTCGAGTTCAGGACAGGGCCGGTCGACCCCGACGCGCCAGCGTCAGGAGTTTCTCTCTTAAGCTTGGTGTCTAAGCTTCCTGAATAAGTATTATTGGCGGGAGTTTCTTTCTGGACCTGTCGGGAATCTTCTTCCGCACCATCCGGAAGATTCTTCCCGGACCCTTCGGAAGATTCTTTCCGATCCAGCGGCATCTGTCGCCGTTGGCTTTCGAGATAATCCGCTTCGACCTCTACCAGATCGTCCTGTTTCAATCCGACCTCATCGAATCTGTCCCACGCGAGATAGTACCGGCTCCCGACACGTTCGTTATTCAGGAAAACCGGGGTCACTCGCAACCAGCCGCGCTCTTTCAGTCTCTCACGGGCATTGTAAAGGGACTTCAAGCTGCATTTGAGAACACGGGAAAGCCAACGATCCCCCGGCCAAGCACACCCTTTCTTTTCGTCGGTGAGCTCAGACAAGATGATTCCCAGCCGCAAGGCCGTCTCAGATAGCTCTCGATCAAGCGCGAGCTGTATGTGCATTTTATGCTTCAGAAAAAACGGTTTATGACCCGTCGTATTGCAAATTTCGAGTAACGGTGGCATATTAGAGCATCCTTAGTTTCTGCATCGAACCCCGTCGCCGCGCCAACGGCTGCGGGGTTTTCTTTGGATTAGGCGGCGAACGCTTCATCCAGTCGGGACCATGTGGGTACGTATGCGTGAGTCCGCAACAAATTGCGTTCCACCGAGAACCAACCCCGACGTTCGAGTCGATGAGATGCATCCCCTACGGTCTTTTCCGTGAGACCGGCGCATCCGATGATGGCTGACCGGCTCATCATGGTCAGGCCTGCGGTATCGCTGAAGTGATCCAGCAACACGAATGCTATCACCTTGTCGGCAGGGGTCAGTTCGGGATCGCGACACAGAGCCGCGACGAACGCAAATCTTTCATCGGTTGTCCGCCGGAGGTTAGTATGTTGCCCAAGCAGTAAGTTCGTATTGTTCATATTTCCTCTAACGTAAAAAGCCCGCCCCGTTAAATCGGGAGCGGGCTTGCGGTGGTGACCCCGGAGAACCGGGGACGGTTGGTTGATTTTAGTCTTGGTTGTCGAATTGGAGATGGCTGCCAGCGGTAGCCACATCCAAGAATAGCATGAGGGACTCGGCTGCAAGCCTTGCGGCGTTTACGGCGTTTTCTGATCCCTCAACTTGGAAGAGGTGCGGCAAGAGCGTTTCGATGTGTTGTTCAAGAGCGGTGGTCACTGATTCCCCCTATGTGAGGATTTGATTTTGATCGACCAAGCTCTATAGGTCCATTTGTATTGATTTGCATTCGTGCAAATCTAATGACGATAATGCATTCGTTACGTTGCAGAGTCGATCCAACCTCAGTCGTTGATAGGCACCCAATGTCCGACCTAGCCACCCTTCTCGGCGAGAAGGTATTCATAAACTCCAATGTGTATCAACCGTCCGGCAACTACATCGCGGCGAAGGCCTTTAGGATCAGCCTAAAATGCCCTCACTGCTGCAAAGAGGGCATTTTTGATCCAATCGATAACGTTCAGGACGCGATCTTTCCGCGAACATACAAATACGACGGGCCACTGAATGATGCGCTTCAATCCGGCGCAGAGATGTTCGCGATTGGTGTGAGAAGTTGCCCAAACGCCAAATGTCGCGGAGCAGTCACTATCGTTGCGGAAATTACTCCTCACAGCGAAACCCTCGTCACTTATTCTCCACGGGCGCTGATTGATTTTCGATCAGACAATATCCCCATGATGATCGCGGAGTCGTTAAAGGAGGCCGTCGCAGCCAACGGCGCTCAAGCATATCGAGCTTCAACGTTGATGGTGCGTCGTGCGCTTGAACTTCTGTGCCAAGAAAAAGGAGCTAAGGGTGCTAATCTGAAGGAGCGCATTGGGAAGCTAACCAATTTTGTTACGCTATCACCCTCTCTACTCGAAGCAGCGGATGAACTTCGCATTCTGGGAAATGATGCAGCACACGTTGAGGCTCACGAGTATGATGATATAACCAAAGAGCATTCAGATGCTGCAATTGAGCTTGCTAAGAAGATCCTTGAAGCCGTCTATCAGCACGACGATCTGGTTGCACGATTGAGAAATCTGAAGAAGCCAACAGTCGCGAAACACCAGCAATGATCTCAGCCCTCCGAAAATCGTCGAACCGCTCCGGATAAATGAAAGCCCCACCTGTGGAGCGCATCTACAATATTTTCCTTCATTTCGAGAACGGCAATTGCTCGAAACTTGGATACGAGATTCACGAAACTGGACTCGATGACCAATCCGCAGTGAGCTACCTTCAAGAACGTGTCAGCGTTGACTGCAAAACAGCGCAAATATACTGGTTGAAATCTCCATTTACTGAGGCCGAGTACTACGCAAGGGCTCGGCTCGCCCAAAGTCACCACCTAATTGATGACTTTTTTGAACACATCGGAGCGACCTTAACGCCTCTCTTCGTCGTGACGACGGTGGTCAATGGTGAGCCGACCGTCAACTATGCTTCTGAACATAATAAACCGCTAAACATGAAAGATGTAAGGCGGTCACTAGGTGAAGAAGGCGAAATGATCGATTGGCTTGAGAAGTACACAAGCGCTGACGGAGTCGACATACCTCAACTCATTCACGACGATTATTTTCTGGCTATCAAGCTGACTTTCAACGCAGGATTGCATGTGTCGTCAATGAAGCTGTTGCTTTCGTGTATCGATAGCGTTGCTTACATCGAATTCGGGAATGACAAGCCTACGCCGTTCATCGACTGGTTGGATGCATATGCAGACCTAAAGTCTCTTGAAATTAGCGCGGCAGAGTTATGGGAACTCCGGAACGGCATTTTGCATATGTCTAATATTAGTTCGAAGAAAGTTCGGACGAACAAGGTAAGGCGGATTTCCTTTCGAGCCGGGGGACCAACGGATTATCCAAAGATGGGTACCGACGGAATATTCTATTTCGATTTCTATGAATTGATCTCAGCATACGCCGATGCGATTGGGCGATGGATTGCAACTTATAATGATGACCGTCCCAAGTTTGCAAAATTTGTCGAGCGGTACGACGAAACGATTTCTGACAGTCGAGTTTCTTTTACCAAGCTCGCGTCAAAAGCAGCGCGTCAATCTACCTGACACAACTGCGCGCCATACATTATTATGGCGCTTCATACTGCACTTAGGGGATTGACTCGATGAAGGCCCGCAACTCATTTGAGGGTATCGCGGCATTTGCCTTGCTCACTCCTCCCTCATATTCGCCTTCAAGCGCGCGAACGACCATTCCGATACAGAGCCCGGCTTCATCCAAAACGGGGCCGCCGCTGTTTCCCGGTGCGACGCGGTTTGAAATAAGCAAATACTGCTGCTTGTCGAGATAGGAAGTGACAATCGCGTTTAGCTCTCCGCCATGAGCCAACAGATAAGCCTGATCGGTCGAGGAAATGAGAGGGTAGCCGAGCGTAACAGTGCGAGCCAAAAGGTGCGCCCTTCCTAAAAGGGAAATGGTAACGGGCGATTGAGTCGCAGGCGTTTTCCCAATGCGCACTTCGATGGCTGCAATGTCCCGTATCGCATCTAAGGTCCAAGATGACCCTACAGGTTCGTATTTCACATCATCCGCATCACCTATCCTTAGAAATTCAATCCCATCACTTGGATCAACGTTGTGTTTTGCCGTTACAACAAAGAACTTTTCGCCTTTCCCGACAACAAACCCCGTTCCAATTCGCTCTTTACCGTCCTTAAAAACCAAAATTGAGGGAACGCTCTGGCGATACTTCTGAGCGATATAAACCGGACCAAGCACAATGTTGTCGATGATCCCTAATCTCCCAAATAGCGCAACCATCTTCGTATTCCATTGATACGGCGCGCGCGCATTCGGAAGATCGAGTTTCGCAACTAACCCCCATTCCTCGATCTTCTTCAAGAAAGCCGAGACCGTGGTTGTGTTCACGCCGCCTGAACAACCGCAGCCCATTAGTAGTTGCCATAAATCATGACTTGCAAAGAATCCGTTCAGTAGCAGCGCTTCCCTTGATGAAAAGTCTCCCGACTTCCCAAGCTGTGCTCTAACTAGTTTTTCATACTCTGCTTTATCGAAAACGACAGATAAAAGCTGAATGAGTGCCCTTAGCTCTTGTGGCGGGCTTAAAGCCAGCAACGTCTCAAATTTCATCGTCATAAGAAAATCCCCCGCGCCATTACAGCGCGAGGGATCGCTGGTTGCAAGGCTTACAGCAAAGCGGTTCAAGTCATTTCAGCTTCGATGTCGTGGGTACGCCAGTTCATCGACTCATTGATACGGCGCTGGACAAGCGTTGCGAGCGTTTCAGGATCGTGGCTTCCGCCGTTGATATTGATCTGCGCTCCGCCGTTCATTGCGAATGGCAACATTCCACCGCCCGACGCTCCACCGCCCTGCGGGACCTTCTGGATGATGCTTTGACCTGTTTCAGGTACATTCCGAACCAAGCTATCTGGCGTCTTCGAAATGTTCTCTTCAATGAACTTGCGATAGTTCATTGCCCCGGCGCGACCCCGACCCCAGCGCGATCCCGGCCCGACCCAATCGGTGAATTCGTTGCCGTCCTTTGGACTGATCTTAAAGCCCTTGATACCGGTCCTAGCTGAACCATTTGGGTCGGTGGCCAATCCCTGATCGGTGTACCCGCCGATAACGTGGCTCCCGGCAAGCGCGCGACTAGTGAATGCATCATACTTCGCGAACTCTTTTGGGCTGTTCTGCAACCTGCGGATTGCTCCAAAAATCTCACCGCGACGGATCGGGCCGTAGAAGCTCCTCGGGTTGATCCTACCCTCGGCACTGAAGCCAAGCATCTCACGCATGGTCTTGCCCTGCATGTCGGCACGGTTCATGAGGCTTTCAATCGTGCCGCCCTTGCTTGTGCCCTCAGTCGCCTGCATGGCGGCGAGGTGCATTCTCAAAGCCGGATCGTTCTTCAGCTCTTCCGCAAACCTCGCGCGCCGTGCGGCAAGAAATGCATTCCCGGTCAATCCAGCGCCAACATTATCGGCCACCGAGCCTCCACCGCCTGTGAATGATGGGACTGCATTCTTGTCAAAGAATTTTGACCGCCCATTATGGATGATGCCAGAGCGACTCATGCCAAATGCGGGGAGTGGGTTTCCGGGAGCATTGTTTGCCAAAGCTCTCGGCGATGCTTCGAATGAGTTTCTTGCCGCCAATCCCGCGCCTGAAAATGATTCACTGGACTGCCGCCTCGCGCTAAATTCCGTCGCGCCCGAATAGGATGCGAGACGTATGTCAGCACCGATGCTGCGAAGCTGATCCCGCAAGGCATCAATTGATGACTTGGTTTCATTGTCGTCGAAAGCAACTTTCTTGAATGCTTTAGCAGCATCCTCGGCAGGTGCGAGTAGTGATTGCTTCCGAAGGTGGGGCCTATCGGGCGATCCCCCCTTGTCTTTCTTCCCTAGAATTGACCCGAAAACAGAGCTTGCCGCCTCCTTCGCGAAATCCAAAATCAACCCCCAGACGCCCTTTATCAGGTCAAGCATCAGCATGGGCAGATTGCCAGTGAGCGCATTCTTCACGCCGCTGGCGATGAGGTCAAAATTCAAATGATCGCCGATCCAAAGCAGAACATTGCTCACTGGAATCAAGATAGTCTCGAAACCTGCCCCGATCCTGTCCATTGCCAACGTGAATTGCGCTATGTGCCGATCCCATCGGCCTTGCAGAGAGCTAAGTTTTTGAATGGACGTAGTGTCAATGAAGCCAGGACTTTTACGTACCGCTGCGATAGACTTTCGGATGTCGTCGGCTTTCTTGGAGTTGGCAAGCGCTTCGTCTCGCCACTCTCGCATGAAAACCAAGTCAGCGGCTTTGACGCGATTTTCCTCTGTCATTGCTTGCAAGGCATCATAAACCTTCAACAAGGTCTCCGTTGGAGCGTTTGCCATTTGTCTGGAAATGTCTCCGCGACCGGAGAACCCCAGCATCCGTGATCCTTTTTCCAAGTCCTTGGAGCGCTGCCCGCGCGCATTCTTGGCGTTGATAAGTTCGGACACGCTAAAGCCAAGGAATGTTCCGGCCTTTCCGGGCTGCAATCCGGCATCGACTCCGGCGGCAGTGAAGGCACTCAAATCTTCCACCGACATACGAGATGAAGTCAGGACAGATATGCCGCGCTTGTTCGCTTCCACAATTTCATCGGGATCGGCGGCCGTTTCTTTTGCCACAACAGCGATGGCGTTCAGGAAGCGGTATGTGAAAGCTGGATCAAAGCTATTCTTTAGCCCGGAAGAGATGGTCGCAATACGGGCCGCGATTTTTGCGGTTACATCCGTTCCGAGTTCAAGGCCGGTCTTTGCCTTCAAGATATTTTCAGTGAACTGCTCTGCAACTCGGCCTTTCGTGACGCCAGCCTTCAAGCCCTCATTATAAGTGCTGATAATTTCATTGATCGGGACACCGAACCTGAGCGAGGCTTTATCGGCCCATCCGGATCGCAGTTTGGCGACGTCATCCTTGCTCAACTCACCGAAAATCTGAGCCTTAGTTTCTGCCGCGTCGGTCTTCATGCGCTGCTGCATCGCTTCCTTGACCGCAAGGCCGATACCGGCGCCTACAGCTAGTGCGCCACCACTACTAAATCGACTCCCGACAAATGCACCAGCCGCACCGTTGATAAAGGCATCGTCCGCGCTTCTTGAACGGGCTGCCGATCGATAGCCCGCCCCGGCATGGCTATGCTGTCGCGCCAGTGCCGCCTGATGCCGTTCACGTCGTGCGAAGGCATCGCTTTCAAGTCGTGATAGCGAAGCATGTAGCCGCTGTTCTGAGCGGATACGTTCGTCATGAGCTTGTCGCCAAGATGCGGAGTACCTCCGCGCACCGGCGATCTGATCCTTAACGGATCGATCCATGTCATTGAATAGCTTCTGGTATGGATTGGCCAGATCGGGACTTCCCTTGCCGATTCCTTTGAGGGTGTCGAAACTGCGGTTAAGACGCTTCACAGAATTTTCGAGCTTGCGGACGTTCTGCATAAACCGGTCGATTACCGGCGATGCCATATCGACCGCAGATAGGGTTGCGGTGACGTTGAGACGATCAGTCATGTTGTTTCTCTAAGTGACGTTGGCGTGCCGGTACTAGCCGCGCATGGATGAACCTCCCGAACGGAGGGGGTACTTTCGGAAAGGGGTGGGGGTCGAAAATTGGTCTTTTGGGGGAAAATAATCTGAGTGGCCTGCCCAACCCGGGGGGCCTATGCCGATAAAAAAATCAGCCTCTTGTTTACTGGCTGGACACAGCGTTGGCGGGAACACCATGCGGTGGCTGCGGGAGAAGCTGATGAAAACATCTGATTGATGAGGACACGTTAAATCAGCATGCAGCGATGTGGCCGGACAAGGACCGGCATGGCGATAAGTCAGGAACGACTCCCGGACACCAATGTTCAAGTGTCCGGGAGTCATCAGGCTAGGTCCGTCGTGCTCGGCTAGCCTTGCGAGAGCAGCGGGAAAGCATCGCGCTCAATCGCACCATCTCAAAAATCAAGCCCAAGCATTGTCCGCCTTCCAGCTCCGGATGGAATCGTGGCGCAAGGGGCCAATTTCCGCTTGTGTATAAATCTAAAATGTGGGTATGAAGTATTTACAGACTTGAGGCCGGAGCATTCCCATGACCAAGCCAGTCCTGATTGCATACGTTCGTGTCTCCACCGGGAGACAGGGAAGGTCTGGCCTTGGCCTCGAAGCGCAGCGGGAGAACATCGCCCGCTTTGCTGCGGCGGAAGGCTACGAGGTCGTTTCCGAATATGTAGAAGTGGAGACCGGCAAAGGCGCTGATGCGCTGGACCGCCGTCCCAAGCTCGCTGCGGCCCTTGCAGAGGCACGGAAGATCAAAGGCACGGTGGTGGTGGCGAAGTTGGATCGCCTTAGCCGTGACGTGCATTTCATCAGCGGTCTAATGGCGCATCGAGTCCCGTTCATCGTGACTGAACTGGGGCCGGACGTTGATCCGTTCATCTTGCATTTGTATGCGGCCCTCGGAGAGAAAGAGCGCAATCTCATCGCAGCCCGGACCAAGGCAGCACTTGCTGTTAGGAAGGCTCAGGGCGTCCGGCTTGGGAATCCGGAAATCGAAAAGGCTGCAAAGGTAGGTAGAAAGGTGGTTGTCGCGAATGCGGACCGGCATGCGGCAAACATTCTGCCAGTCATTCGCGCGGTCCAAAAAGCTGGCGCAACAACTCTAAGGGAAATCGCAGACGCACTGAATGCTCGCGGTGTCCAGACAGCTCGTGGGGGTACTTGGCATGCTATGACCGTCAAGAACATGTTAGATCGGGCAAGCGCGGTGGTGTAAAATCATCGACGAGTTCAAATGGGCCACTTGTTACTTGGCATGCAGACCTTTGAGCAACATCTCAGCATTGCTAGTCGCTGATGCTTCTGAGTCTGCGTTTGCCATGGCTTCGTCAAAGATCAAAAGCTGATAGCCACTCATTCCTTTTGATAACGACAACGTTCGATCTTCGTGAATTTTCCAAACAAGTTTCGGACGTCCACCAAAGCCCTTCGCAGTGGTGGGCAGTTGATTAAGCCCCAACTGCCGAGCCGCATATTTTCCCGCTTCCTCTAAGGAATCGTCGCTTTGATATATAAAGCCCACCGAGAAAACCTTTGAGGGGGACACATTCTTCGTAGAAGATACGGTTAGGCTGCCAGAACCGACGTGGCACATAATTTCTACGCCGTTCTTTGCAGCGTCGATGCATTGCAAGCCTCGATCCTTGATAGCCTCGCGGACTTGCTCGCGCGAAAAGCCAATTTTCACCCCAAGGAAGCCCAACTCCTCCTCAGCTTGAGCCGAGGCACATGCCGCCACGGTCACCAAACCACAAACCAATATCGCTGACTTCATCTTCTACCCTACAGCTTTGGTGCGTCTAACACTTGGTACTAGCCATACCGGATCAAGCACCTATCGAAAAGCCTTACACGACCCACCACTGGCGAAATAGCCAGACGGGCAGGCGGCTCCCCTAATCTTTGGAATGGCATTCGGCGTTTCTTTGTGAAGTGCTTCGCAGCAATCTCCAGATGCAAAATAGCCGGTCGGACAAGCGCCAGCCTTCTGGATTCTGTCCCGCCCGTTCTTTGGCGTGCAGTATGGCGACGATGCCAGAGATTTAAGAGTTGAGGCCACCACAACAGCGATAACCAGTAGTAGGAAAGCCAATGAACGTGTCTCGTTCTCGCGTGTTCTCATCACCGTTAGGATAACCGATTGATAACCGAATGACCGTGAACAAACGCTGATCATGGCGCACTGTCTCCGACAAATTCACTCAGCAATTCATGGCCATAGTGCAAAGGAAAGTCGCTCATAACGGTCTGGTTGCAGGTTCGAGTCCTGCCGGGCCCACCAATGATTTCAATAGTTTGCGACCGTTTCGATGGAGTGTTGTCGTGTTAGCTCTGCAGCGATGGAATGCTTCGTCGCTGCGTTTCCGGCATGATCGTCCAGATCATCACGAGGCCCACCGCTGCGACGGCGGCCAATCCGAGGAAAGCGACGCTGCTGCCGAAACGGTCGGCGGCATAGCCGGCCAGTACGGTGCTAAGCGAAGCACCGATCCCGGTCGCAGTGCCGACGATGCCCTGCGCAAGATTGAAATGGCCGCTGCCGAACGCGATGTCGGCGACGATCAGCGGAATCATGACGGCGAAGACAGCCGCTGTAATGCCATCGAAAACCTGAACCGCGACCAGCAGATAGGGATCGCGGACCGTTGCAAACAGCACACCGCGGATCGCCAGCGCACTAAAACCGAGCAGCAGCAACGGCCTTCGTCCGAATTTTTGCGCGATGCGCCCGACTGAAGGTGACGTCAGTGCCACAATGGCCTGGGGCACGATAATACATGCGGCAATCAGAACGGGCGCCCATTGGCTGGAGCGTGTCGTCACCACGCCGGCCATCAGCGGCAGCATTGCCGCATTTGCCAGTTGCAGCAGTAGCACGCTCAAGGCGAAGATCAGCAGCGGCCGTTGCTGAACAAGCTGGCGAATGCTCGCGGTGGAGGCGACCGGCGCTCCCCGGAATTCGGCTCTGACCAGATGTTCGGAAATGATTTCGCGCTCGCGGATGCGCGACAGAGCAACAAGTGTCGGGATTGCCAGAATGAAAGTAACTACGAACACCGATCGGCTTGACAGATAATAGCCGCAGGCGCCCATTACCGCCGCAGCCACACCGTTTCCCAGCGAAGCGCATCGTGCGTTGCGTCCCAGCCGTTCACCGATCGCCAGCGGCCCCACCAGTCCGAGACTGATGGCGGCAATTGCCGGACCGAGGACGCAACTGGCCGCAGCATGGAGAGTGGCTGCGGTCATCACAACAGGAAAGATGGGCAGCACCGCATAGCCGAGAGCGCTGAGAGCGATCAGCGAAATTGCGATGCCGGCAGCCTTGCGGGCCGAGCGCGCAGCATCGACGAAAGCTCCGCCGGGCATTTGTCCGAGAAGTGCCACGATGCCGCCCACCGAAAGCACCAGACCGATTTCGACCTGGGTCCATTTCTGGGTGGTTAGATAGACTGCGACGAAGGGACCAAATCCGGTCTGGACGTCGGCGAGAAAAAAAATGAACCAGTCAAGCCCGCGCCGACTTTGACGCGAGGGACCGTAGGCGCGTGGCTCGCGCGATTCTGGTGCGATCGCGGATGCGTCGTGCCCGGCATGCGCAATGTTTTCGCGGCTGCTGGCATCCTCATTGGCCGAATCTATGGTGGCTTGTTTGGGCAGTTCAGGACTCCTCCCTTATTAAGGGATAAAGCGCATAGGCGCGAGGTTGCCCGACGCGCCGAGCACGACTATCGGCTTGTCCTCCTTGTATTCGGGCGCGGCCTTCACCTGATCGCGCGTCAGTTCGAGCGTGATACTTTCGGCCTTGTTTGCGACATTCCAGAAGTGCAGCGCGCTCCAGTCGACCACGATCTTCCGGCTTCCGACGCCGAGAAATCCGCCAAAGTCGATCAACGCGGCCCGTGGCTTTCCCGAACGATCGACGATCACATCGACGATCCGGCCCATGTTTTCATTTGCCGGACTTCGAATATCCCGGCCGAGAATGCCGTGGGCTTCCACGGCATCGATCACCGTGACGGAGGGGGGCGGCGAAGTTTCCACCGGTGCGGGGCGAGAGGATGTCGCTGGCGGCAAGGTGAGGGGGGCCGTGGGCGGCGAAGTCCCCGTATCAGCGGAGGGAACCGTCTGGCTTGATGGTTGCGAGGCGGAATCGGCGGCTTGCGAAGGCGCGCTGAGAAGGGCTGCGGCGATCCATGCGACGATCACTGCGAGGCGGTTAACCCCCATAACGATGCTCCCTGACTTGGCTTTGCGACGCTGCCGCCATTTGCCTGAACCGCGTTGCCCAAGTTGTCGAAAATTAGCGGGCGAGAACGATCGAGACTTGGATTTTTCCGCGCGTGCGCAACACCTCGAGCGATACATCGTCGGCCTGGCGTCTCACCCGCAAATCCACGCTGGACTCTCCGAGCTGAAGATTGCGCAGAATGACTTCGTTCAGAAATGCGGGCAGTCGTGGATTGCGCAAGCGAATCTCGCCGCGCTCGGGATCGAATTCGAGACCGAGTGCAGCTTCGAGTAATGTAAACGGTGTCGCGCTTGCCCATGCCTGTGGCGCGCAGGCGACTGGATAAAGTGTCGGCCCCTGACGACGTTCGCGCTGGAAACCGCAAAACAATTCCGGCAATCGCCGAAGATCCATATAGGTTGCAGCGTCAAACAGGCCCTTGAACACCTGTTCGACCGAATGCTTCAGACCGTAACGTGCAAGACCGAGGACGATCAGTGCATTGTCATGCGGCCAGATCGAGCCGTCGTGATAGGACATCGGATTATAGCGGGCCTCACCGCGCGCCACCGTGCGGATGCCCCAGCCCGAAAAGAAGTGAGGCCGCAGTAAATCCGCGGCGACCATGCGTGCGTGATCCTCGCGGGCGATGCCGGTGAACAGAACCTGACCGGCATTGGATGTTTTGACTTTGCATTGCTTCTTGGCACCGTCGAGCGCCAAAGCATAGGTGCCAAGTTCATCGCACCAGAAAGCCTGCTCGAAGCGCTCTGCAAGAATCTGCGCTTCGGCTTCAAGATTCGTTGCCCTGTCCATGAAGCCGAGGCGCCGTGCGGAGCATGCGGCCAGTTTCTTGCCGGCAAAGACGTAACCTTGAACTTCGGCGAGAGCGATATATCCCTCGGCGAGCTTGCCATCGGCGTGGAAGATGGCGTCGAACGAGTCCTTCCATCCCTGGTTGGCGAGGCCTTGCTCGGAAGCGCGCTTATACTCGACGAAGCCATCCCGGTCGGGATCTCCAGGCCCGTCAATCCATCGCAAGGCTGCTTCGATGGCGGGCCAGAGTTCTCGTAGCGTTTCCTCGTCGCCAGTCCGCTCGACATAGAGGCCAGCAAGAAGCACGAACAGCGGCGTGGAATCGACGCTGCCGTAGTATTTTCCGAATGGCACTTCGCGCAGCGCAGCCATCTCTCCGCCCCGCATCTCATGCAGGATTTTCCCGGGTTCAGCGTCGGCAAGCGGATCGACCGCCGTTGCTTGATGGGTCGCCAGCCGCTTGAGGACGCTGCGTGCAATGCGCGGATCGATCCATAGCATCTGCAGCGCCGCAATGAGGGCGTCGCGGCCGAATGTGGTCGAGTACCATGGAATTCCGGCGTAGGGATAACGCCCTTCCGGCGTTTGCGTCATCAGCATATTCAGGTCGGCGCTTGCCTGGCAAAGCACCTCATTGAAGATATTGTTGGATGTTTCGATGGTGGTTGCGCCAGCCGTGGACTGCCGCATCTCCCGGCGGTGAGCCAGCAGGCCGCGGAAAAATGGAACTGGCTTGTATGAGGCAGGCTTGTTGCAAGACACGGCCACAAACAGCGAGATCGTCTGTTGGGGCGCCAGATCCAGATGATAGGTCGCGCGATTTACCGCCAGATGCGATGGAGCGGGATCGAAATAAAGTGCGGTGCTCCGAGGTCTTTCGTCGAGCCCGATATACTCAAAGAGTACGTCCGTCGGATCACTCACCCGGCCGCCGCCCACGCCACGCCTCGGGCGTTTCTCGCCACGGACCTCAAACAAATCCGCAAAGTCGCTGTCGAACAGCAAGGCAAGACTGAAGCTGGCGCTGCGTTCGCCGTGGTTTTGCAGTCCGATCCGCTGATAGGCAGTGTCGCGCCACAGAAAGATCGTTCGCACAATGTGCAGCATGTCCTTTCGCAGTACGATCTGTCCGTTACGAAAGATGTCCGGATTGGTAAGATCGACGGTCAGCGACGAGTTGTCATCGCGTAAATTGGAGCCGAGCAGCAGGGGCTGCATATCGTTCAGCAGCAGTTCGAGGCGTGCGAGATAGCGGGTGTCGGCGTTGAAGAGCCCGTCGGGACCGCCGACGGATGCGCCGATGTCGCCGTGGCTGTCGAGCACCACGAAGGTGTCGTCGTGTTTCAGTGCCCGGCGCGGGCGCGCCGCGGGGCCGGTCATCGGAATATAGAACGGCGATTCTGTAACGCTTTCTATGTCACGAATCGTCGTTATTTCGGTGACGGCTTCGATTGCCATTCTCGACCTCGAAGTGGTTCAGGGGTGAGCGTTCCCGCCCGAAAATGGGCCGGGTATTCATGCAGCGTGCCTTGCGAGGCGATCCATCTCCCGTGTCACAAGTTCACTGTAAGGCCCTTGACTCTGCATCAGACGATCGGGCGGGCCGTCTTCAATAATGCGGCCCGACTGGAGCATGACGACCCGGTCAAAGTTGCGCAGCGTCGCGAGCCGGTGCGCAATCGCGATCACGGTTCGCCCACGCATCAGCCGTGATAGCGCTTCCCGGATGGCTTCCTCGGATTCACTGTCCAGCGCCGCTGTCGCTTCGTCGAGCAGGAGAATCGGAGCGTCTTTCAGGAACGCGCGTGCGATGGCAATACGCTGACGCTGGCCGCCCGACAATTTGAGGCCGCGATCTCCGACCAAGGTGTTCAATCCATCCGGAAGATCTTCGACGAAATCGCAGCGCGCTGCAATCGCGGCGCGCAGAACTTCATCGTCGGTCGCCGTCGGGCGACCATAACGGATATTCTCCATAATCGAGCGCTGGAACAGGGAGATGTCCTGCGGCACGACGGATATCGCCTCGCGCAGGCTTTGCTGTGTGATCCGCGAAACATCCTGGCCATCAATGCTGATGCCGCCTTGCTGCACGTCGTAGAATCTTTGCAGCAGGGTGAAGAGGGTCGACTTTCCGCCACCGGACTGGCCAACAAGTCCAACCCGTTGGCCAGGGTTAAGCCGGAGGCTGAATTTCTCGAACACCTGCATGCCGCCGGGATAGCCGAAGGAAATGTCGTTGAAGGCGATGGCTGAGCCGGCTTTCACCAGCGGTTCGGCGTCGGGATGGTCGCGCAGTTCGTGCGGCACGAGGAGGGTCGCGGTAGCTTCCGACAACCTCGCGACATGCTGTGTGACATCGACGAGCGCCACGGCCAGATCGCGTGTGGCATTCAGGATGGAAAGGCCCAGCGTGCAGACAAGTACGACGTCGCCTGTGGTGGCGTGACCCTGCTGCCAAAGCCTGAGCGCCCAGCCGAGCAGTCCGATCGTCAGGACAACGGTGATGGCGGCATGTGTGAGCCGCAGCACTTCAAGATAACGCAGGCTACGGCCTCTGGCGGTCAGCTCGCGGTTGACGGTCGCATCGAAGCGTTCATGTTCGTAGTCCAGACCACCGAACGCCCGGACTAGCGACATATTATTGATAACGTCTACCATCTCGCCGTCCACGGCGGCGGCTTTGTCCGCGAAGTCATCGTGCAGCGGCTTCCCTGCGGCGGCGATGCGGAACATGGCGAGCACCACGATGCCTGCGATAACCGTCAAGCCGGCCGCCATTGGCAGGCTGACGGTTCCAATCAGCGCGATGGCGGCGAAGGTCGCGATGCACGGCGGCATCACATTCCAGACGAACATGTTTTCGAGAGTGAACACCGCGTTGGAGGTCGCGGTAATGCGGCTGGTAAGCATCCCCGGTAGCCTGTCGGAGAAGTAGCTTGGTGCATGTCCCGTCAGGTGACGGAAAATATCTCGGCGTAAATCTCCGGTCACACCAACGAATGTGAAGCTCGCGATCCAGCTTGCAATTCGCCACAGGAAATTATCGGCGGCAATAAGAGCCACGAGAAAACCGAATGCCAGCCATACATCGTTGTGGGTTGGGCCGGCAGAGAGGCCATCGACCAAGTACTTGACGCTGTATTGTGTGCCTACGGAGCAAGCAACGGCTGCTCCGACTGTAGTCACTATCGCAACGTGAGCGGCTGTCCGCTGGCGGAGATAACGCAGCACGAAAGCAAACGGATGATGAGCGTATCCGGAGAGATTGTCCATAAAACCTCTTATTTATCGCTGGAGGCGTCGAGAATGCAAAACCCTGCAAAGGGAGTCGGCCCTCCAGCATAGGACTGTCGGTCAACGACGCTCATTGTTTCGCCACCGTTGTGCAAAAGTCTCTCCGTTGGCTGTCCGAAAATCTGATCGACTGAAATGGCGTGAACAAGACAAGGCTGTGGAGGGAATGCGCACCTGCAAAGGAACTTCGCATTTGCGAAAACGTTCCGCTGTTGCGCTCCAACAGGAATTAGTCCGAACAATTTGTTCATGCATGAGCGAAGGGAGACGATGAAATGCGAATTGCACAGGTTGCTCCGTTAACTGAAGCGGTTCCGCCCAAGCTCTATGGAGGTACCGAGCGGGTGGTACATTGGCTGACGGAGGAGTTGGTCTCTCTCGGGCATGACGTCACCCTGTTCGCTAGCGGAGATTCCGAGACGTCGGCAAAGCTGGATGCAACCTGGCCGAAAGCGCTACGCCTCGACGGCTCGATCCGCGATCCCAATGCTCTGCATATGGTGATGCTCGAACGGGTCCGCCGGAAATGCGATGATGAGGAATTCGACTTTTTGCATTTTCACCTCGACTATTATCCCTTTTCGCTGTTCGCGCGGCAGCCAACCCCATTTCTGACCACTTTACATGGCCGGCTCGACCTGCCGGAGCATCAGCCGGTGTTCAATACGTTTTCCTCGGTTCCGGTGATTTCCATATCGAATGCGCAGAGACGTCCGGTGCCGCAGGCCAACTGGCTACGAACCATTCATCATGGGCTTCCGGAAAAGCTGCTGACACCGCAGCCGGTGACGCCGAGCTATCTGGCCGTGCTTGGCCGGATCGCCCCTGAAAAGGGAGTGGATACTGCGATCAAGATCGCAGTCCGGTGCGGCATTCCGCTCCGCATCGCTGCGAAAGTCGATCGCGCCGATCAGGATTATTATGATGAGGTCATCAAGCCGCTGATGAATCATCCGCTCGTCGAATATATCGGCGAGATCGCCGATCATGAAAAGTCGAGTTTTCTCAGCGGGGCACTTGGATTGTTGCTGCCGATCAACTGGCCTGAACCGTTTGGCCTTGTCATGATTGAAGCGATGGCGTGCGGGGCTCCGGTCATTGCCTTCAACCGTGGATCGGTGCCGGAAATTATCGACGAAGGGGTTACAGGCTTTGTGGTGGAGGATGAACTCAGCGCGATCGCAATCGTTGATCGATTGGCGCATATGGATCGCATGGTCATTCGTAAGAGATTTGAGCAGCGTTTCACCGCACGGCGGATGGCACTGGATTATCTCGCGGCTTACCAGGAACTAACGGAAACGGCGACGCCGCGAATGCGGCTGGTTAGCAGTGCGGAATAGGCAGGCGTCATTACTCAGGATGACGAATTACCCTTAATCTTCTTGCATGACGTTGATCCTGTTGATGACAGTTGGACTACGCGTGGGACTGATGTGGCCTGCAAGAGGTCCTTGCGAGTCAGAAAGCGCAGGGTGTTCTGAGGGTAGGCGTCGCAGAACGTGGAGAGTGTGGTTGCGGTTGCCGAGATACTGTCCTGTTTCGGTATCACGGCGATCCCGCCATCTCTCAGAATATATGCATCTCTGACATTCGACATGCTGGTTGTGGCCAAACAAACCTTGAACAGGTTTTGATAAGCTTGTGGGGGGAGCGTGAGGTCACCACCGAGATTTCCCAAGAGATAGTCGCGACTCTTGCTGCAGCTCTCGGCATGAAGGGGCGTGATGATCAATGCGGACAATATGGTCGCTGCAGCGAACATCTTCATGTCAGCGGCCCATAGAGACCTTCCGCGGCATGCTGTCTTTCCGGTGCATTTGGCTCTCGAATGGCTTTTCCGTCATTGTTTTGAAGACAGTATTCTCCTTGGATGGAGGCAGACCGTAAGTCTCCGAAGCGCAACGTTCCCAAGACAGCGAACGGGCATGCGCCGAGGCGCCGGAAGCAAGAATGCAGCGGGTATCGTTGTCCTCCGCCATTTCCACCAGCGCTCGCGCGATAGCATCGGGGAAGGGTTCAGCAAGGAATCCTGTCTCGTCGGCGAGAACGGCATCAGGAACGCCGCCGATCGCTGTGCCGACGCTCGGCAGGCCGGCAGCTGCGGCTTCGAGATAGACCAGGCCGAAACCCTCCACTCGTCCGGCGGGGTCCGGCACGCCCGTCAGGCAAAAGAAATCGCTCGCACCGTAAATGTCACGGATAGCCTCGTTCGGAAGTGAACCAAGAAGATGAATATTGCAGTCTGACGTTTCGACCATGTCGCGGAATTCGCCCACATAGTCGGCCTCGCCATTCGGACCGACCACCAGCCAGACGATACTATGACGCAATTTCTCAGGGAGACTGGAGAGTGCCGCAAGCGTCATGTGGTGTCCCTTGCGGCGTGTGAGCCGGGCAACGGTAACCATGACGATCTTGTCTCGGGCGATACCATATGCTTTCCGGGTTTCGTCGCGACTGGCGCGCGGCCCGAACCAGAAATCGGACACGCCGAGCGGAATTGCGTGGATTCGCTTGGGCTCGATCGAGAAGCGGCTGTGGAACAGGTCGCGGGTATAACGACTGTTCGCAGCGATCTCAGTCCGAGGCCCAAAAACGTCCGTGGCGTGGATTGCCAGGCGCTTGAGGCGTGTTTGCGTTTCGTTGATCTCTGTGCCGTGGACCGTCATAAGCAAGCGGGCCTTCGTCCGGCGTCGCGAAAGCGCTACAGGAATGAAAAACGGCCAATCGGCCGCGTGGACAATATCGTAATCCTCCAGCCTTACGCGGTCGCGCGCGAGAAATATCTTGGCTGGAAGATCCCGCGCCGAATGCAGCCCTCCGTGAAAGCGCTGAAGATGAAAGGGGAACGATCCAGACTCTGTCTGCGACACTTCCGAATAATCAGGAGCAACCACTGTTATTTTTGCACCAAGGCCCGCGGCAGCGGTGGCAATTTCGCGTGCATAGGTGCCTATGCCGCCTGTTGCGGGGGCGAATTCGCTGGTCAGCATCAAGATGTTCATGGAGCTTCCCCGACCGGTCGATTAATAGATTTGCGAGTTCGTGGTCATGCCTCGCATGTTCTGGATTTCCTGATGATATCGAAAGACCCGCGCAAGCTGCGTTCCTGGTGTAAACGTCCTGATGCTGGCGGCTATGCGAGATGAGTCCATGTCGTCTTTGGCAATTAAATCACGAACCTCGATGAATCGCTGCGCGAGCCGATGCGCCATGTCCGTTCCTGATTCACTGCGCGGTACCAGATACCCGCTCTCGCCACCCCGGATGACTGCTTCAAGTTGAGGAAGGTGCATAGCGACGACAGGACGTCCGACGGCCAACGTTTCCAGAACAAAGCGCGGCATTCCCTCAAATTCCGAGGTGAGAATGCCCGCATGGGCCTGAGCCAGAGTGGAGGCCATGCCAGCCGCATCCTTGAATCCATGGCGTATGGTGATGTCTTCGATCTCACCAAATTCGGTGAACCGGTGCGGATCGCTGGTTCCGATGTAATGAAACTCGACTTTGCCCTGCATCAATTGCTGCAGCCGAGCGATGGTCCGGAACATTAGAGGAGGATCCTTGAACTCGTCCAGCCGGCCAGCAAACACAATGCGGAACGTTGTCGTATCCCGCGGCAAGGGCTGCGGCTTGAAGATATCGGTGTTGACCCAAGTCCATAGCGTATCGATCTTCTCTTTCTGTCGCGGATAGGTCTTCTGAAGTCGCTCGGTAATGTAAGGATTAACGCAGAGAAACTTGGCACTTGTCGCCATTGCAAAGCGTTCCCCGGCGTTGTGGACAAATGAGTATTTCCTCAATAGGGAATCCATCTGGAGTTTCGGCGCTCCTTCGCCGTGGAGCATCTGGACGAAGGGCAGGCGCAGGACGGCGGGAAGCCACGAGAATTCCACGCGACGCAGGTCAATCGAGCAACGTCGCGCTCGGATCAATTTCGAAATCGTTCCGAAATGGCGCAACAGCGCCATAAAGAATTGCCCGGTCAGCGATGTCCGGATGCTGCGGGCAGCTTCCCTTGCCTGGTGGTCCGAGTAGTGGAGAATTGGCAGAAAGTCGAAGTTGCGGCCTCGAAAGGTGAGTTTGTGAACTTCCCCAAGGCTTAGATCGCCGACCGAATCAACTCCGATGAAAAGCAGATCTGTATCGGTTGGGTGAAACGTAATGAAATCCCTGATGTAAGTTTCCAGGCCGCCAACCTTCTCTCCGCGCGGATCAAACGGATGAATCAGGCAGATCTGATAATGCGACCGGGCGTGGCCTGTATTCCTTGCTCGCTGCGCAAGTGTCAGTGTTGATGTCATGCCGCTTTCCTTATCCGTGCCGTGACAATTTGGGGAAGAATGCGGGCGACCAGCCCGGGAACGATCGCCACGCAACGGGCGTAGCGAGGTCCCAGCCTGCGAGGGCTGTGGAGCATTCGCCATGCCCATTCGAGACCTATCTTCTGTGTGATTTCTGGTGCGCGATCCTGCGTGTGGGCGATGAAGTCCAGCGCAGCGCCAATGCAAAGAAATCCGACACCCGGGACTTCATCCAGGCAGCGCGCGGCGAAGATCTCTTGTTTCGGAGCGCCCAGCGCAACGAAGCAGAGCCTTGCGCCGGAGATCCGAATCTCATGGATCGCTCGGTCAGCTTCATCTGAGTATGGATCGAAATTGGCACGAGGTGAGTATGAGCCGACAATCTCTAATCCCTGGAATCTTTCCGACAATCGTCGCCTTGTTCGATGCAGCGTGAGATTGTTGGAGCCTAGGAAGAAAACGGGAATTCCGTTTTGGCCGGCTTGCTCGCAAACCGGTTCGACGAGATCGGCACCGGTGGTGCGCTCGATGTGGTTTCCCGCAAGACGTCCGAGAACAACGATGGGAAATCCATCGGCGGTGACGAAGCGGGCGCGGCGATAAGCCGCGCGAAATTCGGGATGGTTTTGCAGTTGCGCGACATGGTCGAGATTGAGTGTGTAGACGCTAAAGCTGTCACCGCTTTGCGTCGCTGCCAAAATTGAAGACACCGCCTCTGACATCGATGGGATGTTGATGGCGACGCCGTCTACGGTGAGATTATCCTGTTGTCGCGTCTGCGAGTCCAGCATGCCGATCCCCTGATGACATTGCGGTCGAGGTACGCTTGCACAAACAATGCGCCCATCTGACGATGAACAATACGTTCGAAGATTTCTTCTCTTCAAAACGCGTCGTCACGAAATCGCACCATTGCGACGCAACGATGGCGTTGCGTCCGAACAGTTCGGTGGCGATGAAATTAATTCATTCTCTTGATGGAGATCTGTCATGCATGTGGCGTGTTCGCGGCGACAGGCGCTCGCAATTCTCGCTGGCGCAGGTGTTGCATCTCAAAGTGCAATTTCATTTGCGGTAGCTGATGAAAGTCTTGGCGCGATTGCTGCATCAAGCGGCTTCGTCTTTGGTGCCGCTGCGGGACCGGTCATTGATAAGGATGTCGCATATCGCGAGCTTTATGCGAAACATGCGAAGATCGTGACGACGGACGTCGCCATGAAAATGGGCACGATCGCGCCGCAATCGGATATCAGGCGCTTCGAAAGCGCAGATCGATTGCTGCAATTCTGTGCAAGCAACAAGATTCCCATGCGTGGTCATTGCCTCATTTGGAACGAGTGGGTTCCAGCATGGGTGAGGAACCTGAGCGTTGCGGAACGACAAAAATTTTTCGATAGCTATATCGAGGAAGTGGTCGGCCGATATGCGGGAAAATTGCAGTCTTGGGACATTGTCAATGAACCGTTCTGGCCCGGACACAAGGCACCAGGTGGATATCGACTGGGGCCTTGGTACGAAGCCTTTGGAACAGACTATATCCGGCGCGCGTTCGAACGTGCCGCAATGGTCGATAAAACGGCGAAGTTCGTACTCAACGAAGCGCAAACTGAAAGAGACGACGATGTGGGCCGCGCTGTTCGCAGCGGCTTGTTGCGGCTCGTCGATGAGCTGAAGGATGCCGATGTGCGACTGGATGCGGTCGGCTTACAAGGGCATCTTCAACCGCGTTATCCGCACGATTCCGGGCGATTTGCTGAGTTTGTCCATGCTTTGGCCGAGCGAAAAGTGGACATCTACATCACGGAATTCGATGTTCGTGATGATACATTCCCGGATGATATTCCCAGCCGTGACGCGATGATCGCGGAGACCGCCGAAAAATTTCTCAATACCACGTTGCGCATTCCCGCAGTCAAGATGGTCATCGCCTGGGAGCTTGCCGACAACTATTCATTCTATACGGATGCTGCCAAGAAAAAGAATCCGCTTGCGGACCGGCTTCCCCGGCCACTACCGTTCGACGATGCCATGCAAAAGAAGCCGCTTTGGTTTGCCATGGCGCGAGCGTTTCGAAACAACGCCAGAAAGACATGACGGGTTTGCTGGTGTTCATCACCCCGATTGCTGGAGGCGGGCGCGCCGCAGCCTGAAGATAGACGGCACATAGAGCACGGCGAGTGTTGTCATATAGATTGCCGCGCCGGCGGCGATATGTGCGACCAGCGCCACGAAATTCGCAGCATCGGGCAAGGCATTCAGCAACACGCCCATGGCTATCGTGGCGATCGTTATGCGGATGAGGTGGCTCAGTGGCAATGTCAGCCCGAATCTTGAGAAGCCGATCGTAAAACTCGCGATGGCCGCGGCGGAAGCGGCTATGACCGTCGCAACAGCGCCTCCAACGATGCCCCAGTACCAGATGCAGGCGAAGCTCAGCACGACGGTCACCGCCGCATCGATACTCGCGACCACGATCAGCAGGCGAGTGCGGCTGTGCAGGAGAAATATCTGATCACCGAAATGAGCACGCAGGTTGCGGATGGCACCGGCCAGTACGGACAGCGGTAAAATGGAAAGGGTCACCGGCTGGAAGGGCGCAGCGATCAGCAGATGGACGATCTCGGTTCGCAGCATGAAAATTCCGACGATGCTTGGCGCGAGAATGGCGACCAGAAGTGCGCTGTTGTCGGCAAGCTGTCGCATCGCGGCAGCGTTGCCGCCGTCCTCCATGCGTTTGACAGCGATCGGGAAAGCAGCCGCGGTGACCAGCATCGCCGCAACAGCGGCAGCTCGCTGGCCGAGGCCGTAGCCGACGGCGAACAGGCCGGCCGCGGCGATGCCCAGTATGTCGTTGACGATGAAACGCGAGGCATTGAGGCCGACCCAGCCGAGCGCGCCGCCGATGATGATCGGGATGCCATAATGCAGAGCGTGATTGATGATGGCGCGGTCGATCGGCCACAGGCGCCAGCCATGAGCGATGCGCGGCAGCACGACGAGCGTAGCGAACAATTGTGCAGCCGCATAGCCAGCCAAGGGCCACTCAGGGCTCTGACCGAGAATCTTGATCATGATCAGGCCGATGATGAAGCCAATCGCGGGGCCTGCGACCTGCTGGATCGAGTAGATGCCGATCTGCTGCTGCACGCGGGCACGTTCGCCAATATAGAGGTTAAGCGAGCGGGTCATGACGTAGGCGACGGTCGCAGCGAGCAGCCCGGTATTAGCATCTGGCGCAATCACCAGAAGAAGAATGCCGATGATGGCGAGGCTTTGGACGACGACAGAGATGAACAGGATCGCATTTTCCGTCCGATAAAATCGCTTGGCGTCGTCGCCGTTCTGGAATCGGCCGAAGAAACGCAGCACGTATTGTGACCACCAGGCAAGAAAGCCGATTTGTAAGAGTTCGTGCGTGGCGGTTACGAGCGTGATAACGCCGAACGTGTGTTCGCTGACGACATGGGTCCAGACGATCATGGCGATCAACTGGAACAGCGGGCCGACGACCTGAGCCGGCATGTAGAGAAGGGTGTGGCGCAACAACATGATCAGGCTCCCAGCCGGCGCGAAAGACTGGAAGGTGCGATCCGCCGTACAGCCAACAAGGCTACAATGCTGGCGACAGCGGTCACCGAATAGGTGATTGCAAATTCAGCCACAGCGCCGGATGCATGCAAAGACGCGTGGTCACGGAGCATCATGACAGCAAAGATATGCCAAAGGTAGATGAAATAGCTGCCGGATCCGATGGTGGCCAGGAATGGTAGCTGTGGATGAAGGACAAACAGCAGGATGCAGAACAGCGCCGCGTAGCCAAAAAAGGCAACCGAGTCGTAGTCCGCGGCATCGCCGATGCCGAATAGCCGCACCGACGCGTATATAATGTAGGCAGCCAAGGCGGAACCAGTGATCGTGAGGCGCATGTCGCGAAGCGCCAGACCGGTCTCTGAGCTTCCGACGAGAGCGCCGAGGGCCGCAAAGCAGAACCAGAACGGAATATCGCGCAGGCGGACCTCCTGAATGATCGAATCTGCGTAGCCTGACCGGGTCAGGAGAGGGTCGATGTAACTCCCGGCGATCAGGCCGAACGCAATCGAGAGTGCAAGGAGAACGACGAGTCTGCGGGGGAAGGACGCACCGCTGTCCGCGATGCGAAAAATTAACCACAAGCCGACGGTGCAGCCGATATAGACGAAGACATAATAATAGACGAACACATAGGCGAGAATGAAGCGTGCAATTGTCGTCGTAACACGGTGGTCCATCGCTGGATTATGCATCGCCATATAAAGATAGGCTGCGACGAAGGCGATGGCGTACGGCACAAGTGCCGTCTTGATCCGCTTCCATAAGGCAACCCGTCCAGAGAGAGCGGTAAGATAGCCCGACGCGAAAAGAAAGATCGGCACGCAGGGCCGCAGCATCGCGTCCGCCAATTTCTGCCAGGAAGGATCGAGCGGCTGGGGCAGCGAGTGAATTCCAATCACCATGAGAATGGCAACTCCGCGCATGGTGTCGATACCAGCGTCGCGGCCGACCACCTGCGCGTGTGTGTTCCGCTCCGGAATCCAACCCGTGTCAGTGCGTGCTGCTATCGTCATCGGGCTTGCTCCGGCTGCGAGGTCACGGATACCGATAATCGTCGCGCAAAACGGCGGTCGAACACCCTGTTCAGGTATTCCCGAGCCGGGGTTTCGAAGAAGCGATATGAAAAAATACTCGCGGCAGCGAGAAGGACGATGGCGGCAGGAAGCAGCAGCAGCTTTCCGCCGGGGATTGTCGCGAAATAGCGCCCCCCGAACGTCAATACGACGGTAGCGACCGGAATGTGCAGCATGTAGCAGGAATAAGTGTAGACAGCGGCGCTATCCAGACGGAGGCGTGTCAGCCAAGTCGACGCGCCAGATGTATCGTACAGGATCGCGAGAACGGCGATCGCATAGACTGCAACAAGAGCCGCCATGTCCGGCAACAACCACCCAAGCATGACGAATGCAGCCAAGGCAGTCGTTAACCCGCCGGGAACCACCGGCCAGCGTGCGATCTGGTGACGGAAAAGGTAACACGCAACGCCGAGATTAAACCCCGGAAGTGCCCTGAAGACACCGCCCTTGTTGATCCATTCCGCCCAAGGGCCGGTTCCGGCCGCGGTAGCATAGAGGCTATTTACAGCAGCAGGAATCAAGACAAGCGCCAGAACGAGCCATCGGCGTTGCGTGGTAAGGCGTGCTACGACCGGGAAAGCCAGATAACAGAACATTTCGGCGGACAACGACCAGCTCGGGAAATTGAAAGTCAGTCGCTGACCATCGAGAGCGTGCAGCAACAGAAGTTGGGCGGGGACATCGGATAGGGGATAGCGCGCGGCATTGTCGCTTCGAGCCAATCCGAAATACAGTGCGAGAGCAACGATGAGATAGAATGCGAGCGTGGCCAGATGCAGCGGATAGATCCGGGCCAACCGCCGCCAAATAAATCGTCTCGCCGCTGGAAAATCATCGACCTTGCCGAGATACTGACTCGCAATCACAAAGCCGGATACGACAAAGAAAAGATCGACGAACAAGTTGAAATGCAGGGTGTGCTCGAGCATGAACCCGCCGGCCGGAGCATCCTTCACATAGTCCGAGTAGTGCAGAACCACCACAGCGCCTGCGGCGATAATTCGCAGCGCATCTAGATGGCGCGTTGTGCTTTGCATTTCCTGCAACGAATCGTTCCTGTCTGAGAATGTGAGCGAAAGAGATATGTCATCCTAAGGCGTAGTGGTGCCGTCGCTCCGCTTCAGTTATACGTTCGCAGGTGTCAGGCGTATCCGTTGATGGGCGATCCTTGCGACGAGCTGAATGACAGCGTTGCGATCGGATGCCGCCAGCGCGTTCCATCGCATCAGGTTCCGCGCACCGTGGATAGCGTATTGCGTTCTCCAATCGGGAATGGAGAGCGCTTTTGCTATTCTGCTCGCTGACGAAAGCGGATCTGCGGGATCGATGAAAATTCCGGATTGGTCCAGTACCTCGTGGAAGATGGCGTCGTCCGGCGCGATGATGGGGAGACCGGCATACTGCGCCTCCAGCAGCGGCAGGCCAAGACCTTCTTCATGGGATGTGCAAATGAAGGCGTCCGCATCCTGAAGAATCTGGTTGACGCGCTCGGTCGGCTGATAGCCGTGAAGGATCACACCGGGGCAAGTTTCAAGTGAATTCCAGTGGTCCCCCCAGCCCCGCCGTCCCACAATTTCCAGCGTTGCATTTTCGAACCCGTTCTGGCGCATGGCGCTCAGGATTTTCGCTGCGGCGACAAAGTTCTTGCGCGGCTCCACGGTTCCAAGTGCGACAAGGCGTAGAGGTGAAGCCTTTGTCGCCCTTTTAACGCGTTCATCCAACTGAAGATTGAAAACGTTTCGGACCGGCGGCCGGTAGAGCACGATCTCAGCATCGGAGCGGCAATGCCTGGTGAGCTTGCGTTTGGTATCGAGCGAATTGACCAGAAAGCGCGGATAGGTTCGCACTACGAGCCTGAACGGCTCCGCCATGTAGAGTTTGGCGCGTTGGTTGAGGTCGTCCCGCCGCGTGAGCAGGAAGACATCGTGAATGTAAGGAATCACGCGTGATGCGAACGGACGTAGCAGCGGGCTTGGCGGAAATCCGGGACACAACAGGATCGACGACGGCTGCATGAGGCGCAACGGTAGTCCCAATGTCTGGGTCGCCATCATGCGGGCGGTTCCGTGGGCCGTCACCGGAATGACGTCGAGCGGTGCGAAGGATTCGGGAGAGAACAGATCAAGAGTGATCCGCTCCAGGCCCGTGACGTGGCGTCCAAGATGGGTGTGATCGACATAGACGGTCATGTGAATCTAATCCCGGCGCTTGTCGGGGCATAAGCTCTGTGAGCGGAGTCCATTGCGCGCGCGAAAGGCGGTACCTCCTTCGGCAAAAGAAATGTGATGATCATGATGAATTGAGCGAGCTGGATGTTCTTTGATGAGAAGCTCACCGAGCTTGCTGCGATCACCAGAATTAGCAGAACGATCGCCCATGCGGCGGGATTCGCGCGCTTGAGAATTTCAACGAAGAAGCCGATCATCCCGATCGTGAGCAGGGCGGTATGAACGATGCCGAACTGGACGATACAGGAAACCCAGAAGTTCTCGATTCCATAGTTGAGACCGAGTTGCGCCTGAAGCGCATTCACGCGGACCGGTTTCGGACCTATCAAAAGTTCATGCCAGTCGAAATGGGACAGCAAGTTGAAAGTGGCGACCCGCGCGAGGGCGCTCCCCTTGTCGGATGAAAACCGCAGCAGCATCTTGTCGAAGATGCCGAGATCGAATACCGCAAAGATGCCTGCTGATGCAATGAACAGCAGGCAAATGGCGCCCATCACGTGTGGCAGCGAGACTCGCTTTCCGCGCAAAATGAGAAGCAGTTCAGACGCAGCGAGAAGGCCAAGTACCGCCAGCACAGTGATGAGCGCAGTGCGCCCGCCGAACGCCATCAACGATCCGAGGCAGAATACAACGAGCGGGATCCGGAGCGGGATGGGCGGGCAAAGTGCGGGGCGCAGAACCAGCGCGAGAATGTAGGCTCCGACCAGGCCGGAGGCGGTTAGCGGATGACCGAGAAACGCGGACGAGCGCCATTCCCCAACAACCAGAATGTCGCCGAGTGTCAGGGGAATGAGCCGATGGCCGGAAAAATACTCATAGTATCCGACGCACACGTTCAGCAGGATGGTGAGGTGAGTAGCCCACACCAGCGGCTTTCTTTGTGCCGGGGTCAGTTGCCAGATAACCAGGCACAGCACGACTGGTTGCAGGAAGGTGTCGATGATGACGGTGAAGGGACGTTCCAGAACAAACATCTGGATTAGCAAAAATATCCAGCACACCATGTAGACGATAACGAGTTTTGCGCCGGACAACATCCGATCCAGATCGCCGACGGGATCTCCGTTGCGAACCAGCAGCAGACTGAAAGCGACGAACGTAAAATAGGTGGCGGGATGTAGCTTTTCATAAAAATTTCCGCCAGCGGTAAGGTAATGAATCTTCCAATTGGTCAGCATGGCCCCGGAAAGCGTGAACGTCGCAATCACAGCCAGCAGCATCAGTCCCATAATCATCAGATTGGTAAGCGATGCAGTTGTAGTGGTCGCGGGATGTTGCGAAAACGGTGGCTGGTGAAATGTAGCGGCTCTGCGCCCGCCGTGCCGCAGAAGCGGTCCGTCGATGGGAAATGCGCGGGGGGAGCCGCTCATCGGCCCGCGCACCTTCATTCCGCCGCTCCCGGAGTGAGTCCCGCAGTGCCGTAGGGCTTGAGGTAAGCCGAACTGCGATAATAGTCGTAGAATCGCAGGCGACTGAGATCGACACATGTCAACACGGTGCCGAGAATCCGGTTATGGACTGGAGCCAGCAGGCTGATGGTATGTGAAACGACCTCCTGAGGAGTGCGGTCCCATGCCAGGGCGAGAACAATGCTGTCGGCAAGCTCAGCCAGCGCACGGCCATCCACCAGAGGAACGAGAGGTGGTGAGTCGATAATGATCAGTTCATAACGCTGGCGCAAATGATCGAGCAGGTCGACAATCCTCTCGGAGAACATCAATTCCGTGATGACATCGGTATTCTTCACAGGCGGCGACGGCAGAATGGAAAGTCCGGAGCTGCGATCGAGAAGGATAGCCTGCTCCGGCGGTGTCTGGCCGGTTGCGACTTCGAGGAGTCCGGCATCGGCATGGGGACAGATTGCGCGTGTCAGTTGTGGATTGCGGAGATCGCCGTCGATCAGAAGCGTTTTGATGCCAAGCGTGGCGAGCGACAACGCGAGGTTGGCCGCAAGTGTTGTTTTTCCCTCATTGTCGAGCGCGGATGTGACCAGCACAATCTTGACCGGTTGTATCCGCATGGTGCGTTGAAGCGCGAGACGAACCGAGCGGATCGCTTCCGCAAAGAACGTGCCGGGCTCGTCGATTGCGTATCGCATCAATGGCGGCTGAAGCAGGGGTGGCAACAGTCTCGCAGTTCTTGGATCGTAACGGCCAAGCTCCTCCCGTCCCCGCTTGGCCCGCGCGGCAAGTTCGCGGATACCGATCAGCGGGACTGCTGCAAGCGCCGGCACGCCAGAGATAGCTTCAGCTTGTTCCAGCGTTTTAATGCGGCGGTCGAGATAATCGAAGAGAAAGCCGAGAATGCTTCCGCTGCCCAGGCCGAGCATTAGCGCGAGGCCCAAAATGAGCATGGTCTTCGGTGACGAAGGCCTGATGGGGATGCTCGCGCGAGTCACCACGCGAGAATCCGGCATTTCAAGACTTTCCTGCGCGGATGTCTCCTTGTATCGCGCGAGATAGGATTCATAGAGTGTACGGTTGGCCTCTGCTTCCCGCTGCAGTTCGTGTAGTCGCACCTGTGCCTGGCCGGACAGGCTGGAGACGCCCTGAAGCTGGTCGAGGCTCTGCTGGAGCGACGCCTCCCGCGAGCGTGCGACATCATAGTCGTGCCGCGTGCTGTCCAGAATCCGGCGGATTTCCTCGTTGATGAGGCGCTGGGTGTCCTGCAACTGCGCGCGCACGTTGGCCACCAGAGGGTGGCGTGGGCCGTATTTGCTCGAGAGATCCGCTTCGTTTTTCGCGATGTCGGCGTACTGCGTTCGCAGCTTGGTGATCATGTCCGATGTGATGGCCGCATTAATGCCGCCCGGATCGCCGCCGGACTTCGCCAGTTCCTGGACTTGATCGAATTTTGCGCGGGCTTCCGCTGTCTGCACGCGCGCGGCGATCAGTTTGTTATTGAGATCCGTGATTTGCTGGTCGTTTACGGTAACACCCTGCGATACCGCGAGGTTGTTCGAGGACCGGAAATCCTGCACGGCTTGTTCCGACGCCACCACGCGTGACTTCAATGTTTCGATCTGGCTATTGAGCCAATTCGCTGCGATCCTCGTCGCATCGTATTTGGCGCGGACCTGTTCCTCGAAGTAGCCGTCGGCGATCGCATTTGCGATCAACGCAGCCTTTCGCGGCTCTTCCGAACTGACATTAATGTCGACGAGGAACGTGGTCCCCTGCCGCGTTACCTTCATTCGCCGCTGGAGGATTTCGACCGATCGCGCCTTTGCAGCATCCTCGGGGCTCGCGCCATCGGATGAGCCGCGGCTGCTGAACAACCGTTTGATCGGATCGAGAAGGCCGGGGGTCGGTATGAATTCCGGATCAGTGGTCAGCTTGAGGCGTTCCACCACGCGTTGCAGAAGCGCCACCGACTGGATCAACAAGGTCTGGCTTTCGATCGTCGCGTCATCGGTTCCGAAATTCGAGAGTACCGTCTGGCTGGTGTCGACCACATTGGCTCGCCGCGGGTCGACGAGAACCGTAGATGTCGCGGTATATAGAGTAGGGACGGCCAGGACATAGATCAGCGCGAGCGCGATCAGCGCCAAGGGGGCTGCGGCAACGACTTTCCAGCGCCTTCGCAGAATGCGCGCCATTTCCAGCAGATCAACCGTTGGCGGCTGCCATTTTCCAGCAGCCGGCCCGTTCGGCGCTTCCGGCACTTGATAGTCGTAGTCAGAATTGCGCTGTAACATTTATTCCTACCTGATGTTTGTCGAAGCTGAAGGCGGGAATATTGCTGTTGCGCTCGGTATACCGATGGAAGAGAGAGACGGCGCCGTATCGATTGATCAAATACTTGATGCGTGCATCGGAGGTTGTAACTTTGTCCTCGCGCTGCTGCCCAAAGAAGCTGTCGTTTTCATACCCGCCCGCCAAAGAGATGATGACGTTGCGGCGAAGTTCGTAGTCCAGCCCGAGTTGCAGCGCGTTTGCCAGTACGCCCGTGGAACTGGTATCCGAGGTCTCCGTGACGATCTGTTCGGCCTTGAAATGAACATCCAGCAGGCGGGTTGGACGCCATGTCAGCATGGCCCTATAGGATGGCCCCTCGATGGTTCCGATCGAAAGATCATCGAACCGCTGCTGGACATAGCCCGCGCCAAACTCACCGCTGACAAGATTGGTGAGGCCGATGGTGAAACCTGAGAGCGCGCGATAACCTTGCGAATCCAGCGTCTGACCGGGAACGCCCCGTATGTTTCGCTGATTACCTTCTACGCCTGCAAACCATCCCAGTACCGGTGAAAATGCGTAGTCGACACGGCCATGAAGCGAATAGATCTGACCGTCACGGCTGTTCTGATTGATGATTGAACCATCCTGCGCGCGCGTCTGGCCGTAGTCATAGGAATCAACGCGTATGCCCACAGAGCTGGAAAAGCGATTGAATTCCTTTCGGATGGTAAGGTCGCCGGAGAACAGATCGTAAGGCGTGGGCGAGATTGCGTTGACCGGCGAACTCAGGGTTCCGACCCCCTCGTTCAGATGGGCAATCTGAAAGTTTGTGAGTACGGCAAGATCATGCGCGATATCGAACCACCCGTTGCCTTTCAGGCTGGCATTGGTCTGATCAAGGCTCGAGTTCTCTTTATATGAGGTGGATTGTGCAGCCAGCTTCAGATCGAGGCCGTGCCGCTCCCACAACGTATGTGCCCGCAACGAGGGTTCGAATACGGCGGCAATGTCCGCGCGTTTGGTGGTGTTCGAGGAGAACACGTTGCTGTCGAAAAGCGCGCCCGATATTAGAGATGGATTGAACATCCATGAGCCCGCGCGAATTCCGACGGGTTCGTATCCGGGCTGCTGTCGCTTCTTCACCGGCATATCCTCGGGCGGAATTTCATTGCGCTCGTCCTGGTCGCTCATATCCGGCAGCGAAGACGGTTCGAAGATTCGCTGCGCGTTCCATGGCGTAGTTAGAATCTCGGTTGTTGACGGGATCACCTGCGCGTTTGATGGCGACGCGAGACCGAGCACGAGCGCGGTTGCCGGCCACTGGACGATCTTCAAGCGTGCAATTTTCAGTCCATCGCGATCTGCTCGCGAGTTCGAACATACGGAGCGTTGACGCATTCCGACATTGTTCAACGCTATCAACGCAAAAGTACTCTTCATCCAGTGTCTCTTGCGGTAAGCAATCGTATCGAGAGAAGGCAGCGATGGTCATGCCGTTGTGCGTCGCTCAGAAAATCATCGCGGCGTGCCCACGAAGTTGCCAGCGTGGAATTAGTTTTCTCATCAACGCCTTACGACCCGCCTTCTCTGTCGAAAGAGGAATCGTGCGCATCAACGCTCGGTCCAAACATTGGTTCTGCATCGCGAAAAAAGTTTGCATCGCAAAGAGACGAGACTATGACCGCATAGCCTTCTTCGACGAACGATGTATGATCGAATGCCGTATCAGCCTTCAGATACAATAAAGAGGTGCTCTAGAAATAGCGTTCGGGTATTCGGATATTGTCTCCGGGAAAAATGAGCACTGGCGCATCGAGCGGATAAATCTCTTCTACCGTGCTTCCTGACCTCCTTAGATAGACCTTGTTCTCATTGGCGCGATAGGTGAATCCGCCAGCACTCGCGATGGCGTCAAGCACGGTCATGCCCACACGATAGGGATACTCTCCGCTCTTTTTCACCTCTCCGAGAATGTAGAATGGGCGATAGAGAGCAATTTCGACATTCACGCGTGGATCGCGCACGATTCCTTTCGATAATGCGGCTGCGATCGATCGTTCGAGTTGCCGCGTCGTCAATCCTGCGGCTTTGATGCGGCCGGCGAGAGGCACCGACACGTAGCCTCCTGCATCCACTTCATATTCCCCGGCAACGTCGGGCTCTCCATAAACCTTCACTCGCACGCGATCTGTGGGGCCCAGAACGTAAGTTCCGGAACTTGGCGCAGGCGGAGAATACTTTTGTTGAGCACTGGCCGCCGTGCTCAACTGCATGCGGCCACCGTAAGCAATCATCGTTGCAACGAGAAGTGCGCTCCCGATGTAGATCGGCATTTTTGACATAACTCACCCCGCTCGACATCAAGCATCATAGTCGGACAGAGCAAATTGGATCGCTCGACCAACTTTGTGTGATGATCGCGATGATAGTCGGGCAAAAAAGGCAAAAAAATGTGAGAAATTGTTCCGATGCTCTCGAAGCGGGTTCCGGAACGTCGATTGGCGCACGCGATCATTCGCAAACAGATTGTGCAAGATGACAAATGTCATAGCACGAGGACTGTTGAGCCTTCGATCGCGATGCATGTGAGAACACCGCTGAACCATGCGCCGGTGTCGATATTGATGCGATTGTTGAAAATCTGAGGGTGGTCGACCGGAGTGTGACCATGCACGATGATCTTGCCGTGATCGATCGTCGAGTTCAGGAACTCGTCGCGAATCCAAAGCAGATCTTCGGAATTTTGTTCCAGGATCGGAAGGCCAGGTCGTATCCCTGCATGGACAAACAGAAAATCTCCGCAACTGAAAGTGTTGGTCAAACATTGAAGAAACAAGTCATGCGTGCGCGGGAGAGCATGACGCAGTGATTTCTGAAGTTCGAGCGGTGATTTGGTAATGGTTCCGGATCGCAGAGAAACACCATAAGAAGCGAGCGTGTGCAGCGCGCCGAGCTGTGCCCAGCTATGAAAGGTGTGAGGATCGTCCCGCAGAAACGATTCAAGAACGGCCTCATGATTACCGCGAAGGCAAACTGCGCTTCGCTGAACCAAGCGAACTGCGAGTTGATCGATCACGCCTTTCGAATCGGGGCCGCGGTCAACATAATCACCTAGGTAGACTTCGCGCGCGTGCTGAATGGGTCGGCGGCGAAGATCGTCTTCGATGCGATCGATGGTTTCAGAGAGGAGGTCGCTCCTGCCATGGATATCTCCGACGGCATAGATGCGTGTATTCGCAGGCAGCGACGCCGCGTTCGTTCGTGGATGATGAGTGGAACCAAATGGCATTGCCCGCGAGTTTCGCCATGAAAGAGTTCCGCGGTCAAATGACCGTGGCGATACGTCGAGTCGATGGGAAATTTAGAAGAAGATCAGCCGAACGAGGGCAACAATAGTAATCCAAGCTGCGATGTTGGCGAGAATGAGCCAATTGCGCAGGCGACGATTCGTCTCCGGCGGGGGAGGCAGCGCAGAAATATTGACGGGATGGGTACGCATTGGCTGTTCCGCAGCGGGCGCTTGCGACATAAGCCGGTCGCTGTCAGCTGTTGCCTTAATCTTCTGAAGCTGGACAATCATTTGCGGTTCGCGATGAGCGGACAGATGCGTTCTTTAGAAAGTCTAAGGTCGGTCTTTTAGTATTTGGTGAACGAGCTAGCGAAAAATATCGGCGTGATGTGCGGATCATTGCGCCAAACAAACAATGCGCTCGTTCGATTCGATAATCGACTCCAATTTTTCTGGTCGCCACGTATCTGATTGTGCATGGCTGTGGCGACGAGACCGCAGCGTAAGAAATCGGCAGTTCATCTAAGCACTTCGCAACGCGATAAATTTTCGCGGTGCAAGAATTCGGCGCGCAAGCCGCGAGCATCGTCGATGCAAACTTTTCGTTTTGCTGCCCCATTTCGTACAAAACTTTACGAAAGCTTTAATTAATGGGAGCGCGTTCGCTTCTGCGGCGCTCGGTTCGCATTCGCGAGAGCCGAGGCTTCACTGCAGAAGGTGCAAAGCCCATGAGCGATGAGTTCCATTTCTACGGCGTCGGCACTGAGCTGAAAGTATGAGCAATGGCATCCACAATCACAGCCCGCTTTGTCCAGGACAACTCGTCCCCTCTCTGGGTGGGGCCGCGCTTTATATCCGTTCGGCCCGTCGAATATGCCGGCACGAGCCCCTACCGCAACTACGGTGCTTATAACCTTCGCGCTTTGAAGCGCGTCTCGCGCGGTGAATCAGCCTCCGCTCTCAGCAAACGATTGTTCGATGCGACGGCAGCGAGCCTGGCGCTTCTGTTCTTCGCGCCGATGTTTATTGTCATTGCGATTGCGATCAAGTCGACCTCGCGAGGGCCGATCTTTTTTCGGCAGTATCGCTATGGTTATCGCAACAAGCTCTTCAAGATATACAAGTTTCGCTCGATGCGAACTGAGCTCGGTGATGCAGCCGGCGTCAAACAGACCGTGCTGGGTGATTCCAGAATAACGCCGATTGGACGAATTCTGCGAAGTACGAGCCTCGACGAAATTCCCCAGCTTATCAATGTCGTCAAAGGCGATATGTCGCTGGTCGGACCGCGGCCGCACGTTCCCGGCATGCTTGCTGCGAACACACTCTATGAGGATCTGGTTCCATACTATTTCCAGCGGCACATTGTACGACCGGGGATTACTGGCCTTGCTCAGGTGAGTGGCTGCAGAGGCAGTACGGTTGAACCCCGGTTGGCAATCGCGCGTGTCGATTATGATCTCGACTATATCGAGAAGTGGTCGCTTCGGATGGACGTCAAGATCATCGTACGTACGATCCAGCGGGAGTTTTTGTCGGGTAGCGGATTCTAGGCCTGATCTATTTTGCTGCGATTGACTCTCTTATTTCTGTATCTGAATGGGGGCGATGAAGATGACGAAGCAACAAAGTCGTATTATTCCTGTTCTGTTGTCAGGTGGAACGGGATCGCGGCTATGGCCGCTGTCGCGCGAGACATATCCGAAACAGCTTCTTTCGCTTCTGGGTGAAAGGACACTGTTGCAACAGACCGCCCAGCGGGTCGCCGATCCATCCATTTTCGATCGTGCAATCGTGGTCGCGAGTGTGGAACATCGTTTTGCGATTGCTGAGCAATTGCGAGCAGTTGGCGCTGTGGATTCAACCATGGTGCTCGAGCCTTTCGGAAGAAATACTGCGCCAGCGATCGCCATTGCGGCGCTTGTCGCCAGCGAAGCCGATCCCGACGCGGTCATTCTCGCGATGCCGGTGGATCATTGGGTTCCCGATGCGTCGGCGTTCCGCGACGCTGTGACCCTTGGAATGACAGCCGCGATGGGCGGCCGATTCGTACTTTTTGGGTTGCGTCCGACGGCACCCACCACTGGCTTCGGCTATATTCGATCCGGAAATCAGCTTGGCGCCACATCGGGCGTTTATGATGTTGCCGGTTTTGTCGAGAAGCCAAATCCTGCTGCCGCCGAGCGGCTTCTCGCGACAAATGACCACCTCTGGAACAGTGGAATCTTTCTGCTGCCGGCCCGGTTGCTCATAGAGGAACTGGCGCGACTTGCTCCGGACGTGCTGGCCGCATGCAGGGCAGCGCTGGCAGGCGCTACCCGGGACCTCGATTTCCTGCGCCTTGAAGATAGCGCTTTCAGCACCTGTCCCTCCGTGTCGCTCGACTATGCGGTGATGGAGAAGACAAGCTTGGCCGCGGTGGTTCCAGCGAACTTTGACTGGAGCGATGTTGGTAGCTGGTCTGCATTGTGGGAGAGGGGGGACAAGGATGCTGACGGCAATGTGGTGGTTGGGGATGTTGTCACGGAAGACGCCAGCGGATGCTATGTTCGCGGTGAAGGACCTCTGGTTGCTGCGCTCGGTGTCGAGGATCTCATCATTACGGCGACACCGGATGTGGTTCTCGTCGCTTCAAAGCAACGGGATCAGGACGTCGCCAAACTCGTCGGCCGATTGAAAGCGAACGGTCACCGTTCCGCGACTCAAACCCAGTCGGTCCATCGGCCGTGGGGATATTATCAGTCGATCCACGCTGGAGACCGCTTTCAGGTCAAGCGCATCACCGTCAATCCAGGCGCCAAGCTGTCGCTTCAGAAACACTATCACCGCGCTGAACATTGGGTGGTCGTCAACGGAACTGCCATTGTCACTCGCGATGACGAGGAAATTCTTCTCCGCGAGAATGAGTCGATTTTCGTCCCGCTTGGCTGCATGCATCGGCTGGAGAATCCCGGGAAGGTGCCGCTCAACCTGATCGAGGTGCAGTCGGGTCCCTATCTCGGCGAGGACGATATCGTTCGGGTCGAGGATATTTATCATCGGGTTTGAACGGGGCAGGCCAGACTGTCCTTCCTAAGCCACCACAATACGAGGGCAACCGCGATGAATGCAGTAAGACAAGCAAAGAATGTATTAAAAGAGGCGTTTCCGTCTCTTTGGCTACGCTGGCATTTGATGCATCGGCCGAAGTCCGCGGAGATCGAGCTATCGCTTCTGGACAAGATCGTGCCAGACGATGCTGTCACCGTCGATGTTGGCGCAAACTGCGGCCTCTATACCCGCGAGCTGGCGCGACTCTCAAGGCATGTGCATGCATTTGAGCCTTCACGACAGATGGCAGATATCCTTCGGCATACTTCGGCGGCAAACGTGGAAGTGCACGAAATCGCCCTGTCCGATCGGGAAGGGGAGGCGGACTTGTTGATTCCCCAAGGTGACCAGGGAGCGGTGCATGGCCTGGCTTCGCTCGAACCGCAAGTGGCGGTTTCCGCGAAGTCATGTTTCGCGCTGCATGTGTCTTTGGCTCGTCTCGACACGGTTATTCGGGAAGACGTTGCTTTTGTGAAGATCGACGTGGAAGGACACGAGCTAAGTGTTTTGAATGGCGCGGTGGGACTTCTGGAGCGGAGTCAGCCCGTCTTTCTTGTCGAGGCGGAAGACCGGCATCGTAAGGCTGCCACCGAATCAGTTTTCGAGTTTTTCCGAAGGAGGAGCTACAGCGGATTTTTTATAGAAGACGGAGATATCGTATCCGTCGACCAGTTCGATCCGGATATTTTCCAGGATGCAAGTTCACTTCTGCCGAACGGCGGGAGAAAGAATGGTCAAGCCTACGTCAATAATTTTTTCTTCTTTCCGCAGCACCGGGACGGAAAGACCATCCTAAGCAGCTAGAGAACTTTCAGAATTCTCCTTTGCAACATCCATGGTGCGACAGCACCGTAAGGCCGGCTTTATAAGACAGGATCGTCGATGCGAATTGCCATGGTTGGAGCAGGGTATGTGGGATTGGTATCGGGAGCATGCTTTGCGGATTTTGGACACGACGTCGTTTGCATCGATAATGACAGGGAGAAAGTCACCGCGCTGGGCCGGGGTGAAATTCCGATCTATGAGCCAGGCCTCTCCGAACTTGTTGCCAATAATGTAAAGCAGGATCGCCTAACCTTTACTGACGAGATGAAAACGGGGGTTGGCAATGCGGATGTGGTCTTCATCGCGGTTGGAACGCCGTCCCGGCGCGGCGACGGCCATGCCGATCTTTCTTTTGTCTATGCTGCGGCTCGCGAGATTGCGGTCTCGCTGTCCGGCTTCACGGTTCTTGTAACAAAATCGACTGTGCCGGTGGGCACCGGAGATGAAGTTGAGCGCATTATCCGCGATGAAAATCCCCAGGCACAGTTCGCGGTTGTCTCGAATCCGGAATTCCTGCGCGAGGGAGCCGCGATACGCGATTTCAAGCATCCCGATCGGATTGTTATCGGCACCGATGATGCGCGTGCACGAGAAGTCATGGCTGAAGTGTACCGGCCACTTTATCTCAATGCGCCGCCGATTGTGTATACCGACCGTCGCACGGCAGAGCTGACGAAGTACGCCGCGAACTCTTTTCTGGCAACGAAGATTGCCTTCATTAACGAGATCGCGGATCTCGCCGAGAAAGTTGGAGCCAATGTGCAGGAAGTTGCACGCGGAATCGGTCTGGACAACCGCATAGGAGCGAAATTCCTGCACGCCGGACCAGGATATGGTGGATCGTGTTTTCCGAAAGATACGCTGGCGCTGATCAAGACCGGACAGGATAATGAAGCGCCGCTGCGCATTATCGAGACGGTTGTGGCCGTAAACGATCAGCGCAAGCGCGCAATGGCGCGAAAAGTGGCAAATGCGTTCGGTGGCAACGGTAACTTGCGCGGCAAGACAGTGGCGGTGCTGGGCGTGACTTTCAAGCCAAATACCGATGACATGCGCGATGCTCCTTCGATTCCGCTCATCACTGCACTGCAGGATATGGGCGCGATCGTGCGTGCATTTGATCCGGTCGGCATGGAGCAGGCCAAGTTGGTTCTGGAAAACGTGAGTTTTTCAGATGATGCCTATATTTGCGCGACAGGCGCTCATGCACTTGTTATCGTGACCGAGTGGGAACAGTTCCGCGCGCTTGATCTCAAGAAAATGGCCACGATTATGGCTACTCCGGTCATCGTGGATCTGCGGAATATCTATTCATCGGATGAAGTCTCGCGAAACGGGTTTCTGTATTGCGGGGTTGGACAGCCACAGCCTGTGGCTTACTAGATCTGCACTCGATGGATTTGTCGCGCTACTGTAGATAGATGAACTTGTTCGTAATTCATCAAGGCTACCTGCTAATTTCCCCCAGAGATTAAGGTGAAAATCGCCGCGATGCGGCGATTTCCTTGTTCGAAATCCAATCGCATCCGCATCCGCATGCCAGCCTGCTGGACATGGCCAACCTAGCCGCGAGATTTGGAGCGACTGGGCACCGCATCGGATGCCGGCTTGGGCGATGCTTGATGCTGATCAAGCCCCGGGCGGCAGAATATCGCTAACCTGCCATCATATAAAGGTCGGCGATGAATGCATCTCGATCATGCTTGGATACTTGAGCGCCGTTCATCCTGAGGAGTGTCTGACATGTTTAAAATTCCGCATGATGCCTTGGTGTTTGTGGGTGACGGCCGGAAAGCCCTGTTTTTGCGAAATGATGGCGACGCGAAATTTCCAAATCTCAAAACCGAGAGCGTGTTTGAGGCGGAAAATCCGCCGACTCGCCAGCAAGGTAGCGATAGGCCGGGACGGGTAAGCGAGGCTGCCCTAGCCGGTCGCAAAAGCGCTGTTGACGCGACCGATTGGCATGACTTCGAAGAGCACCGGTTCGCTCGGACCGTCGCGACAGCCATGGAACAACTGGTCCGTACGAGCAAGGCGAAGGCCCTCGTCGTGGTAGCGCCGCCGAAAACGCTGGCTGAATTACGAGATGCGTTCCATTCTGATGTGAAGGTTTGCATTGTTGCCGAGATAAACAAGGATCTCACCAAGCATCCGGTTTGGGAAATCGAAAAGCACCTTACGAGCGAATCTGAAGCCTGAACGGACGGACGACCTCCCAAGTCACTGTTGTCACATCGAATAGGGGATTTGATCTGGGTCAAGATGAGCCGCGCCAAGACGTGGACCTAATGCAATCGCCAAGCAGGGAGTCCGCTATGTCCTATGCAACGGTGATGGTCTGGGTCGATATCGATCAGATATCGAAACCACTGGTCAGCGTCGCAGCGGGCGTGGCGAACAAGTTCGCGGCCAAGCTGGTCGGGTTATCGGCTGTTGCGATCGTGCCGCCGTTTGTGGCCGAAGGTGTCGTGATCGTCGACAATGCGACGGAGTTCGATATCGTAAAGATAAAAGCCAATCTTGCGGAGGCGGGAAGCAAGTTCCAGTCCGCCGCCGGGATTGATCAGCAGGCCGAATGGCGGTCAGCCATCGAATTTCCCACGCAGGCGCTGGTTGGCGAAGCGCGATGCGCTGATTTGATCGTGATCGAGAAAGGAAAGTTGGGGGACATCTATCGGACTGTCGATGTGGGTGCGGCTATTCTGGGAGCCGGTCGTCCCTTTCTGGTGGTGCCAGCCGCGATCAAATCATTTTCTGCTGACCACGTAGCGATCGGTTGGAAGGACACGTGAGAGGCGCGAAGAGCTATTCGGGACGCATTGCCGTTTCTCCACGAGGCAAAGCGTGTGACCATCATAGAGATATGCGAGAAAGACCAGATGGACACCGAGCGTCATCATGTCGAAGATGTCGTTCGCTACCTTGCGCAGCACCGAATAAAGGCGGAATTTCGGATTGAAATGCAAGCCCATCGATCAAGTGCGGACCAGATCATCGGATTGGCTGAGGACGAAGGAGCCGATCTGCTGGTGACGGGCGCTTACGGTCACAGCCGATTTAATGAATGGGTATTTGGCGGGATGACTCGTGATTTGCTGGCATCGAGTCCGATTTGCTGTCTGATGTCCCATTGAAATGACGAGTTTGCGAGGGCAAATGCGACAGTCAGGTCCCAGAAAATTTTCTGAAAGCATTTCCCCTCCTGCCAAGAGACACACTCCGTCAGAACAGACGGACGAAGCGCCCGGCTCGGTTGAAAACGAGCAGGTTGATGTCGAGCGGGACGTCCCCTTGCAGGAAAACGAGTCGGTCGAACGTACAGAGTCTGACGAAAGGCAGGGCCCGCCTGCCTTTGAAGATTGAGCGGTTCCAAGCTGGATTAATCCAGCACAATTCACCGAATCCGTTGCCAGAGAGTGCCTCGAAAATCTGGACCGACGCCCGCTTTTGCCGAAACGGATACGGCATGAAGGGGAGGATATTCCTCAGCACAAGATCATTCGGAAGTAGGGAGGATGACGGGGAGAAAGATCTATTCGAGCGATTTTAGAAAGCTGATGAAATCGCCGACTTGACTGGGGTCCAGCCGAAATTCCGGCATCCGTGGGTGGCCCGTTGATAATCCCTCGCCGAGTGCGTCCTCCAGCGTTTCGACAGGGTATCGCTCGTGCAAGGTCCGAAACGGTGGTGCAGCAGCCCGACGGCTTTTGGAAAATCCATCGATCGAATGACACTGCGAACAATTGGCTTTTGCAAAAGCTTTGCCGCGCTGAACGCTTATTGTGTCAGCGAATGACGGGCTAGCATTGATGTTTGATATGATAAACATCGAAAAAAGAATTGAAGAAATTTTGCGTATATGAGCCCCTGTTGAGCGGCTTTTCGTGTTCATCAGAATATCCTTCATCCCGTTGATCACGCGGTTCTTCTTCATGTCCATCCGTTCTGCTTTGGTCATCGATGGAGACCGCCACCGGTATCCAGCATCGCAGTAGTAGTGGACCTGCATCCATAGTGGAAGCGTCCTTCTTTGATCTCAAATGGCGGCTTGAAATGAGCATGCGCCCACATTCAAGGGCGCGTCCTTTTAAGCGCTGTGCCCGATAATCGATTTGTTCGATTTCAGTAGCTTGAATGTGTAAACCCAACGCGGTGCAGCCGCATTTGGCGCTTTGGCTTTGTTTGAACAATCGATTGTGACTACTTCCCTCCGTCTAAAACCTGCGTCCCGCCCCTTCGAATGAACAGGCCAGAAATCTTCCCTCCTTGCGCGGAGTGAGACGACAGGTCTCCCGCAAAAGTGCAAAAACATTGTTGAATCAGACGGCTGCGGAACCGGTCGGTACAGGGACGTCATTTGACGTTGGGGACACCGTGGATTTTGGGGGCGGATCGGCACGAGGGCTGCTGGCGGTCTTTTTGGGCTGTGCCTGTCTGTGCGTCTCAGTCCTGCCTGCGTCCGCGGCCTGCGATGGTGAGGTCAACTGCACGGGCGATATTTCTGGTGGCGTCGGCTATGACGGCAACTCGGTCACGACACTCAACGTCAACTCGCTGACGACAAATGTCACGCCCTCCGGTGGCGTGTCAGGTTTAAGTCTGACGGCCCGGGCCGACGATGGCAGCAACGGCCGCGACGGCGGCGTTGGAATCGGCACCGAGCCCGGCGATGATGGCAACGGTGCCAACAATCTCAATCTCACCTACTCGCAGCCTGGCGCAAACCCTTCGGGAGGAAACTCCGGGGCATTCGTCACAGCCAACGCCGCAGGTATCGTGGTTACTTCGCGCGGCGGCAACGGCGGTACCGGTGGTGACGCGTATATCGCGGGTAATGGCCGTGGCGGTGGTGATGGGGGCGGCGGCAGTTCGGGCGGTCTGGTGTCGCTCGGTGGCAGTGGATCGGCGCGGTTTCCGTGACGAACTCTGCGACCGGATCGATCACAACATCCGGCGATATGGCTTACGGCATCTACGCACAGAGCGTCGGTGGCGGCGGCGGCGGCAATGCCGTGTCGGGGAGCGTGGGGCTTTCGTTGTCGGTCGGCGGTAACGGTGCATCGTCAGGGAACGGCGGCGCGATTACGATCGACAACTATGGAGCAATTCGCACGAACGGCGCGGTTGCTCTTGGCATTTTTGCGCAAAGCATCGGCGGTGGTGGCGGCAACGGTGGCACAGCCGGAAGCTTCGGTGTCGCAGCGCCGGTAGGCATTGGTGTGGCCGGCGGCGGCTTCGGCGTCGAGCGGCAGCTTGGCGACACTGCTGTCTTCGGATTTAGTGCGGCGGCAGCAGTTCGACCTATTCCGTACCCGACCGTTCAACCAGTGGCCGGATTGAGGGAGGGCATCCGGGCGTGTATGGCGCCGTTCGCGAAGGCGCGCTCTATCTAAGCGGTAGCCTTGGCTATGGTCGCTTTGATAACCGCATGACTCGCGGAATCAGCGCCGCCGGGCTTCCTATCGAATATGTTTCGGGGCGATTTGCGAGCGACCAGCTTAACGGACGCATCGAACTGGGATGGCGGCAGGCGTTCGGGGATGTCGCGCTGACACCATTTGGCGCCATCCAGTTCGCGAGGACTTGGCAGTGCGGCTATACGGAAGGGCCGGCTTATGGTGGACCGGTCGGAATTCTCGGATTGTCATACCAATCGCAGTCGATTACGTCCCTGCCGTCATCGCTTGGTCTGCAACTCGACAGCAAGCTCGCGCTTACTAACGGCGTGACTTGGGCACCCTACGTGCGCGCGGCTTGGTGGCGTCCGTCAATGTGAAGTTGCCTCCTGACACGCGTCAGCCTGTGATGATGATTCAGCTTCCAGTGGGACTGTTTCTTCCGGGAGGGGTGAATTTCCAGATCGATGATGGCAAGCTCCAGGCGCTGGCGATTCAGACCTGTGATCTGAAGGGGTGTTACGCAGCAACCACAGTTTCGTCCGAACTGCTCGGATCAATGAAGTCCGTAAAGCGCCTTTCCATTATTTTTCAGAAGCTGAATAAAGAGAATGTCAATCTTGCTTTCTTGCTTTCCGGCTTCGCTGACGGATGCGACAAGATAAACTAGACTATCGCATACTGTATCTGCGCTCTCAGCCCTTTGTCGTCCAACGTCCTGAGAACATCGGGCGTCTCCCTATACCTTGCGAATAACCCTATCAGGCTGCGCTTCGTTGGCTGCCGACGGTGTACTTCAGCATGGGCCATCGCGAGACCTCTGTTGAAGATTGGCTTGTAATATGGCTCGGCTGTCGTAAGGTCCGTCGAGGCTCCATCCGCACTGCGAACCGACGGGACGATGACGAAAGATAACGGTAACTGGCGCGTCGGCGTGCTATTTTCCCAGACCGGCGTAACATCGGCAATCGAACAGTCGCAGCTTAATGCCACCCTTCTTGCGATCGATGAGATTAACGCCGCAGGGGGCGTGCTCAATCGCATGGTCGAGCCCGTGATTTACGATCCGGCCTCCGACGAGAAGAAATTTCGCGCGCTGGCTGAACATCTCTTCGTAACGGATCGCATTCGCCTGCTGATGGGCTGTTATATGTCGAGCGCACGCAAGGCAGTTCTGCCGGTCGTGGAAAGCCACCGCGGTCTGCTTTTCTATCCCACGCTTTACGAGGGCTTCGAGTATTCGCGCCGATGCATATATTCCGGCGCAGCTCCAAACCAGAATTCTCTCCAGTTAGCCCGCTACCTGCTTTCGACCTTTGGAAACCGCTTTTTGCTGGTCGGGTCGAACTATATCTATCCCTATGAGTCCAACCGACTCATGACGGATTTCGTCATGCAGGGACGGGGTGAAATTCTCGACGAACTCTACGTTCCGCTTCAGGCTAACGAGGCGGACTTCGACAAGGTCATCAAGCGCATCAAGAAAACGTCACCCGATGTGATTTTTTCGACCGTAGTCGGCAGCAGCACCGCGACGTTTTACGAAGCCTACCGGGCCGCCGGATTCGATCCGGCGCGTATGCCGATCGCGAGCCTGACGACAAGTGAAGCGGAAGTCGCTGGAATGAGTCGTGAGGCTGCCGAGGGCCACATTACGGCCGCACCATTTTTTGAGACGCTCACGACGCCAGCTGCGCGGCTCTTTGTCCAAAGCTACAAGAACAAGTACGGCCCCGATGCTCCGGTCCCGGCCGCTGCCGAAGCTGCCTATTTCCAGACCTATCTCGCGATGCGTGCGCTGGCCCGTTGCGGCTCGGACGATCCCGATCGCATCGTTGCCGAAGTCAGGGATTCGGAGTTTGACGCGCCTCAGGGCCGGATCAAGATCGATCCGGAAAACAACCATGCCTATCTCTGGTCGCGAATCGCACGGCTGGACCAGAATGCTAAATTTCAGGTGGTCTGGAATCCCGGAGTAAGAATTAAACCAGATCCCTATTGTGTCGTGCAGAGCCTGGATGACTGGTCGGCTGACGACGTCCTGTCAGTTAGCCGCTAACGCACGGACGCAGGAGCACAGGTGGCGATCCAAATTCTCCGCGATCTTCGAGGTCTGCGTGTCCAGGTCGTTCATGCGCCGGACAACGAGCGCCTCAGTCTCGTTGAGCACCTTCGCCGGATCGGCTGCATGGTCGAGACGCAGTGGCCGGTGCCTGCGGAGTGGCCCGGCGGATGCGATGTGATGTTGCTTGCTATCGAGCACGACGTTCGCGACCAGATTCATCAATTGCTGAAATCAGGGGATGGACCGCGCCCGACCCTGATCGCGATTGTCAGCTATGAGGACCCGTCCACGCTTCAACTGGTCCTGGAATCCGGTGCGGTTGGCGTGATTGAGCGTCCGATACGCCCGTTTGGGTTGCTGACAAACCTTACGATCGCGCGCAGCTTGTGGCTGCAAAAGCGGACGATGGAAAAGCAAATCGCTAAGCTGCAACGCAAGCTGACCGGCATTCAGCGAATCCAGAAAGCCAAATCTATTCTGATGGATGGCCAGGGTCTGAACGAGATCGATGCGTATGAGAGCATTCGCCGTCAGGCAATGGCCAAGCGCTTGTCGATGGATGAAATGGCTTCTGCCATCATTCATGCCAACGAATTGTTGCAGTACCGGCTAAAAGATGTTTAGCTTGAGGCCTGATCGCACCTAAACAGTTGCGATGTCGCCGGACCACCAGTGACGCTGGTTTGGCATTGGCTATGTAGCCCGAGAGATCCGTGAGGATCTGTCGGGCTTTTTTGCGTTTTAGGACCTTGAACTGGCACGGACGGAATCGTCCATCAGGAGAGCGATATGCATCACGGTGATATTTCGTCGAGTAACGACACGGTCGGTGTCGCAGTCGTGAATTACAAGATGCCGAGCCTTCATACCAAGGCGGAAGTTCTGGCCAATGCCAGGAAAATTGCCGATATGCTGGTTGGCATGAAGAAAGGCCTTCCGGGAATGGACCTTGTGATCTTCCCGGAATATTCTACGCACGGCATCATGTACGACTCCAAGGAGATGTACGACACCGCCTCCGTCATTCCCGGCGATGAAACGGAAATCTTCGCGGAAGCCTGCCGCAAGGCGAAGGTATGGGGTGTTTTCTCGCTCACGGGTGAGCGGCATGAAGAGCATCCCAACAAGGCCCCGTACAACACGCTCATCCTGATGAACGACAAGGGTGAAGTGGTGCAAAAATATCGGAAGATTATGCCATGGGTGCCTATCGAAGGCTGGTATCCCGGCAACTGCACCTATGTCTCGGACGGGCCGAAAGGCCTGAAGATATCGCTGATTATCTGCGACGACGGCAACTATCCGGAAATCTGGCGCGACTGTGCGATGAAGGGCGCCGAACTTATCGTTCGTTGCCAGGGTTACATGTACCCAGCAAAGGATCAGCAGGTCGTCATGGCCAAGGCGATGGCGTGGGCCAATAACGTCTACGTCGCCGTTGCGAATGCGGCGGGCTTCGATGGCGTCTATTCCTACTTCGGTCACTCGGCCATTGTCGGCTTCGATGGGCGGACACTCGGCGAATGCGGCGAGGAAGAATATGGCATTCAGTACGCTCAGCTTTCTAAGTCGCTGATCCGCGATGCGCGTAAGACCGGACAATCGAACAACCATCTCTTCAAGCTCGTCCATCGCGGCTATACGGGCGTGATTAATTCGGGCGAAGGAGACAAGGGTGTCGCCGCATGTCCATACGATTTCTACGCCAAATGGATTGCGGACCCGGAAGGTACCCGCGAGATGGTGGAGTCATTCACGCGAACGACGATCGGCGTCGAGGAATGTCCGATCGAGGGTATCCCCAACAAGGCGACCACTCATCGTTAGAGCCGGTCTCTGATGTTTTACGTCACGGGATAGCAGCGCTTGCGCTGTTATCCCGTGCGTCTTTGAAAGCACCACTAGCGTCGCGCAAGCCGGAAGTAGAGTTCAGACAGGCGTCCCGGCAGATCCTCAACACGATGAACCAGCATCGTATTTCCGCGTCCGAAGATTCGCGCTGCGGCGCCCATTTCCCTCTGATTGAGCACCACGCCGAAACCATCGATGCCGCGCCCCTTGAGACCTGCTGCGGCTCGGCGCGCATCTTCGATGAGATCTTGCGAATCTGTGACATCGATGTCCGAGGGTTCGCCATCGGTGAGCACGATGACGAGCTTCCGGTAACTGCGCACGCGGCTGATCGTCTCACCGGCGTGACGCAGAGCGGTACCGAGCCGTGTTGAGAGGCCCGACGACAGGCCCGCAAGCCGCCTGACGCAATCCCGGTCATAACCCTGTTCAAAGGTCTTGACGGTTGTCATCTGCACGTCGTCGCGTCCGTTGGATGCGAAGGCGAGGAGGCAGAATGGGTCGCCTAGCACATTCATGGCTTCGGACAGCAAGGCGACCGCAATGCGTTCGACGTCGAGGATCGTTGCACCCGAGGACAAACGGTCTCGCGTTGATTCTGAAATGTCGATCAGCAGCAGGACCGCAAGATCGCGATGTTTCGATGTTGAAGAGCGGAAAATGCGAGGATCCGGCTCCTGCTTCATGCGCAGCGCGATACCTGCGTCGTTCATCGCATCGACATCGAGATCGTGGCCGTCGAATTGTCGCTTCAGGCGAATTGTGCGGCCAACCCGCACCCCACGAATGAGCTGCCTGACTCGATTTCGCAGGACTTCGGCTCGATCCAGCGCGGCATCGACCGAACGTGAATCGCCCCGCGGCGCGGGTACTTCGCGGACAGTGGTCCATTCAGGCCGCTCCATCCCGTGGATGCGATCCCATTCCGGATACTTGGCGATGACGATACCGCGTTCGTCCTGTACGATCGGTCGGGCCCGACCCATGTCACCATCATCGGCCGTCGGATTGTTGTCCGGTTTATCCCCATCGGGATCGTTCTTTGGCTCAACACGTGCGGCCTCAGTGGCGATATCTAGGGTTTCTTCCGGCGGGCTGGCGTTCTCGCCAAAATCCCACAAACCCATGCCATCATCCCGGTAGATGGGTTCGGTGACATAGGTTTTGGCGTTGAACTGCACGCGCATCTGCCCGAGGTCGTTACCCAGCAGCATGCCGATTTCCCGGCTGATTGCCGGATCTGCCATGCGGGGCGCTGCGCCTTCGAACAGGCGGCGGCCCTTGCTCACAAAGCCATCGTCGTCGCTGTAGGACGGATCGAAGAGGGACCGTGCAAGACGCGCCAGCAGGGTGGGCGCGGTCGCAACGCCCGATGGAAGCGCGACATGGTACTGCGACCACAGCCGGCGCAGGCCAGGGAGTTCGCGCATCGCAAGCCTCTCGACGCGGGCGTCCTCGATCAGCGAGACAAGCGCCACCTGAAGCGGCTTCAGGCTCCCCAAGGGAAAACGGGCGCCGCCGTAGACAAGGTGAGCCTGCGCATGCGCCGTGGCGGCCCGGTATAAGGTGCGGGCTGCGTCCCCCTGAATACCGCGATAGAATTCCGGCAACTGGATCAGTGGTCCGCTGAGAGTGGACCGGCGCTGGCTGGATGGGTCTGTCGATGGTGCCATGGCTCGAAGCAATGGTGGCTGGCCCCACAGGGCTGTCGCAAAGGCCTTGATCTCCCGCTCGACGTCGGCGAAGCCGAGGCCGGTCGATGATCGCGCGACAAGGCGTCGCGCGAATTCATCCTCAAGGCTGAAGAATGACAGTCGTCTTTGCCTATTCCCACCTGCAACTTTCAATCCGGCGGCGACGAAATTTTCGAAGGCGGCGATGTCGCCGGCAGGAAGGGTCGTTCCCATATGTGTGGCGGCGGCTTCGACGGACTCGGGGGCCTCGCGCGCGAGGCGCTCCATCGTCCGCCACCAGCGCGACAGGTCGGTGCCGAACCCGACCAGGTTACGAGCAATAACGAAGGCGCTGATGGTTGCCGCTGCCGCATGGCCGCCGGCATGGCGGCAAACGTCGGCGGTTGTAGCAGCCGCTGTCACAAGAGGCGCGATGCCATATTGTGATGGCTGGCTCTTGCTGGCGTTCCAGAAGCCGAGCAGGCAGGTCGGACCCACGTTGACATGGGCGAGTCTGAGGACGCCCAATGCCCATTCTTCAAGGTCATCGGCGTCGAATCGTGCAGCGAGATCGTTCAACGCGGAGTTAAAAGGCGGCCTCAAGGTTTCGCGCTGCTGCATCAAACTTTGTAGCTGCTCTTTCGCGCCAGTGGATGCCGCGCCGATTGATCGTCGGGCGCTGGCGGCGGTCGCGGTCACGGAAGACAGGCCTCGATTGCCGCACTGAGGGCCGCGCGAATGTCAGAATTATCCGTAATAGGCAGCACAATGCTCGATCTGATCGCCGCTTCGAGGGGAAGGCCTGCGGCAACCAGGCGTCCGGCATGAATCAGCATGCGAGTCGAAGCGCCTTCGTCCAAGCCATGACCCTGAAGATTGCGTGAGCGCTCGCCAATCGCCACCAGTGTGAACGCCAGTGCGCTGTCGGTGCCGGCTTCGCGCGCCACGATTGTGGCCTCGATCTCGGGTGAGGGATATGAGAAGTCGATGGCGAGGAACCGCTGCTTGGTGGATTCCTTGAGATCCTTTACCGCGCTTTGGTATCCGGGATTGTAGGAAATCGTGAGCTGGAAATCGGGATGGGCAGCAACGATCTCGTTATGCTTTTCCAGCGGAAGAATGCGCCGCGCGTCAGTCAACGGATGGATGACCACAGTGGTATCCTGCCGCGCTTCGACGATCTCATCGAGATAGCAGATGGCACCGTAGCGGACAGCCTGGGTCAACGGGCCATCATGCCAGACCGTGCCCTGCGGTTCGAGAAGATAGCGGCCCGCAAGATCGGAGGCGGTCATGTCTTCGTGGGCCGCGACTGTCACCAGCGGTTTGCCAAGACGCCACGCCATATGTTCGACGAAGCGGGTTTTTCCGCATCCCGTCGGCCCTTTCAACATCACGGGCAATCGCTGGCTGTAGGCGGCCTCAAAGATCGCAATCTCATCAGCGACGGCCTGATAGTAAGGCTCGGTGGCGATGCAATAGGCATCGAGCTTCATGCGTGTCTCCGCGGATCGCCTCGCTGGGCGCCAATCTCCACAACAGTCTGCTGCAACGAAACAATAGTCGTCAAGTTATCAATAGGACAACGAGACATGCGTGAACTACGCTTGCGTCAGGCGTTGCGCCTTGAATGCGGTCACGGTGTTTTGCAAGAGACATGCGATGGTCATCGGACCTACTCCACCCGGAACGGGTGTGATGTAGCCTGCGATGCCCAGCGCTTCATCGAATGCAACGTCGCCGACAAGTTTGCTTTTGCCGTTTCCGCCATCCACCCTGTTGATTCCGACATCGATCACCGCCGCGCCGGGCTTGATCCAGTTGCCACGGATCATCTGGGGGCGGCCAACTGCTGCGATAAGAATATCCGCCTGACGGCATTCTTCAGCGATGTTCCTGGTGCGCGAATGCGCCATGACGACCGTGCAATCTTGTTGCAGAAGAAGCTGAGCCATCGGCTTTCCGACAATGTTCGAACGGCCGATCACGACTGCCTTCAGGCCCCTCATGTTTGGAATAATGCTTTTGAGCAGCATGGTGCAGCCCAGCGGCGTGCAGGGCACCAGAGCGGGAAGACCGGTGGCCAGACGTCCGGCATTCACGACATGGAATCCATCGACATCCTTGGTCGGATCAATCGCGGCGAGAACCTTATCGGCCGAAATCTGCGGTGGAAGTGGCAGTTGCACCAGAATGCCGTGAACGGAGTGGTCCCGGTTCAACTGGCCAATTAACGCAATCAGGTTGTCTTCCGATAGCGATGCAGGCAGGCGATGTTCGAATGAGTTCATCCCTGCGGCGATGGTCTGACGCGCCTTGTTGCGGACATAGACGGCGCTGGCCGGATCTTCACCGACGAGAACAACCGCAAGGCCGGGGATTCCGTGAGGCTTTAGCGCCCCCACCTCGGCGGCAATCTGTCCACAAAGATTTTCGGCAAACGCCTTGCCGTCGATGATTTTGGTCTCGGCCACGGTCAGTCCCTAAACACTACAGTGCGGTTCTTGTTTACCAGAACGCGGTCCTCGAGATGGAATGCAAGTGCACGCGCCAGAACGCGGCGTTCGATATCGCGTCCCTTGCGGACGAGGTCTGCAGGCGAATCCGCGTGGCTGATGCGTTCGACGTCCTGTTCAATGATGGGGCCCTCGTCCAAGTCGGCGGTGACGTAATGCGCTGTGGCGCCCATCAGTTTCACACCGCGCTCATGGGCTTGATGATATGGCTTTGCGCCCTTGAAGCCGGGCAGGAACGAGTGGTGGATGTTGATACATTTGCCAGACAAGCGGGTGGAAAGTTTGTCGGACAGGATTTGCATGTAGCGCGCAAGCACCACTAGTTCCGTTCCGGTGGCTTTAACAAGCTCCCACAACTTTTCTTCCTGCTCGTGTTTGGTCTCCTTCGAGACCGGTAGATAATGAAAAGGAATGCCGTCGAGGTCGAGATGTTCGTAGGTGTCACGTGGATAGTTCGAAACGATGCCCGTGATGCCCATATCGATTTCGCCGGTTCGCCAGCGATAGAGCAGATCCACCAGGCAATGATCGAACCGGGAAACAAGGATCATGACGCACCGCTTCTGGCTGCGTGGCCGCAGTTGCCACGACAGCGAGAGGCGCTCGGCGATCGGGGAGAATCCCGCCTTCAATGCATCGAGCGGGACAGCGGATGACACTGTGTTAAAGACGATACGTGCAAAGAACGTATTGCTTTCCGTATCGTCAAATTGCTGGGCTTCCAGAATATTGCAACCTTGCTCGAACAGGAAGGTTGAGACGGCAGCTACGATTCCCGGCCGGTTCGGACTCGACAGCCGGAGGATGAACTGATCGGACAGGTCGGATGTCATTACAGGTTCTTTCAAATATCGCTGCTGGAAGATTTTATTTGTTGGATTGGAGTTGGCTGAGAAAGTCGATGCCGTACTCGGCACCGGTGGCGAGCAGGTGGCGCGCAAAGCTTGGAGCGAAGCTGCGCGCGACGGCGATCCTGTAGGAGGGCGCTTCACTGGTCTGCCAGAATGTCAGCCCGATATGAGCCGCTGAGGTGGTCGCAGCGTCATCGACCTTGAACACGCTCGGATCGAGGTCAATAGCTGCGCCCTTCATCATACACTCGCGTGCGCGAGACCCTTCAAGAGTGAAGAGGATATAAGCGTCGCTCTGGTCGCAGACCGCGGCGAGAGCGCCAAAGGCCTGCCGTAGCTGCGCTGCTGGGGGGGTATTGTTGGTACTGAAAGCAAGCCACTTTCCTGGGCCGATGCCGACAAATGACAGGAATTGCCCGCGGGAAACCACAGCTCCATCGACCAGATTGACGCCAAAAGCTGCAAGGCAGATGTCGCTCAGTGCGCAGGCCTGTCCGCGCGCCAGGGCGACCGATGCAATCGGCGAATCATCAACCGTAATCCGGACAGCGGAGCCGCTTGCGCCGTAATGGTCTGTACCCGGAAGTGCAGTGAATGAAACGTTTTTGAGAACATCAGCCACGAAGGCGTACTCCTTCGGGGTCAATGAATGTGGGCGCACAAACTTCGACCTCGATATCGGCGCCACGAATTGGATCGTAGGCACGTACGATGTCTCCGATGCGCTCCGGACCGCGCTTCAGCAGGCCTAGGCCGATCCAGTGCTGCAGGTTCGGTGAATACGCAACCGAAGTCATATAGCCTTCGTCGAACTTGATATCAGCCGGCTTGTTGAGGCCGAGAAAATGTGCACCTGCGCGAAGGCGCTGGTTTCGATCGACCGGGCGGAAGCCAGCGAGCACCGGCCGGTCCGGATCGAGAAACGCAGGACGCTGCGCCATCACGCGGCCGATATAGTCCTTCTTGCTGGATGCCATGCGCGCCAGCCCGAGATCTCGCGCGCTGGTCTGGCCATTGAGTTCGGAACCTGAGACATGGCCTTTTTCGATGCGCATGACGCCCAGCGCTTCCGTGCCATAGGGCGTGATTTCGAAGCTGCGTCCGGCCTCCATCAGCGCCTGCGCAAGACGTTGACCGCGGCGGGCGGGCACTGCGATTTCGTAACCGAGTTCACCGGAGAAGGAGAGACGAAAAATGCGGGCGGGCGTGCCACCCAACACATCGGCTTCAATCGCGCCCATGTAAGGCAGTGCTTCATTCGAAATATCCGCGCTATCGACAATTCCCGCTAGAACCTTGCGCGCGTTCGGACCGGCAATCGCGATCTGCGCCCATTGCTCACTGACCGATGTGAGTTGAACGTCAAGATCGGGCCGCAGAACCTGCAAGCAGAATTCGAGGTGCTGGAAAACCTTGGCGGCATTCACCGTTGTCGTCGTCATGACATAGTGATTTTCACCGAGCCGTGTCGTGGTGCCGTCGTCCATCACGATGCCGTCTTCGCGCAGCATGACGCCGTAGCGGGCGCGTCCGGCCGGCAGCGTCGAGAACATGTTGATATAAGCGAAGTCGAGCAACGCGCCTACATCCTTGCCCTGAAGATCGATCTTGCCGAATGTGGAGACGTCGATCAGTCCGACGCTGGCGCGCACGTTGGTGACTTCTCTGGTGACGGTCTCGAGCCAGTCGCTTTCCCCTACGCGGGGAAAATACTGGGCGCGCAGCCAGAGACCGGTCTCGACGAATTTCGCTCCCTGGGATTCCGCCCAGTGATGAGTTGGCGTCGGGCGAACGGGCCGGAAGTCACGCCCTCTGTGATGACCTGCCAGCACGCCGATAGCGACCGGGGTGTAGGGCGGCCTGAAGATTGTCGTGCCGGTGGCTTCGATGCTTTGCCCCGTCAGCGACGCCATGATGGCGAGGCCCGTGACATTGGATGTCTTGCCCTGATCGGTCGCCATGCCGAGCGTCGTATAGCGTTTCAGATGTTCGACGGAACGGAAGCCTTCGCCGTGGGCAATGGCGATGTCCTTCGCGGTGACGTCGTTCTGAAGGTCGACAAATGCCGGGTCGCGCGACTGCGTGACATGCCAGAATGGCTGGATGTCCGCAGCCGCATCGCCCGCATGCGGAGCGGGGATCGCTGCCGCCGCAAGTCCTAGATCGCGTGCAATCTCCGCGCCCTTGCTCGCGCCGTCCGCAAGACAGGCGGCGAGGCCGAAAATGCCGGCGGCGGAGCCCGCAACGCGCAGTCCCGGAGGACATTTGCCTGGAACGAAGGCGGCGATGGCCTCGTTCCATTTGGGCTTTCCGCCGTGATGGCAGGTGAGCTGGATGTTGGGCGACAGTCCGCTGGAGATCGCGAGGCCTGTGACTGAAAGCCGTTCCTGCTTGCCGTTCGCAACGACGTCGATCGAACGCAGGGTTTTCCCTGACGTGGCGACGACACGGCCGTCGAGGATGGTGCGAATGCCGAGATGTTTAGCCCGCGCCAGAATGTCAGGCGCAATGCCGGGGCGGATATCGATAATGACATCAGCCTTTGCGCCCGCTTCTGCGGCATCGAAGGCCGCCCGCCATGCGCCATCGTTGTTGACGAAGTAGGCCGCGCGAGAAGCGGGTGCGACAGCAAAGCGGTTTGCGAATGTCTGATGGGCACGCGCGCTCATGACGCCGGGGCGGTCATTGCCGCCGAACACGATGGGCCTGTCGATGGCACCTGCGGCGAGGAGAGCTTGCTTTGCGAATATCTTGAGAAGGCGCTGGCGGGGCTTGAATGCGGACGGCGTCGGCAGATGATCGTTCACGCGCTCGACCGCACCATATGTCCCGCCGTCGTACACGCCGAAGACTGTCGTGCGCGGCAGAAGCTCGACATTCGGCAGGCTCTCAAGTTCCCTCAGGGTTTCCTCAAGGAAAGAGAGTCCTGAAGCACCGTTGATCTCGGATTTTTCCGCAAGCAGCCGTCCGCCGAAGCGGAAATCCTCATCGGCGAGAAAGACGCGCGCGCCGCTGCGCGCTGCCGTCAAAGCCGCCATCAATCCGGCTGGACCGGCCCCTATCACGAGCAGGTCACAGAAGGCGTTGCGCTTTTCATACGCGTCGGGATCCGGCTCCATGGCGGCCCGGCCAAGTCCGGCCGCACGGCGGATGACGGGTTCGTAAAGTTTTTCCCAGGCCTGCGCGGGCCACATGAATGTCTTGTAGTAGAAGCCTGCGCCAAGGAACGGCGCGGCAAGGCCGTTGGCGGCCAGCAGGTCGAAAGACAAAGAGGGCCAGCGGTTCTGGCTGTCGGCGGCGAGGCCGTCATAGAGTTCCACCACGGTGGCCCGGGTGTTCGGCTCTTTGCGGCCGCCCTTTCGCAGTTCGACAAGCGCGTTCGGCTCGTCGGAGCCGGCGCTGAAGATGCCGCGGGGGCGATGATACTTGAAGGACCGCGCGACGAGCGACACGCCATTGGCAAGGAGCGCCGATGCGAGCGTATCGCCCTCGGCGCCTTGGTACGGCTTGCCGTCGAAGGTAAAACGAAGTGGCTTTGTCCGGTCGATCAGACCGCCCAGATTGAGCCGGCTCATGTTCAACCTCCGGCCTTGCGAGGAAAATTCACGCTGTAGATCTCGTGGGTGAGTGTGTCGCGCGTGACCTCGAGCCAGCGACGGCAGCCGTTGGCGTGATACCAAAGCTCGCGCTTTTCTCCGGCGGGATTGTCCCGCAGATAGACGTAATCGTGGAATGCGGTGGCCGCGTTCGCCGCAGTTGGATCGGGGCGGCGCAGGGCCGCGTCACCGAGGCAGGTGAACTCCTGAGAGTCGCGGAAGCCGCAATAGGGACATGTGATGCGCATGATTCAGTGCAGGTTCGGCTGTGCGCCGACCCCCTTTTCATCGATCACGTAGCCGGTGGCGAAGCGATCCAGCCGGAATGCGGCGTTCAGTTGATGCGGCTCATCCTTTGCAAGCGTCCACGCGAAGCACCAGCCGGATGCCGGTGTTGCCTTGAACCCACCGTAATTCCAGCCCGCGTTGAGATACAGGCCCGGATGCGGCGTTCGATCGATGATGGGGGACCCATCCATCGACATATCCGTGATGCCGCCCCAGTGCCGCAGAATGCGTAACCTGCCAAGCAACGGCATCAGCGCCATGCCGCCTTCGCAGACATCCTCGATCACCGGAAGATTCCCGCGCTGTGCATATGAACTGTAGCCGTCGATGTCTCCGCCGAAAACCAGGCCGCCTTTGTCGGATTGGCTGACGTAGAAATGTCCCGCGCCGAACGTGATGACGCCGTCGATCAGCGGCTTCAGCCCTTCGGTAACAAATGCCTGAAGCGGATAGCTTTCGATGGGAAGGCGAAGATTGGCGAGGCGCGCGAGACGCGAGGTATTTCCGGCGACGGCCAGTCCAACCTTGCCGGCTCGGATTTCGCCGCGTGTCGTCGAGACGCCAACCACTCGGCCGCCCTCGAAAAGAAAGCCGGTGACTTCGCAATTTTGAACGATATCGACGCCGAGACGGTCGGCGCCCCGTGCGTAGCCCCAGACCACGGCATCGTGTCTGGCTGTTCCGCCCCGCCGCTGCAGAATTCCGCCCTGGATCGGGAAGCGCGCGTTTTCGAAATCGAGGAACGGATACATGGCGCGAACCTGGGCCTGATCCAGAAGCTCGGAGTCGGCACCGCTGAGACGCATGGCATTGCCGCGTCTGGCATAGGCGTCGCGCTGTGCGTCCGAGTGATAGAGATTGAGGACGCCTCGCTGGCTCACCATGGTGTTGTAGTTGAGTTCCTGCTCAAGACCTTCCCATAGCTTCATCGACCATTCGTAGAATGGCTCGTTGCCCGGCAGCAGATAGTTTGAGCGAATGATGGTGGTGTTGCGGCCTGCGTTGCCGGAGCCGATCCAGCCTTTTTCGAGCACGGCGATGTTTCGGATGCCGTGTTCCTTCGCGAGATAGTATGCGGTGGCGAGGCCGTGACCGCCGCCGCCCACGATAATCACGTCGTAAGCGGGCTTCGGCGTCGCATTGCGCCACGCGGGCGTGAGGGCGGAAGGACCGCGAAAGACTTGGGCGGCAAGTGAGAGGACGGAATAACGCATCGCGAGCGCTCGTCTTAATTCGGTCCCTATAGATGTTTCATCCGATCGGCGCTATCGTGCCTGAATGCGACGTGATCTTGCCTATTTCCGACATCGCCTGAATCGTCCCATCTTCGATGGAGACGACCAGTGATCGACACGGCAGGGTGCCCGGCTCAGCGTGACAGTGAGGGGACAAGGCAGTTTGGCTTTCTGCTGCTCCCTAATTTTCCGCTCATGTCCTATGCGTCGGCGGTTGAACCGCTGCGCGCGGCAAACTTGCTGTCGGGAAAGCCGCTGTACCGATGGCAGCATATATCGGTCGACGGCGACACGGTTTTGGCATCGACTGGCGTCGGCATCCTGCCCGACGGCAAGATCGGCGACGATCTCGGGCTCGATACGCTGTTTGTTTGCGCTGGTGGCAATCCGGCCAAATTCAGGCACCGGCAAACCTTGCAGTGGTTGCGGTCGCTCGCTCGCTCCGGTGTCTCAATGGCTGGAATGTCCGGCGGCCCCTTTGTGCTTGCGCGCGCCGGATTGCTCGATGGACGCCGCTGCACGCTTCATTGGGAGCATATCCCTGCCTTTATCGAAGACTTCCCCGAACTCGACGTGCGCCGTACCCTTTACGAGATAGATCGCGACCGCATTACGTGTGCGGGCGGAATTTCCTCGCTCGATATGATGATAGAGCTGATCGAGCGCGATCATGGCGTTGAGCTTTCGGGCGCTGTGAGCGAATGGTATCTGCGGACGCAACCGCGCACCGGAAGCGGTCCACAGCGCATGCCTCTGCGTGAGCGGCATGGTGTGAGCAACGAGCGCCTGATCCGTGTGTTGACGTTGATGGAGGCGCGAATCGAAGATCCGCTGACACTCGGCGAGATGGCCGAAAGTGCCGGCATCACGCCACGCCAGTTGGAGCGGCTGTTCACCGATAATCTCCACGACAAGCCGTCGCGTTATTATCTCAAAATCCGGCTCAGCCGCGCTCAGAACCTGCTCCGGCAGACATCGTTATCCATTGCGGAAGTCGCGATGGCGACGGGCTTCGTTTCAACGAGTCACTTTTCGCGCGTCTATTCGAAAACGTTCAGTCGTTCTCCGAAGCAGGACCGTGTGCGCAGTTGATCGCATGGCCGTCATGCGGCTCTCACTACTGAAGTCTTTCATTGGGCGTTTCGCAGCAACGACGTTTAACGTCCCGCAGTTGCTGGCTGGATTAAGGGCAACCCGCTCAATTTCTTGGCAGGAAAATTATATTCTTATTGATTGACGGCGCGGCCATTCGCGTTTATCGACGAACCATAGTGATCGTTCACAGCGGTCATGGTGCCGGAGAGTCGTTGGATGTGTGGAATCGTCGGGTTGTATTTGAAGGACAAGTCGCTCGAGCCAGAGCTTGGGTCGATGCTTGCATCGATGTTGTGTGTAATGACCGATCGCGGTCCTGACAGCGCGGGCTTCGCGATCTACGGTCAGGGCAATCCAGATCAGGTGAAGCTTTCGTTGCGAACCGCACTGGATTTCGATGTCTCGCGCCTCGAAACTGAACTGGCTGACGTATCAGGCGGCGGCCCGAGCGTGATGAAGCGGGCGACCCATACGTTGTTGACAATTCCCGCCAGCAAGGAGGCGGCCGTCCGCAATGCCATTGCTGCGCGCTATCCCCAGATCACAGTTGTCGGCAGCGGAACGCGCATGGAGATCTTCAAGGAGGTGGGTTTGCCTGCGGACGTGGCATCCCGTTTTGACTTGGCGCATATGACCGGTACCCACGGAATCGGTCACACGAGAATGGCGACCGAGTCTGCTGTCACGACCGATGGTGCGCATCCGTTCTCGACGGGGCGCGACCAGTGCCTCGTTCATAACGGCTCGCTTTCGAACCATGCCGGGGTCCGTCGCATGCTGAAGCACGAAGGGCTGACTTTCACCACGGACAACGATTCGGAAGTTGCGGCAGGCTATCTCTCTTGGCGGATGCAGAAGGGCGCTTCGCTGGGTGAGGCTCTGAAGGAAAGCCTCGGTGATCTCGACGGCTTCTATACCTTCGTCGTCGGCACAGAGTCTGGCTTCGGGGTGCTGCGCGATCCGATCGCCTGCAAGCCCGCCGTTATGGCCGAGACCGAGCGCTACGTTGCGTTCGGCTCGGAGTATCGCGCACTCGTCAATCTGCCTGGCGTCGCAAATGCAAAGGTGTGGGAACCAGAGCCCTCAACGCCGTATTTCTGGGAATCCGCGGCATGAACATGATTGAAAACGAGGTTTCTTTCGATCTTCGCAAGAACACGCTCCGCGACCTCAATCAGGCGCTGCATGACCTAAGCAAGACCCCAGGTGCGAAGTATTGGCGCGTCCGGAATCCGGATGGCGCACACGCGATCGCCGCGGGGATCAAGGCACCGGTCACCGTCAATGTGGAAGGACATGTCGGGTACTACTGTGCGGGTATGAACCAGCTTGCGACGGTCATCGTGCACGGCAATGCCGGCGTTGGCGTTGCCGAAAACATGATGTCAGGCCTCGTGCACGTCAAGGGCGATGCGAGTCAGGCGGCTGGCGCTACGGCACATGGCGGAACCCTCATCGTGAATGGCAATGCATCGGCGCGTTGCGGCATCTCGATGAAGGGCGTCGATATCCTGGTGAAGGGTAATATTGGACACATGAGCGCTTTCATGGGGCAGGCCGGCTCTCTTGTCGTGCTGGGCAATGCAGGAGAGGCGCTTGGAGATTCAATCTACGAAGCGCGACTCTTCATCCGAGGCAGTGTTGCAAGCCTTGGCGCCGACTGTATCGAGAAAACGATGGGGGACAAAGACAAGGCTTACCTTGCGGAGAAACTGAAAGCCGCCGGTATGGCCGGCGAAGTCGATGTCGCGGAGTTCAAGCGATACGGGTCGGCCCGCCAACTCTACAATTTCCACGTCGATAACGCTGGTGCGTATTAATTCAGGGAATGTAACTTCAATGGCTATCAAGTCCCCTACGCCGCCGCGCTTTTCCGCGACCTTCGATGAATACTCTCTTGCCGAAATCCGCAGAGCCGCTTCCACCGGAATCTACGACATTCGGGGCGGCGGAGCGAAGCGCAAGGTCCCGCATTTTGACGATCTGCTATTTCTCGGCGCGTCGATGTCACGTTATCCGTTGGAAGGATACCGTGAGCGTTGTGGCACCGATGTTGTGCTTGGCAGTCGGTTCGCCAAGAAGCCGATCCATCTGAAGATTCCCGTCACGATCGCCGGCATGAGCTTCGGTGCTCTCTCCGGTCCTGCAAAAGAGGCGCTGGGTCGCGGCGCTTCGACGGCGGGGACTTCGACCACAACCGGCGACGGTGGAATGACGCCCGAGGAGCGCGGGCAATCATCGATGCTGGTCTATCAGTATTTGCCATCCCGTTACGGTATGAATCCGGATGACTTGCGAAAGGCGGACGCAATCGAGATTGTCATCGGGCAGGGCGCCAAGCCCGGCGGCGGCGGAATGTTGCTTGGCCAAAAAATTTCGGATCGCGTGGCGGAGATGCGCACGCTGCCGAAAGGCATCGATCAGCGCTCGGCCTGCCGTCACCCGGACTGGACCGGCCCCGACGATCTTGAAATCAAGATTCTCGAGCTGCGTGAGCTGACCGACTGGGAAAAGCCGATCTACGTTAAGGTCGGAGCCGCGCGGCCTTATTACGATACAGCATTGGCAGTGAAATCCGGCGCCGATGTTGTGGTGCTCGACGGTATGCAGGGCGGCACGGCTGCCACGCAAGAGGTGTTCATCGAAAATGTCGGCCTTCCGATTTTGTCCGCAATCCGGCCCGCGGTTCAGGCGCTGCAGGATCTCGGCATGCATCGGAAAGTGCAGCTGATTGTCTCCGGCGGTATTCGCAATGGCGCTGACGTTGCCAAGGCGCTCGCACTCGGCGCGGACGCTGTCGCAATAGGAACCGCAGCGCTTGTTGCTCTGGGTGACAACGATCCTGTCCATGAAACGGAGTATCAGGAGCTCGGCACGACTGCAGGAGCTTATGATGACTGGCATGAGGGACGCGATCCCGCGGGCATCACGACGCAGGACCCCGCTCTTGCTGCGCGGCTTGACCCGGTGAAGGCGGGCCGTCGTCTCGCCAATTATCTCGCGGTGCTGACTCTCGAGGCGCAGACCATCGCGCGCGCTTGCGGCAAGAACCACGTCCACAATCTCGAACCGGAAGATCTGGTTGCCTTGACGCTGGAGGCTGCTGCGATGGCGCGCGTTCCGCTCGCAGGAACAAACTGGATTCCCGGACTGCAAACGTTCTGATCATTTCAATCTTGCTATCTGAACAAAGGCACCTGCATGACGACCTTAGCCGAGATTGCTACCAAAGACCGCCCGGCGTCCGCGTCATCTGAAACCATTGATCTGGCGAAGATCGCGAAGGAGCGAGGAATTAAATATTTCCTGATTTCCTATATCGATCTATTCGGGGCCTCACGCGCCAAACTCGTTCCGGCTTCCGCGATCGCCGGCATGGCCAAGAACGGTGCAGGCTTCGCTGGTTTTGCAACGTGGCTCGATATGTCACCGGCAGATCCTGACCTGTTCGCCCTTCCGGATCCGACAAGCCTCATTCAGTTGCCGTGGAAGCCGGAGGTTGGCTGGCTCGCATCCGATCTCTACATGAACGGAAAGATGGTTCCGCAAGGACCCCGCAATGTTCTCAAGAAAGCCATCGCCGATGCCGCGAAACATGGCGTTGTCCTCAAGACCGGCGTTGAATGCGAGTACTTCCTCGTTATGCCGGATGGTTCGGCGATCAGCGACGCGGCCGATACTGCGACCAAGCCCTGCTACGATCAGTCAGCCTTGATGCGCCGCTATGCCGTCATCAAGGACATCTGCGACGCGATGCTGTCACTCGGATGGGGCGCATATCAGAACGACCACGAAGACGCGAACGGTCAGTTTGAAATGAACTGGCACTATGACGATGCCCTGGTCACGGCGGACCGTCATGCGTTCTTCAAGTTTATGGTTCGTGCCATTGCGGAACAGCACGGCCTGCGTGCGACTTTCATGCCGAAGCCGTTCCTGAATCTGACCGGCTCAGGTTGCCACATGCATGTATCGATCTGGAAGGGCGAAGAGAATATTTTCGAGGATGAGGCGGACGAACTCGGGTTATCCAAGATGGGTTACCAGTTCATCGGCGGCATCATCAACAGCGCTGATGCGCTCTGTGCTATCACCAATCCAACAGTGAATTCCTACAAGCGGATCAATGCACCGCGTACAGTCTCCGGTGCCACCTGGGCCCCCAATACGGTCACTTACACCGGCAATAATCGCACCCATATGATCCGCATTCCGGAGGCGGGACGTTTTGAATTCCGCCTCGCAGACGGCGCTGCAAATCCCTATCTGCTTCCGGCGGCGGTGCTGGCGGCGGGTATGGATGGCGTAGCCAACAAACGCGATCCAGGCAAGCGTCTGGACATCAACATGTACACGGATGGTCATACGATCGTTGACGCGAAGCGTTTGCCGCTGAACTTGCTGGACGCGCTGCGCGCGCTGGAGAACTCGACGATTCTGCGCGGTGCACTCGGCGATGAACTTGTCGACGGCTTTCTGAAGTTGAAGACCATCGAGTGGAACGACTACAGCCGATTCCTGACGCAGTGGGAGCGGGACAATACGCTCGATATCTGATGCGGACTGATCGAAGCGAATCTGCCGACAACCGCCGTCAGATTTGCCGTCTCGGATAAACGATAATCGATAGATAGGTCATTGGCCGCTTGACCAGAGTTTCTGGGCCATGCAGCGCGCCTGAATCGAACATCAGGGAATCCCCCGGCCGAAGCCGGTGGCTGGTGTCGCCATGACGATAGATCACTTCGCCCGACAGCATGTAAATAAATTCGATTCCGGAATGCTGGAAGCCGGTGAAGGCCTCGGCATTTTCTTCCAATGTGATCAGATATGGCTCGACCGCGACGTCACCGCCGATCACATGCCCCAGCAACTGATAGACATGACCGACCTTGGTGCCGCGCCGTTCGATGACGACGCCCTGTTTCGCCCGGACATAGGAGCAGTCGCGGCGTTCTTCTGACGCAGCGAACAGCATGCTCAAAGAAACTTTCAGCGCATTCGCAATCGACTGGAGGGTCGAGAGCGACGGCGAAATCTGGCCGTTCTCGATTTTGGAAAGCATGCCAGCCGAGATATTTGCAGCGTTTGAAAGATCGAGCACCGACAGATCCTGCTCGCGTCTGATGAAGCGAATTCGCGCGCCTAGTGCGCGTTCAAGCGCGCGCGAGCCTTCTGCGGGAGCGTTCGATCCGGTGCTGTACTCCCGGCTAACGGCTTCAATATTCTTCGCGCTCTTCTTCGGCATTGCGAATCCTTCAGACCAACGACCGCCAAGGCATACCACGTGGCGAACATATCACTTGCAGATATTTAAGACCCATGTGCGCGCAAGGGTGCAATTCCTCGCAACTCTATTGATCGCGCGTTAGCCTCGCTCAATGCAACACCTCGGCGGCGCATTGATCGTCATATCTGCGCTGCGACCGTTTTGTGTGCGCAGCGATGCTCCTTATTGATCCGTGATGCACACATTTTACTCTTGAGAAACATTCTTTCACTTCTATTCTTAGAAAATAGATTTCTTTTCAGGAAAATGAGGCAGGGGTTCAAAATGGGTACCAATCGCCGCGACTTTCTCAAGAAAACGGCATTACTAGGCACCGCCGCTGCGGCCGCGCCGTATGGATTTGTTCGCACTATCGATCAGGCATGGGGCGCGACCCCGTGGATCAAGAAGGGAGAGCCGATCAAGATCGGACTTCTGTTCTCGCTGACGGGCGGTCTCGCTGTACCGGAAGAAGATTCCACCCTCGTGATGCAATACGCGATCGACGAGATCAACAAGAATGGCGGCATCGCCGGCTCGCCGATCGAGCCTGTCATCGTCGACGCGAAGTCGGACTTCAACGTCTACTCCGAAAAGACGAAGGAGCTCATTCTGCGCAATAAGGTCATTGCATTGTTCGGCTGCTACACCTCGGCAAGCCGCAAAGCGATCCTGCCGACGGTTATGGCGCAGAACCATCTTCTGTACTATCCGACCTGTTACGAAGGCGCGGAATGCACGCAGAACACGATCTGCACCGGACCGCTTGCCAACCAGCACTCCCAGGACCTCATTCCATTCATGGTCAAGGAGTTTGGAAAGAAGGTCTTCTTCGTCGGCTCGAACTATGTGTGGCCGAAGGAATCGAACAAGAACGCCAAGATCTGGCTCGAGAAGGCTGGGGGCGAGTTGCTCGGTGAAGAATACATCCCGCTCGGCGGCTCCGAGTTCGGGCCTGTGCTGAACAAGATTCGCGACGCTAAGCCGAATTTCATCTTCTCCACGGTCGTCGGCGCGTCGGACATCGCCTTCCACAAGCAGTTCAAGCAGGAAGGTTTCAAGGTCGACACGATGCCGATCGCTTCGCTCACCACGGGCGAAATCGAGACCCGCGCCATGGGCAACGAGTTCGGTGCCGGCCACTTCCTGTCGGCTCCTTACTTCCAGGCACTGGATAATCCGACCAACCACAAGTTCGTCGAGGGCTTCCTCAAGAGCAAGTACGGCAAGAACGGCACCACGCACTACAATATGGAAGAAACCTATCTGTCGGCCTACGTATTCAAGTACGGCCTTGAGAAGGCCATCGCGGCGCTTGGCTACGATGGCGTGACGCCTCGCTCGATCCGCGATCATTCGGGCGGCATCAAGGTCGAGGATGGCATTTCGCCGGAGGGGCTGATCTGGATCGACGATCAGAACTTCAACACCTGGCTCAAGCCGAAGATTGGCCAGTGTCAGGCTGACGGCAGCTTCAAGATCGTGAAACAGGCCGCAGAGCACGTCGCTCCGGATCCGTATTCGATCTATCCGGCCAGCGGCAAGTGTACTGCCAAGGGCCTTGTAGCGCCGGACGGCAAGGTTCGCACAAACGTTATCTAAAACCATCGGCGCGCTTCCGGTCGATATCGGCTGGAAGCGCGCGGGTAATGAGAGGCGAGCAAATGGCGCTCGGAAGTTTCTTCGGATCATTCGATATAAGTGCGTTTCTGAACGCGCTTATTCTCGGCATCAGCATCGCCAGCATATGGTTGCTTGCGGCGCTGGGGTTAACCATCATCTATGGCACGGTCGGCGTGATCAACATGGCGCACGGTGAATTCATCATGCTCGGCGCCTACAGTTCCTACATGCTGCAGAGCTATTTTTCGCTTCCATTCCTGCTATGTATTCCAGCCTCGTTCCTTATCGTGGCCGCCGTCGGCCTCATCCTGGAGCGCGGCCTGATCCGATATCTCTATAAACGCCCGCTCGATACCTTGCTTGCAACGTTCGGAGTCTCGCTTGTTCTGATGCAGGGTGTGCGGCTGTTGTTCGGCAGTGACCCGAAGTACATCGCCGTGCCGACGATTTTCTCCAGCAATGTGCAGTTCGGCTTTGTCAACATTTCCGCGTTCCGGATGGTTGTGCTTGGCATTACGATCGGCGCGGTTGTGGCGTTATGGGCGTTGTTCTACCGCACAAGGTTCGGTGTCCAGGTTCGTGCCGTGATGCAGAACAAGGAGATGGCCGCATCGTTCGGCATCAACTCCGATCGCGTGTATATGCTGACATTTGCGCTGGGCGCGGGGTTGGCCGGTTTAGCCGGCTCTCTGTTTGGCGTTCTGAACATCGTGCTGCCGACCATGGGGTCCGCCTATGTGGTGCAGGCATTTCTGGTCGTTGTTGTCGGCGGCGGCACGCTCGCCGGAAGTGTGGTTGCGGGCGGTGCGACGGGCGAGTTGCAATCGATCTTTGCATACTTCACGAACGATACGTTCGCCCGGTTCCTGTTGTTTGTCCTGATTGTCGTGCTCCTGCGCATTCGTCCGCAAGGTCTCTTTGCACCTTCGGCAACACGCAGATGACGCAAGTGACACGAGTGAGCCCAACGACATGAATCTCTACCACAATACCAAGGCGCAGTGGCTGACCTACCTCGTGTTCTTCGTGGCGATTGGCACCGTACCGCTGTACGTGACCGACAATTTTCTGCTCAACCAGTTCGCGGTTTACGGCGTGTACGGCATGCTCGCGCTGGCTATCGGGCTTTGCTGGGGTTTTGGCGGCATTTTGAACCTCGGTCAGGGCATTCCGTTCGGCCTCGGGGCCTATGGCATGGCAATGACCATGCAGATGCAGTCGCAGGATGCGTCGAATCCAATTCCGCCATTCATGCTGAACAACAGCCTCGACCATCTGCCATGGTTCTGGGAGCCATTTCGCAACACAGGGTTCGGCATTTTCCTGGCGTTGCTGGTGCCGACCCTTTTTTGCGCGTTGTTCGGCGGCTTGATGTTCCGCGCCCGGGTTTCAGGTCCGTTCTTCGCGATCATGACGCTGGCCATGCTGAGCGCATTTTACACTTTGATCCTCGATATCCAACCCTACACCAACGGCGTCAATGGCATCACGCCGCCGTCGCCGCTCACGATGGGCAACTTCACTTTCGACCCCTACAGTCCTGAGGTGTACTGGATCGTTTTTGGGCTCCTGCTTGTCGCGACTGTCGGCGGTAAGTTGATGACGCGCAGCCGTTTCGGACTGGTGGTCCAGGCGGTGAGAGGTGACGCGGAGCGCGTGCGTTTTCTTGGCTACAACGTGGCCAGTTACGAAACCGCCATCTACACCGTGTCGGGATTCATCGCCGCCGTCGCGGGATGTTGCTGGGTCGTTCTGACCCAGTACGTTTCGCCGGCGCAATTCGACACCACTTTCAGTCTTTCGATGGTGATCTGGGCCGGTATTGGTGGTCGGCTTTCGTTGTTGGGCGCGATCATCGGAGCGTTCATGATCCAGGGTGGCCAGAGCTATCTCGGCGACTCCCTGCTGTCGACGTGGCTGCTTTTCCTCGGCGCCTTCTTTATCGTTGTGGTGCGCTTCCTGCCGAAAGGGCTCGTGGGTCTTGTCGAGACCATTTTGGGATATTTCCCTGTTGCAAGAAAGAAGAAGACGGTCGGCGAAGATCGGCCCGCTGACGGCCAGCTCCTTCCGCAGCCAGGGGAGTGAGAGGGCGCAATGTCGTTTCTTGAAATCAAAAATCTCTGCAAGACGTTCGACACCGTAAACGTCATCAACGATTTCAGCGTTGAGATCGTCGAAGCGACGCTTTGCTGTCTTGTCGGTCCAAATGGCGCGGGAAAAACCACGACCATGGATCTGATCACGGGGCGCCAGAAGCCGACCTCCGGTACGATCACCTTTTGCGATGAAGATATTACAGGCCTCGACGAGCACGAGATCGCCCGGCGCGGGATCGGACGCAAATTCCAGGTGCCGGCTGTTTTTAGAGATCTGTCGGTTCGTCAAAACCTCGAAGTTTCCTATAGCCGCAACACCAATCCGCTGAAGAACATGTTCCGTTTTCGCGAGACTGGATTCGCACAGAAGCTCGACGAAGTTGCGACGCTAAGCGGCCTTTCGGATCGTCTCGATGTCGAGGCGGGAATTCTGTCGCACGGTGAAACGCAGTGGCTTGAGATTGGCATGGTGCTGATGCAGGATCCTCGGTTGCTGCTGCTGGATGAGCCGATTGCGGGCATGACGGAATCCGAGATTGAGAAGACGGCAAAGATCTTCAACAATCTGAAGGCGACGAACACGCTTTTGGTCGTTGAACACGATATGTCTTTCGTTCGGCAAATCGCCGATGTCGTCACCGTGATGCATATGGGCAGCCTGCTCGCCCAGGGTTCGTTGAAAGAAATTGAATCGAATGAGCGTGTCCGCGAAGTCTATCTTGGGGAGACTGCGGCATGACCACGCTTCTCTCGATGGACAGGGTAACGTCCTATTACGGTAAAACCCCAATCCTGAAGGATTTCTCGTTCGAGATAGAGCAGGGTACATGCCTTTGCGTGCTGGGACGCAACGGTGTCGGCAAGACGACCATGATGCGTACGATCATGGGACTTACCGACCGATCCGCCGGCGATATCACCATAAACGGATTGTCGATTGGCGCATTGCCGACTTATCAGCGGGCCAAACAGGGCATCGGCTACGTTCCGCAAGGACGCGGCATTCTCTCTGATTTTACTGTCCGCGAGAATATCCTGCTCGGCACCTTCGCGCGCAAGGACGAAGACAACGAGATTCCGGAAATCTGTCTGCGTCTGTTTCCCTATCTCAAGGAAAATCTCGATCGGCGTGCGGGGCTGCTGTCGGGCGGCCAGAAGCAGCAGCTGGCGGTGGCGCGGGCTCTCGCAGTGGATCCGAAAGTTTTGCTTCTCGACGAGCCGACCGAAGGAATCCAGCCGAACATCGTTCAGGAAATCGGCGAAACACTGCGGATGCTCAACAAGGAGCTTGGCATCACGCTGCTGCTTACCGAGCAGCACATCAAGGTCGCAAAAAAGCTCGGCGACAAATTTCTCATGCTGGACAACGGTCGCGTCGTTGCCTCCGGCCCGATAGACGCCCTCGACGACGAAGTCATTCAAAAGCATATGACGATCTAACAACGGAGCAGGACCATGATTCCCATTCCACGCCCTTCGACGCCCGATGCTGAGCGCATGATCAGGGAACACAAGGAATGTATCGACTCCATGAAGGGAGTTGCCGGCAACAGCGTTCTGAAATGCGAGACGCCAGGAGACACCACGACCGTCACCGGCGGAATTCATGAGGATCTTCAGCTGAACCGCGTCCTGCTTCGGATGCGTGCCAAGCCAGCCAAGGGCAAGCTCGTGGTTATTTGCACCAAAGTCGAAAAGGAATGGCGCATTGCCCGCCTTTCGGGCGTGCGTGGCGTGCCGCCCGAATTCGTGACCGATAAGGTCTACGACAACGAGCAAGACCCGCAGCACGATATTTTTCTCATGCGACTTGAGGAGATGCCGGAGACCGATGGTTTCCCCGAGCACTTCCGGGAAGGCTGGAAGCGCCGCGACGACCAGTGGACCGTAACCTGATCGCAAAATCTGGCATCACCAATCTTTAAGGGATAACCATGACCTGGATGAAAATTACCGGATACGCTGACAAATTTAGCGTCCATCCGGAAGACACGATCAAGTTTTATGTCAATTGCGACGGGCCGGCCGAGTACAAGGCCGAGATCGTCAAGATGATTCACGGCGACACCAATCCGCGCGGTCCCGGATATATCGAGGAGTCCATCAAGGCCGACTGCAACAGCACCTACAAGGGCATGAAACAGGAGATCTACAGCGGCTCCTACGGTTTCGTCGCGGACAAGAAGCAGTTTCAGCTTGAGAGCGTCACTCTGCAATGCTGGATCTGGCCGACCACGCCAAAGACCCATCCGAAGTACTGGAAGCACGGCGCTCAGGGGCTCGTGACCAAGTGGTGCGACGGCAAGGGCTACGGCCTCTTTATCAATGAAGACGGCTGCGTCGAATTCCGGATCAACGATCAGGTCATTTCAACCGGCGCGCCGCTGCGCGACCATGCTTGGCACTTCGTTGCGGCGTCGTTCGATGCAAAAACCGGGGAGGCAATCCTTTATCACGAGCCTCAGGTTGTCTACGCGCTCGATCCGGAAATTCCCCCGGTGAGCAAAAAATTCTCAACGAAGCTCACCTATGTGCCGGGTACGCCGACCGTGATCGCCGGCTATTGCGGCGGAATGAGCGACGCGCCGCAAGCGCAGGCTTCGGTTCCCCCGGGAGTTCTCATCAAGGGACACTACAACGGCAAGATCGACAGCCCGCGTGTCTGTAATCGCGCGCTCTCCCGGCTTGAGATCGAATCGATGAAACTCGGCGCCCAGCCGGGCCTGTCCGAGCGTCGCAACTCCGGCCCGAGCGGCAAGCTCTCAGAAGCGATCGTGGCGTCGTGGGATTTTGGCGACGGCATCAATACGATTTTTGGCAAGGACAAGGGGCCTTATCTCTTTCATGCCACCATCGTGAATTGCCCGACACGCGCGATGACCGGATACAACTGGCAGGGGCACGTTTTCGACTGGAAGGGAGCGCCCGAGCAGTATGGCGCTATCCATTTCCACGACGACGACATCGACAATGCCCGCTGGCAGGTCAGCTTCGAGTGGAAGGTGCCGAAAGGCACGAGCAGCAAGTTCTATGCGGCGAAACTGACCTCAAAGGACGGCGACGAAGACTACATCCCGTTCTGGGTTGTGCCGCGGGTCGGCGAGGAGACCGCAAAGATCGCCGTCATGGTCCCGACCATCAGCTACATGGCCTATGCCAACGAGCATCTGGCGAATAATGCTGGCGGCGCGGAGCTTCTCGTCTATCGCGTTCCGATCATGCAGCAGCAGAATATGTTCCTGTCGGAGCATCGCGAGTATGGCGGTTCGATCTATGACACCCATACGGATGGAAGCGGCTTGTGCTTGTCATCGCGGTTGCGGCCGATCCTGAGCATCCGTCCGAAGTATGATCACTTCCTGGCGCAGGCACCATGGCAGTATCCGGCGGATCTTCATCTGATCTACTGGCTGGAGAAGATGGGCTATAACTATGACGTCATCACCGATGAGGACGTGACCTATGACGGTCTCGCTCGCGTCGAGAACTATAACGTCATCATTACCGGCTCGCATCCGGAGCACAATTCAGGGCCGCAGCTTGACGCCCTGCATAACTACATGCAGCGCGGTGGACGCTTCATGTATATGGGCGCTGACGGCTGGTACTGGGTGCATTCGTATCATCCGGCTTATGACGGCATCGGTCGTGGCGTTGTCACGGAAATGAGGCGCTGCGAATCCGGCATCCGGACATGGCGCGCGGATCCGGGCGAGTACTATCATCAAGGCACCGGCGAACTCGGCGGTATGTGGCGCTTCCGTGGCCGCTATCTGCACACCATCGCGGGTACGGGCATGTCGTCTGAAGGCTTCGACATCTCGACCTATTATTCGCGAACCGAGGAGAGCAACGACGCGCGTGTCGCTTGGGCGTTCGAAGGTATCGACTACGACGAAAAGCTCGGCAATTTCGGTCTTGTGGGCGGTGGCGCCGCCGGCACCGAGCTCGACATCGTCGACACCATGCTGGGCAGTCCTCCGCATACGCTTGTCGTGGCGACCTCGGCCGGCCGTCACACCGAGGGCTATCTGCTGGTCATGGAAGACTACGGCTTCAACCAGCAGGGTCTCGATGGCACGCAACACCCGCGCGTTCGCTCGGACATCGCCTACCATGAGACGCCGAACGGTGGCGCATCCTTCGCGTTCTCGTCCATTGCGTTCTGCGGCGCGTTGCCGTGGAACAATGGCGACAACAATATTTCGAAGCTCGTCGGCAACGTTCTGAATCGCTTCATGCAGGATGGTCCGCTCCCCGCGCCGAGCCCGGAGGCGATCATGCATCGTGGCCGTGCGGATTATGACCAACCGCTGAACAAGACGCGCAAGTAAACAAACCGGCGTCCGCGCTTCCCGCGCGGGCGCCATTTTCTTTGATGGATCGACCGATGCAGAAACACCCGGATTCCGGTTTTTATGACAACGGCATGGATTTGCAGGATCCCGATCTCTATGCGTCCGGTCAGCGGTTGGAAGACATTTCAGTGCTGCCAGCGCAGGCATACACCTCCGAGATGTTTCAGCGGCTAGAAAATGAGAAGGTGTGGACCCGCGATTGGGTATGTATCGGGACGACTGCCGAGATCGCACATACCGGCGACCTGATGCCATACACCATCGGGCAGCATGCAATTCATGTTCAGCGCCAGACAGACGGCGGACTGATTGGACGATTCAACAAGGCTCAGCATGGCGGGTGCCGGTCTGTTCCCGCGCAGTGCCAGACCGGCAAGAAGACCAAATGTTCCTATACATCCTGCGGGTTCAGCCGGGATCGCGACGTCATTCCCGGCGGCAGCCTCGAAGACATGTCGCCACTTGCGGGTCAATACCTTGGCACGGTGCCGGAGCGGCTGTTGCCTGTCAGGGTGCAAGTGCGGGGACCGTTCATTTTTGCAAACATCGATCCGATGATTGATCAGACGATCGAGCCACCGCCGATCGCTTGGCAAGCGGATATTCTGCGCCGGGAGGGAGTTTGGTGCGAGTATCGTGCGAACTGGAAGTTGGCCGGCTCGGCCATTGTCGCCTCGGCTCGTTCGAGCGGCGTCGAAGCTCAGTGGCATTTTCCGAACCTCCTGGTAATCCACACATTGAATGCTGTAGCCGCAATCATTCTTCAGCCGACGGCCATGGATCAGACGTTGTGCCGCATTTCTTACTTTGCGCAGCCGGAACTTGCAGCCTTCGACGCGAGGATGGCCGCGATGGCGTCGATCCTCGATTTGGCGGCGACACAGGCGAGAGACATGCAGTCGCAATTCACCCGTTCTTCCGAAAAGGTGGCCATTGAGCCGCCCCGTGTTGAGCGCGGCTTCAATCGGAAATTCGTGGAACGCATTACACGTCAGCACATCTCGTACTGGAATGCACCGCTGACCGATGCGCGAATGGTATGTTGATCGATGATAGTCAGTGTTCAACAGGCAAAATATGAGCTGCTTGCCTATATCAAGGAGTTCGATGCCACGTTCTCCAACTGGTACGTCGGCATCGCGGACAATCCGAAACGCGTTCTCTTCGACGTGCATGGCGTCAGGGATGCTCAGGATCCGTGGCTTTATAAGCAACTCCTGACGGCGAGGGCGGCACGGACTGTTCAATCCTACTTTACGGAACATCTGAAGACGCGCGGCGTTCCGCCGGAATCCGAGTCCGAGGATTTCGATTGCATCTATCTCTACAAAATTGACCAGCACACTAAGCAGGATTGAAATATGGCGTCTTTGGCCGACGGCGAAGCTGCGTTCCTCAGGCGTGATTATGAGGCGGCGCGCACGATATGGGAGCCGCTTGTCGAGCAGGGGCATGCGGATGCCGCAGCTTGGCTCGGATCGCTTTATGCAAACGGACTGGGAGTTGAGCGAGATTCCGCGAGGGCGTTTCGCCACTATCTGTTGGCGGCGGAGCGCGGCAACGTTATGGCCGCGAACAATGTCGCCGTGATGTACTCGCGAGGGGATGGCACCGAGCTAAATCCCGAGCGTGCCTGCTATTGGCTTCGGATCGCGGCAGAGCAGGGCGATGAGTTTGCACAGCACAACTACGCCGTCGCTCTCACGAGCGGAATAGGGATGGAGATCGACGTTGCTGCTGGGATCGTATGGTTCCGAAAGGCTGCAGAAACCGGCCACTATCTTTCGCAAGCTCGTCTCGGAAGCATTTATGCGCAGGGCGCTGGCGTTGCCGTTGATCGTATTGAGGCATTCCGCTGGCTGTCGTCGGCGAGCCGCCATGGCGTGGCGCGGGCAGAGACAGAATTGCAAGCCCTTATAGAGACGATGAGCGAAGAGGAAAAGGCGATTGCAACGGCGCGCGCCGGTGTCTTATCAAAGCGGGAGATAACGCCAGAGCTTACGGTTTAGTGCTTATCTGTTCTGACAGTTGAGATGGATGATGAATTGTGCATTCGTTGCACATAAATCATGCAGCGAGCGTAGAGGCGCGCGCGTACTATCGTCTCGATATTGGTATGAGAGATCTTACGGGATGATGCGATGATGGTGATAGCGTCCGCGAAGTTTCCGGGAGTATCGATGCAGAAAGTTGATCACGTGATAGGAAGCCGGATTGACACGGCCTTCTCCGGAAGGCTGCACGACCTTGAGCATCGTGGCGCGGTCGACACCGTTGTAATTTCGTCTGCAGACCTATCGCGTCGCCGTTTGCGTGCAATCACCCGCGGCGGCGTCGAACTTGCGATTGCGTTGCCGCGTGATGAGAAACTCTATGATGGTGCCGTTTTGGTTTTGAACGACGATCAGGCGGTCGTCGTAAGGGCGGCGACCGAGCGCTGGCTGCGGCTTGAACCCGCGTCAACTGCCGATGCGGTTGAACTCGGCTATCATGCGGGCAATCTGCACTGGCGCGTCCGCTTTGATGGTCCGTGCCTTCTTGTCGCGCTCGAAGGTCGTCCCGAGGACTACGCAGCCCGCATCGAGCCGATGGTTTCCAGCAGGCGCGTCCATGTGAGCGTCGTGGATGACGATCATGCCGATGTGCATCGTCATGATCACGATTATCCTGGCGACCACCATCATCACCACGATCACGGTCGTCACCGCCATAGCTGCTCGGATCATTAGTCGTGCTGCAGCTCCTTAAGACCATATGGCAATCCGACGCTGCGTTCCCTAGCGGATCCTTTGCATTTTCTTACGGTGTGGAGGGTCTGGCTGCGATGGGAGTGGTATCCGATCGGGAAACGCTTTCCAATCTCGCACAGACGATCTTGCAGCAGCGGTGGGCTCCGTTCGATCGTATTGCTGTTGTTCAATCATTTCGTGCGCGCGGCGATCTCGCGCGGATTGCTCGGATTGACGAAGAAGTCGAAGCAGCGACGTTCGGCGAAACGCAACGGGAGGGTTCAAGACGCAATGGATCGTCTTTTCTGGCGACGCACGCCAAGCTCGGCAATGCGACCGCGGTGCTGTTGCGCGATGCCGTCCGCGGTGGTGACGCGCTTGGTCATATCGCGGTGATGCAGGGCGCTCTCTGGTGCTCGATGGACCTGGATGAGCGGATGGCGCAACTGGCGTCAGGCTACATTGCCGTCTCTGGCGCAATGTCGGCGGCTGTACGTCTCGGCGTCGTCGGGGCATTGCAGGCGCAGGCAGTGATGAATGACTGTTTGCCGTTGATCGATCAGCTCTCGGCTGCGCCTGTTCCGGATGATACGCGCCTCAGCAGTTTTGTTCCTTTTCTCGACATCGCAGCGGCACACCAGGCGCAGGCAAACCTTCGTCTGTTTGCCAACTAGAATGAGGCTCACGATATGCTTTTGACGCCGACCGAGATGGAGCGGTTGACGATATTCAGCGCCGCGGAGTTGGCGCGCCGGCGCCGCGCGAAGGGCCTGAAGCTGAATTACCCTGAAGCTGTTGCAATTATCACCGACGAAATTCTCGAAGGTGCGCGCGAAGGGCGCACCGTAGCGGATCTTATCGGATACGGGTCCACGATCCTGACGACCGACGATGTTATGACGGGTATCGCCGCCATGATGCACATCATCCAGGTCGAAGGCGTATTTCCGGATGGCACCAAGCTTGTCACAGTTCATGAGCCGATCCGTCCCGCGCCCGGTTCGGCGGCGGACACGGAATTGCCGGGTGCGATCACAGCGCTGTCCGGAACCCTTGAGCTGAACGACGGACGCCCGCGCGTCACGCTGAAGGCTACTAATACAGGAGACCGCCCGGTTCAGATCGGGTCGCATTTCCATTTTTTCGAAGTCAACAAGGCAATGGATTTTGACCGCGCGGCCGCGTTCGGCAAGCGGCTCGATATTCCCGCCGGCACGGCGGTCCGCTTCGAACCGGGCGTCTCGAAGGACGTCACGCTGGTATCATTCGGGGGCGCGCAGCGGCTCACAGGTTTGAACAATCTGACCAACGGCGACAGTGCAGACTCCAAGGTGCGCGATGCCGCGCTGGCGCAGGCCCGGGCGCGCGGATACAAGGGAGCGTAGCGTGGTTGCAATCGATCGGAAGGACTACGCTGCGCTGTATGGGCCGACGACGGGGGATTCCGTGCGCCTCGGCGATACCTCTTTGATTGCCGTGGTTGAAAAGGATCACGCGGTTTATGGCGACGAATGTCTGCATGGCGGCGGCAAGACGTTGCGCGACGGCATCGGAATGGCAGGTATTACAAGCGCTGAAGGTGCGCTCGACTTTCTGCTTTGCAATGTTCTGCTGATCGATCCCGTCCGCGGGATCGTGAAGGGCGATCTCGGCATCCGCAATGGCCGCATCGTCGCCTTCGGCAAGGCTGGCAATCCTGCGATCATGGACAATGTGGATCCGAAGCTCGTCGTTTCGACCGGGACGACCGTGCGCGATTGTGAGGGCCTGATCGCCACGCCGGGTGCGATTGACGTTCACGTCCATTTCGACAGCGCGGGTCTTGTCGAGCACGCTCTGGCCAGCGGTATCACCACCATGATCGGCGGATCGCTCGGGCCCATCACCGTGGGCATCGATTCCGGCGGGCCGTTCAACACCGGAAAAATGCTTCAGGCGGCCGAAGCGTGGCCGATGAATTTCGGTTTTCTCGGTCGCGGCAATGCGCATCGCGCCGCGCCGATGGTCGAGCAACTTGAAACCGGTGTGATGGGATTGAAGCTTCACGAGGACTGGGGCTCGATGCCTGCGGCTATCGATACCTGCCTGCGTGTTGCCGATGAATACGATTTCCAGGTGCAGATTCATACCGATACACTGAACGAATCCGGATTCGTCGAGAACACGCTGGAGGCGATCGGCGGTCGCACCATTCACATGTATCACACCGAAGGAGCAGGTGGCGGCCATGCACCGGATATCATCCGCGTTGCGGGTGAAATGCATTGCCTTCCGTCGTCGACGAATCCGACAAATCCCTACACGGTGAATACGTTCGATGAACATCTCGATATGACGATGGTGTGCCACCATCTCAATCCTGCAATTCCGGAGGATGTCGCCTTTGCCGAGAGCCGGATTCGCGCGCAGACCATCGCGGCGGAGGACGTTCTGCATGACATCGGTGCGATCTCGATGCTTGGGTCCGACAGCCAGGGTATGGGGCGCATTCACGAAGTGATCTGCCGGACCTGGCAGCTCGCGTCCAAGATGAAAGATCAGCGTGGTCCGCTTCCCGACGATAAGCCTGGGATGGGTGACAACGCGCGTATTCTGCGCTACATCGCGAAATACACGATCAATGCCGCAAGAACATTTGGCATTGCCGATCATGTAGGGTCGCTGGAAGATGGCAAGCTCGCTGATATCGTGGTGTGGCGACCCGCGTTCTTCGGCATCAAGCCGGAGCTGGTGATCAAGGGAGGTTTCATCGCTTGGGGAGCCATGGGCGACAGCGCGGCTTCACTGATGACCTGCGAACCGATCTTGATGCGGCCTCAATGGGGTTCTTTTGGCCGCGCGCCCGCCGCGCTCTCTGCGTGTTTCGTGCATCCGCTTGCAATTGATCGCGGTCTTGCCGGAGAGCTTGATTTGAACAAATCGCTGTTGCCTGTGCGAGGGACGCGGAAGCTGACGAAACGAGACATGCTCTGGAACGATGCTTGTCCAAAGGTGACGGTTGATCCGGAAACCTTCGACGTGTTCGTTGACGGCACGCTTGCGACCTGCGAACCGGCAAGGGAATTGCCGCTGGCACGCCGCTATATGTTGAGGTGATCGATGCTTCATTCGCTTGCGAAAGAGTCAAACAGCAAGGCGGTCACCACGGCTGCGCGAGTCGGAATCGGCGGTCCAGTCGGTTCCGGCAAGACGGCCCTGATAGAGGCTTTGATTCCTGAGTTGCAGGCGCGTGGTATCGATTTTGCGGTTGTCACCAATGATCTGGTCACCAAGGAGGACGCGGAGCGTCTTCGCCGGTCGGGATTGATCGAACCGGCGCGCGTCTCCGCGGTGGAGGCGGGGGCCTGCCCGCACACGGTGATCCGGGAAGATCCGAGCCTGAATATTGCCGCGGGTGACGATCTTGAAGCTCGGTTTCCCGGACTTGAATTGATCCTGTTTGAATCTGGCGGGGACAACCTAGCTTCCACGTTTTCACTCGACCTCGTGGATTGGTGGATGTTCGTGATCGATGTTGCGGGCGGTGACGATATTCCACGCAAGCGCGGCCCCGGTCTCTTGCGCAGCGATCTGCTCATCGTCAACAAGACCGATCTTGCGCCGTATGTTGGCGTCAATCTGTCATCGATGCTTGAAGAGGCCAATGCGGTCCGCAAGGGCCACCCGGTGATCGCGACGAATGCCCGTTCGGGCGAAGGTATAAAGGCTGTTGTCGATGCAATTGCTGCCGCAGTCCTTTTCCATACCGCATCCGGGTCGTGAAACTTGGAGTCGGCTGGAGGCCGATTTTGCCGGCGGGCGCACTGTCATTCGCCGGCAGCACATGGACTACCCGCTCCACATCACGCGTGGCTTTTATATGGATCGGGCGGTTCCCGATCTTCTGACGCTTTATCTACAATCTGCATCCGGCGGACTCTATGCGGGTGACCGGCTTCATCTCAATATCGCTGTGCGCAGCGGTGCATCGCTGAGCCTGACTTCACAATCCTCCACGGTTGTCCACCACGGCCGCGAGGATGGCTCCATCATGCACCAAATGCTTGATGTGGGTATCGGTGCGTTCTGCTCATTCGTAAACGATCCCTATATCCTCTTCCCTGGCGCCCATCTCGCCGTCAAGACGATTGCGAGCGTAGCGGACGACGCTGTTCTGCTTTTGATCGATGGCTTTACGGTTCACGATCCCGTCGGCGAAGGGAGGTCCTTTTCGCGCTTCGAAACCACGCTCAGGGTTGTACGCCCCGATGGAAAGTTGCTGGTGGTCGATAACGGCTGCTTGGCAGGCAAGGAGCTGCGGCCCGCGGGCGGTGCGCTTGGCGGCAGAAAAGCTGCCGCGACGCTCACGCTGATCGCTCCGCCGGAGCGGCTGCCGAGCATCTCCGTACTTGAAAGAACAGTTGCCGCTCAGGGATGCCTGGCGGGGGCTTCAAGAGCTCCAAACGGCGCCGGTCTTGTGATGCGGATACTCGGCGAAGACGCAGGTTCACTGGTCCGCGGCATGGAAGCCGCGTTTCATGTTGCCGGTGCAGCTGCGAAAGGCTTGGAGCTCGCTCGTCGTCGCAGATGAAATAATCGAGGTGCGACTGTTGCCGCGCCCCGACGCAAGAAACTTCACTTGGAGGTTGCCCGCCACACTCTTTGTGAGATGCGTCGTATGACGCGGCTTAGGAGAATGCTGGTAACGAAGTTAATTGCCTGATTGAAAGGGGAGAAGACATCGATCCGCTATCAAAGCAAGGCGACTTTGATGACCATTTTTCCCATGGCGCCGCGATTTTGCAACTTGGAGATCGCGTCGGCTGCCAGTTCCAATGGAAATGTTTCTGTGACGATCGGCGCTATGAGTCCACGATTGTACAGCCTGAACAGCTCCTGCTGATTTGCCTCATTTATTTCCGGATGTGAAAGTACCAGCGTCCGCCAATTGACGCCAAGAATATCGCATGACTTCAGGAGTGGAAGATTAAGCGGGACACGTGGAATACCTGCCGTAAATCCCAAGACTAGATAGCGCCCGCCTTCCACCGTCACACGCAACGCCGGCTCGGAGATCGGCCCTCCGACTGGATCAAACACTACATTCGCGCCGTTCGATCCCACAATTGTCTTCAGCGAACGCGAGAAGTCACGCGCATCCGACGTGTCCATTGCAGAAGAGTAGATCAGGCCGTCATCGGCACCGTGTGCGCGCGCGAACGCCAGCTTGTCTTCGGAGGATACAGCAGCAATAACGCGGGCGCCGAGCGCTTTCGCGATCTGGACCGCAGCGATACCAACACCTCCTGCCGCGCCGAGCACCAGAACAGTCTCACCCGGCCGGAGTTGCGCTCTCGTAACGAGCGCGTAGTAAGAAGTTGCATGGGTGAAGAGAAAAGCTGCGGCGTGTTCGAACGGCATCGACTTCGGAATATGGGTGCATCTCTCCGGTTCAAGAGCGATCTTTTCAGCCATTCCTCCCCAGCCACATCGTCCGATGACGCGGTCGCCGACCTTGAAACCCTGGACATCGCGTCCAACGTCGGTCACGACGCCTGCTACTTCCGCGCCAGGGGCGAATGGCCGTGGAGGTTTAGCTTGATAGAGATCCTGGATGAGTAAGAGGTCCGGAAAATTGACACCGCAGGCGGCAATTGAAATCAGAATCTGCCCGGATCCCATCTGTGGGTCAGGGACATCTTCAAGAAGCAAGGTTTCAGGGCCGCCGGGGCACCTGCTCAATAGTGCCTGCATGATGGTGGGTCTTGCTCCGTTCGCCGGTCCGGGTCGTCAGCGGTTGTCAAGTGAAGCGATAACCTTCGCTCAAGCGAAATGGCGCAATCACTCAAACGGATTGGCATCCTGTGCCATGACGATCACGCCAACTTCATGTTAGTCTTCCGCCGATGAGAGCAATCGCCAAACCGATCGATCATTTGCCCCTGCGCAGTCAGGGGAATGGACCTGCGCGATCAATTATTGACGCGGGGTATCTGAACCTGGTGCTGAGCGGCGTGCGGCAGGGCGGATACGATATTGAAGCCATTGTCGCTCGCGCCGGAATTGACCCGAAGATTCTTGCAACCCCGAACAGCAGGTTGTCGCAGCAGCAGTTCGCCCGGCTGATTTCACATCTGACCCGTGTCACGCGGGATGAAGCCTGGGCCTTGGGTCGTCGGCCGATCAAGCCCGGAACGTTCCGGACCATGTGCAAGCTGCTTGTGCGATGCAGCAATCTGCGCGAGGCGCTTCGCACGGGCTGTCATTTCTACCACCTCGTGGTCGATGATTTTACGCTTCGGTTTCAGGCCGACTCTCAGGAAGCCTGCGTATGGATCAACGACGACATTGCGGACAAAGACCGGCAACGGATGATCAACGGCGCCGCGATCTTTTTTGTCTATGGCCTTATGTGCTGGCTGGTCGGGCGCAAGCTGCCGCTGACTACGGTCCACTATAAATTTCCGCAACTTCCCCTAAGTTCGGAGCTGGAGCCGGTATACGAAGCGCCAATCCTCCACGATCAGCCGCGGACCGAATTGCGGTTTGAAGCGTCGCTTCTCGATCTTCCGATCATCCCGGATGAAGAGCGCTTAGGGCGCTTTCTGGCATCGGTCCCAAGCGTGCTACTGGTGCGGTATCGCGACGAAACCTCCTTTTCAGAGCGCGTTCGCGGCATTCTCAGGCGCAATCTCACGAAAGTTCTCTCCTTGGAGGATGTCGCGGAGAAATTGAACGTATCACCGCAGACCTTGAGGCGGCGTCTTCAGGATGACAACAACTGCGGATTCCAAGAGCTGAAGGATAGGGTGCGGCGGGACGTCGCCATTCATCTTTTGCAAAAATCACGGCTATCGCTTGAGGAGATCGGGATGTCTCTGGGCTTTTCAGAAGTCAGCACATTCCATCGTGCATTCAAGCGCTGGACCGGACATGCCCCCGGCGAATACCGGCAGATCGCGAAAACCTAAGGCTCGGTCCTCAGCCGTCCATAAACGTCAACGATTTTGTCATTCGCGGTCATACCGCGAAGCAGACAGGGCTTCGATACTCCGCGGTCATTGACAGCAGCAATAGCTGTTCCATCCGTGGGATCGAAATGACAACTCTGCGCGCTTGGGCCGACAAATTTCCAGATAAGACAGCCTGTCTTGTCGCCGGGACGGAGGAGCAAATGACCTTTGCCGCTCTCGATCAGCGTGCGAATTCCGTGGCGCAATTGCTGATGTGGATGGGATTGTCGAGCGGTGACGGCATCGCCATCATGCTCGACAACGATCTTGCCTATTTTGAACTTGTGTGGGGCGCAATGCGTCACGGCGTCTACTACACACCGATCAGTACGCATTTGAAGCCGGACGAGGCAGCCTTCATTATCCGTGACAGCGGTGCGAAGGCGTTCTTTACGACAGAAAAATATGCCGACGTCATTGGCGCCCTCGCGCAGGACAATCCGGCAAACTGCTCGGTTTTCATTCTTGGCGGGTCGGTCGCGAGCTGTCTCGACTACAAACGCGAACTGGCGAAGTTCGATCGTTATCTGGAAATTCCCGAAGGCCCGGTCGGAAAGGATTTCTTCTATTCGTCAGGCACGACAGGAAGACCTAAGGGTATCAAACAGCCCTTGTTTGCCAATGCCCAGCAGTTTCGATCGTCAGGCGACTGGGTCCGCGACAACTTCAAGTTCGATTCCGAGACCGTCTATCTGTCGCCCGCGCCACTTTATCATGGGGCGCCCCTCCGGTTCACGCAGCGCGCCCTCGACTGCGGCGGCACGGTCATTGTGATGCCGAAGTTTGGGCCCGAGGCCGCTCTCGCCGCGATCGAAAGGTATGGGGTGACGCACAGCCAGTGGGTGCCGACCATGTTCTTCCGGATGCTGGCGCTGCCGGAAGATATTCGCGCCAAATACAATCTTTCGTCGCATCAGTGCGCCATTCATGCGGCGGCGCCATGTCCCGTAGAGATCAAGGAGCGTATGATTGCATGGTGGGGCCCCATTGTCTGGGAATATTATGCAGGTTCCGAGCGAAATGGGGTCACATGCATTTCCGCAGCAGACTGGCTGACGCATAAAGGGTCCGTCGGCCGGGCTGTTGTTGGTACGCTTCATATTCTCGACGAAGACCAAAATGAACTCGGTCCGGGCGAAACAGGCGATGTCTATTTCGAGGGCCCTGAATTTTCCTATCACAATGACCCGGAAAAGACCGCGCGATCGCGCAACGACAAGGGATGGAGCACGATCGGCGATGTCGGTTTCCTCGACAGGGATGGATATCTCTATCTGACCGACCGGCGTTCCCACATGATTATTTCGGGTGGGGTCAATATCTATCCGGCGGAGATCGAAAATCGCCTCTCGCTGCATCCCGATGTGCAGGACGTGGGCGTGTTCGGCATCCCGAACCTGGAGTTCGGTGAGGAAGTCAAAGCCGTTGTGCAACTCAAAAACCCCGCAAAGGCCTCGCTGGAACTTGCAGCCGAACTGATCGAATTCTGCCGGTCGGGAATGTCGAACGTGAAATGCCCACGTTCGATAGATTTCGAGACCGATATGCCGCGGCACGATAACGGCAAGCTTTTCAAGCATGTGTTGAAGAAGCGCTATCTCGAAACAGTCTGAAATTTCAGCGGGCCGCGCTCGCAAGCTTCACGATAAAAAGGGAGCACGATGCGGAGGCCTCTAACAGTAGTCCAAGGAGAGACCATGAAGGCAATCGTAACAATCGGGGGGACGGCCGTCTTCAGCCTGATGCTGGCAAGCGGGACGCTCGCGCAGACCAAGAACTACGGCCCCGGCGTCACGGACACAGAGGTCAAGATCGGGCAGACCATGCCGTACAGCGGCCCGGCTTCGAGCTTTGCCGCGATCGGCAAGTCGATGGCTGCGTATTTCGAGAAGGTCAACGCCGAGGGCGGAGTCAATGGACGCAAGATCAATCTCGTCTCTCTCGATGACGGCTACAGCCCGCCGAAGGCCGTGGAGCAGACGCGCCGACTGGTTGAGAGCGAAGAGGTGCTGGCCATCGTTGGCACCTTCGGTTCTCCGACGAATTTCGCCATCCAGAAATACCTGAACGTCAAGAAAGTGCCCGGATTGTTCCTGGGGACCGGCGCTGATCGAATCTCGCAGCCGGAGACTTATCCCTGGTCGATGGGATGGCAACCCAACAACCACGCCAAAGGCGTGATCTATGCTAAATACGTTCTCAAGGAGCGGCCGAACTCAAAGGTCGCCATCCTCTATCAGAACGATGATTTCGGCAAAGACTATGCGAAAGGATTCCGCGACGGATTGGGAGCCAAGGCTGCCTCGATGATCGTCAAGGAAATCAGCTACGAACTGGCTGAGCCGACCATCGATTCTCAAATTCTGGTTCTGAAAGCCACCGGCGCGGATGTTTTTCTCAATCTGTCGACCCCGAAATTTTCAGCCCAGGCCATCAAGAAAATGGCTGAAATCAAGTGGGATGCTCTGCATCTGCTGAGCGATGCGTCCGGTTCGCTGGCCAGCGTACTGATACCGGCAGGCCTGGAAAATTCAAAGGGCGTCATCACTGTGGCCTTTCGCAAGGACCCGAACGATCCTGCGTGGAGGGATGACGAAGGAATGAAGGCGTATCTGGCGTTCATGAAGAAATATATGCCCGACAGTAACCCGTCCGAGACCTATCACGTGTTCGGCTATGCAACGGCTCAGACATTTATCCACGTGCTGGAGAAGTGCGGAAGCGATCTAACCCGGGAAAATCTGATGAAGCAGGCGGCAAGCATCAAGGATCTGCTCCTTCCCATCATGCTGCCCGGTATTTTGCTGAACACCAGTGCGACACGCTTTACGCCGATGACGCAGGAACAGATCATGCAGTTCGACGGCGTGAAGTGGGTCCCAGTGGGCGGAGTGATCGACGCCGAGAAATGATTCTGCATGGCTCCGGCCGATACGAGGGATAAGCAGAAGCCCCGGATGCAATCCGGGGGCTTTTTTTACCGTGTGAGGATGAGGTTGTTATGCGTAAGATCGCAATGCTTCGCGGGCAATGGTCATTTTCATGACCTCCGTCGAGCCCTCGGCAATCTGGGCGATGCGCGACTGGAAATAGAGCTGGCCAAAGCGGTTTTCCTTCAACACACCCAGACCGCCGTGAATCTGGATAGCCCGATCGATCACGCGGCAAGCTGCGACTGGCGCGAAACATTTCACCATCGCGGCTTCCTTGCGGGCGTCCAAGCCTTTATCAAGCATCCAAGCCGTCTTGTAGGCCATCAAGCGAATCTGCTCGACGTCCATCTCGGACTCTGCAAGCATCCACTGTACAGCTTGACGTTCGGCTAATGGTTCGCCGAAGGTGATACGCTCTTTCGCTCGCTTCACTGCCTGTGCCTGCGCCCATCGCGCCGTTCCGCCCAGCCGTGCGCCAATCACTGTCCGGTTTCGGTTCAGCTGGTCCATCATATAGCGAAAGCCCATGCCTTCATGACCCAGCAGGTTCTTCGCCGGGACAACGCAATTTTTGTATTCGTAATCGCAACTGCGTCCGAGATAGGTGCCGGGCGCCATTGTTTCGTATTCGCGCAGAACCTTCACACCCGGATTTGGATAGTCCACGAGGAACAGGCTGATTCCCTCGTAGCCTTTTGATGCGTCGGTGACGGCGTAACAAAGCAGATACTTCGGGGTAATGCCGGGATGGTTGGGCGGCGGCGCCCAGCGCTTGATGCCATTGATAATGTAGGTGTCGCCATCCCGCACGGCGGTCGTGGCGATTCCGGCGGCATCGGAGCCGGCTCCTGGCTCCGATATATTGATGTGGTAGAATTTGTCTTCCTTCAGGATGGGATAGAGATAGGTCTCTTTTTGCCATTCCGGTGCATCATGAAGCGCGGGATGCGGATCGAGAAATCCGGACCATGTCGCCAGAAGGCCATGCATAACCGGCGATTTGACGATTTCTTCGTAGACCAGACATTTGGCGACCGTGCCCAGTCCTTGACCGCCGGCTTCCTTGGGAACGGCCAGTCCGCGAAATCCGTACTCACGGAATTTCCGGACCACGTTCATGAAGACATCGTGAGGGACCTCGTAGTCACTGACACCCCAGGTCGCTTCCAGTGGCCGACAAACCTCCTCGACGAAGGCGCCCGCGCGGCCCTGAATTTCCCGTTGTTCCTTTGATAGCTCGAAGTCCATCGCAAACTCTCCTTGAGCGGATATGAGTTTGTTTTAACGCCCGGTAAGACTGTGGCGTTATGGCTCAGGCCATCAATGTCGTTGGCCGAATTGGTCAAGATCTGCGGGGTTTGCATGGGCGCGAAATGCGCGGTGTGCCGGTTTGTCATTCTGGGATTTAAGGCAGATCAAGGTGACAATTTCCGCCTTGCAAGCGGGAAAAATGGCCTGTTTTGCTGATCGAAATGCCTTTCGCGAGGTGCTCACATGGCATAAAGACAGCGCAACATTTTTCAGTCTTCCAGCCTTGTGAGCACATGATTCGTCTCGACAACATCAGCAAGCAGAACGGCCATCAGATCCTTTTTATCGAAGCGTCCGCGGCCCTCCAGAAGGGAGAGAAGATCGGCCTCGTTGGTCCCAATGGATCGGGCAAGACAACACTCTTTCGTATGGTCACCGGCCAGGAACTCCCTGATGAGGGCCAGGTGTCCGTCGATCGCGGTGTGACCATCGGCTACTTTAGTCAGGATGTCGGCGAGATGTCGGGCCGCAGCGCCGTGTCCGAAGTGATGGAGGGGGCCGGCCCCGTGAGCACCGTGGCAGCCGAACTGAAGGAACTGGAGACTGCCATGGGTGATCCCGACCGGGCGGACATGGATGATATCATCACTCGCTATGGTGAAGTGCAGGCGCGTTTCGAGGAGTTGGACGGCTATGCGCTTGAAGGCCGCGCACGTGAGGTCCTTGCCGGCCTGAGTTTCACTCAGGAGATGATGGACGGTGACGTCGGCGCGTTGTCCGGCGGCTGGAAAATGCGCGTGGCGCTCGCCCGAATCCTGCTCATGCGCCCCGACGCAATGCTGCTCGACGAGCCGAGCAACCATCTCGATCTGGAGAGTCTCATCTGGCTGGAGGAATTTCTCAAGAGCTATGACGGCCTGTTGCTCATGACGTCGCACGACCGCGAATTCATGAACCGCATCATCAACAAGGTGGTGGAGATCGACGGCGGCGCGCTGACGTCGTACTCGGGCAACTACGAGTTTTATGAGCAGCAGCGTGTGTTGGCAGAGAAGCAGCAGCAGGCCCAGTTCGAGCGTCAACAGGCGATGCTCGCCAAGGAGATCAAGTTTATCGAACGTTTTAAGGCGCGTGCGTCTCATGCCGCGCAGGTGCAAAGCCGGGTGAAGAAGCTCGACAAGATCGAGCGGGTCGAACCGCCAAAGCGCCGGCAAGCCGTGTCCTTTGAATTTCAACCGGCTCCGCGCTCCGGCGAGGATGTCGTAAGTCTGAAGAACATTCACAAAGGCTACGGCAAGCGCAGAATCTACGAAGGACTGGATTTCTCGGTGCGCCGCAGGGAGCGCTGGTGCGTCATGGGCATCAACGGAGCAGGGAAATCCACACTGTTGAAGCTTGTGACTGGCTCCGCGGAGCCGGACGATGGCACGGTGGCCTTGGGAGGGAGCGTGAAGATGGGTTACTTCGCGCAACACGCCATGGATCTGCTGGATGGCGAACGCACGGTGTTCGAAGAGTTGGAATATTCATTTCCACAGGCGGGGCAAGGCTCGCTGCGAGCGCTGGCCGGCTGCTTTGGATTTTCCGGCGACGATGTGGAGAAGAGGTGCCGCGTTCTGTCGGGTGGTGAGAAAGCCCGGCTGGTGATGGCCAAGATGCTGTTCGATCCGCCGAATTTTCTGGTGCTTGACGAGCCAACCAACCACCTCGACATGGCGACGAAAGAGATGCTTATCACCGCGCTGTCGCAGTATGAGGGCACCATGCTGTTCGTCTCGCACGATCGGCATTTTCTCGCAGCGCTGTCCAATCGCGTGCTGGAAGTGACGCCCGAAGGCATTCATCAGTACGGTGGCGGCTATACGGAATATGTTGCGCGCACAGGCCACGAGGCGCCGGGACTGCGTAGTTAAAGCGGCAAGCGAGACAGACATACTTAACGATTCTGGGTCGCCGTCGCTCTAGACAAAATTCGCGTTACTGTTCCGGGTGGCGGCCTTCGAGCAATCATATGAATGGGCTGCGCCAAGGCTAAGCCCACGCGGGATTGGATCCAAGAGAAAATCCGTCATCTGGCCTCCTCCACGCGAAGCGAGCGTAGGGAATTTTGCGGGAGGGAATCGTCCGTCCGGAATTTCTTGCCCGGGCGTGGTCCCGTCAGGCGCAACGCGTTGGCGATCACGATGATGGAAGACGCCGACATCGCCACAGCGGCGATCAGCGGCGTGACATGCCCGAGGATCGCAATCGGAACGGCAATCGCATTGTAGCCTACGGCAAGAATAAGATTTTGCCGCACAAGCTGGCTCGCATTGCGTGCGACGACGATGGCTTGCGGCACCGCCGTTAAGCTGTTGCGCAGGAACACTAGATCGGCGGCGCTTCGGCTCACATCGGCGGCGGAGGCCGGCGCCATCGAGGCATGCGCCGCAGCAAGCGCTGGCGTGTCGTTCAGGCCATCGCCGACCATCAGCACACGACGGCCAGAGGCGGTCAATTCCGCGATATGCTGGGTTTTTCCTGCGGGCGAAACGCCTGCGAGGTAGGGGACATCAAGCGCGGCGGAAAGACGGCGGACAGGTTCGTCACGGTCCCCGGACATGATCTCGACGCCGCACCCTTGAGACGAAACCTCGGCAATGCTCTGCTGCACATCCGGCCGTAGCTCGCTCTCAAAATGGAAAGCGGCGCGTAGTTGCCCTCCTTCCGACAGAACGACGCCGGCGCCAGCAGCATCTGTGGACGCATCGCTCAGAGTCCAATCGGGCCGTCCCAGCCGGTACACGGTTCCGTCGATATGTGCTTCCAGTCCGGCTCCGGGAGTCTCCGAGATGTCGGTCAAAACTAAGGGCGCAAGACCCTTGTCCCGGCCGGCGGCGGCAAGGGCTCGCGAGTAGGGATGGCGGGAGTGCGCTGCGATTGAGGCCGCGACGGTTAGTGCCGAGGGGTCGATTCGATCGCGGCTCGCGAGTTTCAGGCGATCGAGGGTCAATGTGCCTGTCTTGTCGAAAACCACGGTATCGATTTCGGCGAGGCGCTCCAGCGCGCCGCCGTCCTTGATCATGATGCCATTCTCGAACAGGCGGCGGGCGGCGACAACCTGGACCATGGGGACGGCAAGACCGAGCGCGCAGGGGCAGGTGATAATGAGGACCGCGATGGCAATGGTCACGGCGCGATGCGCGTCTCCAGTGGCGATCATCCAGCCCATGAACGTCAGAAATGCGGTGAGATGCACCACAGGTGCATACAGACGTGCCGCGCGGTCGGCGATGCGCCGATAGACCGAACGGCCGGCTTCGGCCGCTTCCATCATTCGCACCATTTCCGCGAGGAACGAATCCTTTGCTGCCGCTGTCGCAACAATGGTCAACGGGCCGGTCAGGTTCAATGTGCCGGCAGAAAGTGCCGAACCTGCTACGGCTGGCCGCGGCAGGCTTTCGCCGCTCACGAGAGCGCAGTCGATTTCGGATTGCCCCTGCATGACTTCGGCGTCGACCGGAACGCGCTCGCCTGCGGGCAGGAGAATTGTCATGCCAGGCTGAATTTCCCCGACCGGCAGATAGCTGTGAGTTCCGTCGTCATGCACGACGAGCGCGCCGCGGGCGGCGAGGCGTGCCAATCCCTTTACCGCGGTTCGTGCGCGCTCCCGCATCATGTGATCGAGCGTTCGGCCGATCAGGAGGAAGAACAGCAGAGTGATAGACGCATCGAAATACGCATGCACTCCCTGATGCATTGTCTCGTAAAGGCTCATCCCGAATGCGAGCAGAACGCCGATCGAAATCGGAACGTCCATGTTGGTCTGGCCATGACGCAGGCTATGCCACGCGGATTGAAAGAATATGCGGCCCGAGTAGATCAGCGCCGGACAGGCGATCAACGCCGAAAGCCAATGAAACAAATCGCGTGTGGCCGGCTCGGCACCAGCCCAGACCGACACCGACAACATCATGATATTGCTGGCGGCAAAGCCGGCAACCGCGAGCGCGCGTATCAACTCCGTCAGCGTTTCGTCCTTGAGGTCCGAACCGAGGTCACTGAGGTGGGCGTGATAGCCGATTTTATCGAGGGTCGCGATGAATGGCGGCGGCGGTTTCTCGGCTTCCCAGCGAATCGCAACGCGTCTGGTTGACAGGTTGACGCGGGCCCGCTCAACGCCCGGAAGCGCGCCGAGCGCCGCCTCGATGGCCTGAATGCAACCGCCGCAGTGAATTGACGGCACGGAAAGATCGGTCTGGCGGATGCCGTTGTCGACGATCCGGCTCGCGAGCAACATCTCTTCATCCGCGATGTGCGGATCAATCGTCGCGAGAGCAAGTTCAGCGCTAGGTGCGCAGCAACTCATCGGATACTCCATTTCCGCGCCGTCCGTCTACGGACGCCGTCTCTATGCCCTCGGCTGAGGTGGTCCGATAGCTGCGATCCAAGCACCACATCCAGGATCGGAGCCGCCTCACGGCAGGCACGGCAAAGTGCATATAAACATAGTTTGCCCACCGAATTCTGGTTTGACGAAGATCATGTCTTCGAGACTCGTTGGCAGCGAGGCGGTAGCTTTTCCTACGCTCGATTTTGAATCGGGCCGACCCGCCATCTAACTTGGCGAAGGCGGGAAACAAGATCTCCTCCCATCCGATATGGAACAGACCGGCAACGATAGCGATCGATGCCAAAAAGATGAGCAGACCGTCAGCTTCGGCATGGGCTCTGCGGTCCTACTTCTTAGGCGGGGTAAAATTAAAGGCCAGCCGGAGGACATAGATTGTTGAATCGGGCACCGGGACACTGGCCCTCTATTGATGTGAGTCACAGTTCATGGTCTTGATCTGGATCAAAAGCTCACCAGTTCCCGCCTATATATAAAGGCTCGGATCACGACAGGCGGCATGAGGGACATGTCTGAGCAATGCACGGCACCGGGAAGCCGCCAATGCAATCATAGCGGAAATACCGTGTGCGCCGACTGCACGGTTCGCGGGGTCAGCGTCTGTGGCGTTCTCGAACCGCAGGAACTCGAAGCGCTTGAGCGGATCAGCCAGGTCACGATCTTTGCGCCGAAATCTATGCTGTTCGATCAGGGCACGCTTGCCAGTAACGTGTTTAATGTCACCGAGGGGGTCGTTCGCCTCTACAAGTCGCTGCCCGACGGCCGGCGTCAGATCATGGGTTTTGCATTGCCTGGCGATTTTCTCGGGCTTGCCCTGATGGATCGCTATGGTGTGACGGCTGAAGCGATTACGCCAGTAAAGGTTTGCCGTTTTATGCGGTCATCCTTCCTGTCCTATATAGATGGCAAGCCGCATTTGTTGCGCAGGCTGCATGAGTTTGCCGGACATGAACTCAGCCTTGCGCAGGATCAGATGCTCCTGCTCGGACGGAAGACTGCGGAAGAGAAGGTTGCCGCGTTCCTTGTCAGTCTGCAGGCACGGTACGCAAGGCTCGGTCCGATGTCCGTTACCGTTCCTTTGCCGATGGGGCGACAGGACATTGCCGACTATCTCGGGCTGACCATCGAGACAGTCAGCCGGACTCTCACCAAGCTGGCCCGGGAGAAGACCATCCTGTTAGTCCCCGATGGCGTCCGGCTGCTCAGCAGCGAGCGACTCGACGAACTCACTGCGGCCTGAATCTCCCCCTAGCCGATTTGCATTGATCGAGGTCAAATACTTGATTTTCGCGCGACGATAGAGGTCTCTCCATAGCACTGGAGAGGACAATGCCGACTGACACCATCATCGCCATGATTCCTGTAGTTCTTTTGTTCGCGTTCTTCGCCGGCACCATGATCTGGGCCGACCTTTATTCCAACAAAAAATAACAAGCAGCGGACAGTTCGATCAGGCGGTTTGCCGGAGCTATTTCGATAGCTCCGGCTTTCGCTTTTTGGCGCCTGGGGTGGGCTGTCGATGAGCCGGTGAGTGCGTTGGAGGAAGGCTTCCGCAGGATGCGGATTACAGGGCGGCAACCGCACACCTGGCAGGATCGTGAGAGTTGTCCGATGCAATGCTTTCACATCAGGGGCGGTCTTCCGATGATCCCTTTGCGACGCTCTCGCGGATTTCTGTCAGGCCGGTTTGCATGCGGTCCTGCAGAATCTTTAGTGCCTCCGCCGTCGATTTATTGGCCAATTCGGCAATTTCGCGGGCGTTCTGAACGGTAAAGTCGAAGGCCTTCCTGGCAAATTCAACCTGGCGAGGAATGATTGTGGCTACCCCACCGTCCGGCTTGAAATCCCGAACCATAGTGGACGCCTCGCGGAGCATGCTCTCAAGAACCTCCCGCTGCTTTTCCGCGATCGATTTGGCACCTTCGGACAACGCTCCCGCCGAACTTCCGATGGCTTCGATATTTTTGCGATGGCTCTCAATGACCTTGTCGATCTGGAGCCTTGGCAGGTTGAGATCGGAGCCGAATTTCCGAAGCATCTCGATGAAAGGCGGTGCGGTCACGGCCATGGTCGTTCTCCCGTCTATTGCCAACCGATCAATTCAAGCCGGAAATTCGGAGGCAGCCAAGGGCCAATTTGTCGAATGGTGAATTGATCGAAGCCCCTTCTGGGACGTCGTCGCAAGAACAAGGTATAGATCACGGTGGGACTGCCGAGCCCGCCGTGAACAATTTGATAAGCAGATGATGACCGCCGTGACGTTCCGCTTCGAGGCAATCACATCGTGATTTGTTTCGACGTCAGGCTTTCGCCACCTCGTGGTTGGCCATGGTTTCCAGCGCCTTCACCATGGCGGAGTGATCCCACGCTTTCCCTCCCTGCGCCGTGCACGAGTTAAAGAGCTGCTGTGCCATCGATGTACTCGGCAACGACAGGCCAAGCGCTCGCGCACCCTCCAATGCGAGGTTAAGGTCTTTCTGGTGCAGTTCGATCCGGAAGCCCGGATTGAACGTCCGCTTAATCATGCGCTCGCCATGCAGTTCGAGGATGCGCGAGGTGGCGAGGCCCCCCATGAGCGCCTGACGTACCAGTGCTGGATCTGCACCGGCTTTTGAAGCGAACAACAGGCCTTCGGCGACAGCCTCGATGGTCAGTGCGACGATAATCTGGTTGGCAACCTTTGTGGTCTGTCCGTCGCCGTTGCCGCCGATCAGTGTGATGTTCTTGCCCATCTTCTCGAACAGCGGCTTCACCGCATCGAATGCTTTCTGCGGACCACCCACCATAATGGTCAGCGAGGCCGCCTTGGCACCGACTTCGCCGCCGGAGACCGGGGCATCGAGATAGTCGGCACCGAGCGCGTTGATCTGCTTTGCAAACTCCTTGGTGGCGATGGGCGAGATCGAACTCATGTCGACAACGGTCTTGCCCGTCGACAATCCTTCCGCAACCCCGCCAGCCTTGAACAATACGGACTCGACGTCGGGCGTATCCGGCACCATGACGATGACGACGCTGGATTTTTCGGCGATCTCTTTGCCGGACTTGCATGCAATTGCACCAGCAGCGACAAGATCCTTCGCGGCGGCCGATGTCTCCAGCACATGCAGGCGATGACCCGCGGTTTGCAGGTGACCCGCCATGGGTCGTCCCATGATTCCAAGCCCGATGAAACCGATATCGGTCATTTTTCCTTCCCTTCTTTTTTTAATTACGCGTCGACCGTATGCGGCGCGTACCAGCCGAGACCTTCGATGGTGGTGGTCTTCGGCTTGTATTCGCAGCCGATCCAGCCACGATAGCCGATCTCGTCGAGGGTGCGAAAGAGAAAGGGACAGTTGATTTCGCCGGTACCGGGCTCGCCCCGACCCGGATTGTCGGCCACTTGGATGTGTGCGATGCGGTCGAGATGCTTTTTCATGGTGGAAGCGAGATCGCCCTCCATGATCTGCATGTGATAGATGTCATACTGAATGAAGAGGTTTTCGGAGCCAACTTCGGAAATAATCTGATTGGCCTGTTCGGTTTCGGTGAGGAAGAAACCCGGAATATCGCGGGTGTTGATCGGCTCGATCAGCAGCTTGATGTGCTGTTTGGCGAGGGCATCCGACGCATAGCGGAGATTTTCGACCAGAACGTTACGAAGCTCTAAGGGATCGGCACCTGCCGGCGCAATCCCGGCAAGGCAATTGACCTGACGGCAGTCCAGCGCCTTCGCATACTCGACGGCGCGATGAACGCCGTCGCGAAATTCATCGATGCGATCTGAAAAAATCGCGATGCCCCGCTCGCCTGCGCTCCAGTTGCCGGCGGGCAGATTGTGCAGGACTTGAGTCAGTCCATGCTGCTGCAAACGCTCGCCAAGCACGCCTTTTTCAAAGTCGTAGGGGAACAGATACTCGACCCCGCTGAAGCCTGCGGCCTTGGCTGCCGCGAAGCGATCGAGAAACGGCAACTCGTTGAATAGCATCGTCAGGTTGGCAGCGAATTTCGGCACAGTGGAAATGTCCTCTTCTTGTTGTTCTGCGATGCATGACGGGTTCAGACCGGCAGCAGCTTGCCGCGAGGCGTCTTTTCCGGACCGGTGGGTGTGTCGTCCAACGGAAGGTCCAGCACCTCTTCAAATTCCACAATGTTGTCGATCTCCGTTCCCATCGCGATATTGGTGACACGTTCGAGAATGAATTCGACGACGACGGGAACGCTGTATTCCGCCATCATCTCGCGCGCCGTTGCGAATGCGGCTTGTGCATCATCCGGATGGGTGACACGAATCGCCTTGCAGCCGAGGCCTTCGGAGACTGCGACATGATCGACGCCGTAGACGCCGAGCTCGGGCGCATTGATGTTATCGAACGACAATTGCACGTGGTAATCCATGTCGAAGCCGCGCTGCGCTTGACGGATCAGACCCAGATACGAGTTGTTCACGACGACGTGGATATAGGGCAGCTTGAACTGCGCGCCGACCGCAAGCTCCTCGATCAAGAATTGGAAATCGTAGTCGCCCGAGAGCGCGACGATCTCGCGGCTTGGATCGGCGGCGCGAACGCCAAGTGCTGCGGGGAGGGTCCAGCCCAGCGGCCCGGCCTGACCGGCGTTGATCCAGTTGCGTGGCCTGTAGACGCCCAGGAACTGCGCTCCTGCAATCTGCGAAAGACCGATGACGCTGACATAGCAGGTGTCGCGGCCGAACGCCTTGCTCATCTCCTCATAGACGCGCTGCGGCTTGATCGGCACGTTGTCGAAGTGACTTTTGCGCAGCATCATGCGCTTGCGATCCTGACACGCTGCGGGCCATGCCTGGCGCTCTTTCAACTTGCCAGCCTTGCGCCATTCCTTGGCCACCGTGACGAACAGTTCGAGTGCTGCTTTCGCGTCGGAGACGATGCCGAAATCCGGATTGAACACGCGGCCGATCTGGGTGGGCTCGATGTCGACATGCACGAAGGTACGGCCCTTGGTGTAAGTTTCGACCGAGCCGGTGTGGCGATTGGCCCAGCGGTTGCCGATGCCGAGCACGAAATCGGATTCGAGCATGGTGGCATTGCCGTAGCGGTGGCTGGTTTGAAGGCCGACCATTCCGGCCATCAGGACATGATCGTCCGGGATCGCGCCCCAGCCCATCAGCGTCGGCACCACCGGAACATTGACGATCTCGGCAAACGCCACGAGAAGGTCGGACGCATCGGCATTGATGACGCCCCCGCCGGCGACGATCAGCGGCCGCTCCGCGGCATTGAGCATTTCGAACGCTTTCTCGATCTGTTTGCGCGTAGCAGTCGGCTTGTAGATTGCAAGCGGCTCATAGGTTTCGTCGTCGAACTCGATCTCGGCGAGTTGGACGTCCAACGGCAGGTCGATCAGCACGGGGCCGGGACGACCCGAGCGCATGATGTGGAATGCCTGACTGAAGACGCGCGGCACCAGTGCCGGCTCGCGGACGGTAACCGCCCATTTCGTCACCGGCTTGGCGATGGATTCAATATCGATCGCCTGAAAGTCCTCTTTGTACAGCCGCGCCCGAGGAGCTTGTCCAGTGATGCAGAGGATCGGGATCGAATCCGCGATGGCGGAATACAGACCGGTGATCATGTCGGTACCGGCCGGACCGGAGGTGCCGATGCAGACGCCGATGTTGCCCGCCTTGGCGCGAGTGTAACCTTCGGCCATGTGCGAGGCGCCCTCAACGTGACGCGCTAGAATATGATTGATCGATCCGCGCTTCTTCAGCGCCGAATACAACGGATTTATCGCGGCACCCGGAACGCCGAATGCGCAGACGACGCCTTCCTTTTCCAGAATGCGCACCGCGGCATCGATTGCTCGCATTTTCGCCATGTCAGCCTCCGATTAATGGTTCGGAGCGATCATCACGGTGGGGACGGGTGTTCTCAATGTAAGTGATTTTGTTTTCCGCTTGGCGGAAGCGTCGATAAAATCTACGGTAGAACAGGCGATTAGCCCAACGCCGGGATGAAAGGCGTCAGGAGGTTTTTGCAGCGTCCGGCATCGTCCCGCCGAGCGCATGAGTCATCTCGACCGCAACCTCCTGCACGAATTTTCCGAGCACCGGCAAACGATCGTCGGGAACGCGGGACGCCTTGCCCGATACCGAAATCGCCGCGAGCGGCTCGCTGCGATCGTCGTACACCACGGCGGAGACACAGCGCATGCCGACCTGGGCCTCTTCATCGTCGACCGAATAGCCACGTTCACGAATGTCGTGAAGGGACTTGCACAGATCGCCGGCGCGGACGATGGACTTCGAGGTCAGGCGCGGCATGCCTTCGCGACGAATGATGGCGAATACATCTTCCTCTGTGTAGGTGGAGAGGAACGCTTTCCCGAGTCCCGATGCCACCATTGGCGCGCGGCCGCCGACCTTGGTCACGGAACGCATGATTTCGCGGCTCTCGACACGGGTCAGGATTACCATCGCACCGTCGTCCACGACTGCCAGATTCGCGGTCTCTCGCGTTTGGTCGCGCAACTTGCGCAAATACGGCATCGCTTGTGTCACGAAGTTGCGGCGGCGGGCGAACGTTGCGCCCACTGCGAAACTTTGCGCGCCGATATGCCAGATGGATTGTTCGCGGTCGAACTGCACGAAGCGCCGCTTCTCCAGTGTCGTCAGCAGGCGATGGATGGTCGATGGCGAGAGGCCCGTGCGGATCGCGAGGTCGGTCAGACGATAGCCGTCATCGTCCTCGGCCAGCGTTTCGATCAGCAGCATTGCACGATCGACAGACTGCACGCCGCTATCTTTCGCATCTGTCTCAGGGTCCTGCGCGGAGCGTGGCTCGACGCGCCTTCGGCGGATGGGGTCTTTTTTCATCGCTACCAACTCCCGCGGACGTGGTGAAGGTTGCTTTGCGCCGGCTTGGAGATTCTTTGTCTACAACGAACGAGGGCGCCGCCGGTGAGGGCGGCACCCGTTTATGGATTACAGCAGGCCCGCGCCGCGCGCCCACTTGTACTTCGCGCCGAGCACTTCCACGGGAAGCTCGGTCGAGTAGGCGTAGGCCGGGATGCCGTTCTGGTAGAGATATTCGGCGGCTTCCTCGACCTCGACGTCGCCGGCTAGCGAGGCAACCATCGGCTTGTCGATGCCCTTCGCCTTCATCTCATTCTTCACTTCGACCATATTTTTGGCGAACACCATCGGCGGGGTAACGATAGTGTGCCAGTAGCCGAGGATCAGCGCGTGGATGCGGTCGTCGGTGAGGCCGAGCTTCACGGTGTTGACGTAGGTGATCGGCGGTTCGCCGCCGGTGATGTCCACCGGATTACCAGCCGCGCCGAATGGCGGGATGAACTTGCGGAACGCAGTATCGAGATCCGGCGGCATCGCCATCAGCGATAGGCCATTATCGACAACCGCGTCTGACAGCAGCACGCCGGAGCCGCCTGCACCCGTGATGATGAGCACGTTTTCGCCCTTCGGCGTCGGCAGCACGGGGATGCCGCGCGCGAACTCGAGAAGCTGCCGCAGCGAACGGGCGCGGATCACGCCCGACTGCTTGAGCACATCCTCGTAGATCTTGTCGTTACCGGCAAGCGCGCCGGTGTGCGACGACGCGGCCTTTGCGCCCGCGGAGGTGCGGCCCGCCTTGAGAACGACGACCGGCTTCTTCTTGGAGACGCGCTTGGCGGCTTCCGCGAAGGCGCGGCCGTCCTTCAGATCTTCGCAATGCTGCGCGATGATCGTGGTGTTCGGGTCCTGTTCGAAGAAGGCGAGCAGATCGTCCTCGTCGATGTCCGACTTGTTGCCGAGACCGACGATGGCGGACACGCCCATCTTGGCGGAACGCGAGAAGCCGATGATCGCCATGCCAATGCCGCCGGACTGCGACGACAGCGCCGCCGACCCCTTGACGTCATAGGCGGTGCAGAAGGTCGCGCAGAGATTGGCTGGCGTATAGTAGAAGCCGTAGATATTCGGCCCCATAAGACGCACATTGTACTTCTTACCGATCTCGACGATTTCCTCCTGCAGCGCGGGCTCGTTGGCTTCGGCGAAACCCGACGGGATCAGGACAGCGCCCGGGATTTTCTTCTCGCCGCATTCGGTGAGGGCTGCGGCAACGAGTTTCGCTGGAATCGCGAACACGGCGGTGTCGATAACGCCCGGCACGTCCTTGACGCTTTTGTAAGCCTTGATACCCATGATCTCATCGGCCTTCGGATGGATCGGATAGATCTGGCCTTTATAGCCGCCGTTGATAAGGTTCTTCATCACCGAGTTGCCGATCTTGCCGGCTTCCGCCGAAGCGCCAATCACGGCCACGGCCTTCGGCATCATGATGCGGTTCATCGCGGTGACGATTTCTTCGTTCGAGCGCGGCGCGGGCTTCGGCTTGTAGTCGAAGTCGACGACGATACGCACGTCGGCGGCAATCGCGTCTTTCTTCGTCGCGAAGACCGGGTTCAGGTCCAGTTCGACGATCTCGGGGAAATCGCTGACAAGCTGCGAGACGTTGACGATGATCTCCGCGAGGGCTTCGCGGTTGACAGGATCGCCGCCGCGGACGCCGTTCAGCATTTCGTGGGCCTGGATGCCGTCGAGCATCGACAGCGCATCGGCATTGGTCGCAGGTGCAAGGCGGAAGGTGACGTCCTTCAGCACTTCAACGAGAACGCCGCCGAGGCCAAACGCCACCAGCTTTCCGAACGAGCCGTCGGTAATCGAGCCGACGATGACTTCTGTGCCGCCCAACAACATCTGCTGAACCTGGATGCCTTCGATCTTGGCATCGGCCTTGTATTTCTTGGCGTTCGCCAGAATGGTGTCGTAGGCCTTTTCAGCCTCGGCCGCGGTTTTGACGCCAACGATCACGCCGCCGGCTTCGGTCTTGTGGAGGATGTCGGGGGAGACGATCTTCATCACCACCGGGAAGCCCATACCGGTCGCCAACTTTGCCGCATCCGCAGCGGACTTGGCCACACCTTCCTTCGGAACCGGAATTCCGTAGGCGTCGCAGACCAACTTGCCTTCCGGCGCTGTGAGGCTGTTGCGCTTGTCCGCCTTCACCGTATCCAGAATTTTCCGGACTTCGGCTTTTGCCTGCTGTCCGAAATCAACTTTACGGGCTGCGTCTTGTGAATGAGCCATTGTTTCCTCCTGTCGCGTCCATTTTTTGAAAACCTGGATAGCGCACGGGTCGTGGGACGGTCGTTCCCGAGCGCTTCAATTCCACGTCCTGGTATCTCCAACACGAAACCGCTTACGGATTCCGCTCGGGCGAGCGCCGGATCAAGCCAGCTGTCACCGCCAAATGACGTCGGCGGCAACAATATGATCTCAACGACCTATTTTGGTATTTGGTATGCCAAGAACAAACTTGTCAAGCGCGTTCATTGGGCTCTCCGACGGCCAGCGGGCCAACTTGACACTTTGGCATCTGGTATGCCAAGAACATTAAAAGCAACCCCGTGGTATACAGCCCTCATCAGAGAGGGAGATGATTCATGGCGACCCAGAAAATTTCGAAGGCACCGTTGACCGATCAGGACATTGCCATCGTGCGTATCGCGCCGGAGGCGAGCTTCAAGAACAAGGCTTACGATGCCTTGAAAGAAGCTATCCTGAAAATGGACATCTACGCCTCGCCGGAACCGGTCATGCTCGACGAGCGGGCACTGTCCGAACATCTTGGTGTCAGTCGCACGCCGATCCGCGAAGCGATCGCGATGCTGGAGCAGGACGGTTTCGTCAAAACGGTTCCACGCCGCGGCATTGTCGTGGTGCGCAAGACCAAGACCGAGATCGTTGACATGATCCGAGCCTGGGCCGCGCTCGAAAGCATGGCTGCGCGTCTCATCACCACGACCGCGCGCAAGAAAGACATTTCGGCGCTGCGCAACTTCTTCAAGGACTTCAACAAGGATCGGCTGCCGCAGGATCACATTGAAGAGTATTCAAAAGCCAACATCGCGTTCCATCAGGCGCTGATTTCGCTGAGCGAGTCGCCGGTGCTGGTCGATATGACCAACGACATCCTCCTCCATGTGCGCGGCTATCGGCAACTGACGATCGGCCGGACGGACCGCACCGCAGTGTCGTTGCCCGAACATCTTGCGATCATCGAGGCGCTGGAGGAGCGCGATACTGAACTTGCCGAGAAACGTGCGCGCGATCACACGCTGGGTCTTGCAACTTACGTGGAAACGCACGGCCAGGAAATCTTTACGTAGACGAACTACAAGAAAAGACATTAGGGAGCCACCGATGCTGACGACAGCGACCAAGCCAGAGACGACGGCTGCGAACGATGCAGAGCAGGAACTGACGGATGGCTTTCATCTGATTATCGATGCGCTCAAGCTGAATGGCCTCAATACCATCTACGGCGTGCCGGGTATTCCGATCACGGATTTTGGCCGTATGGCGCAGGCCGAAGGCATCCGCGTTCTCTCGTTTCGCCACGAACAGAATGCCGGCTACGCGGCTTCCATCGCAGGCTTTCTGACCAAGAAGCCGGGCATCTGTCTCACCGTTTCTGCGCCGGGGTTCCTCAACGGCCTGACCGCGCTCGCCCATGCAACCACCAACTGCTTTCCGATGATCCTGATTTCGGGCTCATCCGAGCGCGAAATCGTCGACTTGCAGCAAGGCGACTACGAGGAAATGGATCAACTGGCCATCGCCAAGCCGCTCTGCAAGGCGGCATTCCGGGTTCTGCATGCGCAGGACATCGGCATCGGCGTCGCACGCGCGATCCGCGCCGCCGTCTCGGGCCGTCCCGGTGGCGTCTATCTCGACCTTCCGGCCAAGCTGTTTGGGCAGGTGATGAATGCGGACGCTGGCAAGAAGTCGCTGGTGAAGGTCATCGATGCAGCGCCTGCGCAAATCCCAGCTCCGGAATCGGTGAAACGCGCGCTGGACGTACTCAAAGCGGCGAAGAAGCCGCTGATCATCCTCGGCAAGGGCGCGGCCTACGCGCAGGCCGACGACGCGATCCGTTCGCTGGTCGAGAAGAGCGGCATTCCGTTCCTGCCGATGAGCATGGGCAAGGGTTTGCTGCCTGACATGCATCCGCAGTGTGCGGGCGCGGCGCGCTCGACAGTGCTGAAGGATTCCGATGTCGTCATGCTGATCGGAGCGCGCCTTAACTGGCTGCTGTCGCACGGCAAAGGCAAGACATGGGGTGACACTCCGAAGAAGTTCATCCAGATCGACATCGAGCCGAAGGAAATGGATTCGAATGTTGAGATCGTGGCGCCTGTGGTCGGCGACATCGGCTCCTGCGTCTCGGCGCTTCTGCAGGGCATGGGTGACAACTGGCCCGCTCCGCCAGCGGAGTGGACCAAATCCGTTCAGGCCAAGCGCGACGACAACGTCGCCAAAATGGCGCCGCGCCTGATGAACAACAACTCGCCGATGGATTACCACGGCGCGCTGGGCGTGCTGCGCACCATCATCAAGGAACGTCCTGACGCGATCCTCGTCAATGAAGGCGCCAACACGCTCGATCTCGCGCGCGGCATCATCGACATGTATCAGCCGCGCAAGCGCATCGACGTCGGCACCTGGGGCATCATGGGCATCGGCATGGGTTATTCCATCGCCGCTGCAATTGAGACCGGCAAGCCGGTGCTGGCTGTCGAGGGCGACAGCGCATTCGGTTTCTCCGGCATGGAAGTGGAAACGATCTGTCGCTACAAGCTGCCGGTCTGCGTGGTGATTTTTAACAATGACGGCATCTATCGCGGCACCGACGTCAACCCTACGGGCGGGCCCGATGTTGCTCCCACCGTTTTCGTCAAGGGCGCGCGCTACGACAGGATGATGGAGGCTTTCGGCGGCGTCGGCGTCAATGCCACGACGCCCGATGAGTTAAAGCGCGCAGTCAACGCGGCAATGGATTCCGGCAAGCCGACGCTTATCAATGCGGTGATTGATCCCGCTGCCGGCAGCGAAAGCGGTCGTATCGGCAACCTCAATCCACAAAGCGTCCTGAAAAAGAAATAAGCGTCCGGCGCCAAGAACCGGATGATCGGTAATAAATCTTAACAAAGACACGGCCGGGACAGTTCGGTCCCGGCGGATTTCAGTCCTCGCACTCGGCGTCAGAAGGCGTCGACACCGATACGGAGTATGACACGATGACACAGGCGCTTAAGGGCGTTCGCATTCTTGACTTCACCCATGTTCAGTCGGGTCCGACTTGCACGCAGCTGCTGGCTTGGTTCGGCGCCGATGTGATCAAGGTGGAGCGTCCGGGCGTCGGTGACATCACCCGCGGCCAGCTTATGGACGTTCCGAACGCGGACAGCCTCTATTTCACGATGCTGAACCATAACAAGCGTTCGATCACGCTCGACACCAAGAACCCGAAGGGCAAGGAAGTCCTCACCGCGCTGATGAAAACATGTGATGTGCTGGTAGAGAATTTCGGTCCCGGCGTACTGGATCGCATGGGCTTTCCCTGGGAGACGATCCAGAAGATCAATCCGAAGCTGATCGTGGCGTCGATCAAGGGCTTCGGCCCCGGTCCCTACGAAGACTGCAAGGTCTATGAGAACGTCGCGCAGTGCACCGGCGGTGCGGCTTCGACCACGGGCTTCCGCGACGGGCTTCCCTTGGTGACGGGCGCGCAGATCGGCGACAGTGGCACGGGCTTGCATCTCGCGCTGGGCATTGTCACAGCGCTCTATCAGCGCACCGTCACTGGCCAGGGCCAGAAGGTTACGGCTGCAATGCAGGACGGCGTGCTCAATCTTGCGCGCGTCAAGCTGCGCGACCAGCAGCGCCTCGCCCACGGTCCGCTCAAGGAATACAGCCAGTTCGGCGAAGGCATTCCGTTCGGCGATGCCGTGCCGCGCGCTGGCAACGATTCAGGCGGCGGTCAGCCGGGGCGTATTCTGAAGTGCAAGGGCTGGGAGACCGACCCCAATGCCTACATCTATTTCATCACCCAGGCTCCGGTCTGGGAAAAGATCTGCGACGTGATCGGTGAACCCGGCTGGAAAACTCACCCGGACTACGCCAAGCCGCCAGCCCGTCTGGCGCGTCTCAATGAGATCTTCGCACGCATCGAACAGTGGACGATGACCAAGACCAAGTTCGAGGCGATGGACATTCTCAACAAGGATGACATTCCCTGCGGACCTATCCTCTCCATGAAGGAACTGGCGGAAGATCAGTCGCTGCGCGCGACCGGCACAATTGTCGAAGTCGATCATCCGGCGCGGGGCAAGTATCTGTCGGTCGGAAACCCGATTAAGCTGTCGGATAGCCCGACCGTGGTGACGCGTTCCCCGCTGCTCGGCGAGCACACCGATGAGATTCTGAAGCAGGTGCTGGGCTATAACGACAACCAGGTTGCCGAGATTCACAACTCGGGCGCTGTGTCCCCGCCGCGTAAAGTCGAAGCGGCGGAGTAAGCCTCCACCAACTGCGAGACTGCAAAGGCCGGCGCATTTTGCCGGCCTTTTCTGTGGTTTCTGAATACCGTCGACTCCCTACAGGCATGTGGGGAAGGTTGGGACATTTCGTCGCGCCAGTGAGCGATATTGCGATGCGATAGAGAAATTGCTGCCATGCGAGATCGTGCGTTGAGTCTGGCATCTGGTATACATAAGCTACTGATGACGCAGCGCAGAACAGGGCGCTAAATTCATTGCTTTTGAAAGGCCTCGCAATGTCCAAGACTGCTTCCATCGGGTTCTCCCCTTCAAACGGGCTGTTTCGTCAGCTGCTTGCTTTTGTTGACAATTTTCTGATGAAGAGCGCGCGGATTTCCGTGCAGAATGGCGATCTGCCGCGGTTCGGACTCTGAGGATTAAACCACTGACAGCTCGCCGTTAAACGCGAGCGTGGTTCTTGATGGTGTTGTGAAAGGCTCCGGTTTTCCGGAGCCTTTTCGCTATGCGGATCCAAAGTTCGATGCCGCAGCGCCAGAGAGCCGCGTCCAGAATAACTCTTGTGTCCTGGCATATCGCATACAACGATGCGTCTCAGGCAGCAGCTGTCGGCTTCTCAATCAGAACAGCGCGCCTTGGGGAGGGACAATGGCTGATACCGTTTGTGCGGTGTCGTTGCTGCCGGACCAGGCATCGACGGATGGCGCGATGGCTATCGGCGCGAACTCCCTGACAATAATTGCGGCTGATCGTCTGAGCGGATTTCGATGCGCTACGATTGAATTTTGGTTGGATATCCCTGGAGGCAGGCGGACGGGCGTCACTAGAACGAGATCCATAAACTGCCCGCAAGGCAGACTTCGAAGTTAAGCCGCCGTTGAGCGGCGTGAAACAACGGGTGGGAGAAAACGCGATGATGTTGTCGTCTAATCGAACGTTAGGTCTTGCACTGGGTGTTGGGGTTGCGGTGGGGGCGGCCTTCACTGCTATTCCCGCCTCGGCGGCGTGGGAGCCGACCCGGCCGGTCGAGATCGTCGTACCCGCAGGCACCGGCGGCGGCGCGGACCAGATGGCGCGCACGATCCAAGGCATCGTTACCAAACATAGCCTGATGAAGCAGCCGCTGGTGGTGGTGAACAAGGCAGGCGGCGCGGGGGGGGAGGGTTTTCTCGACGTCAAGAGTTCGGTCGGAAACCCGCATAAGCTCGTTATTACCCTCTCGAATCTTTTCACCACGCCGTTGGGAACCGGCATTCCTTTCAGCCACAAGGATCTGACGCCCGTCGCGATGATGGCGCTCGATGAATTCATTCTGTGGGTGAATGCGGACAGCCCCTACAAAACTGTGAAGGATTACATCGAGGCCGTGAAGGCGAAGCCCGGTGAATTCAAGATGGGCGGCACCGGCTCGAAGCAGGAAGACCAGATCATCACGGTCGCGATCGAGAAAGCGTCCGGCACCAAGTTCACTTACATCCCTTACCGCGGCGGTGGTGAAGTGGCCGTTCAGCTTGTTGGCAAGCACATCGATTCCACCGTCAACAATCCGATCGAAGCTGTCGCGCAATGGCGCGGCGGCGCCGTCCGCCCGCTCTGCGTGTTCGATGCCAAGCCGCTTCCTTACAAGGACGCGATGGCCGACGGAAAAGCCTGGGGCGATATCCCGACATGCAAGTCGCAAGGGCTGGATGTCGAATATCTGATGCTGCGTGGATTCTTCACGTCGCCAAAAGCGACCAAGGATCAGGTCGACTACTACGTCAACGTGCTCAAGAAAGTACGTGAAACGCCGGAATGGCAGACGCTGATGAAGGACGGCGCCTTCAATCAGACCCTGATGGTCGGTTCCGAATATTCGGCATGGGTCGAGAATGAAGAAAAGCGCCATCAGGCGCTGATGAAGGACGCAGGCTTCCTGGCTGCATCTCAATAACTCGAGTGACCAACCACTGCCGGCGGATTTTTCCGCCGGCAGGATTTCAGCGCGGGAAGAAACATGAGCGGGCATTCTGGAACGGATCAGCGCGGTCCATCGCATCGATGGACGGAACTGGGTGTTGGCGTGTTCTGCATCCTGCTGGGTGCGATCACGATCATCGGCAGTCTCAAGGTCGGAATTGGCTGGGGACCGGAAGGTCCGAAATCCGGATTCTTTCCGTTTTACATCGGCGTCATCATCGTTCTCGCGAGTGCCGTGAATTGCACTCAGCTTTTAATGGAGCAGGATGACGGCCGGCTGTTCTCTGAATGGGGACAGCTTCGCCAGGTTCTTTGCGTTCTCATTCCGACCACGATCTATGCCCTGATCATTCCGTATCTCGGTATCTACGTGTCATCGGTCATTCTCATCGCATTGTTCATGCGATGGCTCGGCAAATATCCGTGGAGCACCACAGCTGCGGTGGCCTTCGGTACACCCGTCGCGATCTACCTGTTCTTCGAAAAATGGTTCCTCATTCCGCTGCCCAAAGGACCATTGGAAGACCTGCTCGGTCTCTAGAATCTCAAGCTGCGGTTGGGAATATCGATATGGAAGAAATTGCAAATCTGTTTCACGGCTTCGCGACGGTGCTGCAGCCGTTCAATATTCTGGTGATGATCATCGGTATCGTCCTCGGTGTGATCATCGGGGTGCTGCCCGGCCTCGGCGGCGCGAATGGCGTGGCGATCCTGCTGCCGCTGACCTTCAGCATGCCGCCGACCTCGGCCATCATCATGCTGTCGTGCATCTACTGGGGTGCGCTGTTTGGCGGCGCGATCACGTCGGTGCTGTTCAATATACCCGGCGAGCCATGGTCCGTGGCCACGACATTCGACGGCCATCCCATGGCGCAGAAGGGTAAGGCAGGCGAGGCGCTTACTGCTGCGTTCACTTCGTCCTTCGTCGGCGCATTGTTCGCCGTGATCATGATCACGCTGGTCGCCCCGCTGGTTGCGAAATTCGCGCTGCAGTTTGGTCCCGCGGAAAAGTTCGCAGTGTTCTTTATCGCATTCTGCAGCTTCATCGGCATGGGCAAGGAGCCGCCATTCAAGACAATTGTCGCGATGATGATCGGGTTCGCGCTCGCCTCGGTGGGGCTGGACAGCATCACTGGACAATTGCGGCTGACCTTCGGTTTCACCGAGATGCTCAATGGCTTCGATTTCCTGATCGCGGTCATCGGCCTGTTCGGAATCGGCGAAATCCTTCTCACCATGGAAGAGGGGCTCAACTTCAGAGGCAAGCCCGCCAAGATCAATGTGAAGGTCGTGTGGGAGACGTGGAAGGAGCTTCCGCGCTACTGGGCGACGTCGTTGCGGTCGTGCCTGATCGGCGTGTGGATGGGCGTTTCCCCGGCCGGCGCAACGCCCGCGTCCTTCATGAGCTATGGCATTGCCAAGCGCATGTCGAAACACGGCAAGAATTTCGGCAAGGGCGAGATTGAGGGTGTGGTGGCGCCTGAAACCGCCGCGCATGCGGCGGGCACTGCTGCCTTGCTGCCGATGCTGTCGCTTGGTGTACCGGGATCGCCGACGGCTGCGGTGCTGCTGGGCGGCTTGCTGATCTGGGGCCTGCAGCCCGGGCCGCTGCTGTTCGTCGAGCAAAAGGACTTTGTCTGGGGTCTGATCGCCAGCATGTATCTCGGCAATCTCGTCGGACTGCTCGTGGTGCTGACCTGTGTGCCGCTGTTCGCAGCCATCCTGCGCATTCCGTTCAGCATTATCGCGCCGGTCATTCTCGTGCTGTGCGCCATCGGCGCATATACCGTGCACAACAACACCTTCGACGTCGTGATGATGATGGTGTTCGGCGTGGTCGGCTACGTCATGAAGAAGTGCAACTATCCGATGGCACCGCTGGTGCTTGCCATCGTGCTCGGCGACAAGGCGGAGGAAGCGTTCCGGCAATCGCTGCTCGGATCGCAAGGCAGCCTTGGCGTGTTCTTCTCCAACGGTCTTGTCGGATCGATTATGACGCTCGGCCTGATCGCACTGTTCTGGCCAATGATTTCCAACGGTTGGACCTGGCTGTTCTCGCGCACACCGAAGACGGCGTTGTGAGAGTGGAGGAAACGACCGAATCTTCCAGGGGCTAAGCTAGGCAGTTAGTTCAAGCTGCGCGTTCAAGGCATTGGAGGCAGGCATCAACCGCTCTCGCCTTTGCCAGGGGCCAAATAACATGGGCTCCGGCTTCCGCCGGAGCCCTTTTTCTTTGCCGCCTTCCCGGTGGCTCCCCGTTTTTCCGCATCGTGAAAAAAGCGGATACCACCCCACAATACCTCTTGCGAGATGGCATATCGTATACCAGACTGGTGTTCTGGTAGCGCCTGTCGCCAAACTCAACAGAACAGGGCGCCTCGGGAGGAACGATGACTGATGCAGTTCATACGGCGGCTCCGGCGGCCGCACGCGTTAGCGATACCTATCGGTGGGTTCAGTTGGCAATCGGCGTCGGCGCCATGGTCATGATCGCCAACTATCAATACGGCTGGACGTTCTTCGTCCCCGACATTCAGAAAAAATTCAGATGGGATCGCGCGTCGATCCAGTGGGCCTTCACGCTGTTCGTATTGTTCGAGACGTGGCTGGTCCCGGTCGAAGGCTGGTTCGTCGACAAGTACGGCCCGCGTATCGTCGTTCTCGTCGGCGGCATTCTGTGCGCGATAGGCTGGGCCATCAACGCGCAGGCGACATCGCTCAACGGATTCTATCTCGGCATGATCATCGCGGGCATCGGTGCCGGCGGTGTTTACGGCACCTGCGTCGGCAACGCGCTGAAGTGGTTTCCCGACAAGCGCGGCCTCGCGGCGGGCATCACCGCCGCGGGCTTCGGCGCCGGCTCCGCGCTCACGGTCGCGCCGATCCAGGCGATGATCAAGAACGACGGCTTCCAGAACACCTTCCTCTATTTCGGTCTGGGGCAGGGCATCATCATTGTCATTCTGTCGTTCCTGTTGTTCGCGCCGAAGACCGGGCAGGTGCCGCCGCCGGTGGTCAATGCTGCGCTTCAGCAGACGCGGCGCAACTATTTGCCGACCGAAGTCATTCGGCATCCGATTTTCTGGCTGATGTACTTCATGTTCGTCATTGTCGGCGCGGGCGGATTGATGGTCACCGCGAACCTCAAGCCGATTGCCGTCGACTGGAAGGTCGACAGTGTTCCAGTCACGCTGATGGCGATGACGATGACCGCGGTCACCTTCGCCGCGACCATCGATCGTGTGCTCAACGGTCTGACGCGGCCGTTCTTCGGCTGGATCTCCGACATGATCGGCCGCGAGAACACCATGTTCATCGCGTTCGGCATGGAAGGCGTCGGCATCTATCTGTTGTACTTGTGGGGACACGATCCGGTGTGGTTCGTGCTGCTCTCCGGTTTCGTGTTCTTCGCGTGGGGCGAGATCTACTCGCTCTTCCCCTCGACCTGCACCGACACGTTCGGGTCGAAGTTCGCGACCACCAATGCGGGGCTGCTCTACACCGCGAAGGGAACGGCGGCGCTGCTCGTTCCTGCTGCGAACTACATGCAGCAGAGCTCGGGCACCTGGGACACGGTCTTCATCGTGGCGGCGGGTGCCAACATCCTCGCCTCGCTGCTGGCCATCGTGCTGCTGAAGCCGTGGCGCAAGTCGGTCGTCGAAAAATCGATGGCGACGGCCTGACGCCTAACGATTGACGAACTCGAAAGCGCGCTCATCTGACGCTGAGCGCGCTTTTCCTTTTCCGGAATCGATCGCGCAAAACCGATTGACTCGCGCCAAGCACGCAGGCAATCTCTGGTATACATAATACAAGACGGCGGACGAACCTATAAGTCCCTGAAAACAGGGCATTTCTCGACCTAAGTCACGATGGGAGGAAGCCATGAATATCCACGAGTATCAGGGCAAGGCCGTCCTGAAAAAATTCGGTGTGGCGGTGTCGGCGGGCGCGCCGGCCTTCACGGTTGAAGAAGCCATCGCTGCGGCGAAGTCGCTGCCGGGTCCGGTGTATGTCGTGAAATCGCAGATCCATGCCGGCGGCCGCGGCAAGGGCAAGTTCGTTGGCTTGCCTGCTGATGCCAAAGGCGGCGTGCGGCTGGCGAAGTCGGTCGATGAGGTCGCCGCGTTTGCAAAAGAGATGCTCGGCCGGACTCTCGTCACCGTGCAGACCGGCCCGGCCGGCAAGCAGGTCAACCGGCTCTACATCGAGGACGGCTCCGACATCTCGAAAGAGTTCTATCTCTCGATGCTGGTCGATCGCGAAACCTCGCGCATTGCCTTCGTGGTCTCCACCGAAGGGGGCATGGACATCGAGAAGGTAGCGCACGACGCGCCGGAAAAAATCGTCACGTTCTCGGTGGATCCCGCAACCGGCGTGATGGCGCATCACGGACGCCACGTCGCGCAGGTGCTGGGACTGTCCGGCGATCTCGCCAAGCAGGCTTCGAGCCTGACCGCACAGCTTTACAACGCGTTCGTCACCACTGACATGGCGATGCTGGAAATCAATCCGCTGGTGGTGACCAAGCAGGGCGAGCTACGCTGCCTCGACGCCAAGATCAGTTTCGATTCCAACGCGCTCTATCGCCATCCCGATCTGCTGAAGCTGCGCGACCTCACCGAAGAAGACGACAAGGAAATCGAGGCGTCGAAATACGATCTGAACTACATCGCGCTTGAGGGCACCATCGGCTGCATGGTCAACGGCGCGGGTCTCGCGATGGCGACCATGGACATCATCAAGCTCTATGGCGCCACACCGGCGAACTTCCTCGACGTCGGCGGCGGCGCCACCAAGGAGAAGGTCGCTGCCGCGTTCAAGATCATTACGTCCGATCCGAATGTGCGGGGCATCCTGGTCAACATCTTCGGCGGCATCATGCGTTGCGATGTGGTGGCCGAAGGCGTGGTCGCCGCCGTGCGCGAGGTGGGGCTGGGTGTTCCGCTGGTGGTGCGCCTTGAAGGCACCAACGTCGAACTCGGCAAAAAGGTCATTGCGGATTCCGGACTGAATGTCGTTGCCGCCGACGATCTCGACGACGCCGCGCAGAAAATCGTTCGCGCCACACGGAAGGAGGCCGCGTAATGGCCATTCTCATCGACAGCCATACAAAAGTGATTTGCCAGGGTTTTACCGGCAAAAATGGCACGTTTCATTCGGAGCAGGCGGCGCTTTACGGCACGCAGATGGTCGGCGGCACATCGCCGGGCAAGGGCGGCACCGAGCATCTCGGACTTCCTGTATTCGATACGGTGGCCGAGGCGCGGGCAAAAACCGGCGCGGATGCCAGCGTGATCTATGTGCCGCCGCCGGGTGCTGCGGATGCGATTTGCGAAGGGGTCGATGCGGAGGTGCCGCTGATCGTCTGCATTACCGAAGGCATTCCGGTGACCGACATGGTGCGCGTCAAGCGTGCGCTGGAAGGGTCGAAGTCGCGGCTGATCGGACCGAACTGTCCCGGCGTGATGACGGCGGGCGAATGCAAGATCGGAATCATGCCCGGCAATATTTTCAAGAAAGGCAATGTCGGCATCGTGTCGCGTTCCGGCACGCTGACCTATGAGGCGGTGTATCAGACCTCCGCCGAAGGTCTCGGTCAGACCACCGCAGTCGGCATCGGCGGCGATCCGGTGAAAGGCACCGACTTCATTTCGATGCTGGAATTGTTTCTCGCCGATCCGGACACGAAATCCATCGTGATGATCGGCGAGATCGGCGGCTCGTCGGAAGAAGACGCGGCGCAGTTCATCAAGGACGAGGCGAAGCGTGGCCGCCGGAAGCCGATGGTCGGCTTCATCGCCGGACGCACCGCGCCTCCCGGCCGCCGCATGGGCCATGCCGGCGCCATCATCTCCGGCGGCAAGGGCGACGCGGAATCCAAAATTGCCGCGATGGAAGCCGCCGGCATTCGCGTCTCGCCGTCGCCTGCGCGCCTCGGCAAGACGCTGGTGGATGTGTTGCGGGGATAGGTCGTAAACGCGCGACCTCATCCTGAGGAGCAACGCGAAGCGTTGCGTCTCGAAGGATGAGGCAGCATCGCGAACTATTTCTTCTCACGGTTACGCTCCTCACCATGAGGAACGCGTCCACGATTACTTCGCGATGGTGATGTACTTCGTGCCGGCGCAGGCCGGGACTCATACGCTTTGGCGTTCGATGGCGCGCGCAATGAAGCGATCCTCTCTTTGCCGAGAGGGCGGTGATGACGGGTCCCGGCCTGCGCCGGGACGACCAATGACCGAATCCGCGCGGTCTCGACACGCTCTCAGCCGTCCACTGCAGGCTTTTTTTCATAAGGCCGAATGGCGGCAAACTTCGCCGCAAAAGGCGAAATGGCGTCGGCATGGTGTCGGCGGATCATCTGCAAGCAACGTTCGCAATCTCGCCTGGGATGCCACCGCAAAAATAGGAATCTGTTCCGATTGACTCTTGGCATAATGTATACCAGTATTTTGATGTCAACGAGGACATCCATCCTCGGACAAGAGCGGCCTCGGGGAGAAGCATCCCCGCCCACAGACCAGGGAGGTTGTGATGAGAGTCGGAGACATCCTGAACAGGAAGAGCACGCGTATCGTCACCGTCCGCATGCATGAAACCGTCGGCACGGCGGCGCGGCTGCTCCGCAGTGAAAACATCAGCGCATTGGTCGTGAAAGATGTCTGCCGCACCGAAGGCAATGTCGCCGTCGGCATGTTTTCGGAGCGCGACGTGGTGCGCGCCGTCGCCGAGCACGGCCCGGCCGCCCTCAATATGAAAATTTCCGCGCTGATCTCGGTGCAGCAGCTGGTGTCGTGCCAGTCCGCCGACACGCTCGCGCATATTCGCGATCTCATGGCCGAGCATCACATCCGGCATTTGCCGGTGATCGACGATTACACGCTGATCGGCGTGATCAGCATGCGCGACATCAATGCCGTTACCGATCTCGATGCGGCGGCTTTTCAGGAACGGGGAACGGCCGTTCCTGCGTTTGCCTGACGGGTTCTCCCTGCGGGGCGCCATCGCCCGACTATCCCCGGTTCGGTGATCGCGCCCCGCTCTTTTTATCCCGGCTCTTTTTCAGTCTCGCGGTTCATGTTCTTGAGCCCGATCCTGGAGGCGCGCCTGCAGCGATGCGGACGCGCTCAACCGTATAACTTCGGGACGGCAGCGATGAAGATCTGTATTTACGGTGCGGGCGCGATCGGCGGCTATCTCGGCGTGCAGCTCGCGCGGGCGGGAGCCGATGTCAGCCTGGTGGCGCGCGGCGCTCACCTTGCGGCGATGAAGGCCAGCGGCCTGAAGCTTTTGATCGGCGGCGAGGAGCGGGTGGTGCATCCACGCTGCACCGACAATCCCGCCGAACTTGGCCCGCAGGATTTCATCATCATCTGCCTCAAGGCGCATTCGATCACCGGCGTGATCGAGGCCATGAAGCCGCTGATCGGGCCCAACACCCGCATCGTCACCGCGGTGAACGGCATTCCTTACTGGTACTTCTACAAGCACGGCAACGAATGCGAAGGCTCGGCGCTGGAGAGCATCGATCCCGGCGGCCGTCAGTGGAAGGAACTGGGACCTGAGCGCGCCATTGGCTGCGTGGTCTATCCCGCCACCGAGATCGAGGCGCCCGGCGTGATCCGCCATGTCTATGGCGACAAGTTTCCGCTCGGCGAGCCGTCCGGCGAGAAGAGCGCCGACGTGGAGGCGCTGTCCGCGATGTTCGAGAAGGCCGGACTGAAAGCGCCGGTGCTCGACAACATCCGCGACGAAATCTGGCTCAAGCTGTGGGGCAATGTCTGCTTCAATCCGATCAGCGCGCTGACCCATGCCACGCTCGATGTGATCGGCAGCGATCCGGGCACGCGGGCGGTGGCGAAGTCCATGATGGTGGAAGCGCAGACCATCGCGGAAAAATTCGGCATCAGGTTCCGCGTCGATGTGGAGCGGCGCATCGAGGGCGCGCGCAAGGTCGGCGCGCACAAGACCTCGATGCTGCAGGATCTCGAACGCGGCCGGCCGATGGAAATCGATCCGCTGGTCACGGTGGTGCAGGAAATGGGCGCGCTGTCGAAAATCCCGACGCCGTCGATCGACATCGTGCTGGCGCTGGTGGCGCAGCGCGCCAAGCTCGCGGAGCTTTATTGAGGGGGGACGACTATCGCATTTCGGGTGCCCCGGACGCGGTGCGGCATGAAATGCCGCTCCGCAGAGCCGGGCCGTTGCGGACCGTATGTGTGACGGTCCCGGTTCAGCGAAGCAACGCTAGCGCGTTGCGTCGCGCCCGGGACACGGCGGCAGGGCAGCTCCTCGCAATGATGATATATATTGGAGTTTTCAATCGTGACGCAGTGGGTTCGCTTTCGCCATCAGGACCGGATTGAGTTCGGCACGCTGTCGGGCGGCGATATCGAGGTTCACACCGGCGAGATGTTCGGCGTCTCCAAAGCCGGCGGCACGCAATTCGCGCTGAAGGATGTCGAACTGCTCGCGCCCTGCGTGCCGTCGAAAGTCATCGCGCTGTGGAATAATTTTCATGCGCTGGCGGCGAAGCTGAATGTCGCGGAGCCTGCCGAGCCGCTGTATCTGCTGAAGGCGCCGACCACGGTGACCGCGCCGAACGCGGTGGTGCGGAAGCCGCCGTCCTATGATGGCAAGGTGGTCTATGAGGGCGAGCTCGCCATCGTGATCGGCCAAAGGTGCAGCCGGGTCTCCGTCGCGGAGGCCGACGGCTTCATTCACGGCTATACCTGCGTCAACGACATCACCGCTTCGGACGTTCTGAACAAGGACCTGACATTTCCGCAGTGGGCGCGCGCCAAGGGCTTCGACGATTTCTGTCCGTTCGGTCCGGCTATCGTGACCGATATCGATCCGGCCAAGCTGACGGTACGCACCATTCTCAACGGCGCGGAGCGGCAGCATTACAAAATTTCGGACATGATCTTTTCCGCGCAGGATCTGGTCAGCAAAATCTCGCAGGAGATGACGCTGCTGCCCGGTGACATCATCGCCTGCGGCACCTCGCTCGGCGTCGGCGTGATGAAGGAACCTGTCAACACCGTCACCATCGCCATCGATGGTATCGGCGAGTTGACGAACGAGTTTCGCAATTAGGGCGCGATATAAAGTTTGCGCAGCCTTTCTTTACCTCGCCCCGCTCTTGCGGGGAGAGGGAGCGCATCCCGCTTTTCGCTACTTGGAATCCTCGCTCTCGCTCTTCGCGGCTTTCGTGCCGGTCAACTCGGCGAAGGCCGGGCCGAGGCCGGCCATGCGCACCAGCAGCGCGATGTCATTCTTCTGCGTGCCGTTGAGCTGGGTGTAGAGCGCCCTGGTCGCCGTTTTCAGCCGCGTGATTGCCGCGCTCTCGGTGTCGAACGAGTCGTCGCGCGAGCGCTTGAGACGTTTTTGATAGTCCTCGATCTGCAACGTCACCTCGCGCATCGCCGATTCCACCGGCGGCCAGTATTTCTGCTGCGCGGGGGTGAGGTTCAGCCGCTTCTTGATGCCGGCGATCTGGGTGTCGTTGAGGAATAGCCGCGACGGCTTCTCGGATCGCGCTGTGACCGAGCGCGGCAGCGTGACCGGCGCCGCCATCCAGGCGCGCGCGGTTTCGTACATGTCATTCGGCGGCGCGTCGGGCGTCTCCGCCGGGCGCGGGGAGGCGATCACGCGGTCCTGCTTGGTCATGGTGTTAGAGATCGGATAGCGCGCATCGAGCGTCGGGTCATCCGGCGTCAGCGATGCCGACGCGCTTTGCAGGAACAGCCGTTCGCCGAGCAGCCAGCCGCCCACGCCCGCGGCAATGCCGGCGGCGCATGTGAGCAGCACGATGGTCGTTCTCAGGGTCAAGCCGTATTCCGATCGTCAGGCCTGTTCCATGTCGGATAATTGTGGCTTTCCGAGGCATTCGGCCATGCCGGGCTTAGGCCGACAGTTGCCAATATGAAGTAAATTGGCGACTCCAGGGTTGCTTTCGCGCCGCGAGACAGCGCCGTCCGGATCGGCTAAAGGAACCGCAACACTCCCCATATCCGGGCGTCCCAAAAGTGCCTGCGAAGGCGATCAGATGAATGCAGAACCGGATCACTGGGCAAAAACCGGGAAAGACATGATGAGCGAGAAAACACGGACACCGCCCGGCGGACACCAGAAGTCGCTGGCGGACTACGACGCCGAAGGCCGCGCGGTGCGCGCCAATATGGAAAAACTGCGCGCGCTGCGTCTGGCCAAGGAAGCCGCCGAGGCGGCCTCGGCCCCGCCGAAAGCCGTGAAGAAAGCCGCCGTGAAAAAGAAGAAGGCGGAGCCGCCGGCAAAACTCTCCGACTGGCTCGCCAATCAGCAAAAGGGTGGTTTCCGGACGTAAACTCTGTATCCGAAGTCGTCCCGGCGCAGGCCGGGACGACGCATGTGTTATGCGACGGCGCATGGATCGCGAATTCTGGAAGGGGATGTGTGTTTGACCACGGTCCACGATTTTTCGGCATCGACCCTCGACGGCCAGCAGCTTCCGCTCAAGGCCTTCGCGGGCAAGGTGCTGCTGATTGTCAACACCGCCAGCGCCTGCGGCTTCACGCCCCAGTACGAACAGCTCGAAGCGTTGCAGCGGATGCTCGGTCCGCGCGGCTTCGCGGTGCTCGGGTTTCCGTGCAACCAGTTCGGCGGTCAGGAGCCGGGGACCGCGCAGGAGATCGCGGAGTTCTGCGCGACGAAATACGACGTGACGTTCCCGATGTTCGGCAAGATCGACGTCAACGGCGACAATGCGCTGCCGTTGTTCACCTATCTCAAGGATGAGAAGCCGGGCATCCTCGGCTCGAAGGCGATCAAGTGGAATTTCACCAAGTTTCTGGTCGATCGCAGCGGCAAGGTGGTCGCACGGCACGGCTCGGCCACAACGCCGCAGGCGCTGATTCCCGAGATCGAAAGGCTCCTCTAGATCGGAGCGCGTGAATCAGCGCAGGTAAATCACGTCACCGGAATTCAAGATGTCAGATCAGGATGTCACCACCATGAGCGACCAGCTTCCCGACCGCCTCTCCACCGATCCCTGCAGCCCGTTCTACAACGCCGAGGTGCTGTCGCGCGACGTCGGCATCCGCTTCAAGGGCGTCGAGAAAAACAATGTCGAGGAATATTGCGTCAGCGAGGGCTGGGTGCGCGTCACCGCAGGCTCGTCGAAGGACCGTTACGGCAATCCGCTGACCATCAAGCTGACCGGCGCGGTGGAGCCGTATTTCAGGGATGAGAAGAATCCCTAATCGGACTCGCCTCTACAACAAGATTGTCATGGCCGGGCCTGACCCCGCCGCCCATCTTTTCCGGAGATGCCTTCTCAAGTGATGGATCACCGGGTCAAGCCCGGTGATGACGATCGCGGTTGCCGGGATATTCGTTGTTAGCGACGCCTGGCGCCTAGCGCGTCACGAACCAGTAGCCGCCGACGACGAGAAGCACCGACAGTGTCAGGATCACGCCGAGAACGGCGGCGATGATCGCGCCGAGTCCGTGCGTATCCAGCCAGTTCTGTAAAGCCCGCCCCATTCTCATGGCGGGCTTTCTAGACGGCTCGGCGGCGCGTTGCAATCGCTTCGCTCGTCGCACGGCTCATTATAGATCTAACTATAGATATAGATGTTGTCCCGGCCTGCGCCGGGACGACATGGAGAGAGTGCCGCGGTCACATTGGCATTCCGGGCTTGTTCGCAGCGCTTGCGTCCGCAGGTCACTGCGTCTTCTTATCCACCACCTCGGTGACAGGGCGGTCGCTGCCGGAGGCGGTTTCCTCGCGCCAGTTGCCCTGACCGTCCTCGAACTGGATCGTTTCGGTGCGGCCCGGCACGCGCTGCTCGGCGGCGGCGCGCTCGGCCGCGGCGCGGGCGGCCTCATGGGTCCGGAAGGTCTCCGAAAACACGTTGTTGAACTTGTAAGCCCAGCCGCCATCGTGCTCGACCACCTCGTAAACGACCTTCACCATGCGCACACCCTTGAGTTCGCGGCCTGTTGCTGCCGTTTCAACGCGCCAACGGGTTGGAGCGTTCCCAGACCCGGAAAGGGCTGGCCGGGCCAGGCTACCGCCATCATTGGTTCGTGTAACCTATTGTATTAGGATCGCACGGCTGAATCGAACAACGGCAGACCCCGATGAACGAGGCGAACCCCGGAAATCTCCGCTCGCGCGGCATTCTGACCGGTTTCCTGATCGCGCTGCTGCTGGCGCTGCTGCCGGTGGCGGTGTGGCTCGATCTGACCAGTCTCGGCGAGGCGGCGCTGCGGCGGCAGGCCACCGACATGAATTCGCTGCTCACCAGCGTGCGCAGCTATTACGCCACCAATGTCGTCGGGCGCATCCTGTCGCATTCCGGCCAGACCCAGGTGATCCACAATTATGAGACCGTGCCCGGCGCGGTGCCGATCCCGGCGACGCTGTCGCTCGAACTCGGCAAGGTGATCAGCGAGCAGCAGCACAACATCATTTATCGCTTCGTCTCGGATTACCCGTTCAAGAACCGCGCGCCGCATCAGCTCGATTCCTTCGAGGTCGGCGCGCTGGCGGCCTTGCGCGAAAATCCGAACCAGAAGATCGAGGATTCCTCCCACTCGCTGTTCAGCGACCGGGTCCGGCTGGTGGTGCCCGTCCTTCTCGGCGCCGCCTGCGTCAGTTGTCACAACACCCATCCGGAAAGCCCGAAGAAGGACTGGAAGGTCGGCGACGTGCGCGGCATTCAGGAGGTGATCATCACCCAGCCGATCGCCGCCAACATCTTCTCCTTCAAGTATCTGCTGGCCTATTTCGCGCTGACCGCTGTATGCGGCGTGTCGTTCCTCGCCATGCAGCGTCGCCAGTCGCTGCAGATCATGGGCATGAACAAGGAACTGGAATCCAACAACGACTTCCTCGCCTCGTTGTCGATGAAGATCTCGCGCTACATCTCGCCGCAGATCTACAAGAGTATCTTCAGCGGCCAGAAGGACGTGACCATTCACACCGAGCGCAAGAAGCTGACGATCTTCTTCTCCGACATCCAGAATTTCACCGCCACCACGGAGCGGCTGCAGCCGGAACTGATCACGCAACTGCTCAACGAATATTTCACCGAAATGTCCGCGATTGCGCTGGCCCACGGCGGCACCATCGACAAGTTCATCGGCGACGCGATGCTGATTTTTTTCGGCGATCCGGAGACCAAGGGCGAGCGGCTCGACGCGCAGGCGTGTCTCAAGATGGCGTGGGAGATGCAACGCCGTTTGGTCGAACTGAACGCGAAGTGGCGCTCCGAAGGCATCGAGCAGCCGTTCAAGACGCGCATCGGCATCAATTCCGGCTATTGCAACGTCGGCAATTTCGGCAGCGCCGACCGCATGGACTATACGATCATCGGCGCGGAGGCGAACCTCGCCGCGCGGCTGCAGTCGATCGCGGAGCCGGGCCGCATCGTCATCAGCTACGAGACCTTCGCGCTGGTCAGCGATGTGGTCGCCGCCCATCCGCTGCCGCCGATCACCATGAAAGGCATCAGCCGCGAGGTGATTCCGTATTCCGTCGACAGCCTGCTCGATGCGGTGGCGGAGAGGGGCGATGTGGTGATCGAACGCGCCGCGGGGCTGGATTTCTATCTCGACCCGTCGCTGATCGACGCGAAGGAAGCTGACCGGGTGCGGAACATTCTCGCCAATGCGCTGGCCGCGCTGGACAAGCGCAAGCCGGCGGGGGCGTAGATACTCTCCATCACGAAGGAAATGAGATTAAGTCGTCCCGGCGCAGGCCGGGACCAATCATCCCTGTCGAACCATCTTGCAAAGACGTATCCGACAACCGGATCAACTGACAGGCCGGTGGTTATGGGTCCCGGCCTGCGCCGGGACGACGCGGTGAGGGATTGTGCCCTGATCCTCATGGTGAGGAGCGCGCATCTTTGCGCGCGTCTCGAACCATGAGGATATTGCTGTTTCCTCATCCTTCGAGACGCGGCCAAGAGGCCGCTCCTCAGGATGAGGACGACGCCATATCCCGCAACACGTCCTCGACCACCTTGCGTTCGTCGGCAGTCAAAGGCGTCTGCGGCGGGATCGGATCGCCGACGTCGTAGCCCTGGATCTGAAGCCCCGCCTTGATGCAGGCGGCCAGATTGAACCGCGCGAACACCTCGTTAACCCGCCATAATTTCTTCTGAAGCGCGATGGCCTCGTCCCAGCGCGCCGCCTTGCACAGTTCATAAAGCTGCACGCTCTGGCGCGGCACGATGCAGGCCGGACCCGCCATCCAGCCCTTGCCGCCGATCAGCATCACCGCCGCCGGAATATGCGCCGAGGCGGCGAACACCTGCATGTCGTCGCCGCAGCGGTTGATGATCGACAGCAGGCGACCGGTGTTGTTGGACGCATCCTTGATGCCGACGATGCGCGGATGCTCCGCCAGCCGTGCGATCACGTCCAGCGTGAGATCGGAGCGCTGGAAATTTGGATTGGTGTAGATCACCACCGGAATATCCACGGCGTCGGCGATGGCGCGGAAATACGCCTCCACCTGCGCATCCTTCACCGGAAAGTATGCTTCGAGAATGGCGAGAATGCCGTCGGCGCCGAGCGCCTGATACGACTTTGCCTGCGCCACCGCGTCGGCGGTCGAGGTCGAGGCGACACCCGCAAGCACCGGTACGCGCTTCGCAGCGGCCTGCACGGTGGTTTTCACTACGGCGGTGCGTTGCTCGGTGCCGAGATAGGCGAACTCGCCGGTGGAGCCGAGCGGCGTCAGCCCGTGCACGCCGGCCTTGATGAGATCGTCGCAGAGTCTGGCGAGAACGTCGGTCTTGATGGCGCCGTCGGGCGTGATGGGGGAGGCGAGATAGGGAAATACGCCGTGGAAATCCGTCATCGTTCAGGTCACTCTCGGTCTTGCTTTCGTTAACGATTGAAGCACATCTCGCAGGTGTTTTGCGAGATGCGTCGCTTCATCTGGACATGCTTCGCTGAAGTGGCACAAGATGTCGATGAGAACATCCACCCCATGTTATGAATCGCTGATTCGGGCGCGTTTCGTTCCACTCGCGTTCCAATCTTTAAGAGAACGCCGCCTGCGGACCGCATGATCGTCACGTTATGAGACAGTTTGCGCTGAAGAACGCCGGACGTGCAGGATGATGGCGACACAGACAAGAGGCCGGGCATGATGAAGCGAATAATGATTGCGGGATTGCTGTCGCTGGCCGCGGGCGGCGCGTTCGCGCAGGACGTGCCCGGCATCGAGATCTGCACCGCCGAGAAGACCATGGAGCGGCGCACCGGCTGCCTGCAAAGCAATGTCAACTTCCTCAAAGCCTCGTTGACCAAGGCCTCGCTGGACAGCCAGCAGAAGATCGACGCCGCCAACCGGCAGATCGATACGTTGAAAGCCACCGTGGTCGGCTTGCAGAAGACCGTGGCTGATTTGCAGGGACAGGTGCAGGCTCTGGCGAAGAAGCCCGATGCGCCGAACGGCGCTCCGAAAGCGCCGCCCGCAAAGGACCCGGCAGCCAAGTGAGGCGCGCGGCGGCCAAGCGCAAACCGGCTGCAGCCAAACCTCGTGCAGCGAAATCGAAACCCGTCGCGTTCGTCTATGTGCTTGGCTGTTGTCACAAGGGCCGGTGGCTGTCCTATGTCGGCTGGACCAACGACGTGGCGCGGCGCGTTGATAAACACAATGCGGGCACCGGGGCGCGCACCACGCGCGGGCGGGCCTGGACACTGCTGCATACTGAGGCTTTCAAGACGCGCGTCGAGGCGATGAGCCGGGAATGGCATCTCAAGCGCGACCGGGCCTTCCGCAAGAAACTGATGGACGGGTTGAGGGCGGGGCGACGAGAGTTTTCACCTCTCCCCGTTCTTACGGGAGAGGTCGGATTGCGAAGCAATCCGGGTGAGGGGCGCTTTCGTAAAATGCTTTAAGGTGCCCCTCACCCCAATCCTCTCCCCGTAAGAACGGGGAGAGGGAGCGCATCGGTAAATGCTCGGACATAATATGACGAACAAAGCCACCGCGTCCCCCGTCATCATCGACGCCGCGCGGACCCGCGCCAGCCTGCCGTTCGACCGGCTGATCCCGGCGCTGCGCGAGGCATTCACCGCCGGCGCGCATGTGCCGCTGCGGCATCATCACTTCATGCCGCAGCCGGACGGCTCGACCGCGACCATTCTCATCATGCCCGCATGGCAGCGCGCGTTTGTCGGCATCAAGATCGTCACGATCTTCCCGGAGAACGGCAAGCGCGCGCTGCCGGGACTGTTCTCGAGCTATCTCCTGTGCGACGGCGAGACCGGCCAGCACATCGCGCTGATCGACGGCAACGAAATCACGTCAAGGCGCACGGCGGGTATTGCCGCGCTCGGCGCGGATTTTCTCGCGCGCAAGGAGGCGCGCAAGCTGCTGGTCTGTGGCTCCGGCCGGATCGCGAGCCTGCTCGCGGATGCGTTCCGCGTGGTGCGGCCGATCGAGAAAGTCGCGGTGTGGAACATCAACGAGGCGGGCGCTGCACGGCTGGTGTTCGAGCTGCGCGAGAAGGGCGTCGACGCGGAGGTCGCACCCGATCTGGAGCGCGCGGTGGGCGAGGCGGACATTGTCAGTTGCGCCACGCTGGCGGCAACGCCGATCATCAAGGGCGCGTGGCTGAAGCCGGGGACTCATCTCGATCTGATCGGCAGCTTCACGCCCTTCATGCGCGAGGCCGACGACGAAGCATTCCGGCGCGCGGATGTCTGGCTCGACACCTACGACGCGCTGAAGGAAAGCGGCGAACTGCTCGATCCGATCCGTGACGGCATCATCAGGCCGGACGATATTCGCGGCTCGCTGACCGAGCTGTGCCGCGGCGAGCGCAATGGCCGGGCGGACGCGAGCGAGATCACCGTGTTCAAGGCGGTCGGCACCGCGCTCTCCGACATCGCGGCGGCGGGGCTGGTGTATCGGGATCTGGGCGGGAAGGGCTAACCACGGTTGTCATTCCGGGACGCGCTCTTCGCGCGGTCCCGGAATCCAGAAGAGTCATCGGAAGAAATTTCTGGATTCCGGGTTCGCTGGCAAGTGCTCGCGCCCCGGAATGACGGTGTGGCGTTCGTCAAGCCAGCCCTGCATGCGTGCTCTGGTCATCATCAAAACCGCACGCTAGGTTTCGCGCGTCAAAAATAAAAACACTCTCGGGAGGTCTTCATGTCGAATATCCGCGTCATCGCAACCGGTCTGGAATTTCCCGAAGGGCCGGTGGTGATGCTCGACGGCTCGGTGGTGCTGGTGGAAATCCGCGCCCGGAAGCTGACGCGCGTTTACCCGGACGGCCGCAAGGAGACCATCGCGACCATTCCCGGCGGGCCGAACGGCGCGGCGCTCGGTCCCGACGGCAAGATGTACATCTGCAACAACGGCGGCTTCTCGTGGGCGCCGGGGCCGCGCGGCAACATCATGCCAGGCAGCCCGCGCCCGTCCGAATATATCGGCGGCTCGCTGCAGCGGGTGGATTTGCAAAGCGGCCAGATCGAGACGCTGTTCACCCATTGCGGCGAACGTCCGCTCAAGGGACCCAACGACCTCGTCTTCGACCAGGAGGGTGGGCTCTGGTTCACCGATCTCGGCAAGCGCCGCGCCCATGATCTCGATGTCGGCGCGGTGTATTACATGAAGAAGGGCGGCAGCGAACTGGTCGAGGCGGTGCCTCACATGCTGCCCGCCAACGGCATCGGTCTCTCGCCGGACGAGAAGACCGTCTATGTCGCAGAGACGCCGACCGCGCGGCTGTGGGCCTTCGCTGTCGGAGCGCCGGGGCAGATCACGCCCGGCGACGCGATCTATCGCGGCGAAACCGGCAAGCCGATCTCCGGGCTCGGCGGTTACCAGATGTACGACTCGCTCGCAGTGGAAGCGTCGGGCAACGTCTGCGTCGCGACACTCATCACCGGCTGCATTTCGGTGATCGCGCCCGACGGCAAGCTGGTGGAGCAGGTGCCGACCGGCGACAACGTCACCACCAACATCGCCTTCGGCGGCCCCGATCTGAAGACCGCCTACATCACGCTCTCGGGCAAAGGGGAGCTGGTGGCGATGGACTGGCCGCGCGGCGGCCTGCCGTTGAATTTCCTCAACAAGTAGCGCGGGCCTGTTCCAGGTTTAACCTGCGTCGCGGACATTAAGGTTTAAACGCGTCTGTCGTTGAATCGATTCGCATGAGCGGTATCGTTTTCATGGCGGACAATTGCCCCCGTCCGCCAGTTCAGTGCGGGGCCATCGGCCGGTATACTGCGGCCGGTGGCCTTTGCGATTGAGGCCGCGATGACCGGGTCCCTGTTCACCGTTCTGTTGGTGTTCGCCGCTGGCGTGATCGTGGGCTACGGCCTGCGTTCGGAAGTGTCGATCTTGCGGAGAGAGCGGGCGCGCCGCAAATTTTGACGGCTGCGTGTCACCCGCAATCCATCTCAAAACAATCACACCTGCGGCACGACGCCGAGAAACCTGCGGATCTCGTCGAGAATGATCGGCACGCCTGGATCCTGTTCGAGCAGGATATGGTTTCTGCCGGGCAGCGTCACGAGCCGCGCGCCGGGAATGGCCGCCGCCATCTCGCGGCTTGCAGCAATCGGCACCCTGCGGTCGTTGCGGACATGCATGACAAGGGTCGGCACCTTGATTTGCGGCAGCAGGTCACGGACGTCGAAGTTGGCAACAGTGTCGAGATATCTCACGGCGCATTCCGCCGACGCGCTGATGCGCTGGGCTTCGTTGAAGGCATCGATCTGCTCTTTCGTCGCGTCGGGCATCATCGAAGCCGTGAAGAGCTGCCTGAACGTCGGCTCATTGGCGCCCCAGCCGAGTTTCATCAGGGTCTTCATGGCGTCGAACTGCTCAAGTGCGGCGGCCGTCACCTCCGGACTCTTGTAGGCGCCCGCGGCAAAGCCGCCGTACAGGATCAGATGGGACACCCGCTCCGGATACCGGATGGCGAACGCGATCGCCACCGCGCATCCCTGCGATAGTGCAAGGATCGGAAATTTCTCGAGGCCTGCGGCGTCGGCGACGGTCTCCATGTCGCTGACCCAGACATCCAGCGACAGATTGCCGACGTCCCAGTCGGACAGTCCGTTGCCCCGCGCGTCGTAGCGCACCAGTGAAAAGCTCGAGGCGAGTTCGAGCAGGAGACCGCGAAAGATCGGCAGTTCCCAGTCGTATTCGAGATGTCCGAGCCAGTGCGCCGTGCGCAGCAAAGGCGGGCCGTCGCCAACTCTTGCGAAAGCCAACCGGACGCCATCGGCCGCCTTGCAGTAGCGGATATCCTGCTTGAGGTTGGCCTTGGTGAGGATGCGCGACGCCTTCGAGCCGCCGCCGTCCAGTTCGACCGCGAACACCTCGATGGGCCGCGCGATGTTCTTCAGATTCTGGCGGCCGAGCTCGCGAAACTGCAGCTTGAGCGTGCCTTCGATCTGGTCGAGCACTTGCCGCGAGATGCTGATGCCGCCATGTGCGGCGATGCTCTCCAGCCGCGCGGCGACGTTGACGCCGTCGCCAAAAATATCGCCCTCATCCTCGATGACGTCGCCGATATTGATGCCGATGCGGAATTCGAGGCGCTTCTCCGCCGGCACCCCGGCGTTGCGCTTGATCATCTCGCGCTGGATTTCAACGGCGCACCGCACCGCATCGACCGCGCTGGCAAACACCGCCAGCAATCCGTCGCCGGTGGTTTTGACGATGCGGCCGCGATGTTTCCTGATCCTGCGGTCGATGAGGTCGTGACGATGCGCCTTGAGCTGCGCGTGCGTGCCTTCCTCGTCCGCGCCCATCAACCGGCTGTAGCCGGCGACGTCGGCGGCGAGAATAGCCGTAAGGTGCCGCTCGACCTGTTTCCTGGTCACGCTGCCAACCCCGCTTGCGAGGCGGGCAGTCTAGCGCGTCTGTGACTGTCGTGGCCAGCCTCCGGCGCTCCCGCGCCGAAGGATTAGTGTCACACCTCGCGGCGGCTCAGGAACGCCAGCCGCTCGAACAGATGGACGTCCTGCTCGTTCTTCAGCAGCGCGCCGTGCAGCGGCGGGATCAGCTTGCGCGGATCGCGTTCGCGCAACTGCTCCACCGTCATTTCCTCGTTCAACAGGAGTTTAAGCCAGTCGAGCAGTTCCGAGGTCGATGGCTTCTTCTTCAGGCCGGGCACGTCACGCACCTCGAAGAAGATCTTCATCGCTTCCTGCACCAGGCGCTTCTTGATGTCGGGGAAGTGCACCTCGACGATGGCCTGCATGGTGTCGATGTCGGGGAACTTGATGTAGTGGAAGAAGCAGCGGCGCAGGAACGCGTCCGGCAGTTCCTTCTCGTTGTTCGAGGTGATCATGATGATCGGGCGCTGCTTCGCCCGGATGGTCTCGCCGGTCTCGTAGACATGGAATTCCATGCGATCCAGCTCGAGCAGCAGGTCGTTCGGGAATTCGATGTCGGCCTTGTCGATTTCGTCGATCAGCAGCACCGGGCGCTTCGCGCTGGTGAAGGCCTCCCACAGCTTGCCGCGCCGGATGTAGTTGGAAATGTCGGAGACGCGCGGATCGCCGAGCTGGCTGTCGCGCAGCCGCGACACGGCGTCGTATTCGTAGAGGCCCTGCTGCGCCTTGGTGGTGGACTTGATGTGCCAGGTCAGCAGCGGCGCATCGAGCGCCTTTGCGACTTCCTCGGCCAGCACGGTCTTGCCGGTGCCGGGTTCGCCCTTCACGAGCAGGGGACGCTCGAGCACGATCGCGGCGTTGACCGCCACTTTCAGATCATCGGTGGCGACGTAGTCCTTGGTGCCGGTAAATTTCATCGAAGTTTGCCTGTGGTTCGTTTGTTCTGTCGGAAGAGAGTGCCGCCGCCGTTCTGTTTCAAACAAGAAGCGACCGCATTTCAGCGGCCGCTCCCGAAATTGCTTAATTCGTCATGCCCGCCGGATCAACGACAGGATGACCAGCACGATGACGCCGCCGATGGCGGAGTTGATGATGGCTGCGACGATGCCGGTGCCGAGCCGGATGCCGAGCTGCGGCAGCAGCCAGCCGGCGACCACTGCGCCGACGATGCCGATCACGATATTGCCGATGAGGCCGAAGCCACCGCCCTTGACGATGAGACCGGCCAGCCAGCCTGCGATCGCGCCCACGATCAGCCAGACGATAACGGAATCAATGCCCATGGATGAAAACCCCTTGTTTCAAACGCAACGACTCTCGTGCTCCCGAGTGTCCCGCGTCCCCGGTCAACGCCGCGGACCATCCCGGCTGGGCCGGTCCGGGTGGCGTCAAACAACAGTTTAAATGAAATGGCACGCCAATCCAGTGTCCCCGATCCGAAGTTCGCCTTGTTTTGCAGCAATTTCCAAGCGAACGTCGGATCGAAAGGGACACTGGCAAAATTTAATTGCTCGTGTGATTTCGGTTCACAACGTCCGCCAGGAACGTGCCGCAAGTCTGACGGACTTTGTGAACCATCACACGAGCCAGTGCCAGTGCTGTTTTTGAACGCAATCCTGCCTTGCGGGACGGTTTTCCGTGCAATCGCGGGCAGACGGTCGGTGCGCAACCCTGTAGTTTCATGGTTCGCCGCCGAAACGGCAGCGGCGCGGACTTGACGGAAGCGGCTCCGGAGGCGATCTAAATCCCATGTTCCTGCAATTTTTCACATCGCTGCGCGACGCGCAGGTTCCGGTCACGCTGCGCGAATATCTGACGCTGATGGAGGCGCTCGACGCCAATCTCGCGGATCAGAGCGTGGAGCATTTCTACTATCTGTCGCGCGCCGCGCTGGTGAAGGACGAGCGCAACCTCGACAAGTTCGACCGCGTGTTCGGCACGGTGTTTAAGGGCCTCGAAAGCCTGCTCGACGCCATGGAGAAGGCGGAGATTCCGGCGGAGTGGCTGCGCAAGGCGGCGGAGAAATATCTCACCGAGGAAGAGAAGAAAGAAATCGAGGCGATGGGCTGGGACAAGCTCATGGAGACCTTGAAGAAGCGCCTCGAGGAACAGAAGAAGCGCCACGAGGGCGGCAACAAGTGGATCGGCACCGGCGGCACGTCGCCGTTCGGCGCCAACGGCTACAACCCCGAAGGCATCCGCATCGGCCAGGAGAAGAACCGCAATTTCTCGGCGGTGAAGGTCTGGGACAAGCGCGAATTCAAGGATCTCGACGGCAACGTCGAACTCGGCATCCGCAACATCAAGGTGGCGCTGCGCCGCCTGCGCAAGTTCGCGCGCACCGGCGCGCCGGACGAACTCGATCTCGACACGACGATCAAGGAAACCGCCAACCACGGCTATCTCGACGTGCACATGCGCCCCGAGCGGCGCAACGCGGTGAAGGTTCTGATCTTCTTCGACATCGGCGGCTCGATGGACGGCCACATCAAGCAGGTCGAGGAGTTGTTCTCGGCGGCGAAGACCGAGTTCAAGCACATGGAGTATTTCTACTTCCACAACTGCCTCTATGAGGGCGTGTGGAAGCAGAACAAGCGGCGCTTCTCGGACCGCACCCCGACCTGGGATATTCTTCACAAGTATCCGCACGACTATAAGGTCGTGTTCGTCGGCGACGCCTCGATGTCGCCCTATGAGATCGTGGTGCCGGGCGGTTCGGTCGAGCACGTCAACGAGGAGCCCGGCTCGGTGTGGATGGAGCGCGTGACGCAGACCTATCCGCACGCGGTCTGGCTCAATCCCGTCGCGCGCAAGCACTGGGATTATTCGGAATCCACCACCATCATGCGCCGGCTGATGTCGGAGCGCATGTTCCCGCTGACGCTGGACGGGCTGGAAGGCGCGATGAAGGAATTGACGCGGTAGTTTGCGTCGGCTCGTGTCCCGGGCGCTGCGGCGCAGACCCGGGACCGTTACACATGCAAAGTTCACAGCCCGGCACGGTCCCGGCTCAGCGTTGCACCGTAAGAACGCTGCAACGCGTCCGGGACACAGGGCATCTTCTCCCTCGCCCCGCTCTTGCGGGGAGAGGGCCGGGGTGAGGGGCGGTTGCAAACACGAAGCGTCATCCTGAGGTGCGAGCTCTTGGGAGCCTCGAAGGATGACGGCGTGGTGTGTTGCCCTTGCCCCTCACCCGAAGACTTCGCTACGCTCAGTCTTCGACCTCTCCCCGTAAACGGGGAGAGGTGACGAACAACGCTTCGTACAGGAATGATGCCCATGCCCTCCACCATCACCCGCGGTTACAAGAAGCTTCTCGACGAGGCCAATGCCCAGATCGAGACCATCAATGCCGCCGAAGCCGTCGAGCGGTTTCCGCAAGGCGGCAACGATCAGAACGAAGTGGTGATCGTGGACCTGCGCGATCCGCGCGAGATCGAGCGCGAGGGCCGGATTCCTGGATCGTTTCACTGTCCGCGCGGCATGCTGGAATTCTGGATCGATCCGGAAAGCCCCTACGCCAAGCCGGTATTTCAGGAGAACAAGAAATTCGTCTTCCAGTGCGCCTCGGGCTGGCGTTCGGCGCTGGCGGCCAAGACCGCGCAGGATATGGGGCTTTCGCCGGTCGCGCATCTCGGCGGCGGCTTTACCGGATGGCGCGAGGCCGGCGGGCCGGTGGAGAAGGTCGAGCCGAAGACTCCGAAGAGTTGATTTTCTCGATGCCACTTTCGCTCGTTTTGTTCGCTGCGATCTGCGTCCCTCATGGTGAGGAGCGAGGCGCTAGCCTCGCGTCTCGAACCATGAGTTAGTATCGCCTCATCCTTCGAGACGCGGCCAAGAGGCCGCTCCACAGGATGAGGTTCTTTTCGTCGAGCGTTCTGAAGAGTTCATCTGAATCACGAAAGCAATGACTATGACCACCGACCCGCTCGTTTCCACCGAATGGCTCGCCGCGCATCTGAACGATCCGCATGTGAAAATTCTCGACGCGACGTTCAAGCTGCCCGGCGTGCTGCCGTTGCCGAAGGACGACTATCTCGCGCAGCACATTCCGGGCGCCGTGTTCTTCGATGTCGATGCGGTGTCGGATCATGGGTCATCGCTGCCGCATATGTTTCCGTCCGCCGAGCAGTTCGGCCGCGACGCCGGCGCGCTCGGCATTTCCAATGACGATACGGTGGTGATTTACGATGCCGGCGGCTGGGTCGCTGCGCCCCGCGCTTGGTGGATGTTCCTGTCCTTTGGACATGCCAAGGTGCGCGTGCTCGATGGCGGCCTGAAGAAGTGGCTGGCGGAGGGCCGTCCGGTTGAGAGCGGGGAAGCATCGCCGAAGCCTGCGACGTTCACGGCGGCGTTCGATCCGAAGCGCACGCGCCGGATGGACCAGATGATCGCCAATATCGCGAGCAAGGCCGAGCAGGTGATCGATGCGCGGCCGACGCCGCGCTTCGAGGGCACGGTGGCCGAACCGCGGCCCGGTCTGCGGTCGGGGCACATTCCCGGCAGCCGCAGCGTGCCGTATGCCACGCTGTTCGATGCCGATACCGGCGTGATGAAATCGCTCGACGAGCTGCGCGCGGCGTTTTCCGGGGCGGGCGTCGATACGGCCAAGCCGATCGTGACGAGTTGCGGTTCGGGCGTGTCGGCGGGCGTGCTGACGCTGGCGCTGTATCGGTTGGGCGTCGAAAATCCCGCGCTGTATGACGGCTCATGGGCGGAGTGGGGCGAGCAGGGCGGCCCGCCGGTTGCGACCGGAGCGGCCTAGCCCTGGCCGCCGAACAGCGGAAACGCGTTCTGCTGCAGCCGCAGTTGTTCAGCCCGCGCGCGGGCCTCGGCGCGGGCGCGCGCCGCCTGACGCCGCTGCGCGATCGCGCGGGCATTCGGCCGCCGGGGTTTTTTCACGCCTGGTTTTGGCAGCGTATCGGCGGCGGTGGCTTCCGACGAACGCACCAGAACGGCGAGGGCCTCGGGGGAGGTCGGCTCGGACGCCTCGGTCTCCCATGATTTCGGCGGCGCCAGTTTCGGTTCCGGTTGAACCGTTTCAATCGGGTTCGGTTCAGCAGAATTTGCCTTCGCAGAACCGGTCTCGGCGCTGGCGTCCTCTGCCGGCGTGTCCGGCGTCTGTGCATCGATGCTGGCCTGTGCATCCAGGCTGGCGACAGTCTCCGCAACCGGGGCGCTGGCTGGCGGCGACGGTTCGGTCTGACCGGCAGAATCGCTCTCGGTCCGCGCGGCTATCCCGGCCGGCTTGATGTCCGGCATATCGTGCATGGCGTCGGAGCGGATGGTTTCCGGCAGCATCGCTTCGACGCGGAACGGCTCCGGACGCAGCGCCTGGGGTCTGGTCGTTTCCACCAGCGATTTCGGCGACGGCGCTTCCATCCGCAGCATCGCCAGCGTCGGCGCGCTCATCTCGAATTGCGGGGCGAGCAGCGGCTGCTGGGCGAGCCGCCAGGACGGCAGGCTGACGAATTCCTCATGGGCCGCACGCAGCAAGGCCGCCGCGCCGAGGCCGAACACCAGCACGGAGATCGACAGAATGACCGTTGCGAACAAGAACCGGAATCCGGGAAGCATGTCTTGCGAGTCCTGCCCTCAGTACGGCGGCGCGACGGCGATCGCACCCAACGAGACGAGCCAAACGGAACGCACGGGAACGCTGGAAACGCAAAACCGGTACAGGAGCGCGCTGAAACTGGGCCAAATGGCGCGGGAACGCCACGAATCAGGCTCGCTGAAAGAATACCGCATGGCGCAACGGCCGCCGGAGGGAAAAGTTCGATCCGGCCCGGCCTGCGGCGCATTGGCCGGAACCTGTTGCCCGGTTGCAATCTCGCGAAAATGTCAGCCGTTCCAAGCGGTTTTTTCCATAAATGTCTTGAATGCGCCGCGATCCTGCGCGATCTGCCGTTAACGATGCGGTGGCGGGTTCGCACTATATAAGGGGCATGATGTCCAATCGCTTTTCGACGACGTTCGCGACGGCCTTTGCCGTGTCCGCGGTGGCTGCCTTGGCGGCTGCTCCCGGTGCGCTCGCGCAGGCCTATCCGCCGCCTCCCGGTTATTCGCAGCCGCTGCAGCCCGCGCCCTATGGCGCGCCGGCCGGTTATCGTGACGATCGCGGTGTGCCGGATTTCGACCGGCTCGATGAGGATGACCGTGGCGCGGGGTTGCCGCCGCCGGGTTATCAGCAGCAGCCGAATTATCAGCAGTCCGCTCCGCAGCAGCAGACCTATCAGCAGCCGGGACTCGACCCGCGCGGTCCGGTGATGTCGCCGGACGATCCGCGCTATGGCCGTCCGACGGCGTATACGCCGCCTTCGGCCTCTTCGGACCGTGGTCCGGCACCGATCTACAGCGATCGCGGCCCGCCGCAGGGCGCCGATTACGGCGATCGTCCCCGTCCGCCGGGGGCCGTCGATGGCGGCCCGACCACGGGCGCCGTGTCGTTGCAGCCGCCGGAAGCGGCGGTGGGCGCCAACGGCCGTTCGGTGATGGCCGCGTTGCCGCCGGAAGAGCAGCCGGAAACCGGCCCGCGCAAGGAATTGCCGCCGAACCTGCGCCGTCAGGAAGTGAACTACCCGACCAAGGAGCCGGCCGGCACGATCATCGTCGATACGCCGAACACCCAGCTCTATTACGTTCTCGGCGGCGGCCGCGCGATCCGCTACGGCGTCCGCGTCGGCCGCGACGGCTTCACCTGGACCGGCGTGCAGAAGATCACCCGCAAGGCGGAGTGGCCGGACTGGCATCCGCCGACCGAAATGATCGAGCGCCAGCCTTACCTGCCGCGCTTCATGGCGGGCGGCGACGGCAATCCGCTCGGCGCGCGCGCGATGTATCTCGGCAATACGGTGTACCGCATCCACGGCACCAACCAGCCCTCGACCATCGGCCAGTTCGTGTCGTCGGGCTGCATCGGCATGCTGAATGAAGACGTGACCGATCTGTTCGAGCGCACCAAGGTCGGCACCCGTGTCGTGGTGCTGCCGGGCGGCAAGCCGCCTGCGGCTCCGGTGACCGCTTCGGCGCAGTCCTATCCGCCGGGTGGGCCCGCGCCGATGGCCAACGGTGCCGCTCCGCAGCCGCGTCCAACCGCCTCGATGGGCGTGCCCAATCAGGGACCGACGGCTGTGCCGCCGCTGCCCGCGCCGGTGACGATCCGCTAGTTCATGATTTCAGATCGAATAAAAATGCCCGCGCCTGTCGTGGGCATTTTTATTTTTGCGGTCGTCATTGCGAGCGAAGCGAGATTTTCTCCCTCTCCCCGCTTGCGGGGAGAGGTGAGCATCCCGCTCTATCCCATCACCCGCACCGGCTTGCCGTCGAGCCACGCGGCGATGTCCTCGACCATATCGCCGTAGTAGCGGCGATAGTTTTCGGCCGTGACGTAGCCGAGATGCGGCGTCAGCACGACATTGTCGAGCTTGCGGATCGGATGATCCACCGGCAGCGGCTCCATCGAAAACGTGTCGAGCGCGGCACCCGCGATCTTGCGCTTTTGCAGAACGTCCAGCAGCGCCGCTTCATCGACGATCGGCCCGCGCGCGGTGTTGACGAGATAGGCCGTCGGCTTCATGCGCACGAGATCGGCAGCCGCGATCAGCCCGCGCGTGCGGCTGCTCAGGATCAGGTGAATGGAGATGATGTCGGCGGTGGCGAACAATTCTTCCTTGGCGGCGTAGCCGACGCCCGCGGCGGCGCAGGCCTCCGGCGTGAGGTTCTGGCTCCACGCAATCACGTTCATGCCGAGGGTTTTCGCGATGGTGGCGACTTTGGTGCCGAGCTTGCCGAGTCCGACCACGCCCAGCGTCTTGCCTTCGACGTCCTCTCCCATGGTGACCTGCCACGGCTCGCCCGCGTGCATCCGCGCATTCTCGAGGCCGATGTGCCGCGTCAGCTCTAACATCAGACCGATGGCGAGACTCGCGGTGGCATTGCCGAAACCGCCGGTGCCGCACACCGTGACGCCGCGCTCCTTCGCGGCGTCCATGTCGAACGCGGCGTTCTTCATGCCGGACGTGAGCAGCAGCTTGAGGTTCGGCAGCGCGGTCAGCACCTCGCGGGTGAAATGGGTGCGCTCGCGCATGGCGCAGACGATCTCGAAATCCTTCAGCGCATGGATCGCTTCATCGGATGAAACGAACGGCTTGTCGAAGACCGTGATGTCTACCTTGTGTCCGAGCTTCGGCCAGTCAGCCAGCTTGAGTGCGACGTTCTGATAGTCGTCGAGAATTGCGACGCGATAACGCATGAGGCTTCCGTGTGTTGGGGGAGGGCCAGCCTGCGACGTACCGCAACTGATCCCTTCAATTCGATAAAACAGAAATTACGTGAACCTGATAGTCGCTCAATCGGGAAACCGTTCAACATGGGTTTCGGCAGTTCGTCCGAAATAGAGCGCACGGCGGCCCGAGAACGAAACCATGTACCCGGCGCAGCCGGCGGCGACGGCCTTTTTGCAGAAACCTTTGTAGGTATAGCCGGGGACCAGTTGTTGCGCCTCCTTGATGGCGGCCTGAATCCGGGCAGCGTCGAAGGCGGGAGCAACCGGTGCGCCGATATTGTGGGTTGCGAACTCGACGCTGTCGCCGCTGGACAGGTAGTAGATCGCCTTCTCGCGGCGGAAATCGACCATATAGCTTTCAAACCCTTCCCGCATCAGGGCGCCGACGATCTCGGGAAAGGTCATTGTGTTGTCTTCCGCTCCCTTGAGGCAGGCAGCGGCGACGGCGCTATTGTGATGATCCATGTATTGCTCCGGCGCCGCCTAATCGGTCGGCATTGCGGTGAGGTTGTTGCGTTCGACCATCCGGCGCAGCAACCGCTCCAGCGTCTTGCGCTCGGCTTCCGACAGGTGATCGAAGAATTCCGCGTCGTTGCGATCCGCAAGCGCCGCCAGTTCGGGGGTCAGACTCATGCCACGCGCTGTCAGGGCCAGCGTCTGGGCACGGCCATCATCGCGACTGGCCTTCCGGACAACCAGCGATTTGCCGATCAGCCGGTCAGCGAGTTTGGTGATCGCGCCGCGCGTCATGCCCATGTCGGCTGCGATTTGGCTCGGCAGCATCGGTTCCTTGCCGTACAGCGTCCGCATCATCACCCACTCGGCGACCGTGACGTGCTTGGCTGCAAGCCTAGCGGCGAATGTATGCGAGACATGGTTGGATACGAGCCGCAGCCAGTATCCGAGATGTTCGGTCAGTTCGGAGAGAGATTGAGGCGGCATAGGACCTTTTGGTTGACTAGGAAACTATCTATAAAAAGTTTCCGGGTCAACCATTGAGTTCGTCATTGTGACGATCTGAGGACGTGCTGGTGAAATCAGGCCTTCGCGGCTTTGCGTTTGGCCGCGCAGGCGGGGCCGGGGCCGCGCATGTAATGCCGCTCAGGATAATAGGGTGTGAAGGCGGTCTGGATGAATTCGCGCCAGAAAGCCGCGATCCGCGTCAGCAGTCCCTTGCCGGTGTCGGTGGGGACCGATGCGCTGTGGCCGGACAGGGCGAGCTTGGACGCTGCGGTTTCCATGGCGGTTTTCATAGCGATCTTGTCGCTTGATTCTGTGACGCTGCGATTGTGTCGCCGGGCGTCCGTTCGCGGTTCGAAGGTCCAGCTTGCAGAGGAACTGATTAAAAAGCGGTTTTTATCCCGGTAAGGCCTTTCGGGAGCGGGAAAATCCCGCAAACAGCCTTTCCAAATTGTGACCTGAAACCCGCTGGCCGGTTGCCCTTTGCGGTCCCCGCCGCTACATCAACGGCAGCAAAATTCCCCGACAAGCGCAGGTTTCAAGGATCACGATGGCTCGCCAGTTCGTCTACTTCATGCAGGGTTTGTCCAAGACCTATCCGCCCAACCGCAAGGTGCTCGATAACATCCATCTGTCGTTCTATCCGGACGCCAAGATCGGTGTGCTCGGCGTCAACGGCTCGGGCAAGTCGACGCTGCTCAGGATCATGGCCGGTCTCGACAAGGACTACACCGGCGAGGCGTGGGTCGCCGAGGGCGCGCGGGTCGGCTATCTCGAGCAGGAGCCGCAGCTCGACGCCACCAAGACGGTGCGCGAGAACGTGATGCTCGGCGTAGCCAAGCAGAAGGCGATTCTGGATCGCTACAACGATCTCGCGGTGAACTATTCCGACGAGACCGCCGACGAGATGACCAAGCTGCAGGACGAGATCGAGGCCCAGGGCCTGTGGGATCTCGACAGCAAGGTCGACCAGGCGATGGACGCGCTGCGCTGTCCGCCGGACGATGCCGATGTCAGCAAGCTCTCGGGTGGCGAAAAGCGCCGCGTCGCGCTGTGCAAGCTGCTGCTCGACCAGCCCGACCTGCTGCTGCTCGACGAACCGACCAACCATCTCGACGCGGAATCCGTGTCATGGCTGGAAGGCCACCTGCGCAACTATCCCGGCGCGATCCTGATCGTGACCCACGACCGCTACTTTCTCGACAACGTGACGAGCTGGATTCTCGAACTCGACCGCGGCAAGGGCATTCCCTACGAGGGCAACTACTCGGCGTGGCTGGTGCAGAAGCAGAAGCGCCTTCTGCAGGAAGGCCGCGAGGACGCCGCGCACCAGAAAACCCTCGAGCGCGAGCAGGAGTGGATCGCATCCTCGCCGAAAGCGCGTCAGGCCAAGTCCAAGGCGCGTTACCAGCGCTACGAGGACCTGCTCAAGAAGGCCAGCGAGAAGCAGACCCAGACCGCGCAGATCATCATTCCGGTGGCCGAGCGCCTCGGCAACAACGTGGTGGACTTCGAGGGTCTCTCGAAGGGCTTCAACGACCGCCTCCTGATCGATAACCTGACCTTCAAGCTGCCGCCCGGCGGCATCGTCGGCGTGATCGGACCGAACGGCGCGGGCAAGACCACGCTGTTCCGGATGATTACCGGACAGGAGAAGCCCGACGCCGGCACCATCACGGTGGGCGAGACGGTGCATCTCGGCTATGTCGACCAGTCGCGCGACGCGCTCGACGGCAAGAAGACCGTGTGGGAGGAAATCTCCGGCGGCAACGACCTGATCCTGCTCGGCAAGAAGGAAGTGAACTCGCGCGGCTACTGCTCGGCGTTCAACTTCAAGGGCGCGGACCAGCAGAAGAAGGTCGGCGCGCTGTCCGGCGGCGAACGCAACCGCGTGCATCTCGCCAAGATGCTGAAGTCCGGCGCCAACGTGCTGCTGCTCGACGAACCGACCAACGACCTCGACGTCGATACGCTGCGCGCGCTGGAAGAGGCGCTGGAGGATTTCGCCGGCTGCGCCGTCATCATCAGCCATGACCGCTGGTTCCTCGACCGCATCGCCACGCATATCCTCGCCTTTGAAGGCGACAGTCACGTCGAATGGTTCGAAGGCAACTTCCAGGACTACGAGAAGGACAAGATGCGCCGGCTCGGCCAGGACTCGGTCATCCCGCATCGCGTGAAGTACAAGAAGCTGACGCGGTGAATGCTCCGCTGGACAGCAGCATGGATGCGCAGGAGCGCGCGCTCCTCGCCATGGATGTTGCCTGGGTCCAGTGGCGGTCGGAATTCCGGCAGAAGCTTTTCAAGGACGGCGTTCTCGGCCGTCCGATGCGCAGCGTGTTCGAAGCCGACATGATCTTCAGCATCGTGGCGCACCACGCGCTGAAAGGGCGGCCGATCACGCTCAAGGAGCTCGCGACCTACTTCGGCATGATCGCAACCGAGGCCACGGTCTCCCGGCATATCGACGACATGGAGCAGGGCGGACTCGTTGAGCGCCGCCTTGATGAGGGCGACCGCCGCCGCATGTTTCTGATGCCAACGCGGCGGCTCGAAGGTCTCGGCCATGAATTCCAGCAAGCGCGTCTGCGCATCATGCGCGAGAACGGCTTTGTCTGGAACGGCGGCAACAGCGCGGGGTGACGGCGGCATGACGGGCGGCGACAAGGCACTGACATCGAAGGACATCAGCGCGGCCGCGCCGCTCCCGCTCGATCATTCGGAAAGCACCCTCGATGCGCAGGAGCGCGCCGCGCTGGGCATCGACATCGCCTATGTGCAATGGCGCGCCGATTTCCGCCGCACGGTCGTCGCCTCCGGTGTGCTGAACCGTCCGTGGCGCAGCGTGTTTGAGGCCGACATGATCTTCGCCATCATCGCGCATCGCTGGCTGGCGGGCCGCCCGATCACCCACAAGGAACTCGCGACCTATTTCGAGGTGTTCGCCACCGAGGCTACTGTGTCGCGCCATGTCGACGACATGGAAGACGGCGGCATGATCGTGCGACGGACCGATCCCGACGACCGCCGCCGCACATTCCTGCTGCCGACCAAGCGGCTGGAAGCGATCGGCCACGAATATCTGCGCACGAAAATCCGCATCATGCGCGATCACGGATTTGTGTGGAGCGGCGGCGCGGAAACCGACAGCAAAACTGCAAACGATCCTGCGTGAAGTCTCCGCGCCGCGCGGATAAGGAGTGATCTTTCCACACAGGGGACAGATCATGATCACACGTTTCATCGCGTTCGCGCTCACGCTTCTGCTGCTCACGCCGGGTTCGGTGCTTTCTGCCGAGGAGACGGCTCCGCGGCCCGCGAAGCAGCGGGCCACGAAGCGCGCCGCCGATCCGCAGCAGGAGGCGATGGAGCGCGCCAGGCGCTGTCAGGACGCGGTGAACAACGCGCAGGGCACGGCGGTGGGAACGTCGGTGCTGTCGAGCGCGGTCGGGTTCCTGCCGTTCGGCAGCGTGGCGTCCAGCGCGGCGGCGAATATCGGCGCGACGGCGGCGGGCGAACTCGCGCGTCAAAAGGCTGCGGCCGATATGCAGGGACAGTGCGGTGGCTGAGCCCCGCTCCAGACGATGAAACGCGTCACGCGCGTTTCATCTCGCGCGCGAACGGACTTAAGCCCAGCCATTTGTCGAAGGAGCGGGCAATCGCCGGCTCGCCGTCGACATCCAGCCGGCCGGCTTCTATCTCCGCTTTCACCGTGGTGTAGCCCATCCAGATCGCGGTCATCACGCGCAGCGAGCTCTTGACCCTCAGATCGACCTCGTGCCCGGGATCGACCAGGCAAAGATCGACGCCACCATTCTCGATGACCAGCCACCAGAATCGCCGCGGGCCTTCCAGATCGGGATAATGGAAGAACACCGTGCAGCGTCTGGGCGGCAGCGGCTTCGGATCGAGATTGCGGCGCATGTCCCACATCAGCAGCGTCGGATCGAGATTGCGCAGCGACAGCTTGGAATCCACCCAGCGCTGTCCCCAGCTTCCGAGCGACATCACCACCGAGCGCAGGTCTTCGCCGGCTGGCGTGAGCATATAGTCAGTCTTGCCGGGGCCGCGGGCGATGATCCCGGCCTTCTCAAGTTCCTTCAGGCGCTTGGACAGCAGCGTCGGCGACATGCGCGGCACGCCGCGCCGGATATCGTTGAACTTCGTGCTGCCGCAGAGCAGCTCGCGCAGCACCAGCGGTGTCCAGCGCGCACAGAAAATTTCCGCACCCATGGCCACGGGGCAAAACTGGCCGAAGCTGCCTTCCACGTGAGACCTCCGGCTATTTCTGTTGAGGTTGATAACGCTAGGACTCGCCCCCTCGGGTGTCCAGTCCATTTCTTGGACTTAACGGGTGCGTGAAGGCGTGCCAGATTGCCGCGCCTGGTACGGTGGTTTTGCAAATCCGCTCGGTTCGGATTTCGGACACCAGTCCAGATGCAGGACTAGAGACCAGCCGTAAGTTCGCAATGATGGGGCGTCACGTCTCACAGGAGGAGGCTTACATGGCTCAAGTACAACCGATCACATCCACCAAGGACTTCAATCCGGTTCAGATTGCCGATGAACTGGGCCGGCGCTTCGCGGCGGCGGACGTTCGGGACGAGGACCTCTTCGTCGCCGACAACATCAAGGCGCTGAAAGAAGCCGGACTGGTCGAGGCCGGCGTGCCGCGCGAACTCGGCGGCGGCGGCGCATCCCATGCAGAGCTTGCCGAGATGCTGCGCGTGCTGGGCCGCTATTGCGGATCGACCGCGCTGGCGTTCTCCATGCATACTCATCAGGTCGCGATTCCGGCATGGCGCTGGACGCATCAGAAATTCGCCGGCGCCGAGCCGTTGTTGAAGCGGATCGCCACCGAGCGGATCATCCTGCTCTCCAGCGGAGGGTCGGACTGGATCACCGGATCGGGCAAGGCCGAGAAGGTCGAGGGCGGCTATCGCATCAATGCGCGCAAGGTGTTCACCTCGGGAGCGCCCTTGGGCAACCTGCTGATGACATCGGCGGTGTGGGACAGCGAGGAGGGACCGATGGTCATTCACTTCGGCCTGCCGATGAACTCGCCGCATGTGAAGGTGATGGACAACTGGCGCACGCTCGGCATGCGCGGCACCGGATCGCACGACGTGCTGATCGAGGGGCATGTGGTCCCCGACGCGGCGGTGTCGGTGACGCGCAAGGCGGGGCAGTGGCATCCGGTTTTCCAGATCATCGCCACGCTGGCGTTTCCGCTGGTCTATTCAGTCTATCTGGGGATCGCCGAGAGTGCGCGCGACATCGCCGTCGCGCTCGCGAAGAAGCGCCATGCCGACCGCAACGTGCTGTCGCTGGTCGGGCAGATGGAGACGTCGCTGCGCGCGGCGCAACTGGCCCGCAACGGCATGCTCGCGACTGTCGCAAGCGGCACGCCTTCGGCCGAAAGCGTCAACGAGGTGATGATCGGGCGCCATCTGGTCGAACGCAGCGCCATCCGGACGGTGGAATTGGCGATGGAAGCGGCGGGCGGCGCCGGATTCTACCGGGCACAAGGGCTGGAGCGGCGGTTCCGCGATATTCAGGCGGCGCGCTATCACCCGTTGCAGTCGGGACCGCAGGCCGAATATGCCGGCGCCATGGCGCTCGGCCTGCCAACCGATAAAATCTTCTGAAGCGAAAAATTTTCTGACCCAAAACCATCGGCCATGTCGTAAATAGCGGCATGGCCGATTGGGATGCGCAGCAATACCTGAAATTCGAGGACGAGCGGACGCGGGCGGCGCGCGATCTGCTGGCGCAAGTTCCGGTTGCAGAGCCGCGGCATGTGATCGATATCGGCTGCGGTCCCGGAAATTCGACCGAGCTTCTGGCGCTGCGCTGGCCGCAGGCGAAAATCACCGGCATCGACACCTCCGCCGATATGTTGCGCCAGGCGCGCGAGCGTCTGCCGCAGGCCACCTTCGTTGAGGCCAATATCGCGCACTGGTCGCCGCCGGACGGCGCCGACGTGCTGTTCGCCAACGCGATCTTTCAATGGGTGCCGAAGCATCTCAAGCAGTTGATGCGGCTTGCCATGGCGCTGCCGGACGGCGGCGCGCTGGCGGTGCAGATGCCGGACAATATGGACGAGCCGTCGCATGTGCTGATGCGCGAGGTTGCGCGTCTGCCGCAGTTTCACACGCAACTCGCGCATGTGCTGGAGGCGCGGGACAATTTGCCGAAGCCGGGCGTCTATTACGATGCGCTGCGGCCGCTGTGCAGCCGCATCGACATCTGGCACACGGTCTACAACCATGTGCTCGACGACGCGCCGGCCATCGTCGAATGGGTCAAGGGGACGGGCCTGCGGCCGTTCCTCGATCCGCTGGAAATTCCCGAGCGCAAGGACTTCCTCGAAATCTACAAGGCGCGCATCGCCGCGAGCTATCTGCCGCAGGCCGACGGCAAGGTGCTGCTGCGGTTTCCGCGGCTGTTCGTCGTGGCGGTGAAGTGAGGCGGGCTGCCCCCGACGAACCTGACACAATGATGTCGAATCGAAAGAATCGCTGCGGTTAAACGCCGCTGCAGCGCCGCTCGACAGAATCGGCCATGATCTCCAATTCATAACGGGTCGCTGATCCCTCGCTGGAGCTTTCATCACCATGTCTATGACGCCCGAAACCCCGTTGCTGCCGTCGCGCGCCGATATGGCGCTGCGCCCGATCCCGATGCTGATCTTCGGGTCCCGCTGGCTGCAACTCCCTCTGTATGTCGGGCTGATCGTTGCCCAGGGCGTCTATGTCATTCTCTTTCTCAAAGAGCTCTGGCATCTGATCTCGCACTCGTTCGATTTCTCCGAACAGCAGATCATGCTGGTGGTGCTCGGACTGATCGACGTGGTGATGATTTCAAACCTGCTCGTGATGGTGATCGTCGGCGGCTACGAGACTTTCGTATCGCGGTTGAATTTGCAGGGCCATCCGGACGAGCCGGAATGGCTTAGCCATGTCAACGCCAGCGTGCTGAAGATCAAGCTGGCGATGGCGATCATCGGCATCTCATCGATCCACCTGCTGCGCACCTTCATCGAGGCCGGTAATCTCGGCGGAGCGGGCCGCACCACCAACTACACCGAGAGCGGCGTGATGTGGCAGACCATCATCCACGGCATGTTCATCCTGTCGGCGATCGGGATTGCCTGGGTCGACAAGTTGTCCAACGATGCCGATACCGCGCGCATCGCGGTCAGCAAGAATGGCCACGGCGCGCACTAGGTGAACCCCTTCATTGCGCGGCACCTTCGCAGCGAAGGAATTCACCCTTGCCAAATCGGGACTGGATTGCTTCGCTTCGCCCGCAATGATGATGTCCCATATCAATTTGACAGCTGCCGTGCGCGGCGTGCTGGCTATCGCCCTGACGAGCGCTGTCCTGCTGTTTGCGCTGCCGCGCGCTTTCGCCGCCGATGCGAGCTTCACGCAGTTCATCGCCTCGCTGTGGCCGGAGGCGCAGAAAGCCGGAGTTTCCCGCGCGGTGTTCGATCAGGAAACGCGCGGGCTGGAGCCGGATTACAAGCTGCCGGATCTGCTGCTGCCCGGGCGTCCCTCGACCGGCGCGCCGTCGCAGGCCGAATTCGTGCAGGTGCCCGCCGATTACGTGAAGGAAGCGTCCATCGCGCGGTTGGCCGCCGAGGGGCAGCGGCTGATGATCCAGCAGCGCGCGACGCTGGCGGCGATCGAGCAGCGCTTCGGCGTACCGGGCAATATCATTCTGGCGATCTGGGGCCGCGAGACCGACTACGGCCGTCACACCTTGCCGTATGACGGTCTGCGCGTGCTGGCGACGCAGGCCTATGTCGGCCGGCGCAAGGATCAGTACCGCGGCGAATTCATCGAGGCGCTGAAACTCATCCAGAGCGGCGACGTGACGCGCAAGACCCTGCGCACGTCATGGGGCGGCGCGACGGGCCTGACGCAATTCCTGCCGTCGGAACTGCACAAGCACGGTGTCGATTTCGACGGCGACGGTCACATCAACATCTGGACCTCGGTGCCGGATGCGCTGGCCTCCGCGGCGCAGCAGTTGAAGAACAAGGGCTGGCAGGCGGGACTGCGCTGGGCCTATGAGGTGCGCGCGCCGCGCAACGCCGATTGCACGCAGGGCGTTCCGGAAGTGACCAGGCCGATCTCTGAATGGTTGCGCGAGGGGTTCGTGCCGGTGCGCGGGCAGCGGCTCTCTGCAGCAGAACTGGCGCAGAGCGCGTCGCTGCTGCAGCCGGAGGGAATCTACGGGCCGTCATTTCTGACCACGAAGAACTACTTCGTCATCAAGGAATACAATTTCTCCGATCTCTACGTGCTCTTCGTCGGCCATCTCGCCGACCGCATGATGAACGGCCAGCCGTTCGCGACGCCGTGGTCGGCCTCAACACAACTGCGCAGCGCGGATGTCGAGGCGATGCAGCAACACCTCACGCGGCTTGGACTCTATAGTTCGAAACTCGACGGCAAGGCCGGAATGCAGACGCGCGCAGCGCTCGGCGCGTATCAGAAGCAGGCAGGACTGAAGGTCGATTGCTGGCCGAGCGCCGACGTGTTGCGTGCGATGAGCGCGGGCCGGTGAGGGCCTGCGGACTTTCTCCGCGTCGTCCCGGCGAAGGCCGGGACCCATAACCACCGGTTCATCGAGTTATGCAAATGGGTTGAACACTTCTTTGCAAAACGCTTCGACAGGGCTGATGGGTCCCGGCCTTCGCCGGGACGACCATATGTCATGTGTGTCGTCAGATTTCTTATGCATACCGCAAAACCAAAAACCCGGCCGCGAGGCCGGGTTTTCAAATTCGTGTCTCGCGAAACGCCGCGAGCGCAGTTCAGATCAATCGCAAACCTGAACGCGGCGGACGCGCCAGCCGTAGCCGTCCCAGAAGCGCTCGCGCACGAGGCGGCAGGCGGGCTCTTCGACATACACCGGGCCGGGGCCGTAGCCGTAAGCCGGAGCCGGCGCGCTGTTGGCGATTGCGGCACCCGCGATGGCGCCGCCGAGAATGCCGAGGCCAACGCCGGCCGCGATTGCGCCGCCACGATCACGTGCGCTGGCGGAAGGCGCCGCGATTGCAAGCGAACCGGCGATCGTTGCGACCGCGAGGACCGCCGAAAGAACTCTCTTCATGTTTGTCTCTCCTCAGATCACGCCAGAGCCCGGCGCAAGGCGATTGGTCTGCAAAGGTCCAATAACGGAACACCACTTATCCGGATTGCACCTGTTCTCCAAGCGTCGGCGTCATCCCGCGCCGCTGCCTGATGTTTGTCCCGACGGTATTATATCGGGGATTCTGTCGGCTGAACCTTAAAAAAACGCTCCGGACGGGGCTTTTTGCCCATCCGGAGCGCGAATTTCTCCCAGCCTGCCGCGGCTAAAAAATGGCCGGCTCAGGCGCCGCCAGGTCAGTTACAGACCTGCACCCGCCGCACCCGCCAGCCGTAGCCGTCCCAGAAGCGCTCACGCTGCCAGTAACAGGGGCCGCCGGCGTAATAGGCCGGGCCGCCGTAATAGCCATAGCCAGGACCGTAGTAGCCGCCGCTGTTGGCAATCGCGGCACCCGCGATGGCGCCGCCGAGCAGGCCCAGACCGACACCGGCCGCGACACGTCCGCCGCGCGCTTCGGCCGGGGCCGGGGCGGCGATGGCGGTAACTGCAAGGGTGGCGGCCGTGGCAACCGCCAGAACGATCTTTTTCATGGCCTTACCTTTCGTCGTTGCGTTGACCCGAGATAACGGATCGCGATGGTAAAAGTTGCAGCTTTGCATTGAACGGGAACTGAACGACGCCGCCGGATTTCGGCCATGATCGGAAATGGCAGGCCACGATGGAGATATCGTTGAGCAAAACGAAAACGGCGCCCCGCATATGCGAAGCGCCGTTTCTGATTTCTGATGCCGCGTGAAAGTTCGCGGGCTGCGTCGATTTAGAACAGCGAAGCGTACTGCTGAAGACCGGCGCGCTGCACGAGGCTCATGGCGGTGCGCTTCTGGTCTTCGTCGAGGCTTGCGAACAGCGCGGAAGCGGCGGGCGCGAAGCGGCGGACGGCGGCTTCGTTGACCTGCGGTTCGCGTGCGAGAACGCGCAACGCACTGGCGACAGCCGGCCAGTATTTCATCTGCTCGGCTTTCAGCTTCAGCGCGGCGCGATAGCGCATGATGGCGACTTCGCTCATCGCCGACTGGAACATCGAGACTTTCTTCGGTTGCGGGGCGGCGACTTCAGCACTGAACGACATCGCATCCTGAGCGGAGACGGGAGCACTTGCGGCAATTGCCAAAACGGCAACAACAGATGCAATCGCGATTGGCAATTTTCGCATTTTTCTCACTTCATACGTGTGGATGGACGGGCACGGCGTAGGTGCCATATGTGACGAAAATGCGATGCGTTGGGTTAATTATCTCCGAAAGTGGATACTCACTTCTTGTTAAGGTTTCTCCTGCGGGTTTGTTCCGGAAATCATTGAATTTTTTTCGCGCGTGTAACACTCGCTCACGAAAGGTGAAGCGTGTTCATGAAGCTGAACGATTTTAGAAGTTCGGAATCAGCCCGGATTTGCTGAATAATTCGCGCGAGGGCTGTTTTACGAAATTTAATTCAGCCGTTTGAGTCGATTGTCTCGGCAAACAGCTCGAGCGCGCGCAGCGAAAATGCGCGCATGTTCGCGATGCGGTCGCTGCTGCCGGTTTCCAACGTGATGGTCACTGCGCGCGGTCCCGCCACCGCCATGCACGAATGTCCGGCGGCATCGCCGTAGCGATTGCCGGCCGGGCCACTCGCGCCGGTTTCGCTCAGTCCCCAGGTGGTGTTGAGAAGTTCGCGCGCGCGGTTCGCGAGCAGCGTCGCGTACGGCTCGGTCGCGCCGCGGTTGCCGATCGCCTCCATCTCTTCTTTGGTGATATTCACCAGCGCCGCGCGCGCACGCGGCGTGTAGATCACGCCGCCGCCGCGATAGTACGCCGATGCGCCGGGCACCGCGAGCAGCGCGGCCGAGATCAATCCGCCGGTGGAGGATTCCGCCACCGCAATGGTTTCCTTTCGCGCGACGAGGGATGCGGCGATTTTCTCCGCGAGCGGCAACAGCTTTTCCATGTGAGGACCTTCGTTGAAAGTTTGTTGGGAGTCAGAGCTGCGTCCTGAAACGCGCCTCGATCTGCTTGTGGGTTTCGGGCGTACCTTGCCCGGTCTGCTCGTGGATTACATCGGAGAGGCTCGGTTGCGCGGAACGCGACCCGGGAGTCCGGTGCCCACAGGTTTGAGCGTGGGCGCTGCGTAGATGGTGCCGAGATTGTCAGGTCCAATGCGCCATATGTGGTGCTCCTGTTCCTGATGTCTCTAATTCCATCCTGATTCATATCAAGTTTAGATCGATTCTAAGCTGTTGATACTGCTGACGAAGCCAGTTTGGAATAGCTTCAAATTGGCTGTTTTCCTTTTGCATCCGCGGCCCGGCTCCCCTACCTCTTGAGCAACGTCCACACGGGTCCGCCAAGCATTCCCATGATTGTTTGTTCCTGCAACGTCCTGACCGACCACGATGTTCGTCACGTCGTGACGAAGTCGGCGAGTTTTCCGCGCACGGCGGCGCAGGTCTATGGGTGTCTCGGTTGCAGCGCCGAATGCGGGCGGTGCGCCCGGACCATCAAGAAGATCATGGACGAAGCGCTGGGCACCTGTGCCCAGGCCTGCTGTTCCGGATGCCCCCACGGCGAACAGGATGCTGCGGGCACCGAGCTTGAACAGGTCGTCGAGGTTGTAGAGGTCGAGCAGACGGTCGTCCTGCTGGCTCAGGCCGCCTGCTAAACGTTTTCCTGGTTCGCTATTCTGCATCTTCTGCCCAAACCGTCGGGACAGGGTTGTACTTGCATGCGATCTGATTTAGAACGTTTCTAAATTGGATTTGGCCGTCTCCAGACGGCTCCAGGATGGAGTGCAAGATGAAGGGCGACCCGAAGGTCATCGAATATCTCAACAAGGGCCTGCGTAGCGAACTGACGGCGATCAATCAGTACTGGCTGCATTTCCGTTTGCTGAACCACTGGGGCCTGAAGGACATGGCCAAGCAGTGGCGCAAGGAATCCATCGAGGAGATGAACCACGCCGATCGCTTCACCGACCGCATCCTGTTCCTGGACGGCTTCCCCAACATGCAGGTGCTCGACCCGTTGCGGATCGGCCAGAACGTCAAGGAGATCCTGGAATGCGATCTCGCCGCCGAGAACGGCGCGCGGGCGCTGTATCAGGAAGCGGCGACCTACTGCCATGGCGTCAAGGACTACGTCTCGCGCGACCTGTTCGAGAGCATCATGAAGGACGAGGAACATCACATCGATTTCCTCGAAACCCAGATCGATCTCGTCGAACGTATCGGCCTGCAGCTGTACGAGCAGAAGCATGTCGGCCATATCGGCGACGACAATCCGCCGGAGGGCGGCGGGCACTGAATGGCGCCTGTTGCTGACGTGGACGAATGAACCGGCCCGGGCCGCACAGATGTGCCGCCCGGGTCTTTCATTTTGCGGCGCGCTCGGCGAAGCTGGCCGCGACAATAAAAAGCATGACGGGGAGAACGCGATGAAGCTCGAAGGCGGATGCTACTGCGGCGCACTGCGCTATGTGGCCGAGGGCGAGCCGATGATGAAGGCGCAGTGCCATTGCCGCGAGTGCCAGTATATCTCCGGCGGTTCGCCGAACATGTTTCTGCTGATGCCGCTGAAGGGATTCAGCTACAGCAAGGGCACGCCGAAGCAGTTTACCCGCAGCGATCTTGAAGGCGCGGTGACCCGGGAATTCTGCGCTGACTGCGGCACGCATATCGTTACGCGGCGGCCGAAGCTGCCGGCGGTAATCCTGAAGGTCGGGACACTGGACGATCCAAATCTGTTCGGCAGCCCGCAGATGGCGGTCTTTACCGTCGACAAGCAGGCGTTTCACCACATTCCTGACGGCATGCTCGCGTTCGAGCGGCTGCCGCCGAGATGATGTGCGAACTGGCGTCGCGGCTTACGACGCGTCGGCCGGCACGAAGCAGGTGATCATCAGGTTGTCCTGATACGTCATGTACCAAACCACTGCGCCGCCGGTCGGATTGCCGCCGGTGCGGATCACCGCTTTGTCCGGCACCTCGCGCCACACGCCGTCGATCGGCACCCAGTAGGCGCCGCCGCGCACCTCGTACTCGGTGCGATAGCCATCCGACACGTCGCAGCATGGCACGCCGGCGGGACTGCGGGCGTCCTTGAACCATTTGCGGATGTGTTCGGGAACGTCGGCATATTGTCCGCGATCCACCGCGAAGGCCGTCGCGGCAAACAGGATCAGCGGGACGATCAGGGCAACACGTGCGGGCCACCTCATGCGATCCTCCGCCATCAAGAATCGCGGATGAGTCTCGGGGAGACTCGCGGAAGCGTCCAGACAAACCCGCACGAGGCAACACGTTCCGCTGCGCATAGTTGAGGCACGATGCGGCGCAGCATCGCGCGTGCAGCAACATCACGCCTTCGCGCCGCGCTTCTTCTCCGCCGGCTGTGGCTCGGTCAGCGAACAGCCCGCGAAGCCCGCTTCGATGGCGGCGCCTGCACCGTCGACAGGAAATTCCGCGACGGTGCGGCCGGCATTGATGGAGCGGATGCGCACAACGAGCGTACGCGATCCGGCCAGTTCGCTGGCGAAGCGGATCACCTCCGCACGGTCTTCGATCACGACGGTTTTGTACAACTGAAGAAAGCGCACGTTGACGTTGTCGTGGCCCGGCTTGTCATCGAAGCGATAGCCGAGAGCCGAATTCGTCTCGGAGCCGACCTTGAAGTCGAATGCGAAGCGAACCAGCGGCTTGCCGTCGAAGCAGGTGAGATGCAGGCCGGCGGGAGCGGCCTTCTCCGCGTAGGAGTTTGAACTTTCGGGGGCGACCACCATCGCGTATGGCGTCGGAACGCCGGTAATGCGATCGGCCTGCTGCTCGATCTGCCAATTGCCCGATTGCCGCGTGCCGCCGCTGGACACGTAAGGGTCGCGCGCGGCGCACGCGCCCAGCACCATGGCCATTACGACGAACGCAACACGACACACGAGACAATCCCCAGCCCGCAATTATTCTGCAACCGGGGCGGGTGGCGCGCAAGCGTCTTATGCAGGCGCCTTGTCGCCGGTTGGGATCACCGACGCCAGAGCGCCGACGACGACCGCGAGCGCCAGGCACCAGAATCCGACATGCATATATAGTACGGCGGACACAGCGCAGCCGACGGCGAAGGACGAGATAGTGAGGGCGAGGCGGCTGAAGCGGAAGCGCACCGGCGCGGTCAGCTCCGGCGTGGTGCCGGTCATGAGATCGACCGCATCGATGGTCGCTTGCACGGTGGAGCCGGTCATCATGGTGGACGGCGGCATGCTGGACATGTGGACGCGCTGCACCGCGTTCTGCATCGCCATCGCGGCGATGCCGGCAAAGCCCGTCAGCAGCGCCGCGGGCGTACTTGCATCCGGAAACGGGCCGAAGCCGACCGCGAGCCCGAAGAAGGCCGCAAGAAACAGAACCTTGATCGTCAGCAGGATCGGCCGGTCGGGCAGCTTGCGGGCTCGCAGTGCGATGCCGGCCAGCCGCGCCAGCGCAATCACCGCAATGAATTCCGGCAGCGCCAGAATCTTGCCGAGGATGCCGTGGCTGCCGCTGACCAGCGCGTGACCCAGTGTGACGAAGTTGCCGGTGACATGCGCGGTGAAGAGTCCATTGAGTCCGAGAAAGCCCGTTGTATCGACGAAGCCGCCGTTGAAGGCCAGCAGCGCTGCGACGATGTTGGAGCGGGTGAGCTGGTTCATGGGGGAACAGAGAGGCCGACCATGTTGCGCACCGCCTCGATCGGCTGGATCGCCGACCACCAGAAATTCCAGTCGGGCGCAAACACGTCGGCCACGGTGTCTTCGCCCCGCGCCCAGGCGTAGAAGAACTCGTCCGGATCGAACGCTCCGTGCGCCGCGCCCGCGACATCGTTGAGCGGAATGCCGAGGTGCCAGCTCAGGATCACCGGCAGCACATGGCCGGACATGGCGTGGCTGCGATGCATGGTCGCCGTGAGCGTAGAGGTCAGCAGTTCACCGCGCGGCGAGGTGTCGTAGCCGGCCAGCACGTGGACGGAATCATGTGGCACGGCGAACTCGAAATTGAGCGCACCGGGTTCGCCGGGATAGACGTAACTGTTGTGCCGGTAGAATTCGGCGAAGGCGTAACCGAACGTATTGTCCGGCAGCCGCTCCAGCGCCTGAAACCGTGTCGTCAGCGCGGGATCCGGCTCGGCGTCGTAAGGTTGCAGCCACGGTCCCATGTCGTCGGTGGCCCACGCCCTGCCGGTGATGCTCTCCAGATTGGCCCGGATCATGTTGGCTTTTGCCTCGTGCAGGTCGCCCAGCGCCAGCCGGGCGAGGTCATGAACGAAGTCGTCTTTGACATTGAGAGCGTCGGCGAGCTTCACCACCGCGCTCAGCTTGGCGGAGTTGAGCGTACCGCCGACGAAGGCCATGACGGCGGCGAAACTCGCCGCCTGCCGCGCGACATCGGGATCGGCGGCGAGGGTGCTCAGGCGATAGGGGCTGAGCGGCGTCAGTCCCGCGAGGCCGAACTGCTCCTCAAGACGGAAAACGTAATGCGTCGCCGCGGCGATGCACTCCTTGTCCGCGTCGCTCGGCGAACCTTCGGCGGCGGCGACGCCCAGCATGATGGCGAGGGTGCTGCGAGCCTGTTCGAGCGTGGTGGGAATATGCATGCGGGGCCTCGCAGCGTGACGCTGCGCTACTTGAACTGTTGGCGGCACAGCGGAGTGAGCTGCGCCTTGTGCGCTTCCATGCAGGCCGTGATTTTCGGAACGTCGGGAACAAACTCCCGGCACAGCTTCATCGCGTCTTTGCGGCAGGCCCGGCGCTGCTCCGGCGTGCCGGCGGCGTGCGCGGACGATGCGGCGATCAGCGTCATGCCTGCGCATGCAAAAAACATTTTTCGGAAAAGTTGAGTCATACCCGGTTCCCCTGACGGGAACCGTAACCCGATCTCGATGGTCCATCAAACGGTAAACCGCGCGGCGGGGATTTCATCTGCTAGTGATGCGCGGCTACCTCGGCGCCGTCCGCCGAATATTGCCGGATCTTGTTGCGCAAGGTGCGCACAGAAACACCGAGCACACGGGCGGCGTGGGTGCGATTCCCGTCGCAGCGCGCCAGCGTTTGCAGCACAAGTTCACGTTCAATTTCCTCGACGGTGGCGCCGATCAGAAGACGGACCACGCGCCGTGGAGCGATGGAAGGGCCGTCGAGCGGCTGCGATGCGGTGGCGTGAACTGATGTCAGTTGGGTCATCGAGACCTCCCGGCCATACCCGCACCCGGAAAGGATGCAGGCAGTTCAAAGTCATCGATCTCAGCCCCAGGACGAGGGTGGGCCGATAAGGTTAATCAATCCTTAATTTCAGGATAACCCATTCATGGAACTTGTGAATTGGAACCCGAATGGAACCGCGGGTCCGCGGTGCCGGAATGGACGGGCAAAAACAGCGCAACAGGACGCGGTTCAGCCGAGCTCAGCCATGCGGCAAAACGAACGGGACGAAACGCGGATCGCTCGACGCGGCCCGCAGGTCGATCGCGACTACCCGCATCATGGCTTCCAGTTTCAGCAAAAAGATTTCCGCCAACATTGTCATCATCCACTTCGTGAATCTGTGTTTGACTGTCTGGCAGTTGAGCACCGGCCTGAAACGGCGGGCGCTCAATGTCTTGAACAAAGATATGCGGGCGTGTCGACTCGCGCAATGACCTCGGCTGAACTCCGGCGAAACATTAGCCTTGCGCCGGTCCGGTTGCCGGGAAGCATTCCAGGGAGCCTCGATGAAGTATGCCGTCACGCTGCTGCTGCTTGCCTGTTCATCCTTCGCCCATGCCGACACGTCGGACCGCTTCAGCAAGGGTGGATGGATCGAAAATTTTCAGCCGGCCATCGATCAGGCCAACGCCAGCGGCGAGCTGTTTCGCATCCGCGGAAGCTGCCAGTCGAACTGCACGCTGTTTCTCGGCGTGCGCAATGTCTGCGTCGAGCGCAGTGCGCGCCTGCTGTTTCACGCCGGCCACGGCCGCGGCGCCAACTGGAACGTCATCAACGCGGGCTCCACCCAGCGCATGCTGAACGCCTATAATCCGAAGCTGCGGCAATACGTGATCGACAAGGGCTATCTGACGCGGCTGGATTTCAGCACCATTTCCGGCGCGCAGATGATCGACAGCTTCGGCTACCGGGAATGCCCGAAGGGGTGAGCCGCAGGCTTGCCCGGGGATTGCACTAGGCGAATCCGCCTCATCGGCTACACTCCGCGCGACCGAGAATCAGTCCGCTTTACAACGCCTGTTCGCACCGTCTGCAACAACATCCTGGGGGAATCACATGCAGTTATCATCTGCCATTCGCGCCATGCTGGTCGCGCTCATCGCCTTCGCCGGCGCCGGCCTGTCGTCCGCCGCGCGCGCCGACAGCGGCACCGTATCGCTCGTCATCTACAAGGCCGGATGGTTCATCGGCGGTTCGGGCGGCAGTGGCACCCTGAACTTCCGCGGCCGCAGCTATGCCCTGTCCACCGGCGGCATCGACTACGGTCTGGTGTTCGGCGGATCGAAGACCGTGCTCCGCGGCCGCGTCAGCAACATCAATCGGCCGTCGGACGTCGCCGGGGTCTATGGCGCGGCGGGCGCGGGCATCGCCGTCGGCCGCGGCGCACGCGCGATCGTGCTGACCAACCAGAAGGGCGCGGTGCTCGAACTCTCCGGCCAACAGACCGGCTTGATGGCGAACGCGGATTTGAGCGGGCTGGCGATTACTCTGAAATAGGCGTCCGCCGACTGATCTTTCGCCAGAATGAAAAGCCCCGGCCGACGCCGGGGCTTTTTGCTTGTCGTTTGCCGCTTGGTCTCAGTAGCGCCGTCTTGCTCGGCAGATTGCGGCTTGCAGAATGCGAAGAATGCCGGCGCGGGGGTAGGCTTGCGATAGCGCAAGGAATGCAAGCAGGCCGCGTTCTAGAATTTACATCATGAGGACGCCATGAAATCTGCCAAGCAATCGCGCGTTCCGAAACTGAAATCGCTGCCGCTGTCGGAGGTCTACCAGTTGCTCGAACCGGGGCCGGTGGTGATGCTCACCACGGCCCACAAGGGCCGCGCCAACGTGATGACGATGTCATGGCACATGATGGTGGAGTTCGATCCGCCGCTGGCGGCCTGCGTCGTCTCCGGCAACGACTATTCCTTCGCAGCGCTGCGCGCGACGAAGCAATGCGTCATCGCCATTCCGGCGCGCAAGCTGGCTGCGAAAGTGGTGAAGGTCGGCAACACCTCGGGCCGCGACACCGACAAGTTCAAGGCGTTCGGCCTGACGCCGCTTCCGGCCAGCCGCGTCGCGCCGCCGCTGATTGCCGAATGCTTCGCCAATCTCGAATGCAAAGTCGTCGATACGCGCCTCGTCGGCGCCTACAATCTCTTCATTCTCGAAGTGCTCGCGGCCTGGACCGATCCGGCGCAGAAAAACCCGAAGACAATCCACCATCGCGGCTACGGCACGTTCGCGGTGGACGGGCCGGTGATCACGCTGAAATCGAAGATGCGGTAGCGCGCGCGCAAAGGAGAGCTTGAATAGCTCGCTTACTAACTCGCCGGTCGACTTGCGAGGCTGGAAATTTGTTGTGCTATGGCGGTGCAAATTCGCCGAGCCGCTTCGTTTGCTGCGAGGGTTTGGGATTGTGTGGAATTTTTCTTTTCGTACCTTACATCCGCCGCGCACTGAGCATTGGTCAAGTCGTTTACAATAAGAGAGGGCATGCCCATTTGCATTGCCTGATCGTGCAGGTTTCTCAAGTTGTGAATATGGGGCGCTAATCCCCCTCGCTGTTTAATGAATGCTTTTATGGCTTTTTCTGCCGCTTGCAGTGAATGCCAACGCGAAAGACCAAATTTTCCATCGACAGCTAGGGTTGCGCTGAGTTCCAGATCGTCGCTAATTGCGTCCTGGAATTCGCGACTTGCTATTTGCCAATCTGACGATTGTTGAAGCGCTATTAGGAAGAGCTGCGACAGCGAACGTAATTCTTCATCGGTCAGACTCTGTCTAGCTCCGTCAGTCAAATCCACAACCAAATCCAAAAAGTTAAAAGGGACAGGATCTCTGCTGATTCGGTTGAGTTGTTGATCAGAGGGGCGAGGTGCGCGGCTGATAAAAAACTTTGCGGAGCCAAGTACAAAAGGCAGGCGCGCTAAATACAAATCTTCATGAATTGCGATTGGAAAGCAGCCGGGCGAAAAATCAAACTTTAAACGGTCGCCGTAGCGAGTGACGAACCAGTCGCGTATATGGCCCGCCAAACTTGAACCTTGGTAGATGCCGTGGATTGGCTCTCCAACCATGGGCAGACTCAGTTGGAGTTTCTGGCAGACCTGCATAAAGCCCTGAATCTGTCTTGCATGTATGGGCACGCCGTCTTTCTTTAGAGCTTGGTCAATTTGCTCTAGTAGAGCGTCGAACTCAGCTTTGTTGGAGATTCGCATGATCGTGCTGGTCTGGGACTGGAGGACAGCAAGTAACCCGCATGAAACGAAATGCGTGACAACGGGTCAAGTTGATCATGGATCGCGCTTCTCCATCCGGACTGCTTTGGCTTAGGTGCTTTCCCGACTGGAAACGTAGTCCTCTTTTTTATTATCAGCTCTAACCTTCATTACGTCTATGCCAATACCGCGTATGATTTCGCTCAAGTATTTCTGACGGTACTTGCTCTCATACAAAGTGGGTTCGTCTGGTGCGGAAGCGCTAGCTTCTGCTTGAATAGCGTGGCGGAGCGATTGAAATATCAGATTAATGGCCATTTTTGCTTTCATTCGGTCAGCCTTGGAAACTTCGCGTTTCCATTTAACTGACCGTGCGACATCAATAATGTCGCGAACCTGTTCGAACGGATAGTAACCCTTGGGATTGTTGGGGGTTCGATCCACGTTGCAATAGATAAGGCGCAGCGTGTCCATCGCTGTCGACAAGCGATAAAAGGCTTTTAGGTACTCGTCTTCTGTTGGTTCGGTTTTATCGCAGTATAGGAAGAAATCTGATTTTGCTTGAACAATCTCATTCCACCATTTCCTTAAGTCATCAACGAACTTCCCGCGTTGCTGAAAAAGGTAGGCTAGATAGGCGGCGAACAACAAGGCGAACAATGTTGCGTTGCTGCTTATATACGTGCGATTTGAGGTGGGAGTGTAGAGATATTCGAGGAACGAAACTACGAGAATTGCGACAACAGCAGATCCCATCGCGATAAGTCTTTTTCTCAAAGCTCTATTCGTCATTTGTGCAATCAGTCGTTAAAAAAAATGAAAAGAAGAATGATGAATAGGGCCTGACCCCTAAGGATCAGGCCCGCGCGCCTCAAAACGCCTTGTTGCTCTCCTTGACAGCTTCTGCCTCGACGTAGACCTGTCCGCCCATCTTGACGAACTTCTCGCTCATTTGCGCCATGCCATCTTCGATCACGCCGGTCATGGTCATGCCGACGCTTGAGGGGCCACCGAGATTGAGCGCGGCCTTCTCGTTGTCGCCGAGCGTGGCGGCATAGTCGCGCACGTCCTGCGTGATCTTCATCGAGCAGAACTTCGGTCCGCACATCGAGCAGAAGTGCGCGACCTTGTGCGCTTCCTTCGGCAGCGTCTCGTCGTGATAGAGACGTGCGGTGTCGGGATCGAGACCGAGGTTGAACTGGTCCTCCCAGCGGAAGTCGAAGCGCGCGCGTGACAGTGCATCGTCGCGCAACTGTGCCGCAGGATGCCCCTTGGCGAGATCCGACGCATGCGCGGCGATCTTGTAGGTGATGACGCCAACCTTGACGTCGTCGCGGTTCGGCAGGCCAAGATGCTCCTTCGGCGTCACGTAGCAGAGCATCGCGCAGCCGAACCAGCCGATCATGGCGGCGCCGATGCCGGAGGTGATGTGATCGTAGCCTGGCGCGATGTCGGTGGTCAGCGGTCCAAGCGTATAGAACGGCGCTTCGCCGCATTCCTTGAGCTGCTTGTCCATGTTGATCTTGATCTTGTGCATCGGCACATGGCCGGGGCCTTCGATCATCACCTGACAGCCCTTCGCCCACGCGATCTTGGTGAGTTCGCCAAGTGTTTCCAGTTCGGCGAACTGCGCGCGGTCGTTGGCGTCGGCGATCGAGCCGGGACGCAGGCCGTCGCCCAATGAGAAGGACACGTCGTACTTGCGCATCAGGTCGCAGATTTCGTCGAAGTGGGTGTAGAGGAAGCTCTCCTTGTGATGCGCGAGGCACCACTTCGCCATGATCGAGCCGCCGCGCGAAACGATGCCGGTGACGCGGTTGGCGGTGAGGTGGATGTAGGGCAGCCGCACGCCGGCATGGATGGTGAAATAGTCCACGCCCTGTTCGCATTGTTCGATCAGCGTGTCTTTATAAAGCTCCCAGGTCAGCTTGACCGGATCGCCGTCGCACTTTTCCAGCGCCTGATAAATCGGCACGGTGCCGATCGGGATCGGCGCATTGCGCAGGATCCATTCGCGGGTGGTGTGGATGTTGCGGCCGGTCGAGAGGTCCATCACGGTGTCCGCGCCCCAGCGGATCGCCCACACCATCTTGTCGACTTCCTCCTCGACCGACGACGTCACCGCCGAGTTGCCGATATTGGCGTTGATCTTGGTCAGGAAGTTGCGGCCGATGATCATCGGCTCCAGTTCGGCGTGGTTGATGTTGCAGGGGATGATCGCGCGACCGCGTGCGATCTCGCTGCGCACGAACTCCGGCGTGATGAAGGCGGGAATCTCCGCGCCGAAGCTCTCGCCGTCCTTCAGCGCTGCTTCCGCGCGCTCAAGTTGCTGCTTGCGCCCGATGTTTTCGCGGGTCGCAACGTAGATCATCTCCTTGGTGATGATGCCCTTGCGCGCGAATTCGAGCTGCGTGATCGGCGCGTCGCCGACGCCGCGGAACGGCTTGTGGTGCGCCTTGAAGGCGGCGGCGGCGTGCTTGGCGCCGACATTGCCGTTGTCTTCAGCCTTGATCTCGCGGCCTTCGTATTCCTCGACGCCGCCGCGCTCCTTGACCCATTCGATGCGCGCGCGGGAGAGCCCGGCATTGACGTCGATGATGACGTTTGGATCGGTGTAGGGGCCGGAGGTGTCGTAGACCGGAAGGTTCGGTTCGTTCGCGCCTTCGCTGAGGACGATCTCGCGCAGAGGCACGCGAACATCCGCCGCCTCGTCGGGCGTGACGTAAATCTTGCGCGACGACGGCAGGCCGCCGGTGGTGACGGCCGGGAGCGTAGTGTCCGGATTGGAGCGGATGTTCATGGCGTCCTCCTTTGAAGTCGGATCGATCTTGTTAAGCGGCTTGTGAATAATCGCTGAGCCAGGCACGCACACGGGCGTCCGGGTCGGCGTTCATAGTGACGTCACTGACGACGGCGATGGAGTTCGCGCCAGCGTTAAAAATCATTTCGGCCTGTTCGAGCTTGATGCCGCCGATGGCGACCAGCGGAATGTCGCCGATCAGCAGCTTCCATGCGGTGATGCGCTCGATGCCCTGCGGCGCGAACCGCATTTTCTTCAGCGTGGTCTCGTAGATCGGGCCGAGCGCGATGTAGTCGGGCTTGTAGGCCAGCGCGTTGTCGAGTTCGTCCTCGTCGTGGGTGGACAAACCCAGCGTCAGTCCCGCGCGGCGGATGGCATGAACATCGGCGGTGCCGAGATCTTCCTGGCCGAGATGCAGATGCTGCGCGCCGGCGTCGATGGCCGCGCGCCAGTAATCGTTGACCACGAGCTTGGTCGGCGTGCCCTTGGTCACCGCCAGCGCCTCGCGCACGATGGCGAGAGCCGCGGCGTCGTCGAGATTCTTCGCGCGCAGTTGCACGGTGCCGGCGCCGAGCTTCGTCAGCCGCGCAACCCACGCAACGCTGTCGACCACGGGATAGAAGCGATCAGGATACGGCATGCCAGAACGGTGTCCCAACGACAGGGGTTGAAGGAGAGGCGAAATCGCGCGCGCCCATCAGGCCCGCTTCATACCCGGCGCGGCCGGCTTCGACGGCGAGCCGGAAGGCGCGGGCCATTGTCACCGGATCGTCAGCCTTCGCGACGGCGGTGTTGAGCAGCACGGCATCGAAGCCGAGTTCGAGTGCTTCGGCAGCGTGCGACGGCGCACCGATGCCGGCATCGACCACCAGCGTGATGTCGGGCAGGCGAGTGCGCAACAGCTTCAGCGCATCGCGGTTGGTAATGCCGCGCGCGCTGCCGATGGGAGAGGCCCACGGCATCACCACCTTGCAGCCGGCATCCACAAGGCGCAGCGCGACGGACAGGTCTTCGGTGCAATAGGGAAACACCTCGAAGCCATCTTTGACGAGAATGGATGCCGCTTCGACAAGGCCGACCACGTCGGGCTGCAGCGTCTCGTCGTCGGCGATGACTTCCAGCTTGATCCACGGTGTGTTGAACAGTTCACGCGCCAGCTTCGCGGTGGTCACGGCTTCGCGCACACTTTTGCAGCCGGCGGTGTTGGGCAAAACTGTCACATCGAGCTCGCGGATCAGCGACCAGAATTGATCGCCGGTCTTGCCGCCCGCGGTTTCGCGGCGCACGGACACGGTGACGATCTGGCTGCCCGCGGCGCGGATCGCGTCCTGCATGATCTTCGGCGACGGATACAGCGCGCTGCCGATCAGCAGGCGCGAGGAGAAGTCCTTGCCGTAGAACGAGACGGTCTTCGTTGTCATGATTATCCTCCCTGCCGGGGCGTGAGGATTTCAACCGCGTCGTTGTCGTTGAGCGGCGTCTCTGCCCAGCGCGCGCGGGGCACCACGTCGTAGTTCACCGCGACCGCAAGGTGAGTGCCGTCATATTCAAGCTCGGCCAGCAGCGCATCGACGTGCGTGGCCTTTGTCTCGCGGCGTTCGCCGTTGACGATCAGGAACACTGCATCACCTCGTTGTCGATGGCGCCGCGCTGGACATAGGCCAGTGTCATCTCCGCCAGCGCGGGCGCCAGCAGGAAGCCGTGGCGATACAGCCCGTTGACGGAGATCCGCTTCCGATTTCGGTCGATGACGACGCGCGGCAGGTTGTCGGGGAAGGCCGGGCGCAGTCCTGCGCCAAATTCGAGAATGCGCGCTTCGCCGAACGCCGGATGCACCGCGTAGGCGGCGCTGAGCAGTTCGAGCGCGGAGCGCACGCTGACGCCGGTGTCCTCGCTCTCGATCGAGGTGGCGCCGAGCATGAAACGGTTGTCGTCGCGCGGGATCACATAAAGAGTCCAGCGCGGATGGATGAAGCGGACCGGACGCGCCAGCTGCACGTCGGGCGTTTCGATCACGATCATCTCACCCTTGACGCCGCGCAGGTCGGGATGCCTGTCGCGCGCGCTCAAGCCCCGGCAATCGATCACGATACCGTCGAGCTCATCCGGATTGCACTCTGCCTCGAAACGAATCGTGCCGCCGGCGGCAGTCAGTTTCTCATGCAGCTTCGGCAACACATTGCGCGGCTCGACATGGCCTTCCCCCGGGAAAAACAGCGCCTCACGAAACCGGCCGTCGAGCGACGGCTCAAGGTCGGCGACGCCGGAAGCATCGAGCCGGGTGTGCTCCGTCGTGAGCCGGGCGAAGCGCTCGAAGTCGGAGCGGTCGCGCGGATGCGACACCACCAGCGAACCGTTGAACGGTGTGTCCGGCAATTGCTCGCGCCAGAGATCGAGCGAACGGATGCCAAGGCGCATGATGATCGGCTCGGCGCTTTCGCCCTCGCACCACGGCGCCAGCATGCCGCCGGCGAAGTGACTGGTGGCCTGCGTCATCGCCGCGTCGCCACGCTCGTGCAGCGTGACGTCATAGCCCGCGCGCGCGAACAGCAGCGCCTGCCATGTGCCGGCAATGCCCGCGCCGATAATATTGATGGAAGGCTCTCCTCGCGGAGATTTTGGTGACGTTTCTTTTGGCATCCCTGTCCCTTCGCCGGCATGACCCGGATCAGGTTCAAAGGGTCACCGCGCGATTGCGGTATCTCAGCTCCATGCGGAGCACCCCTCGGAACAGCCGGTACGATAAGCCCGATGCGCGAGGTGTCAATGGTCGGCCGCTCGAGGCGGCACGGCTTTTCCGCATCGTGGAAGGGCGTTTTTTGCATTTCGCATTGCGAGGAAGCGGCAGACCGGCCCGGCGGGAGTAAGGGTTCGTTGACCTTGTCGCGGCGGGATTCGCGCCGTTCCGGTGGATTCGGGCCGAATCCGGGCAGAGGAGTGCCGCGCGGTTTACCCGGAATTATGCCGCCGGTGGTTAGGTCGCGGAACCTTTTCCGATCAGGACCGCAGATGAGCATCGCCGACGTTAACGGCATCCGACACAAGCGCAGCGCGCTCGAGAAAGCCTTCGGCCAAGTGCCGGCATGGCTCTGGTTCGGCGCCGGCCTTTTCCTGCTGTTCGTGATCGGGGGCAACCGTTCATTGCAGGATGCCGACACCTACTGGCAGACGGCGATCGGGCAATGGATCATCGATCATCGCGCGGTGCCCACCGTCGATGTCTATTCATTCACCAAGCCGGGCGCGCCGTGGATCTCGTCGTCATGGCTGGCGCAGGTGCTGTATGCCGCGTCCTATGCGGCGATCGGCTGGGCCGGTCCGGTGATCCTCGCCGCGTTGGGAACAGCTTCGGCGTTCGCGCTGCTGGTTTATGCGCTATGCCGCCGCTTCACGGCGACCCATGCGGTGATCGTGGCGATGGCGGCGACGGTGCTGTCCGCGCATCATTTCCTCGCGCGCCCTCACGTGCTGGCGATGCCGGTGATGGTGGCATGGGTGATCGGCCTGGTGAATGCCAGCGACGAGCGCCGCGCGCCATCATTCTGGCTGCTGCCGCTGATTGCGCTGTGGGCCAATCTTCACGGCGGCTTCGTGCTGGGACTGGCGCTGATCGCGCCGTTCGCATTCGACGCGGTGTGGAATGCGGGCGCATCGCAGCGAGGCTCGTTGGCGTTGCGCTGGGCGGCTTTCGCGCTCTGCGCACTGATTGCAAGCTGGATCACGCCCTATGGCTGGAATTCGCTGCTGGCCGCGCGCCAGATTCTCGATCTCGGTGGCGCGCTGGCGCTGATCGCCGAATGGCGGCCAGCGGATTTCAGCAGCCTCGGCCCGTTCGAGATCTGTCTGCTCGCCGCATTCGGCGCGGCGCTGTGGCGCGGCGTGGTGCTGTCGCCGCCGCGCATTCTGCTGGTGCTTGGCCTTCTGCATATGGCTCTGTCGCACACCCGCAACATCGAGGTATTCGCGCTGCTGACGCCGCTGGTGGTGGCAAAGCCGCTATCGATCCGGTTCGGCCGCAGTGATGGCGCGCAGACATCGCGCAGCCTCGCGGGCATCGGTGCTGTTGTTCTCATTGTCGCGACGGCGACCTGGGCCTTTACCGCCTATCACACCTTCACACTGGTGGCCGGTCAGACGCCAGTTGCGGCGGTCGATGTCCTGAAGGAGCGCAAGGCCGCGCGGATTTTGCACAATGCCGGCTTCGGCGGTTATCTCATCACGCAAAATATTCCGGTGTTTTTCGACGGGCGCGCCGAACTGTACGGCGAGGACTTCGTCGTGACGGCGCTCAATGCGTTCGCGCTCAAGAACGTGGACTCTTTTCTCGGACTTTTAGAGACATATAAGATTGATGCGACACTATTGACGCCTTCAACGCCGGCGGTCGGTCTGCTCGACCGTATCGAGGGCTGGCAGCGCATCTATGCCGACGACGTCGCCGTCGTTCATGTCCGCGACAGCGCGGCGCGGCACAGCGTCGAGCCAAGAATAAAGCCGGCTTCAAACTAAAGCCGGCTTTGTCTTTCGAGATCAGCATTCTTAATGCCGATGCCGGCGATGCCGGCGCGGAAGTTCCTGCGCGTTGGCGTCGAACAGCGAAATGCCCATCGGCTCGGCGCTCGCCTGCTGACGCGGCAGCAAGCCCTGACGCTTGGCGGCGTAGTAATAGCCGCCGGCGTAGTAGGAGACGGCGCGATCAGGATTGCCGTTCGCCGCGCGATAGGCGCCGGCGAGATACTTCACGGCGTAGGTAAGGTTGGTGTCCGGATCGAGCAGGCCCTGCGCGGTACCGGTGTAGCCGAGGCCGCGCGCGGTCGCGAGCTTGATCTGCATCATGCCGTAGTTTCCCTTGCTGACGGCGCGGGGATTGTAACGGCTCTCGCGCACGATCACGCGATGCACAAGATCGGCGGGAACGCCGTTCGCGGCCGCGTGACTCGCGACCATCTGTTCGTAGGTGGCGCGCTGCGCGCTGGCGGGATGAATCAGCATCATCGCCGCGGTTGCGGCGAGCAAGATACGTTTCATGATGTTTGTCCTCAGCGAAGTGAATGGGAAGGGTTCAACGCGGGACGCAATGCCGGCGTGATGGCTGGCCCGGCTCAACGGCAGCGGGCGTGAAGAGTTCCCTTGAGGAACAAATGTGGAGAGATCGTGTCATCGGCACGGTTCCGCGCGTGCTGCATGGAGAGCATGCGGAACCCGAATGGATCGAATTAACTACAAATTCGGGACCGAGGTCACTGCAACGCTCATTGTGCCTTCTGCATCGGCGATCACGCGCAGCGTATTGGAGTCGAACGCGATGCTGCCGAGGCGGATGCTGGTCACCGATGCTTCCATGCGGACGCCGGCATCGTTCTGACGAAACTCCGAGACGAGAGACGATATCTTCTGCTGCGCGTTGGCGGCAAAGGCCTTCAGATCGATTGTGGCGCGCTGCTCCAGCGCGCGTTGCAGGTAAGGGATCGCGGGACGCGCGGCGGCCCCGAGCAGGCCGAAGGCGGAATTGGATTCAACCGCAAGTTCGAGATCGCTCAGCCGCAAAATCTGCTGCGCCTGATCCAGCACCGGGCGGCCCCAGATATGAATCGTCGCTTCACCGCCAAAGCCGAACCAGCTTTTCTTTTCCTTCGCATTGACGAGCAGCGAGATCAGCAGGCGTTGTCCGGCTGCTGCGACATTCGCGCTTTTCACCGTGACGTCGACCGAGCCGCTGCCGTCCTCGGGGAAGGTGCGGCCTTTCAGTTGCGCCTCGACGATTTTGTTCACCTCGGTGAAGGGCAGATCGATCGGCACGCCGATCTTGATGCGCCCCTTGTCGGGCGGCGGCACGATCTCAAGCGTCGCGGGAAACGGACACTCCGGTTTGGTTTCGGTGGATAGCACCCGGGTTTCGGCTTGCAGACCGAGCATGAGGTTCACGTTGTTGGCGTCGATGCGCGGCTGCGCCGCCACGGCGCGCACCGGCCGCATTTCCAGCCACAGCACCGGCATGCCGACGGCGGCGGGCGGCAGCGGCAGCGAGCGGCAGAGTTTCGCCCATTCGCGCCGCGCGTTCTGTTCCAGCGAGCGGTCGTTGCGCAGCCGCTGTTGCAGCACCGCCATCTGTTCGCCAACGGTCTTGTCGATCACCGGTTTGACCTGCGCCGGCACTGCGACCTTGGCACCGGCAACCGTCAAGCTGCTTTCGCCGATATTGACCTGCGCGGTCAGTTTCGGATCGATGCGCCACTCGGGTAAGATCTCGGGCCGCGACGTGATCGCGACATTGCCGTGGATCGCGGCGCTCGCATTAAGCGATTTGATCGAGACGCTGCCGAGCTGCTTGACGGCGTTGTTGCCGAGGACATTGCCAAGCACGTTGCCCAGCGCCGTTCCGCTTGCCGCCGACAGTGAGCCCAGCACCGTGAGCTTGCCGTCGAGCGGGGTCGACAGCGACAGCGCATTCTGCACGCCGGTCGCCGCGATCGGCCCGCGCGCCACCGTCCAGGTAATGTCGGCATTCTGGAGAATTTGCGCGACGGGATTTTCCGCCTTGCCGCCGATGTTGCGCGGCGCGGCGCGGTCGAACGCATCGCGCAACGCTGAGATCGAGACCGCGATCGGCGTGAGAATTTCTGAATTGCGCGACACCGGCGGCAGCGGCGGCAATTTTGCCAGGACGGGCTTCTCGACCGTGACCGGCCAGAAGGTGTTCATCGCAAAGAGACTGACCGCGAACGACGCGACGAGGGCCGCGAATCCCAGCAGGATCACCTTCAAGCGCATAACGACTCCGCACGCATCATGACGGCGATGCTACAGCCGTCATCATAAGCGCGCCAGCCCGCGCGGCTCCGGACTACCGGATGTCTTTCGGCAGATCCTTTTGTTTCGGCAGTTGCGGGAGCTTTTTCTGCGCCGTCGGCAACGCGGGCTGCCCCGCGCGCGGCAGACCCGCCGGCATGCGTTGCGCCGGTGCTTGCGGAACGCCAACACGTCCGACGCCGGGGATATTCGGAACGCCGAGCCGGTTGATAATGCCGCCGGCACCGCCCTGAATCGCGGGCATGCCGGATGGCCGCTGGAATCCGCCTGGCATGCCGGACGGAGCAGGCATTCCGGTCTGCCGCGGCAAGCCGGGCTGGCCGGGAATTCCTTGCCGAATGCCCGGTTGCATGCCCGGCTGGTTCAGTGCGGGCCGTTGTCCGAACTGGCCCGGCGCGCCGGGCGGCCTTTGTAGTCCGGGTTGATTGGGCAGACCCGGCCGCCCCGTTCCCGGCTGCAAGTTGCCGCGCTGTCCCGGCGGATTGTGCAGGCCCGGCTGATTCATACCCGGACGATTTGGCTGACCTGGTTGATTCAAGCCGGGACGATTGAGTTGACCGGGCTGGTTACGCAGACCCGGTTGATTGGGCTGACCCGGCCTGTTGTTCAGCCCCGGTTGCCCGCGCTGACCTGGTTGATTGCCCGGCTGATTGAATCCGCCACGCTGTCCGGGCTGGTTGAAGCCGCCTCGCTGACCCGGCTGGTTGAGTCCGGGTCGTCCGAAGCCGGGCTGACGCGGATTTTGCAAACGGAAATTGCGCTGCTGCATGACGATGTTCCGTCCGATGCCTTGCATCGTGTGCACGCGCTGCACGAAGCCGCGGTCGCGCGCGATCATCTGCGCGGACATCATCATCGGCATCGCCGACATCCGCATGCCGAACCCCTGCACCATGACGCCGCGCACGGTGAAGCCGCTCGCGCCCTGCGTCAGCATACCGAGCGGAGCGCCGTCGCGAGCTTTGACCTCGATGCGTCCCACCTTGCCGTCGGCGTCGGGATAAAGTTTGACCCCGACATTGTTTTTGGCATTGGCCGCGGCACCTTCCGGCACCTCGACAACGCCGGTGGTGCCGCGAATGCCGAGCGTCGCTGTCGGCGTCTCGATCTTCATGTCGCCGGTCTTGGCCACGGCGGCGGCGACGAAGGCCATGGTGCCGCGCGTGACGTTGATCAGCGCGGCGTTGTCCTTAGCCCCGTCCTGATAGATGAAATTGTCCACTACCACGCGTGAACTCGCGGAGAGATTGAGTGTGGTGTCGTCGGTGAATGTCACGCCGAGCGTCGCGTTCTTCCCGGTTTGCAACTCGTCGCCCTTGTAGATGTCATCCTGAAGCTTCAGCGGCGTCACCGTCCCGTTGCGCGTGACGGTTGCGGTGCCTTTCAGGGTGGCGACATTGCCGACTGGTTCCTCGGTCTCGGCGGTTTGCGGGTCGGCAGGCTGCGCCGGATCGGCGCTCGGCTGCGCGGACTGATCGGCGGGAGCTGGAGCGGGTGCCTGCGGTTGTGCGGGTGTCGCCTGCGCAAGCTGGACACTGGATGCTGCATGGGCATGAGGCGCGAAGGCGACGCAAACCAGCATCGATGCGAGAAACAAGCCGCCACGAATTTTCACGGAAAACACCTGATCGGGAAAATGGAAGAGCGAGAGTCCCGAATTTTGGCAGGCCAGTTCCGGCGATGCAACGCCGCTCCCGGAGAGATGCAGTTTATTCCTTACATTATTAAAGGGATCGATAGCCTGATTAAAGTGATCGAAGCCCGGCACCGCGATGCCGCTCGCCGGTGCCTGCGGATTACGACACGTCAGCGATCGGTCCGCCCGCCTTGCGCCAGCCTTCGAGTCCGCCCTGGATGTGCCGGGCGTTGGCGAGGCCTGCGTCCTGTGCGGCCTGCACGGCCATCGCGGAGCGTTCGCCATAGGCGCAATAGAACAGCAACTGGCTGCCGGCGGTGCGGCCAAGCTGGTGAATGATGCCGCCGGGCTTCACGTTGTCCGCGAGATCGGGATAGGGCGCGTGAAGCGAGCCCGGAATGATGCCGTATTTTTCGCGCTCGCGGCGCTCTCGCAGGTCGATCAGCGCGACGCCCTGCCGTCCGATCATGTCCCTGGCGTCCGACGGCATCAGCGCCCAGCCGCGCTTGGCGACTTCGTCCTGCGCGAGGCCCATGTGCAGATTCGCCGGCACCGCCACATCCATCATCTTCGGATTCGGCAGATGCAGGTTGTTCATCAGGTCGACATACTGATCGATGGACTTCACCTGCAGGCGCGGATTGCAGGTCTTCTCCTCGCCGATGGTGGAGACCGTGTCCCCCTTGTAGTCGTGGGCCGGGTAGATCAGCGTCTGGTCGGGGAGTTTCAGCAGCCGGTTGAAGATGGAATCGTATTGTGCGCGCGGATCGCCGTTCTGGAAATCGGTGCGGCCGGTTCCGCGGATCAGCAGCGTGTCGCCGGTAAACACGCGATCCGGCAAGATGAAGCTGTAGGAATCGTCGGTGTGTCCGGGGGTGTAAAGCACATCGAGGCTCAATCCCTCGATGTCGATGCGGTCGCCGTCGGAAACGCGCATTGAGACGACATCCACGCCACTCTGTTCGCCCATCACCGTGATGCAATGGGTCAGGTCGCGCAGCGCGCCGAGGCCCGTGATGTGGTCGGCATGGACGTGGGTATCGACGGCCTTGATGAGTTTGAGATCGAGATCGCGTAGCAACTGGATGTAGCGATCGACCTTTTCAAGCACGGGATCGATAATCAACGCCTCGCCGCCTTTGCGGCTCGCAAGCAGGTAGGTGTAGGTGCTGGACGTGCTGTCGAAGAGCTGGCGAAAGATCATGGCCAACTCATACGCAAAATCGGCGCGCGATTAAAGCCGGATCGTTTCCGAGCCATTCGAGGCGGAAAGGTAGCGGTGAAAACGACGGCGCGACTTTCGCTAGAACATGCCCAGCACGATGGCCCCGACGAAGATGAGCGATGCGTAAGCCGCTGCGACGCTCAGAGGTCCGACGATGGTCATGGGAAGCTCCCTTGGCTCAACGCTGGGTCATGTAACGCGCAACGCTAGCAAGGCGTTCCCCGCGCAAAAAGTCAGGCGTGCTGTCTCTTCACACATAACCACGAGCGTCGGTGCGCCAACGTGGTTAAAAAACTTTGAATAACAATGCGTTGAAGAGTCTTTAATTATCTTCGGCGACGGTGCGCGGATGACGCGTGGAGTGAGTTTGTTCGTCGTCGGCTCCTGTGTCCTTGTCGCGCTGGCGGGTTGCGGACGTGGTTTTATGACCGCGGAACGCGAACCATGGCGGGCCGAGGCGGAGAAGGCGTGCCTGAAATCCGGTGCGGTCAAGGAGACCGTTGGCCTCGTCCGTATCGATCCGATTTCGGGGCCGGGCGCCTGCGGCGCTGAATTCCCGTTGAAGGTCGCAGCCCTCGGCGAGCCCATGAGCAGTCTTGGCTATGCGGATGATCTGCGTCCGCCGGGCAGCATCGGCAATCAACCGCGCTGGCCGGTGTCGCAGCCATCCTATCAGCAGCCATCGTACTCGTCGCAGTCTCCGGCTTATCCGTCGTCGCAGCCCTATCAGGCGTCGCGCCCGTCGCCGTATCCGTCGCAGTCCGGCGCGCCGATGCCGCTGAACGCGCCGGGCGTCGCGCCGCCCGACGAAGAGGACATCGAGGCCGCATCCGATACGACATCCCCGCCAATGAATCGCGCGCCGCAATCGCGTGCGCCCTATGCTGCGCAGCCTTATTCCACGAGCCAGCCCTACACACCGCCGCGTCTCGGCCCCGCGCAGGGATCTCCGGTCAACAGGTTCGGGCCGGTTGCCCTCAAGCCGACCGCGACGCTGGCGTGTCCGATTGTCTCCGCGCTGGATCGCTGGCTGGCTGAATCCGTGCAACCCGCCGCGCAACGCTGGTTCGGTTCGCCGGTCGCCGAGATCAAGCAGATTTCGGCTTACTCATGCCGCGGCATGAACGGAAATTCGCGCGCCCATATTTCCGAGCATGCCTTCGGCAACGCGCTCGACATCGCGGCGTTCACGCTGGCGGACGGGCGGCGTATCTCGGTTAAGGACGGCTGGAAGGGGATGCCGGAAGAGCAGGGCTTCCTCCGCGACGTGCAGGGTGCGGCGTGTCAGCAGTTCAACACCGTGCTGGCGCCAGGCTCGAACGTCTATCATTACGACCACATTCACGTCGATTTGATGCGGCGCGCCAGTGGCCGCATCATCTGTCAGCCTGCGGCCGTCTCAGGCGAGGAAATCGCGTCGCGCGCTTCGCCGCGCGGATACGTCAGCCGCGACTTGTCGCGGGACGGAGGTATTACCGGCTCGATCGGGGCGCGGGTCAAGCGCTTGTTCGCCAAGGGCCCGCTGTCAAAGGAAGATCAGGAATCGATCGAGGACGAGTCCCGCATCAAGTGAAGCGGATCGAAGAATCTCCCGTCACGTGGCTGGTGACCGCCCGCTGCAACCTCAGCTCTTGCGGCCATATCTCGCAAGGAACACTTGCGTTGCGCTTTCGACCACGGTTGCGATCTGCGCCGGCGTGGGGGCGGGCTTGGCCTGAAAGATGTAGGGCTGGAACAGCGTCGCTTGGCACATCATCATGAACTGCGCCGCTGCCAGCTCGCAGTCGTTGATCGCAAGTTCATTTGTCCTGACTTTTGCCTCAAGATAAGTGGCGAGGCGGCGCATGGTGAGCGCGATCACATTTTCATAAAACCGGCGGCCGACATCGGGCATCCGTTCCGCAATGGCCATCACCGTCCGGACCGCCGAGCCGCCGTCCGGACGGCACACGATCTCGATATAGGCGCGGCCGAAATCGCGCAGCACCGTCTCCGCACCCCGGGCGGGATCGAAGCTGAATGATGTTTTGCCGTGCTGGAGACTTTCCTGCTCGACGATGGCTTCGAACAGGCTGCTCTTGTCGGCGAAGTAGACGTAGAGGGTGCCCTTGGAGACCCCCGCCACCCGCGCGATCTCGTTCATGCTGGCGCCGTCGAAGCCCATATCCATGAAGACACGCCGCGCACCGTCCATGATCTGGTGGCGCTTGGCGCTGTCCTCGTCGCCAGGATGGAGGAGGGTTGCAGGGCCGGTGGCAAGCATTCGTTCAGCCTGTTTTTGCGTTTCGCTGTGGAGAGCACGGCTCGCAACGATGCGAGAACAGGAAGCGATGTATCAAAGTGCATTACAAAATTACCATTGACCGAACGGTTCGGTCAATGGTAATTTTGTCGCAAGCCAGAACGGCGCGGCGGATTTTCGCGTCGTGGGACATATTTTGTCACTTCAAGGAGGCCTGTATGGCCGTGCCTGCCCGAGATCAGGTTGCAAGGGTTGTTCACCCGGAGCCTGACGTCTCCGAGATGGATGCATCGCGGGCTGCGCCAGCTGCAGAGCAGGAGTTGCGTTCGCGCCCTGCGGAAAATCCCGCAACCGAAGCGCCCTCGGCGGAAACTGGCGGCGAGACCTCGAAACCGAAATCCGCGCTGCGCCGAAAAGTGCTGATCGGCGTCGGCGCGCTTGCCGCGCTGGCGGCCATCTATTTCGGTATCCATTACATGGTGATCGGCCGCTACATGGTCACCACCGATGACGCCTATGTCCGCGCCAACAACACCACCATGGGCGCGAAGATTGCCGGGCATGTGTCCAGAATCGCGGTGGGCGATAACACGCGCGTCGGCGCGGGCAATGTCGTGTTCGAGATCGACGATGGCGATTATCGTCTGGCCGTGGAAAACGCCCGCGCGAAAGTCGCGACGCAGGAAGCCACTATCGCTCGCATCGGGCGGCAGGTGACCGCGCAGGAAAGTTCGGTCGATCAGGCTCAGGCGCAACTCGCCTCCGCCGAAGCCGCCATCAAGCGCGCCGAGGCTGATTTCGGCCGTCAGGAAAGTCTCAGCAGCAAGGGGTTCGCATCGAAGGCGACATTCGACGTCTCGCAGGCCGGCCGCGATCAGGCGATCGCATCTGTGCAGGGCGCCAAGGCCGCGCTCGTCGCGGCGCAGGCGCAGGTCGATGTGGTCAAGGCGCAGAAAGCGGAAGCCGAAGGCCAGTTGCAGGAATTGCGCGCGGCGCTCGCCAAGGCGGTGCGCGACCTGTCGTTCACGGTGGTGCGTGCGCCGGTGGACGGCATCTTCTCCAACCGCATCGTCAATGTCGGTGACTACGTGCAGCCGGGCCAGCGCCTTGCCAATGTGGTGCCGCTCGACGACGTCTACATCGATGCAAACTACAAGGAAACGCAGCTTGGCCGCCTGAAAGCCGGTCAGCCTGTCAGCATCACCGTCGACGGAGTCACCGGTCGCACCATCAAGGGCATCGTCGACAGTCTCGCGCCGGCATCGGGCTCGGTTTTCACGCTGCTGCCGCCCGACAACGCCACCGGCAATTTCACCAAGGTGGTCCAGCGCGTTCCGGTTCGCATTCGCGTGCCGTTCTCGGTGGCGCGGGAAAACCTGCTGCGGCCAGGCATGTCCGTGATCACCACGGTCAACACCAAGCCCGCGCCTGACGGCGTCGATCCGATCGTCGCAAGATAGCCGCATCGGGTCCGTGCGTCGCGGCCTGAGACACAATCCGAGACCAGCCGATGGCGTCCAATACCGCAACCATGGATGGCGTCCCCGCTGCGCCCGCTGAGACTATCAGCACGCGCCGGCTGATCGCGTTTCTCATCATGGTGTTCGGGATGTTCATGTCGATTCTGGACATCCAGATCGTCTCGGCATCGCTTTCGGAAATTCAGGCAGGCCTGTCGGCGAGTTCGAGCGAAGTCGCCTGGGTGCAGACCTCGTATCTGATCGCCGAGGTGATCGCGATTCCGCTGTCGGGCTTCCTGTCGCGCGCGCTCGGCACGCGGCTGCTGTTCTCGATTTCCGCTGCGGGCTTCACCGTTGCGAGTTTCATGTGCGGCCTGACCTCGACCATCGAGCAGATGATCCTGTGGCGCGCAATCCAGGGCTTCGTCGGTGCGGGCATGATCCCGACCGTGTTCGCCTCGGCCTACACGGTATTTCCGCGTTCCAAATTCCATATCGTCGGCCCGATCATAGGCCTCGTCGCGACGCTGGCGCCGACCATCGGGCCGACCGTCGGCGGCTACATCACCGACCTGATGTCATGGCACTGGCTGTTCTTCATCAACATCGTGCCCGGCATCGGCATCACCATCGGCGTGCTGGCGCTGGTCGATTTCGACAAGCCGAACTTCAAGCTGCTGGAGCATTTCGACTGGTGGGGCCTTGCCTCGATGGCTGGCTTCCTCGGCTCGCTCGAATACGTGCTGGAGGAAGGCCCGCGCAACGACTGGCTCCAGGACGAGTCCATTTTCTTCTTCGCGATCGTCTGCGTGTTCTCGGCGGTGGCTTTCTTCTATCGCGCGCTGACGCAGAAGGAGCCGATCGTCGACATCCGCGCCTTCACCGACCGCAATTTCGCGCTCGGTTGCGTGTTCTCGTTCTGCGTCGGCATCGGGCTCTACGGCCTGACTTATGTCTATCCGCGCTATCTGGCCGAGGTGCGCGGCTACAGCGCGCTGATGATTGGCGAAACGGTGTTCGTTTCGGGCGCTGCGATGTTTCTCAGCGCGCCGATCATCGGGCGGATGATGACCAAGGTCGACATGCGCTACATGATCGCTGCGGGTCTCATCATCTTCGCGATCAGTTCGTGGCTGATGACCGGAATTACGCGCGATTACGATTTTTATGAACTGCTGTTGCCTCAGATCCTGCGCGGTGTCGGCATCATGATGGCGATGGTGCCGATCAACAACATTGCGCTCGGAACGCTGCCGCCCGCGCGCCTGAAGAACGCGTCCGGCCTGTTCAACCTGACGCGTAATCTCGGCGGCGCCGTCGGCCTCGCCGTTATCAACACCGTGCTCGACACCCGTACTGACCTGCATATTTCACGGCTGCATGACAGGGTGACATGGGGCAACGCGACTGCGGTCGAAACGCTCAACATGCTGACGCAGAAATTCCAAGGCGCGGGGAATGCATCGCTGATGGCGTTGAAGCAATTGTCGCTGATCGTGCATCGGCAGGCGGTGGTGATGAGTTTCGGCGACGCCTTTTTCATCCTGACGTGCTTCTACCTGGGCCTAAGCGCGCTGGTGTTCTTCGTCAACAAGCCAAGCTTGGCCGGCCCGCCGCCGGACGCGCATTGAAGTCGGGCCGCGCCCGTGGCACATCAGTCGCGGACATATCAGCGGCAAGCGCGGGCACATGAGTTTCATCAGCGGCGTCGGACTGACGGCTTTCGGCAGGCATGAAGGCCGCTCGACGCTCGACCTGATGAGCGAGGCGGCGGAGAGTGCGCTGTCCGACGCGGGCTTGCAGCGGAGCGACGTCGACGGTCTGCTGACCGGCTACTCCACGACCCTGCCGCACCTCATGCTGGCGACCGTGTTTGCCGAGCATTTCGGCCTCCAGCCATCCTACGCACATGCGATTCAGGTCGGCGGCGCGACGGGTCTGGCGATGGCGATGCTGGCGCACGAACTGGTCGAGGCGGGCGTTGCGAAAATCATTCTGGTCGCCGCCGGTGAAAACCGCCTCACCGGCCAGGCGCGCGACTCGGCGATGAGCACGCTGGCGCAGGTCGGCCACCCCGACTACGAAGTGCCGCTCGGGCCGACGATCCCCGCGTACTACGGTCTGCTCGCCTCGCGCTACATGCACGACTATGGCCTCACGCAGGAAGACATGGCGGAATTCGCGGTGCTGATGCGCAAGCACGCGATGCTGCACCCCGGCGCGCAGTTCCGCGATCCGATCACCGTCGCGGATGTGATGGTATCACGCGAAATATCCTCGCCGCTGAAACTGCTGGATTGCTGTCCGGTGTCGGACGGCGGCGCCGCCTTCATCATCAGCCGCGAGCCGGTTGGCGATCATCATGTCCGTGTGCTCGGTTGCGGGCAGGCGCATCTGCATCAGCATGTCACGGCGGCGCGGTCTCTCTCCGATGTCGGCGCTGCGGTCGCGCTGAACCGGGCGCGCGAGAAGGCTGGCGTCGATCCGAACAAAATCAAATACGCCGGCATCTATGACAGCTTCACCATCACGCTGGCGATCCTGATCGAGGAACTCGGCCTCGCGCCGCGCGGTGAAGCGGCCGGGCGCGTGCGGAACGGCGATTTCGGCATCGGCGGCGCGCTGCCGCTCAACACCCACGGCGGATTGTTGAGCTATGGTCATTGCGGCTGCGGCGGAGCGATGGCGCATCTGGCGGAAACACAGTTGCAGATGACGGGTCGGGCCGGAGCGCGGCAGGTGCGCGATGCATCGCTCGCGCTGCTGCATGGCGATGGTGGCGTGATGTCATCTCATGTCAGCATGTTTCTGGAGCGGGTGCGATGACTACGACAGAGATCAAGGGCTGGACCGACGGCGCGGACGCCATTCTCTATCAGTCATGCGGCGCGTGCCGGCAACTGTGGTATTTCCACCGCCCATTCTGTCCGTCGTGCGGCAATATATCGCCACAGATCCATCGTGCCAGCGGCAAGGGGATGGTTTATGCCGCGACCCTGGTGCGCCGCGCGGCCACGCCGGAGGCAAAATCCCATGTGCCTTATGCGATTCTGCTGATCGATATGGCGGAAGGTTTTCGCATGATGGCGCATGGCGACGCCGGTTTGAAAATCGGAGACCGCATCGTCACCGAGTTCAGGCCGTTCACAAGCCTGCGCGTGCCGTATGCGGTGAAAGCGTGAAACGGTGCTAGCGCAGGTTGACCGTCTTTCTGGTGACGGCGTTGTGATCCTGGAAATCGTCGCCGTCGATGAGTGACGGAACGAGATGCGGTGCAGCGGCGTAGACCGCGAAGCCGCTTCGTGTTCGCTTGGCCTGATAGAGCGCCTGATCGGCGCGGCCGAGCAGCTCGTCGGGCGTCAGGTCTTCGTTGGACATCAGGGCGATTCCGACGCTGGTGCCGATTTCGATGACGTGTCCGTTGACGCTGTAGTGCGAGCTGATGTCCTCGACGATGCGCGCTGCCAATGCGGTGGCCTGTTCGCGTGTGGCCACGCCGGTTTGCACCAGCACGAATTCGTCGCCGCCTAGCCGCACCAGGAGGTCGCTCGCCCGGGTCAAGCGCATCAGCCGCCGCGCGACTTCCTGCAGGATCGCGTCACCGGCAGGATGACCGTAAAGATCGTTCGCTGCCTTGAAGCGGTCGAGATCGAGGCTGTGAACGGCGAGGCTGTAGCCGTTGCGCTGCGCGTCGGCGATAATGGTTTCCAGATTCTCGTTGAACCCGAGCCGGTTGGCGAGGCCTGTCAGCGCGTCGCGCTGGGCGAGACCGGCGAATCTCCGCTTGAGCATGAGCTGGCTGACGATTGTCTCGTAGGAATGCTGGACGACATCGAAGGCGCCGATCATGAAAATGATCATCGACAAGCCGAGGCAGAGATACATCATCCCGCCGTGAAAAATGCTGGCGATGGCTGGTGGGACAGCGACCACCAGCAGATTGAACAACGCGAGGCGCGGCCGAAAAGCCACGCGCGTGATGGTGCCGGCAGCGTAGGAGAACAGGACGCCGACGATCAGCATATGAACCGTCGGCTCGGGCAGCATGAAACAGCGCACGCCCATCGCCGAGACGAGGACACCCGTTGCAACGCTTCGGGTTGCAAAACGCTGTTCCCATACGCCGGCTTCGGCGCTCGACAACGGAGAATCTGCGGCGGCCCGATGATAGTTATGCACCATCCACATGCGTTCACACGAAATCAGAACGTTCGCGGCCGCCAGTGCCAGCACGATAGCATCGCGGGTCTCGATGAAGATGGCGGCGCCGATAACGCACTGGCTGATCGCAAACACAGCTATCAGCGGCGTGGCGCTGAACAGGTCGCCGATCAATTCAGCATAGATGCTCTCGGGAAGCCGACGCTCGCGAAGCAATTGCAGCGGTGAAAAGATCATGGGATTGGCGATTCATCCTTGCGCCCGGCCCCGGGCCTCGCCGTCCGTTCTATCTGGAGTGCGTAAAATGAAGGCACCGGGAAATGATCTAACTTGACCGATCTGGAACCATGGGGCGATATTTCGGCATGTTCTCGGCGCATCGCTTTCAACAAGATTTGTGCGGCGCAATTTGCGCTCCACCGCCCGAGATTTGTGCTTAGGTTCCAGCAGCGAGCCTGGCCAGTTGCTCTCGGTCCCGCGATTGGAGTTGCCGTTTCCCTGGCGATGTTAAGTCAGGCTCAGGAGGCATTGTTATGAATTCGTTGAGCACGATTGTCGGTGGTCTGGGTGGCGCTTTTCTTTTCAGCATGGCCGGGGCGGGCGGTGCTGTGGCGCAGGCTGTCGGCGGCGGCTGCGTGCTGGAGCAAACATCTTTTGTCGCGCGACAGGTTCTGCACTGTGGCGGCGGTCTGACGATCACTCCCGAGGCCGGCGCTGAATACACGCTTCTGGATCGCGACGGGAACGGCAAAGCCGACGCCGCCAATCTTCGCGGCAAGGCGTTGCTGATCGACGCGCCCAAAGGCAGCCTCGGCAAGGCCGGTTTCGTGGTCACAACGCCACAGGCGATCGCCGCGGTGCGCGGCACGAGATGGGCGGTGGATGCGGAAGGCGCCAAGACATCGGTGTTCGTCGCCAGAGGCCGCGTGTCGGTGCGCCGGACCGCGGGACGAGGGGCGGTCATCCTTGGTTCTGGCGAGGGCGTCGACGTGGAGGCGACCACCGGTCCGCTGATCGTCAAGCGCTGGCCGGCTGCTCGCGTCGCGGCGTTGATGGCGCGCCTTGGTCAGTAATCATCCATGAAGCGCTGGTCGTTTCAGACGCTGGCGGCCGTTGCTCTCGCGGGGCTGTGGGGACTGGGGCTCGGCCTCATGCACCTGCGCGGTGACACACGATTTCTCGATCGCTTCGAAGCCACGATGACCGATCTGCGAACGCTGTTTCGCGGCAGGATCGATCCGCCCGATCTGGTGAAGATCGTCACGATCGATGATGACGTGGTGTGGAACGAAGGCGGCTATCCTCTTCCGCGCACGGCGCTCGCAAGAATCATCGGCGGGGTTGCGCGCCTGCAGCCCAAATTGGTCGTGGTTGATCTGCTGCTCGTCGATCCTGGTTCGGAGGAGGGCGATCAGGCGCTGGAGCAGGCGCTTGGTCAGGTGCCCAGCGTGATCGCTGGTGCCGCGGTGTTCGCGGAGGGCAAGCAGTGGATCGCATCCGGCGATACCGGGCCGATGGCGGGCGTGCCAAGTGCAGACCGGTTTCTGTTGCCGTTACAGCGTTTCGCGGATCGCGCGGCGGTCGGCATCGTCAATGTGGTGACCGATCAGAGCGGAACGCCGCGATTTTTCCCGATGCTGTTCCGGCGGGGCAGTCGCATCGAAGCCTCGCTGCCGTTGCGGGTCGCGACCGCCGTGGCGGCTGAAAATGCGGGCGTGGAGTCGAACCGCCTGACGCTTGCGGGCAGATCGATACCGACCGACGTCAGTCACGTTCTGCCTTTGGCGTTCTATGGCCCGAGCGGCACGATCCCGACCTTCAGCGCGGCAGCCGTGCTGAATGGTCAGATCACCCCGGAAATGATCAAGGATCGAATTGTGGTGATCGGGGCAACCGTCACCGGCGGCGGTGATGTTTTTCCGACGCCATTCGATTCAGTGTTGCCCGGTGTCGAAGTCATCGCCACCGCCATCACTCACCTGGTCGCCGGCGATGGAGTGCTCCGGGATCGCACCGTGCGGCTTGCCGATGTTGGTTTCGCGGTCGTCCTGCCTGTGATTCTTGTGGGCCTGCTGGTGTGGCGTCGCAGCGCCATCGGACTGGTTGTGATAGCCGCCGTGTTTCTGATGTCGCTTGGATTGAACTTCGCCGCGTTTTCGCGCGGGATCTGGCTGAGCGCGGCGCTGCCGATGGCTGCGGCCATTCCGCCCGTGATATTGTTCGGCGCGTTGCAACTCTGGCAGGGACGGCGTCGCGCCCAGTACTTTGCGATGAGAAGCGGTCTGCTTCAGCAATTCCAGGCTCCGGTGGTGCGGGATTGGCTGACCCGGCATCCTGATTTTCTCGCGAAGCCGGTCCAGCAGGATGCGGCGATCGTGTTCATCGATCTGTCCGGCTTCACGGCCCTCAGCGAGACGATGGCGGCGGACAGTATTCGCGAACTGCTGAAGTCATTTCATGCCCTGATCGACCGGGAAGCCGTTGCCAGCGGCGGCGTGATCACGAGTTTCATGGGCGACGGCGCGATGATCCTGTTCGGTTTGCCTGAACCCAGGCCGGACGATTCCGCCCACGCCGCGCATTGCTGCGCCAGCCTCTGTGACGGCACTCAAAAATGGCTCGCATCGCTGCCGCCGTTGATCGCGGCGCAACTCGGTTTCAAGATCGGCGCGCATTTCGGAACGATCGTGGCGTCCAGGTTGGGCGGCCGAAGCTATCAGCACATCACGGCGACCGGCGATACCGTCAATATCGCGAGCCGTTTGATGGAAGTCGCCGCGCGGCAAGGCGCAGAACTTGCGATCAGCGACGAGATGCTTCGCGCAGCCGGCACCGGCAATGTGCTGTCGGCCTCAGGTTCTCTCAGCGGACCGATGGACACGCAGATCAGGGGACGATCCCGCTCGCTCAAGGTCTGGCTCTGGAAAAGTTCACGCATCGGCGAAAGCGGGTCGGCGGCCGGTTAGCGAGCGTCACAAATGGCGAGGGGTCCGGCGTGTTTGCGCCGAACCCCTCCTTCTTCGCGCACGATCCGATCGGATCATGCAATCGATATCAGCCGGCCTGTAAGCCGGGTTCTGTAGGGCCTGAATGGTTTGCACCACGCAGACGTGACGGCCATTCCTCTGGGACGCAAGTTACCCTGCGCCTCAAGCAACCTACCCGGACAGCGGGCCTGACATTGCCCCGCGGAGTTATCGCTCGACGAGCGAACTGTCCGCTATGCCGTCCCTATTCGGTTTTGCTCCCGGTGTGGTTTGCCATGCCGTCTCCGTTGCCGGAAACGCGGTGCGCTCTTACCGCACCTTTTCACCCTTACCGCATCCCAATTCTTGCGAACCAGGATGGGGCGGTTCGTTCTCTGTGGCACTTTCCCTGGGGTCGCCCCCGCCGGACGTTATCCGGCACCGTATGTCGATGGAGCCCGGACTTTCCTCTCCGGCGATCTTTCGATCCTTGCCGGAGCGGCCGTCCAGCCGACTGACGCCGCAGTGATGGGCGCGCGTGGCCGCCAGGTCAAGAGGTGAGGGTGATTTCTCTCGGCAGCAGCGCCAGCAGATCGTGCAACGTGGTCAACGTCGACTGATCGGCGACGCCGTCCACGCGCTCAGGCCGGAAATGCCGCTGGAAGGCAGCGACCACATCCATGGTCGCGGTGTCGTACTGGCCGCTGAGCGGAACGCCGTAACCGAACCGGCTGAGCGAGCGCTGCAACGCGAGAACATCGTCACCCGATGCGCCCAGCAGTTTCTGTTCGCCGTCGACGATCGGCGCGGGCTCGGTCCACAGACCGACGCCGGAATCCGCCAGCAGGCGCCACGGGAATTTCTCGCCGGGATCTTTCTTTCGGCCCGGCGCGACATCCGAATGCGCCAGCACGCGGTGCTTCTGAATATCGCGGCGGATCATGATGCCCTTGCAAAGTGCAATCACCGCCGCGACCTGCCGCAACGGAAAATCGGTGTAGCCGAGATCATGACCGCGATTGACGATCTCGATGCCGATGGAGCACGAGTTGATGTCGGTCTCGCCGCCCCATGACGATGTGCCGGAGTGCCATGCACGCGCGGATTCGCGCACGCACTGGACGATGTTGCCGTCCTCGAGCACGACATAATGCGCGGAGACTTCGGTGCCTTCGGTGCAGAGCCGCACGATCGCGCTCGCTGCATCAGCCATGCCGGTGTAGTGCAACACGATCATGTCGGGCGACAGCACGCCTTTGCGGTCGCCGTAATTGGGCGATGGCGTCACGGTCGAGACGACAGACGAATCCGGCACGAAACTCAGCATGTCAGCAGTACCCCTGGACGGAATGGTGGGACGCTGATGCCTCGAATCAAATCCAGCAGACTCAAACGATCCTCTGGTCATACAGAAAGCTCAAAGCAGGCAAGAGAAGGGCGGTATCCGGGAATGAAACGGCAATGGGCCTGCAGCGCAATCGCACGAGTTCCATTACCCCCAGGAACCTCGCGCATGGCTCCGCTGCTGAAAAGCCTTCTTAAACTCGATCCGTGTCGTGAACCCTTCCTTAACGATAACTGCCGCTACTGAAGGGTGGAGAGTCGCGCCGAAAAAGGGGCGGCTGCGGTTCATCGATGCGAAAAAAGCCCCGCGAAAAACCTCATGGCCGGCCAGAAAATCCCATGTGGAACCTCGAATTTGCGGCGAGTCATCGCAAGCGCCTCCGCGTTCCGGTCGATTTGGGCTTCGGAACGGGCCAGTCTGGGGTTATTCGGCAGGGATCTGGCGGATCGGCCGGGATATTCCGGACGGCATGCCGCCGTCTTTCACCGGCAGGCCTTTGAAATGTCGCCCGACGATGCACCCGTGCGCCATGTTCCAGTTCTCGGCCGCGAGGCGGTCGAGGCGCTCGCACCGCGGGACGGTGGTGTCTATGTGGATGCGACGTTCGGTGCCGGCGGATACAGCCGCGCCATCCTGAAAATTCCCGGCACCCGCGTCATCGGTATCGATCGCGACCGCACCGCCATCGCCGGGGGTTTCGAACTGGTGGAGTCGTCCGCCGGCCGGCTGACGCTGGTCGAGGATCGCTTCTCGAATCTTGCGGACGTTTGCGCCGCGCAAGGCATTGCCGCCGTCGATGGCGTCGTGATGGATGTCGGCGTGTCGTCGATGCAACTCGATCAGGGCGAGCGCGGGTTCTCGTTCCGGCTCAATGGCCCGCTCGACATGCGGATGGGTCACGACGGTCCGACCGCCGCCGATGTGACCGCGAAAGCGTCCGAGACCGATCTCGCCAATATCATCTATATCTTCGGTGAAGAGCGGCATTCGCGCGCCGTCGCCCGCGCCATTGTCGCGGCGCGAAAGGAAGCGCCGATCACGACGACGCGGGCGCTGGCCGACATCGTGTCGCGCGTCGTGCGCTCCAAGCCGAATGAGATTCATCCCGCGACCCGCACCTTCCAGGCGCTGCGCATCTTCGTCAACGAAGAACTGGACGAGTTGCATGCAGCCCTTGTGGCGGCGGAGCAGGTCTTGAAACCGGGTGGACGCCTTGCGGTGGTATCATTCCATTCGCTCGAGGATCGCATCGTCAAGAATTTCCTCAACGAGCGGGGCAAGCGCGGTGGCGGCTCGCGGCATCTGCCGGAAGTCGATCAGGCGCAGCCGAGCTTCGAGATTCTCACCAAGCGTCCCATCCTGGCAGATGACGACGAGGTCGCGGCCAATCCCCGCGCTCGTTCGGCGAAGCTGCGCGTTGCCGAACGCACCGCTGCGCCGGCCCAGCCCGAGACGGCCTCGTTCGACTGGCCGCAACTGGCTGACGTGATGAGGGGAGGCTGACATGCGCGTCGTCCATCTCTTCGTCATCTGCGCGCTGATCTTCGCGGCGTCCTATGTCTACCGCGTCAAGATGGAATCCACGGTGCGGACCGAGCGCGTGCTGAAGCTGCGGGCGGACATCCGCGAGCAGCGCGACACCATCGCGGCTCTCAAGGCGGAATGGGCCAAGCTCGAGTCGCCGAAGCGCTTACAGGATCTGGCCTCGCGCCATCTGTCGCTGCGTCCGATCGAGGCCACGCAATACGACACGCTGAAGAACCTGCCGCCGCGGCCGCCGAGCTTCGTCAAGCCGGGCGATCCCGATCCGATCGGCACCATGATTGAGAGCGTCGATCAGGAAGCACTGGCGTCGGGTCCGCAGGATCAGGATTCGATCACCGGCTCGGTGCCCTTGCCGGAGGGCGCGCGATGACCAATCAGACACCCGACATCACGCGACCTCCTGAACCTTGGAGTCAGCGGCTGATCCGCACGCTGCTTTACGGGCGCAATGTCGATCGCTCCGCCAAGGCGCGCGTACGCGTAGGTCTCGCGATGGTCGCTTTCGGCCTGGTCTTTTCGGTGATCGCGGGCCGCCTGATCATGTTCGCGGTGGTTGGCGAGGGGCACGGCACACGGCGGACGGCATCGCAGGACGCCATCGCCACTGCGCGGCCGGACATCGTTGACCGCAACGGCGCCATCCTCGCCACCGACGTCAAGACGCCGTCGCTGTTCGGCGAACCTCGCCGCCTGATCGACAAGGACGAAGCCATCGAACTTCTGACCGCGACGATGCCGGACATCGATGCCGGCGAGGTGCGTGACCGTCTCTCCTCGAAGAAGGGCTTCGTCTGGCTGAAGCGTGAAATCACGCCGCAGCAGCAGAAGGACATCTATCGTCTCGGCATTCCCGGCATCGGCTTCCTGCGCGAGAACAAGCGTGTCTATCCGAGCGGCCCCGTGGTGTCGCATCTGATCGGCCATGTGAACATCGATAACCAGGGCATCGCCGGCATCGAGAAGTGGCTCGACGGCAACGGCCTTGCCGACCTGCATCGCGCGGGCTTCGCCACGGATCGTTTGCAAAAGCCCGTCGAGCTTGCAGTCGATCTGCGGGTCGAGCATGCGCTGCGCGACGAACTGCTCAAGGCCAAGGACAAATACAAGGCCAAGGCAGCGGCCGGCCTGGTCTCGAACGTGCAGACCGGCGAGATCGTTGCCATGGTTTCGGTGCCCGACTACGATCCGAACAATCCGCGCGAGGCCAACGACCCGACCCGCATCAACCGCTTGACCACGGGCGTGTTCGAAATGGGATCGACCTTCAAGTCGCTGACGCTAGCGATGGCGCTGGATTCCGGGCGGGCGACCATCAACACACTTTATGACGCGCGCGCGCCGCTGGTCTACGGCAAGTTCAAGATCCATGACACGCATAATCTTGGCCGCTCCGTACCCTTGTGGGAGGTGTTCACCGAATCCTCCAACGTCGGCGCAGCTCGTATCGCGCTGTCGATGGGTGTCGAGGCGCACAAGGCATTTCTGCGCAAGCTCGGCCAGCTCTCGCGACTGCGCACCGAACTGCCGGAAAGCGCCGAACCGCTGGTGCCGAAGCGTTGGGGCGAACTCAACACCATCACGATTGCTTTTGGTCACGGCATGGCGGTGGCGCCGTTGCAGGCGGTGATGGGAATCAATGCGCTGGTCAATGGCGGCTATCTCATTCCACCGACCTTCCTCAAGCGGTCGCGTGAAGATGCGATGCAGGTTGCCAAGCAGGTGGTCAAAGCGGAGACCAGTTCCAGCATGCGCTACCTGATGCGGCTGAACGCGGAGAAGGGCACGGCGCGCAAGGCCGACATCAAAGGCTATTATGTCGGCGGCAAGACCGGCACCTCGGAAAAGGTTGTCAACGGCCGCTATTCCAAGAAGCAGGTGCTGAATTCCTTCACGGCGATCATGCCGGCGGACAATCCGCAATATCAGCTGCTGATCATGCTGGACGAACCCCAGGGCCTGCCGGAAACCCACGGCTTTATTACCTCCGGCTGGAACGCGGTGCCGACCGGCGGCAAGGTGATTGAGCGGATCGCGCCGCTACTCGGCATGACGCCGCGGTTCGATTTGCCGCCGTCCGAGCGCCTTATTCTTGCGGCATCGAAGGAAAGCCGGTAACCGCTCACGGAGTTTGCGGACCGGGGCCGGGGTGAGATGAAGCTAGGCGAGCTTTTCAATGGGGATGCCGTCGTGGACGCGCAACATGCCGATGTTGCGGTCACCGGCGTCGCTATGGACAGCCGCGCGGTGAAGCCGGGCGACGTGTTCTTCGCGCTGGCGGGCATCAAGACCGACGGTGCACGCTTCATCGATCAGGCCATTGCCTCGGGTGCAGTTGCAATCGTCGGCGATCGGATTCCGGCGAGTGACAGCCGCGTTCCCTTCATTGCCGTGCCGAATCCGCGCCGCGCGCTGGCGTTGGCCGCCGCGAAATTCTATGTAAATCAGCCCGCGGCCATCGCCGCCGTCACCGGCACCAGCGGCAAGACCTCCGTCGCGGTGTTCACGCGCCAGATCTGGCAGCGTCTCGGTTATGCCTCCGCGAGCATCGGCACGATCGGACTGGTCGCGCCAAAGCGCACCGTCTACGGATCGCTGACCACGCCGGACCCGGTGGCGCTGCATCGTTCGCTTGCCGAACTGGCGGAAGAAGGCGTGACGCATCTCGCGCTCGAAGCCTCCTCGCACGGTCTCGATCAGCACCGCCTCGACGGCGTGCGCGTGAGTGCCGGTGCCTTCACCAATCTGTCGCGCGATCACATGGATTATCATCCGACCGTCGAGCATTATCTCGCGGCCAAGCTGCGGCTGTTCACCGATCTTGTTGTGGATGGCGGCGCAGCGGTGATTTCCGCCGATCACGAGCATTCGCAGGCGGTGATTGATACCGCGCGCAGGCGCAAGCTACGGATTCTGACCGTGGGCCGGAAGGGCGAGGGCATCAGGCTTCTCGATGCGATGGTTGATGGCTTTGCGCAGAAACTGACTCTTGAACATAACGGCAAGCGCTATCAGGTGCGGCTGCCGCTGGTGGGTGAATTCCAGATCGAGAACGCGCTCATCGCAGCGGGACTTGCACTTGCGACGGGCGGCGATGCCGATCGCGTGTTCGCGTCGCTGGAAAAACTCGAAGGTGCGCCGGGACGGCTCGAACTTGTCGGCGAGCGCAACGGCGCGCCGGTGTTCGTGGACTATGCGCACAAGCCTGACGCATTGGCGAAAGCGCTGGAAGCGCTGCGGCCATACACCAGACGCAAGCTGGTTGTGGTGTTCGGTGCGGGTGGTGACCGCGACGCAGGCAAGCGTCCTTTGATGGGAGCGATCGCTGCGGAGAACGCGGACATCGTGATTGTCACCGACGATAATCCGCGCTCGGAGAATCCGGGATCGATCCGCTCGGCGATCATGGCAGCGGCGAAAGGCGCGAAGGATATCGGCGACCGGGCCGAGGCCATTCGTATCGCTGTTGCAGGATTGCAGCAGGGTGATGCGCTCCTGATTGCGGGCAAGGGGCACGAAACCGGGCAGATCATCGGAGATAAAGTGTTGCCGTTCAGCGATCACGAGGCCGCAGCGGCCGCTTTGGCGGAGCATGCCGCATGAACGCATTGTGGACGAGCGCGGCGATGGCCGAGGCGATGCGTGCCGCAAAGCGCGGCACGCTGCCGAATGATGTCACCGGTATTTCCATCGATAGCCGGACGCTGATGCCGGGCGAAGCGTATTTCGCCATCAAGGGCGATGTGCATGACGGGCACGATTTCGTCGAGGCTGCGCTAAAGAATGGCGCTTCACTGGCTGTTGTTGACAAGATCCACGCCGACAAATTCACCGCCGCTGCGCGGCTGTTGATCGTGGACGATGTGCTCGCGGGCCTCGTCGATCTTGCCCATGCATCGCGTGCGCGTCTTGGCGCGAAGGTGATCGCGGTGACCGGTTCGGTCGGCAAGACCTCGACCAAGGAAGCGCTGCGCACGGTGCTTGGCGCGCAGGGCGCCACCCATGCGTCGGTTGCGTCGTTCAACAATCACTGGGGCGTGCCGCTGTCGCTGGCGCGGTGTCCGGCGTCAGTCAAGTTCGCGATCTTCGAGATCGGTATGAACCATCCCGGCGAGATCACGCCGTTGGTGAAAATGGTGCGGCCGCATGTTGCGATCATCACCACGGTCGAGCCGGTGCATCTGGAATTTTTCTCCGGCATCGAGGCGATCGCCGACGCCAAAGCGGAAATCTTCGCGGGACTGGAGCCCGGCGGCGCGGCGGTGCTTAACCGCGACAATCCGCAGTTCGCGCGTCTGAGCAGGAGTGCGAAGACCGCGAAGGTCAAGCGCATCGTGTCGTTCGGCAGTGACGAAAAAGCCGATGCGCGGCTGATCGACGTGTCGCTGCACCCCACCTGTTCGGCCGTGCAAGCGCACATTCTCGGTCACGATGTCACCTACAAGGTCGGCATGCCGGGCCGCCACATGGCGATGAATTCGCTGGCGGTGCTCGCCGCGGCGTCGCTGGCGGGTGCGGATCTTGCGCTCTCCGCGCTTGCATTGGCGCATCTCAAGCCGGCGGCCGGGCGCGGCGTGCGCGAGGTACTGACCATGACGGAAGGTTCCGCCACCCTGATCGATGAGAGTTACAACGCCAATCCGGCCTCGATGAAGGCTGCCATCACTGTGCTCGGCCAGGCCAGTGTCGGTCCGCGCGGACGGCGCATCGCGGTGCTGGGCGATATGCTGGAACTCGGCGCCGCCGGTCCCGATCTGCACCGCGGCCTCAGCGAGGCGGTCACCGCCAACAACATCGACGCCGTGTTTTGTTGTGGTCCGCTGATGCGCAACCTGTGGGAGGCCCTTCCTTCCGCGAAGAAGGGCGGCTATGCCGATAGTTCGGCTACCCTTGAGGAGCAGGTCACCGCCGCTATCGGCGCGGGGGACGCCATCATGGTCAAGGGCTCGCTTGGTTCGCGGATGAAATTGATTGTGACCGCGCTGCAAAAGCGCTTTCCAGGACAAGCTGCGCTCGACGACATCACGGTCTGAGAGTGACGGCATAAGGCGGTTTGAATGTTTTATTGGCTCACCGAATTGGCCGGCACAATTCCCGGCATCAACGTGTTCCGCTACATCACCTTCCGCACCGGCGGCGCGATCGTCACCGGCGCGCTGTTTGTGTTCATGTTCGGCCCCTGGACCATTGACCAGCTTCGTCTGGCTCAGGGCAAGGGCCAGCCGATCCGCGCCGATGGTCCGCCGACGCATCTGGTCACGAAGAAAGGCACGCCCACCATGGGCGGCCTGATGATCCTGTCCGGATTGATCGTTGCCACGCTGTTGTGGGCTAACCTGCGCAATCCCTATGTCTGGATCGTGCTGCTGGTCACGCTCGGCTTCGGGCTGGTTGGTTTCTATGACGACTACCTGAAAGTCTCCAAGCAGACGGACAAGGGATTTTCCGGCCGCGCCCGGCTCGGGGTCGAAGGCTTGATTGCTCTGGTCGCGTGCAGTTGCATCGTCTGGTTCGGCCGCAATGCGTCGGTCACGGCGCTGTCGATCCCGTTCGTCAAAGAGTTCATGCTCAACATCGGCTGGTTCTATGTGATGTTCGGCATGTTCATCATCGTCGGCGCGGGTAATGCCGTGAACCTGACGGACGGCCTCGACGGCCTCGCCATCGTGCCGGTGATGATCGCGGCGGCAAGCTTCGGCATGATCGCCTATCTCGTCGGCAATGCCGTGTTCGCCGAATATCTGCAGATCCGCTACGTCCCGGGCACCGGCGAACTTGCGGTGCTGTGCGGCGCGGTGCTGGGCGCAGGTCTTGGATTCCTCTGGTTCAACGCGCCGCCGGCCTCGATTTTCATGGGCGACACCGGATCGCTCGCGCTCGGCGGCATGCTTGGCGCCATCGCGGTCGCAACCAAGCACGAGATCGTGCTGGCGGTGATCGGCGGACTGTTCGTGATCGAAGCGTTGTCCGTCATCGTCCAGGTGGCGTCGTTCAAGCTGACCGGCAAGCGCTTCTTCCGCATGGCCCCGATCCATCATCATTACGAGCAAAAGGGCTGGACCGAACCGCAGATCGTGATCCGGTTCTGGATCGTGTCCGTGATGTTGGCGCTGATCGGCCTTTCGACGCTGAAGCTGCGGTAGTCCCGTGATCCCCATCACCTCCTTTGCGGGCAAGACGGTTGCGGTGTTCGGCCTCGGGGGATCGGGGCTCGCAAGTTGCTACGCGCTGAAGGCCGGTGGTGCCGAAGTCATCGCCAGCGACGATACGCCGGCGAAATTGGCGCCGGCGGCGAAGGCCGGTTTCATTACGGCCGATCTGCGCAGTGTGTCGTGGGACAATTTTGCGGCCTTGGTGCTAACGCCTGGCGTGCCGCTGACTCATCCGCAGCCTCACTGGACGGTATGGGCCGCGAAGCAGGCCGGTGTGGAGGTGATTGGCGACATCGAATTGTTTTGCCGCGAGCGCAAGCGTCACGCGCCCGACGCGCCATTCGTCGCCATCACCGGCACCAACGGCAAATCCACGACCACGGCGCTGGTCGCGCATCTGATGCGTGAAGCCGGTTATGATACGCAGATGGGCGGCAACATCGGCACCGCGATCCTATCGCTAGAGCCTCCGCAGATGGGCCGCGTCCACGTGATCGAGATGTCGTCGTACCAAATCGATCTCACGCCGTCGCTCGACCCAAGCGTGGGCATCCTGCTTAACGTCACCGAAGATCACATCGATCGTCACGGCAGTATCGAGCACTACGCGGGGGTGAAAGAGCGGCTGGTCGCAGGCGTGCAGCGCGATGGCACGGCCATCGTCGGCGTCGACGATCATTTTTGCGCGGCGATCGCGGATCGCGTCGAGCAGGCAGGCAAGAATGTCGTCCGCATCTCGGTGAAACATCCGGTGGCCGACGGCATTTGCCTCGAAGGCGATACCATTGTGCGCGTGGCTGGTGGAGCGCGCACGCGGATCGCCAGTATCCGGGACATCGGCTCGCTGCGCGGATTGCATAATGCGCAAAACGCTGCCTGCGCATCGGCTGCCGTGATCGCGCTCGGCGTCGGCACGGATGCGCTGCAACAGGGCTTGCGCAGCTTTCCGGGCCTCGCGCATCGCATGGAGCAGATCGGCCGCAACGGCCGCGTGCTGTTCATCAACGACTCCAAGGGAACCAATGCGGATGCCGCCGCGCGTGCGCTGTCATCGTTCAGGGATATTTTCTGGATCGCCGGCGGCAAGCCGAAGACCGGCGGCATTGAAAGCTTGCGCGAATTCTTTCCGCGGATCCGCAAGGCCTATCTGATCGGCGAAGCGGCGAAGGAATTTGCGGCGACGCTCGGCGATGTTCCGCACGAGATCAGCCAGACGCTGGAGCAAGCGGTGCCGCAGGCCGCGCGTGACGCGGAGGCCTCGGGACTTGCGGAGCCCGTCGTGCTGTTATCGCCCGCGTGCGCATCGTTCGACCAGTTTCCGAATTTCGAGAAACGTGGCGATCGTTTCCGCGCGATCGCGAACGCGTTGCCCGGCGGCATGACGCCTCCCTGAGGGTGGCCTGGCTCTGCATGTTGCGGGGGCGTTTCAGACACTTTGACGAGATATTTTCGCGTATCCGTCCATCTTTAACCCTCCGGAAACCATGATGCGGGAGTAATACCCCGTTAACCTATGGCAGAGGGGCAGACAGCCCATGATTTCCCGCGAGCAGCGCACGCCTTTCAGCGAATGGTGGTGGACGGTCGACCGGCTGTTGCTGGCCGCGTTCATGACGCTGATGATCGCGGGCGTGATCCTGTCGCTGGCCGCGAGTCCTCCGGTCGCGGTGCGCATCGGCCTCGATCCGTTTCACTTCTTCAACCGCCACGTGCTGTTTCTCGTCCCTTCCGTGATCGTGATGCTCGCGGTGTCGTTCCTGTCGCCGCGGCAGGTGCGGCGAACCGCGTTGCTGGTGTTCGCGATCAGTATCGTGCTGGTGGTGGCGACGCTGTTGCTCGGGCCGGAGGTGAAGGGCGCGAAGCGGTGGATCACCATTCTCGGCATCAACATTCAGGCCTCGGAATCTTTGAAGCCCGCCTTCGTCGTGCTGGTAGCGTGGCTGTTTGCGGAATCCGCCCGGCGGCCCGAGATGCCAGCGACCTCGATGGCGCTCGGCGTGCTGCTGATGACGGTGACGCTGCTGGTGCTGGAGCCTGACTTCGGCCAGACCATGCTGATCCTGATGGTGTGGGGCACGCTGTTCTTCATTGCCGGCATGCGGATGATCTGGGTGTTCGGCCTGATGGGCGCGGGTGCGGTCGGATTGTTCGGCGCCTACATGCTGGTGCCGCATGTCGCGGGCCGTATCAAGCGCTTCATGGACCCGGCTTCAGGCGACACTTTCCAGGTCGACATGGCGATGGAATCTTTCACCCATGGCGGCTGGTTCGGGCAGGGGCCGGGCGAGGGCACGGTGAAACGCATTCTTCCGGACAGCCATACCGACTTCGTCTTCGCGGTCGCTGCCGAGGAGTTCGGAATCATCCTGTGCCTCGTGCTGCTGGCGCTGTTCGCCTTCATCGTCATCCGCGCGCTGTCGCGCGCCTATGCCAGCGAGGATCTGTTCGCGCGCTTCGCGGCGGCAGGGCTAGCGATCATGTTCGGCATTCAGGCATCCATCAACATGGCGGTGAACTTGCATCTGATGCCTGCGAAAGGCATGACGCTGCCGTTTATTTCCTACGGCGGCTCGTCGATGATTTCGCTGGCCTATGGCGTCGGTATGCTGCTGGCGCTGACGCGGCAGCGGCCGCGCGTCGAAATGGAATCGATCGGCGCCGCCAACGCTGCGCACAGCTTCGCATAACGCGAGGACTGCGATGCCCAACAGGCCTCTCATCATGCTGGCGGCGGGCGGAACGGGCGGTCACCTGTTTCCTGCCGAAGCATTGGGGGTTGCGCTGATGAAGCGCGGCGCGCGCGTGCGGCTGATAACGGATTCCCGTGCGGTGCGTTACGGCGGTTTGTTCTCTCGCGACATGATGGATGTGGTGCCGAGCGAAACCGTGCGCGGGCGCACACCGTGGGCGCTGGCGCGCACCGGTGCGATGCTTGCCGCTGGCGGCGCGATGGCGCTGGCGCTGTTGCTGCGGCAAAAACCGAAAGCCGTCGTCGGCTTCGGCGGCTATCCGACGCTGCCGCCGCTGCTCGCTGCCAGGCTGCTTGGCATCCCCACCGTGATTCATGATTCCAATGCCGTGCTCGGCCGCGCCAACCGCCTGCTGTCGACGCGGGTGAACGCCATTGCGACATCGTTGCCCGGTGTGCTGGATCGCGATCCGGCATTGGCAGAAAAGAACACCGTCACCGGCACGCCGATGCGGCCCGCAATTCTCGCCGCCGCTGCTGTGCCCTATGGTTCGCCGGATACGACAGGACCGCTGCGCCTTCTGGTGACAGGCGGCAGTCAGGGCGCACGCATCATGGCCGACATCGTGCCGCCCGCGATCGAGCGGCTGGAGCCGGCGCTGTGGCGCAGGCTCAGTCTGGTGCAGCAGGTTCGCGAGGAAGACATGGCGCGGGTGCGCGGGGTCTACGATCGCCTCAAGATCGAGGCCGAACTTGCGCCGTTCTTCACGGATTTGCCGGCGCGGCTGGCGTCGTCGCATCTGGTGATCTCGCGCTCTGGCGCAGGCACCGTCGCCGAACTCGCGGCCATCGGACGCCCTTCCGTTTTGGTGCCGCTACCCGGAGCGATCGATCAGGATCAGTTCGCCAATGCCGGCGTGCTGGAGAAAGCCGGCGGCGCGATCCGGATTGCGCAAACCGAGTTCACGCCGGATCGTCTCGCCGCGGAAATCTCTGCGCTCGCCGCCGATCCCGCCCGGCTGACCGCGATGGCCAGCGATGCGCGCTCGGTCGGCAGGCTCGACGCCGCCGAGCGTCTTGCCGATCTCGCGGTGAAGGTGGCGGGTATCTAGCGATCGCGCGCCGCATTCGCTGCCCGATGCCGGATGTTACGCGCACCGCGCAGAATTTTTTCGCTCATCACAAGCCCGTGATTTTGTTGCATTGCACTGTCTTGAATCGAAGACCTCCATGATGGGGCACTCCGCTCCCGAAATTCACACCCACTCATGGAGACGATGATGAAGATGTTCACAATGACACGAATGGCGGCGCTGGCCGTCAGCCTGTTCACCGCATCGCTTGGAATGACCGAAGCCCACGCAGCGCCGCGAGCGCCAGTTGTTGCGAAAAACGTCGTGCTGGTGCACGGCGCATGGGCCGATGGCTCAAGCTGGGGCGAGGTGATCCCCTATCTTCAGGCGGCGGGATTGAAAGTCACCGCCGTGCAGAATCCGCTCAGTTCGCTGGAAGATTCCGTGACGGCAACGCGCCGTGTGCTTGCGCTTCAGGATGGGCCGACCGTGCTCGTCGGCCATTCCTTCGGTGGCACCATCATCAGTGAAGCCGGTACGGATTCGAAGGTGTCGTCGCTGGTGTATGTTGCCGCGCGCGCGCCCGACGCGAACGAGGATTTTGTTGCGCTCTCCGCGAAGTATCCGACGGGGCCGGTGCGTGCGGGCATTGAGGCCCATGACGGCTACACGCGGCTGTCGGAAGATTCGTTCCTGAAATATTTCGCCAACGGCGTTCCGACCAAGAAAGCCAAGGTGCTTTATGCGGTGCAGGGCGACACCGCGGCGTCGGCCTTCGCGGCACGCACGACGCAGGCGGCATGGCACGACAAGCCGTCGTTCTATGCGGTGTCGAAGGAGGACAAGACCATCAATCCGGATCTCGAGCGGTTTCTCGCCAAGCGCATGAACGCGACCACCATCGAACTCGACGCCGGTCATCTGCCGATGGTGTCGAAGCCGAAGGAGATCGCCAACCTGATCCTCGCGGCGGCGGGACGCGGCCCGAAGAGCTGACAGTCGAGAGTATTCCGGGTCGGTTCGCAGTTTGGCCGATCCGGAATCTCTTTCTCTAGAGTTTTACGTTCTCCACCAGATAATTCAGAAATGCCCGCACCCGCGCGGGCAATTGCCCGCCATGGCCCAGAAACACTGCGTGGATCGCTTCACGGTCGCCGGGATTGAAGTCTTCCAGCACCGGTACCAGCCTTGAGGCCTGGATGTCCTCATCGACATGAAAGCGGGCGAGCCGCGCAAGGCCAGCGCCCGCAATGGCAAGCCGCTGCATTGCTTCGCCGTCGCTCACCAGCGCGTTGCCGACCGGTGGCACAGTGATAATCCCGCCTTTGCTGTCGCGAAATCGCCAACCCTCGACTTGCCGTGAAAAGCAGAAGCCCAGCATATTGTGTTTGGCGAGATCGGCCGGCGTGCGGGGCGTTCCGTGCTCCGCGAGATATGAGGGCGCGGCGACCACCACCGTACGGCTCTCGCCGAGCTTGCGCGCGAGCAGCCGGGACTCGCGCAACGGTCCGACGCGAATGGCGATGTCCGCGCGCTCTTCCAGCAGGTCCACCACTGTATCGGTCAGCGTAACGTCAACGCTGACGCCTGGGTGCAGCTTGAGAAATCCGGGCAGCAGCGGCAGCAGCCAGTGCAGCCCGAACGGCACGCTGGTGTTGACCCGCACGCGGCCGCGCGGCGTCGCGCCGGCTGCAGCCTCGCGCTCCGCCGTATCGATATCGTCGAGAATGCGGATGCTGCGGTCGTAATAGGCGGTGCCTTCCGGTGTGAGCTGCAATTTGCGGGTCGAGCGGTTGATGAGCCGCACCCCGAGCCGGGCTTCCAGCCGAGCCACCAGTTTACTAACCGCCGACGGCGTCATGCGGAGCGCGCGGGCGGCGGCGGAAAAGCCTCCGAGCTCGACCACGCGAGCAAAGACTTCCATCTCGCTGGAGCGATTAACGTCCTGTCGCGACATTGTGACTTCAATTCACAGATATTGTTATTTAGAGAAGTCTAGTTCACGAATGACTTTGCGTCCACTTCTCAGAAATGCCGGCTGGGCCGGATTTGTCTGAGGACTGCACCATGCCACTCGCCCTGTACGCGCTCACCGCCGGCGCTTTCGGAATTGGCGTCACCGAATTCGTGATCATGGGCCTGCTGATCCAGGTCGGCGCGGATCTCCATGTCTCCATCTCCGCCGCCGGTCTGCTGATATCCGGCTACGCGCTCGGCGTCGTGGTCGGTGCGCCGATCATGACCATCGCCACCGCACGCTGGCCGCGCAAGACCGTGCTGCTCGTGCTGATGGGTGTGTTCACCATCGGCAATCTGGCGTGCGCCATCGCTCCCGATTACTGGACGCTGATGGCGGCGCGGGTACTGACTGCATTCGCCCACGGCACATTCTTCGGTGTCGGCTCGGTGGTGGCAACGACACTCGTCGTTCCAAACAAGAAGGCGTCCGCGATTGCCATCATGTTCACGGGTCTCACGGTCGCCAACATTCTCGGCGTGCCGTTCGGAACGTGGCTCGGGCAGAACTTCGGCTGGCGCGCGACGTTCTGGGCGGTCACGCTGGTCGGCGTTGTCGCGTTCGCCATCATTGCGGCTTTGGTCCCGAAGGACAGGTCGGTTCCGGAAGCATCGAACTTGAAAGACGATCTCGCGGTGCTGCGGCGAGGGCCGGTGCTGGTCGGATTTCTCACCACCATCATGGGGTGGGTCGGTGTCTTCGCAGCCTTCACCTATCTCACGCCGATGCTGACGAAGATCACGGGTTTCTCCGACGCCGCGGTCTCGCCGATCCTGTTGGTGCTGGGCGCGGGACTGATGGTCGGCAATCTGCTTGGCGGCCGCATCGCGGACAAGCATCTGATGACCGCGCTGTTCGGCAGTCTCTTTGCTCTCGCGCTTGTGCTCGCACTCATAACGTTCGCGCTTCACAACAAGATCGCGATGGTCGTGTTTGCCGGTCTTTTGGGCGCTGCCGCCTTCGCGACCGCGCCACCGTTGCAGATATGGGTACTGAACAAGGCGCACGGGGCGGGACAGTCACTTGCTTCCAGCTTCAACATTGCCGCCTTCAACTTGGGCAATGCCATCGGCGCGTGGCTCGGAGGTGCGGTGATCGATCATGGTCCGGGGCTTGGCGCGATTCCCTGGATTGCGAGCCTGGTGCCGCTCGCAGGCATGGTACTGGCGATGACCAGCCATCGGCTGGAAACGCGGCGGGCCGCTAGGGTTCCTGCAGGCGCCAGCATCACCGCCTGCGGGGCGGCGGCGGATTAGCCGAGTTTGGAAGCGGCTTTTCACCCGAATCTGGCAATTTTTCCGTCGTGGCCGGGCTTGTCCCGGCCATCTGCGTCTTGCATGAAGGTGCGAGGATTCGTGGGTGTCCGGGTCACCGGACATGACGTGAGAGATTGTATCATGAGACTGCCGCGCGAGATCGGACCCATTCACTTCGTCGGTATCGGCGGCATCGGCATGAGCGGCATTGCCGAGGTGCTGTGCAACCTCGGCTACACGGTGCAGGGCTCCGACGCCTCCGAGAACGCCAACGTCACCCGCCTGCGCGAAAAAGGCATCAAGATCAGCATCGGCCACAAGGCCGAGAACGTGAATGGCGCGGATGTACTGGTGGTTTCGACTGCGATAAAGCGCGACAATCCGGAACTGATCGCCGCGCGCGGCTCGCGCATTCCCGTCGTCCGCCGTGCCGAGATGCTGGCCGAACTGATGCGGCTGAAAAGCTGCATCGCCATTGCCGGCACCCACGGAAAGACCACCACCACATCGATGGTCGCAACATTGCTCGATGCAGGAAATTTCGATCCCACAGTCATCAATGGCGGCATCATCAACGCCTACGGCACCAACGCGCGGCTCGGCGCGGGGGAGTGGATGGTGGTGGAGGCGGACGAGAGCGACGGCACGTTCCTCAAGCTGCCGGTGGATGTCGCCATCGTCACCAACGTGGACCCCGAGCATCTCGATCACTTCAAGACATTCGACGCCGTGCAGGATGCGTTCAAGAACTTTGTCGAGGGCGTGCCGTTCTACGGCTTCGCGGTGATGTGCATCGATCACCCGGTGGTGCAGGCGCTGGTCGGCAAGATCGAGGACCGCCGTATTATCACCTATGGCGAAAATCCGCAGGCCGACGCGCGGCTGGTCGATCTCGCGCCCTTCACCGGCGGCTCGAAGTTCAAGGTCGAGTTCCGCAATCGCAAGACCGATGTCGCGCATCAGATTTCCGATCTGGTGCTGCCGATGCCCGGCCGCCACAACGCGCTCAACGCGACGGCGGCGATCGCGGTGGCGCACGAGATCGGCATTTCCGACGAGGCAATCCGCAAAGCACTGGCCGGTTTCGGTGGCGTCAAGCGGCGCTTCACCAAGACCGGGGACTGGAACGGCGTCACCATCATCGACGATTATGGTCACCATCCGGTGGAAATAGCGGCCGTGCTGAAGGCCGCGCGCGATTCCACCAAAGGCAAGGTCATCGCCGTGGTGCAGCCGCACCGCTACACGCGGCTGCAATCTTTGTTCGAGGAATTCTGCACCTGCTTCAACGACGCCGATGTGGTGATCGTCGCCGACGTGTATCCGGCGGGCGAAGCGCCGATTCCCGGCGTCGATCGCGATTCATTCGTGCTTGGTCTGCGCGCGCACGGGCATCGCGAAGTGATCCCGCTGCCGGGGGCGGATAAACTCGCGTCTGTTGTGCGCGACGTGGCAAAGCCGGATGATTTCGTGGTTCTGCTCGGCGCGGGCAACATCACGCAATGGGCCTACGCGCTGCCGGGCGAGTTGAAGGCGTTGAATTAGCGGGGTGCCGATGGCGATCCTCAGCGACGAAACCTGGAAGCGTCATGCCAATCCATGGAGCGTGTGGACCCGCTATGCAGCGTTTCCGGTTCTGGTCGCGGCGATCTGGAGCCGCATGTGGCTCGGCTGGGGCGCAATCGTTCCGGTGACGATTGTGGTTGCGTGGTTGATCTGGAATCCGCGGGCGTTTCCGCCGCCGGCCTCCACCAACAACTGGGCGTCGAAAGCGGTGCTCGGTGAACGCATCTGGGTCGCTCTGAAACGTGACGAAGTGCCACCGCATCACCGCATAGCGCCTCGCGTCGCGGGTTTGTTCTCGGCGGCTGGTGCGCTCGCTCTGGTCTTTGGGCTGGTTGTGTTCGACGCTGTCGTCACTGTTCTGGCGATGCTTCTGGTGGTTGTCGCCAAGACGTGGTTTGTCGATCGCATGGTATGGCTGTTCGACGACATGAAAGATTCCAAGCCGGAGTATCGTTCTTGGCTGTACTGACCTTCTCCGACATCAGCGCCGATCTGAAATCCCAGATGCCCGATCTGCGCGGGCGGCTGCTCGCGAATGAAACACTTGCACCGTTCACGTGGTTTCGTGTCGGTGGCCCGGCGCAAATCCTGTTCACACCGGCGGACGAAGACGATCTCGCATACTTTCTGTCGAAGTTGCCGAGCGAGATTCCCGTCTATACGGTGGGCGTCGGCTCGAATTTGATCGTGCGCGACGGCGGGGTGCCCGGCGTCGTGATCCGTTTGTCGCCGCGCGGCTTCGGCGGGATCAAAGCTGACGGCGACGTGGTCCGTGCCGGCACGGCGGCGCTCGATAAGCGCGTAGCGGAAGCCGCGGCTGCGGCGACCATTGGCGGCCTGGAATTCTACTTCGGCATTCCGGGCTCGATTGGCGGCGCGCTGCGCATGAATGCGGGCGCCAACGGCGGCGAGACCAAGGACGTGCTCGTGGAGGCGAGGGGTCTCACGCGCAGTGGCGAGCGTGTGACATTTTCCAATGCCGACATGAAATTTGTCTATCGCAATTCAGGCGTGGACACGTCGATCATCTTCACCTCCGCGCTGTATCGCGGGCAGATCACCGATCCTGAGAAAATTCGCGCGCGCATGGCCGAGGTGCAGAACCATCGCGAGACGGCGCAGCCGATCCGCGAGAAGACCGGTGGCTCGACCTTCAAGAATCCGCCGGGCCACAGTTCGTGGAAACTGATCGATGCCGCCGGGATGCGCGGCTTCCGCGTCGGCGGCGCGCAGGTTTCGGAAATGCACTGCAATTTCCTGATCAACACCGGCGATGCCACGGCCCGCGACATCGAGATGCTGGGCGAGACTGTCCGTGCGCGCGTGAAGGAAAACTCCGGTATCGAGTTACAATGGGAAATCAAGCGGATCGGAATTGAGCGCGCTTAAGCCTTTCACTCGCTCAGGGCCTGCAGCACCTTGATCGGCTGCGGCGAAACCTGGAACGTGCCGTCGAACGGATATTCCTGCAGCGCGATGATGCCGAGGGCGACGACAGCGGCACTCCCGAATACGACGAGCGATGCAAGAAACGCCCGCGGTTTGTCGAGATGGACAAGGGCGATTCCGACCTGAGTGAGCAGGCCGAGCACGATCACCACCAGCCATTTCAGGTCGTTGGTGTGATCCGACGACAGCGCAAGGCGGTCGTTGCGCGCGGTCCCGACCCGCAGAGTAGCGGTGAGCAGCGCCGAATGAACCGCCTGTCCCGAGTCCTTCGCGATCGACGGAATACTTACCTCGCGCAGCAGATCGTCGTAGGCGACTTCGGTGCGTGGCGACAGCCGCATCGCGTCCATCGCGGGCCATTCTTCCGCGATCACCGAGGTCACGTAGGCTTTCAGTGCGGCGCGGATGGTGCGCATATCGGACGCCGAGGCGACGCTGAGCGTATGGATGTTGCGCAGTTCGCCAGCCTCGGTGTGAACCACCCGATAGGCCTGGCGGCCACGCTCTGCGATGTCGGCAGCGAGAAAGCCCGTCAGCAGCGCGAACAGGATGGCGACCCCGTTAAAGAACGGTGCGACAACCCCGGTCAGCGATTGCACAGGCCGCCTGAGTGGGCCGCGAAAGGTAATCGCCGCGAGCAGCAGCGGCGTGCCAAAATACAGGACGATCAGTACGGCAAAGATGCCGGCGGGGGGCAGGTCGAGCCAGGCGCGGATCATCAGACAGCCTTTTGCATGTGGCCGTCCGCGTCTGCATCCGGCATTGGCGCCGAGTCTAGCTGACTCGCGGTGGCTTGGTCATCGGCGCAAATCAGCGTAGGTAGGGCCAAGGTAAAGATCGGGTTGTCATGAGCGAACCAAAACACGTTGCGGTGCTGATGGGCGGATGGTCGTCGGAGCGGGAGGTCTCGCTGCGATCGGGCAAAGCCTGCGCCGACGCACTGGAGCGCCGCGGTTACCGCGTCACCCGCATCGACGTGAAGCGCGACATCGCAACCGTGCTCGACATGCTGAAGCCCGACGTGGCGCTGGTGATGCTGCACGGCAAGCCCGGCGAGGACGGCACCATTCAGGGCGTTCTGGAAACGCTCGGGATCCCCTATACCCATTCGGGCGTCCTGGCCTCGTCATTGGCGATGAAGAAGGATCTCGCCAAGACGGTGATGGCGACGGCAGGCGTTCCGGTGCCGGAAGGCATGACGCTGACTCGCGCGGAGATCGCCAAGGGGCACGTCATGGCTCCGCCCTATGTCATCAAGCCGGTGGCCGACGGCTCCAGCGTCGGGGTGTTCATCGTCACCGAGGCGCATGCCCACCCGCCGCAGGAGCTTTTTCGGGAGGACTGGCCCCACGGCGAGCAACTTCTGGTGGAAAAATACATCGCCGGAAAGGAACTCACCTGTGCGGTTATCAAGGGCGAGGCGACCGGCGTGATTGAGATAGTTCCATTGATCAAATTTTACGATTACGAGGCAAAGTACTCTCCGGGCGCATCAAAACACATCCTGCCTGCACCTATTTTACCTTTTGTTTACCAGGAAGTCCGAAGGTTAACGCTGGCGGCGCATGTGGCGCTTGGCTGCCGGGGCGTGAGCCGTGCGGATTTCCGTTACGACGACCGCATCGAGGGACTTGGGGGATTGTCCTGCCTCGAGGTGAATACCCAACCCGGCATGACCGAGACGTCACTTGTTCCTGAGCTTGCGGTCCACGCAGGCGTAACATTTGACGAGTTGGTGCAATGGATGGTGGAGGACGCCTCTCTCGATCGCTAGGATCGCAGAGGCCCCAATCTACTTCTCAGACAAGAGCCGCAGCGTCGCGTTCGCGCGGCCGCGCGCTTTCGCCTGCGCGCCGTGCTGCACCCCGTGACGCTGTTCGCTTCGAGGCCTCCCATCCATGGATCGCCATGCTGGAGCGCCGTCTGCCGCGCTTCGTGGGGCTTGCCGCGACCACCTTCATTTTAATCGGCGCCGTCGCGTTCGGTGTGGCCAAGGGCGATCATGCCGACGACGTGCTCGGCGCGTTGAGCGACACCCGAAACGCTGCCGCCAATGCGATCGGATTCCGCATCACCAGCGTCGCGATCACCGGCCGCAAGCAGCTCACGCAGGACGAAATTCTCGCCGTGGGCGGCGTCAACGGCCGCTCCTCGCTGCTGTTTCTCGATGCCGCCTCGGCGCGCGACAAGCTGAAGGCCGATCCGTGGATCGCGGACGCCACCGTGCAGAAGCTTTATCCGGGCCGGTTGCAGATCGACATCACCGAACGCAAGCCGTTCGCGCTCTGGCAGGAGAACGGCCGCGTCTCCGTGATCTCCGAGGACGGCACGGTGCTTGAGCCCTACGTCGCGCGGCGCTTCGTGTCGCTGCCGCTGGTGGTGGGCAAAGGCGCGGAAACCCGCGCCAAGGATTTCCTCAATCTGCTGGCGCAATACCCGCAGGTGCGTTCGCAGGTGAAGGCCATCGTCTATGTCGGCGAGCGGCGCTGGAATCTGCGCCTTGCCGACGGCATCGACGTTCGGCTGCCGGAATTCGAGGTCGAGAAGGCGCTGGCGACGCTCAGTAAGATGGACAAGGACAGCGGCCTGTTCTCCCGCGACATCACCGCCATCGACATGCGGCTGTCGGACCGGCTGACCGTGCGCCTGTCGGAGGCGGCGGCGAAGGCGCGTGACGAATTGTTCAAGGACAAGAAGCCGAAGAAGGCTGGTGCCGCATGACCAGTCTTGACCGCGCCCAGACCCCAAAGACTCGCCAGATGCCGCCGAACAAGACAGCGCTGGTGGCGGCGCTCGATATCGGCACCAGCAAGATCGCCTGTCTCATCGCGCGGCTGAAGCCGTGTCCGCCGAGCGATGCGTTGCGCGGCCGCACCCATGCGATCGAGCTGATCGGGCTGAGCCACATCCAGTCGCGCGGCGTCAAGGCCGGCGCGGTGGTTGACCTCAACGAATGCGAGCAGGCCGTGCGGCAAGCCGTGGCGCTGGCGGAGCGCATGGCCAAGGTTCGCGTCGAATCGGTCTTGCTGTCGGTGTCCGCCGGCCGCCTGCAGGGCAATCTCGTCGAGGCGTCCTCGGAATTGCGCGGCGGCGCAGTCACGCCTGCCGATCTCAGCCGGGTCATCAGCGCCGGCATGCATCATGCTACGCCGCCCGGCCGCACCGTGCTTCACGTCCTGCCGGCCGGCTTCTCGCTCGACGGCGTCAAGGGCGTCCGCGATCCGAGCGGCATGGTCGCGCGTCACTTCGGTGTGGAAATGAACGTGATTACCGCCGACGCAACCGCAGCAAAGAACCTGATGCTGGTGGTCGAGCGTTGCCACCTCAACGTCGAGGCCATGGCCTGCGCGCCCTACGTCTCCGGGCTGTCGGTACTGACCGACGATGAGGCCGATCTCGGCGCCGCCGTGGTCGAGATGGGGGCGGGCACTACGACCATCGCGACCTACTCGGGCGGACAGTGCGTCCATGCCAGCGGTTTTGCGCTCGGCGGGCAACACGTCACCATGGATTTGGCGCGGGGTTTAGGGGCATGCATTGCGGATGCCGAGCGAATCAAGACGTTATATGGCACCGTGCTGACCGGCGGATCTGATGCGCGCGATGTCATGAGTGTGCCAACGGCGGGGGACGACGGCGACACGTCGCAGATGGTGTCCCGGGCCACGATTGCAAACATCGTCCGGCAGCGGGTCGAGGAGATTTTTGAAATGGTCAGGGACCGGCTCGCGGATTCTCCCTTTGCGGCAGAGCCGCGGGCGCGAGTTGTTTTGACCGGCGGGGCGTCGCAGCTCACCGGCATCCCCGATCTTGCCAGCCGCATTCTTGGCCGCGACGTGCGCATCGGCCGCCCGCTTGGCTTCGGCCGCCTGCCCAATGAGGCCAAGAGCGCGTCATTCGCGGTGCCTACCGGCCTGCTGGTCTATCCGCAATTCGCACATCTGGAACACGTTGAACCGCGGCATACGCGGCAGGTCATGACAGGGACCAACGGCTACTTCGGAAAGGTCGGACGATGGCTTCGAGAGGGCTTCTGATGATCTCAACACCGGATCAGACCATTCCATCAACCGCTTTGGCGTGCAGCCCAAGCCCCACGCGCGCGTAATCGAGAGGCAACCATGACCATCAATCTCACCCCCCCGGATGTTCGCGAGCTGAGGCCCCGCATCACCGTGTTCGGTGTCGGCGGCGCGGGCGGCAATGCCGTCAACAACATGATCTCCGCCGGTTTGCAGGGCGTCGACTTTGTCGTCGCCAACACCGACGCGCAGGCCCTCACCATGTCGAAGGCCGAACGCATCGTGCAGATGGGCACCCAGGTGACGCAGGGCCTCGGCGCGGGTTCGCAGCCGGACGTCGGCGCGGCCGCCGCCCAGGAAGTGCTCGACGAAATCAAGGACCATCTCTCGGGCGCGAACATGGTGTTCGTTACCGCCGGCATGGGCGGCGGTACCGGTACGGGGGCAGCCCCCGTGATCGCCGCCACCGCGCGCGAGATGGGCATCCTCACCGTGGGCGTTGTCACGAAGCCGTTCCACTTTGAAGGCCAGCGCCGCATGCGCACCGCCGAAGCCGGCATCACCGAGCTTCAGAAGGTGGTCGATACGCTGCTGATCATCCCGAACCAGAATCTGTTCCGGGTCGCCAACGAGAAAACTACCTTCGCCGACGCCTTCGCGATGGCTGACCAGGTGCTGTACTCGGGCGTTGCGTGCATCACCGACCTGATGGTCAAGGAAGGCCTCATCAACCTCGACTTCGCAGATGTTCGCGCGGTGATGCGCGAAATGGGCAAGGCGATGATGGGGACGGGCGAGTCCACGGGTGAGAAGCGCGCTCTGACTGCGGCGGAAGCTGCAATCGCCAACCCGCTGATCGACGATTCGTCGATGCGCGGCGCGCGGGGCCTGCTGATCTCGATCACTGGCGGCAAGGACCTCACCCTGTTCGAGGTCGACGAAGCTGCCACCCGTATCCGCGAAGAGGTCGATAACGACGCTAACATCATCGTCGGCGCGACCTTTGACGAGACCCTCGACGGCGTTATCCGTGTGTCGGTTGTCGCCACCGGCATCGACACCGTGGCCGCCAGTCGCGCCACGACGCCGGTTCAGGCGATTACCACCGGTGCCCCTGAAAGCCGTCTTGCCGAACTGACGGCGCGTCTGCGCGCCGATAACCAGCGGATGGCCGAACGCGCCCAGCAGCAGAAGCAGGCCGCTGCTCCTTCGCCGGCTGCGGCGCCCGCTCGCGCCACGGCTGACCAGATCGACCGCGCAGCACTCGCCGCTATCGCTGAAGCAGTCTCGCCGACCGAGCGGCCGGCTCCGGCCCCGATGCAGCCCGCCGCCTATGGCGACGTCAGCGTGCGTCCGGTGCCGCCGAAGCCTTCGCTGTTCCCGGATCATGAGGAGCCGATGAATCTCCAGGAGGCGGCTCCGCCGTCATCCTTCATTCCGCAGCCCGCCGAGCGGATGCCGGTTCGCGCGCCGCGCATGCCGCAGTTCGATGAACTGCCGGTGCCGGCCCAGAACCAGATCCGTCAGGCTCGCGGAGAGACCGCTGAGGAGCATCCGCCGCAGAAGCGCGCTTCGCTGTTGCAGCGTCTGGCCAATGTCGGCCTCGGCCGGCGTGACGAGGAAACCGAGCCGCCGATCGCGGCCCGCGCGTCCGGTCCGGCCATGGCGCCGATGCCGCCGCTTCCCGAGCGCAAGCCGCAGCGGCCGGTTCCCGCCCAGTATGGCGGGGCCGGTGACCCGGTCTCCGAATACGCCCGCCGCCCGGCGCCCCAGGGACTTGATTCGCACGGCCGTCCGGCTCCGGCCGCGCCTGCGGGCGGTGGGGAAGACCACCTGGATATCCCCGCCTTTTTGCGGCGGCAGGCGACCTGAGATTGTTACAATCCAAAACCACGGAAATGCCCCGGCCAAAAGCCGGGGCATTTTGCTTAGTCGCTGAATGATTGCTGATAAGTCGCTTAATTATCTGTTTTTGCTGATGAAATTTTTCATCGAGATTCTCCGGAGGCGGCTACCAAGGCTGGGTAAATGGGCCGGAGCGGCGGCATGAATGCGGCGAGTTTAGGGTAACAATCTGTAAACAAGCGTGAGTGGCGCTCTCGCGTGCAGGGGTTAAGGTCTTCGCACTTTGGGGATGATCCTTGGTCGCACGCCGGTTCAACAGGCGAAACCAGTTCGATAGTAGCGTGCGGTTTAAAGCGACTCGGGATGATGAAGACTTTTGGGCAAGTGGGAATGAAATCCAGTCGGCAGACAACGCTCCGGTCGCACGTTACTGTGACGGGCGTCGGCGTCCACTCCGGTTCGCAGGTCAGTCTGACCATGGGACCCGCCGACATCAATTCAGGATTCGTTTTCATTCGTAACGGCGGGGGCCGCGAAGCTCAGGCTCGCGAAGTTCAGGCCACCGCATCTTCCGTCATTGCCACCGATTTCGCGACCGTGCTGGGTGACCATCAGGGTCCACTCGTTTCCACCGCCGAACATGTTCTGGCCGCGCTGCGCGGTATGGGCGTCGACAATGCCACCATCGAAGTCGATGGGCCCGAAGTGCCGATCATGGACGGCAGCGCCGCTCCCTTCGTCGAAGCCATCGATCGCGCCGGCATCGTGCAGCAGAGCGCCGCCCGCCGTTTCATCGAAGTGCTGAAGCCGGTGCAGGTCGTGCAGGGCGAATCGTTTGGCGAACTGCGGCCTTATGCCGTTGGTTTCCGCGCCGAACTCGAAATCGAATTCACCAACTCTCCTATCGGACGGCAGGCTTATGCGTTCGACCTCGATGCCGAGAGTTTTCGCCGCGACATCTGCCGCGCCCGTACCTTCGGTCTGATGGGCGACGTGGCCAAGCTCTGGAGCGCGGGCTACGCGCTCGGTGCGTCGCTGGAGAATTCCGTGGTGTTCGACGACAGCCGTCTTCTGAACACAGAAGGCCTGCGCTTCGCTGACGAATGCGTCCGTCACAAGGTTCTCGACGTGGTAGGCGATCTGGCGCTGGCCGGTTTGCCGCTCATCGGGCTTTATCGCTCGGTGCGCGGCGGCCACAAGCTCAACCATGCCGTGCTGACCGCCCTGATGGCCGACCGCCATGCCTGGCGAGTTGTGGAAGCCCCCGAGCCGGTACTCGAGCGCCCGGTTGTCGCTCGCCGTGCTCGCGGTCACGCCGATGTCGCGGGCGGCATGGTCGCCGTGGCCTACGGTCCGGATGTGTCCTGAACGCCTCAGCGTTCGGGTTTAACCACGTCACCGTCGAAGTCGGCCGATCCGCCTTAATCCGGGCGAAATGTCTTCCTATCCGGTTGGTTAAGGTATCTTTTTCAGTTACATAGGCACGGTGTGACACGCCCGTGGACTGCATATGCCGAAACAACGGCATCGGGCTTCGTCAGCAACCCAAAACCTCGCGATCGGTTTGGTCTCGCGCGTCGGATGTACATTCAGGTCGGCCCATACGCATGACATTCGAATTGCCCAAATTGTCCTATCCGGCCCGTATCGGCGGCTTCGCCCGTCATGCGCGTCTGGCATTCGGATTGATGATCCTGACCGTGCCGTTGAGCGGATGCGGCGGCGGCGCGCTGTGGGACAAGTTCTTCGCCAAGGAAGAAACCTTCGTCGATGAGCCCGCGGACAAGCTCTACAACGAGGGCTTGTACCTGATGAACAAAAAGGGCGATCGCAAGTCTGCGATGAAGAAGTTCGAGGAGGTCGATCGCCAGCACCCGTATTCCGAATGGGCGCGGAAGTCGCTGCTGATGTCCGCCTATGCGGCCTACGAGGGCGGCGACTATGACGAGTGCATCTCTTCCGCCAACCGTTACGTCGCGCTCCATCCCGGCAGCCCGGACGCCGCTTATGCGCAGTATCTGATCGCGGCCTCCAACTTCGACCAGATTCCGGACGTCTCGCGCGATCAGGGCCGCACCGAGAAGGCCATCGCCGCGCTGGAAGAGGTGATCCGCAAATATCCGACCTCGGAATACGCCAACAGCGCCAAAAAGAAGATCGAGGCCGCCCGCGACCAGCTCGCCGGCAAGGAAATGACGGTTGGCCGCTACTACATGGAAAAGAAGGACTACACCGCCGCCATCAACCGCTTCAAAGTGGTGGTGACGCAGTACCAGACCACGCGGCATGTCGAAGAGGCGCTGGCGCGTTTGACCGAGGCCTACATGGCCATCGGCATTGTCGGCGAGGCGCAGACCGCCGCCGCTGTGCTTGGCCACAATTTTCCTGACAGCCGCTGGTACAAAGACGCGTACAATCTTGTAAAGTCGGGCGGAGTCGAGCCGACCGCCAACAAGGATTCCTGGATGACCCGGGCGTTCAAGAAGGTCGGCCTCGGCTAACCTCACGCCTCAGGACTAATCCCGCATGCTGGCCCGGCTTTCGATCCGTGACATCGTCCTGATCGAGCGGCTCGACATCGATTTTCTCAAAGGTCTTGCTGTCCTCACCGGCGAAACCGGCGCGGGCAAATCCATTCTGCTTGATGCGTTTGCGCTGGCGCTCGGCGGGCGCGGCGACGCCAGTCTCGTGCGCCACGGCGCGGAGCAGGGGCAGGTGACGGCCGTGTTCGAGGTTCCGAAGAAGCATCCCGCCAACGTCATCCTGCGCGACAACGGATTCGAGGATTCCGGCGAGATGATCCTGCGCCGGGTGCAATTCGCCGACGGGCGCACCCGCGCCTTCCTCAACGACCAGACCATCAGCGTGCAGACGCTGAAAGCGATCGGCACCACGCTGGTGGAAATCCATGGCCAGCATGACGAGCGCGCGCTGGTGGACACCGCGACGCACCGGCGGCTGCTCGATGCCTTCGCCGCGCTCGAAAAGGATGTCGGCGCGGTCGAGGCGCTGTGGGAGGCGCGCCGCACCGCGCGCGCCGCGCTGGACGAGCATCGCGCCGGCATGGAGCGCGCCGCGCGCGAGGCGGATTACCTGCGCCATGCCTCCGAGGAACTGAAGAAACTCAATCCGCAGGACGGCGAGGAGACCTCGTTGGCGGAGCGCCGCAGCGTGATGATGCAGGGCGAGAAGGTCGCCGAGGATTTGCGCGAGGCGCTGGCGGCGGTGGTCGGGCCGAACTCGCCGATCTCCACCCTTGCGGCCGCGGTGCGTCGGCTGGAGCGCCGCGCGAGCACGGCGCCCGCGCTGATCGAACCGGCGGTGAAGGCGATGGACGCCGCGATCAACGCGATGGAAGAGGCCGATCAGCATCTGAATGCTGCGCTTGTCGCCGCCGACTTCGATCCGCGCGAACTCGAGCGCATCGAGGAGCGGCTGTTCGCGCTGCGGGCGGCGGCGCGGAAATACTCGACGCCGGTGGACGGGCTGGCGGCGCTGGCACAGCGCTACGCTTCGGACGTTGCGCTGATCGATGCCGGCGCAGACCGGCTGAAGGTGCTGGAGAAGGACGTCGCTGCCGCCGACAAGGCCTATGACGCCGCCGCGCAAAAGCTCTCTGCCGCGCGCAACAAGGCCGCCGAGAAGCTCAACAAGGCGGTCAACGCCGAGCTTGCGCCACTTAAGCTGGAGCGCGCGAAGTTTTCCACGCAGATTGAATCCGATCCGGCGTCGCCGGGACCGCAGGGCTTCGACAGGGTCGAGTTCTGGGTGCAGACCAATCCCGGCACTCGGCCCGGCCCGCTGATGAAGGTGGCGTCCGGCGGTGAATTGTCGCGCTTCCTGCTGGCGCTGAAGGTGGTGCTGTCGGATCGCGGGTCCGCACCAACGCTGGTGTTCGATGAAATCGACACCGGCGTGGGCGGCGCGGTGGCCGACGCTATCGGCGCGCGGCTGGCGCGGCTCGCCGAGAAGGTTCAGGTCATGGCCGTGACCCATGCACCACAGGTCGCGGCGCGCGCGGATCAGCATCTCCTGATTTCCAAGGATGCGCTCGACAAGGGCAAGCGCGTCGCGACGCGGGTGGCGACGCTGGCCAAGGATCACCGCCGCGAGGAAATCGCGCGGATGCTGGCTGGCGCGGAGATCACCGCCGAGGCGCGGGCCGCGGCGGAACGGCTGCTCAAGGCGGCCGGATAAAGCGTTTTCAAGCGAAGTGGGTACCGTTCGCGTGAAGAAAACGCGTCAAAACAAAAGCTCTAATGCTACGGTTTCGCTGCAGTGATGCCGGAATAGCGATGTCCAAAGTATCAAAAGTCAAAACCGACAAGACACCCGTCGAATTGCTGACGCCCAAACAGGCGAAGGCTGAACATGCGCGGCTGCAAACCGAAATTTCCGGGCACGACAAGCGCTACTACCAGCAGGACCGGCCGAGCATTACGGATGCCGAGTACGACGATCTGCGCAAGCGTTACAATGCGATTGAGGACCGTTTTCCCGAGTTGCGCACGCTGGAGTCGCTGTCGCTGAAGGTGGGCGCTACTCCTTCCGGCCGGTTCAGGAAGGTACGCCACGCGGTCCCGATGCTGTCGCTCGACAATGCCTTTGCCGAGCAGGACGTCGCTGATTTCGTCGGACGTATCCGCCGGTTCCTCAAGCTTGGCGAAGACCAGACAATTTCGTTCAGCGCCGAGCCGAAGATAGACGGCCTGTCGATGTCGCTTCGCTATGAGAATGGCGAGCTCGTCACCGCCGCCACCCGCGGTGACGGCGCGGAAGGCGAGGATGTCACCGCCAACATCCGCACACTTCATGATGTGCCGCAGAAGCTGAAAGGCCGCAGCCCGCCACCGGTCTGCGAGGTGCGCGGCGAAGTCTACATGACCAAGGCCGCGTTCCTGAAACTCAACGAGCGGCAGAAGGAGGCGGGCGAAACGATCTTCGCAAATCCACGCAATTCGGCCGCTGGCTCGCTGCGTCAGAAGGACCCAGCCATCACTGCCTCACGCCCGCTGGGCTTCTTCGCCTATGCGTGGGGCGAAATAAGCGCGATGCCGGCGGACAGCCAGTCCGGCATGATCAAGTGGTTCGAGCATTGCGGCTTCAAGACCAATCCGCTGACCAAGACCTGCCATTCGGTGGAGGAGTTGCTGGCGTTTCACCGCAAGATCGAAACGCAGCGTTCGCATCTCGACTACGACATCGATGGCGTTGTCTACAAGGTCGATCGCCTCGACTGGCAGGAGCGTCTTGGCTTCGTGTCGCGCACGCCGCGCTGGGCCATCGCACACAAGTTTCCCGCAGAGCGTGCGACCACGGTGCTCAAGGACATCGAGATTCAGGTCGGCCGCACCGGCGCGCTGACGCCGGTCGGCAAGCTGGAGCCCATCGGCGTCGGCGGCGTCATCGTGCAGAACGTCACGCTGCACAACGAGGATTACATCAAGGGCATAGGCGGCAAGGGCGAGGTGCTGCGCGAGGGCCGCGACATCCGCATCGGCGATACCGTGATTATCCAGCGCGCCGGCGACGTAATCCCGCAGGTTGTCGACGTGGTCATGGACAAGCGCCCGAAGGGCACAAAGGAATATCACTTCCCGAAGAAGTGTCCTTGTCCGCTACACACCGACATCGTGCGCGAGGAAACCGCGACCGGCGAGGAGGGATCGCGCGCCCGCTGCACCGGCGAGTTCGCCTGTCCGTTCCAGAAAATCCAGCATCTGATGCTGTTCGTGTCGCGTCGTGCGTTCGACATCGAGGGCTTCGGCGAGAAGCAGATCGAGTATTTTTTCGAGCAAGGCTGGGTGAAGGAGCCCGCCGACATTTTCACGCTGCAGGCGCGCAACAGGACGCTCAAGCTCGAGGACATCGAAGGCTACGGCGAAACCTCGGTGCGCAACCTGTTCGACGCCATCAACGAACGGCGCGAGATCGGCCTCGACCGTTTCATCTATGCGCTCGGCATCCGCCATGTCGGCGAAACCACTGCGCTGGCGCTGGCGCGCGGCTACGGATCGTGGGAGGCCTTCCACGACGCCTGCCTGAAGGTCGCCAAGGGCGATGAGCAGGCCATTGCCGAGATGGATGATCTCGACCAGATCGGCGACACCGTGATTCAGGCGGTGGCGGCGTATTTCGGCGAGAGCCACAATCGTGGCATCGTCGAACGGCTGACGAAGCAGGTGAATATCCGGGACGCGGAAAAGCCGAAAAAGGATTCGCCTATCGCCGGAAAGACAGTCGTCTTCACTGGCTCATTGGAAAAGTTCACGCGCGACGAAGCCAAGGCCACCGCTGAACGGCTCGGCGCGAAGGCAGCAGGCTCCGTGTCGAAGAAAACCGACTATGTCGTAGCGGGGCCGGGTGCGGGGTCGAAGCTGGCAGAGGCGCAGAAGCTCGGCGTGCCGGTTCTGACGGAAGACGAGTGGCTGGCGCTGGTGGGCGGCGCTTAAGTCGAGTTCACCAGCGGCTCGGTCGCTGCATCCAGCCAGACTTTGGTCGCCTCATCCAGCAGCGGACGGATCTCCTCGCGCACCCGTGCATGATAGGCATTGATCCACGCCAGTTCCTGCTTGCTGATGCGGTGCGCGTTGATCAACCGCCGGTCGATGGGCGCGAGTGTTAGCGTCTCGAAGCCGTTCATGGGCTTTTCCGCGCCATCGATGATCTTCTCGATCACCAGTTCGAGATTTTCGATACGGATGCCGAATGCGTCGGTCTTGTAGTAGCCCGGCTCGTTGGAGAGGATCATGCTGCGCTTCAGCGACGTGGTGCCGAGCTTGGAAATGCGCGCCGGGCCTTCATGCACGGAAAGGTAGCTGCCGACGCCGTGGCCGGTGCCGTGCTCGAAGTCGATACCCGCCTGCCAGAGAAATTGCCGCGCCAAGACATCGATCTGCGCGCCGCTGGTGCCGTCGGGAAATGCCGCGCGCGCGATCGCGATGTGCCCGCGCAGCACGCGGGTGAAACGGTCGCGCATTTCGGCGGTTGGCTCGCCAATCGCAATGGTGCGGGTGACGTCGGTGGTGCCGTCTTCGTATTGCGCGCCCGAATCGATCAGCAGTAGGTCGCCGGGCATGATGCGGCGGTTGGATTTCCGCGTAACGCGGTAATGCACAATGGCGCCGTTAGGGCCGGTGCCGGAAATGGTGGGGAAGGACACGTCCTTCAGTGCGCCGGTGTCGCGGCGGAAGGTTTCCAGCGCCTCTACCGCGTCGATTTCCGTCAGCTTACCGCTCGGTGCTTCACGGTCGATCCAGGCCAGAAACCGCGCCAGCGCCGCGCCGTCGCGCTTGTGCGCCGCGCGCGTGCCGGCGATCTCGGCGGAATTCTTCACAGCCTTCAGCAGCGCGACCGGATCGCTCAGGCGCACCGGCTTGCCGCCTTCCGCTGCGATTGAACGCGACAATGCCTCAGCGGCCGTCGCGGCATCGAGGCCGATGGCGGCCTTGGTGCGCGCGAGATCCGCAAGCCGGGGCATGAGAGCGTCGGGTTCTTCGACGGTGGCGTTCTTTTCGAGATGATCGCGCACGCTGTTGGAGAGTTTGCGGTGATCGATGAAGATCGTCGGCCTGCCGTCCTTCGGCACCAGCGCGTAGGACAGCGGCAGCGGGGTATGGGCCACGTCCGCGCCCCGGATATTAAAGGTCCAAGCCACCGCATGCGAATCGGACAGAACCAGAGCATCCACGGCGAGCTTCGCGATTTCCTTGCGGATGCGGGTGAGCTTGTCGCTTTCGCTCTCACCGGCGAATTGCAGCGGGTGGATTTTGACCGGCCCCAGCGGCGGGGCGGGTTGATCGGCCCAGATCGAATCGACCGGATTGCCCTCCACCGCGACCAGTTCGGCGCCCGCCTTCTCGCAGGCTCTGGTGAGGCGCTCCGCTGCCGCCGAAGTGTGCAGCCAAGGATCAAATCCGAGGCGGTCGCCAGGCTTGAGATGTCCGGCTAGCCAAGTTTCCGGCGGCGGTTCGATCAGGGATTCGACGGTCCATGCCGTCGCGTCCACCTGCTTGGCCGCCTGCAGGGTGTAGCGCCCGTCCACGAACACCGCCGCCTGTCCGGTGAGAACGATGGCCAGTCCCGCCGAACCGGTAAAGCCGGTCAGCCATGCCAGCCGCTCGTCGGACGGCGGGACATATTCGTTTTGCTGGCTGTCGGCGCGGGGAATCACGAAGCCGGTCAGTTGCCGGCGCAGCAGTTCCTCGCGGAATGCCGACAGCCGGGCGGCCAGCGCCACGCCGCCTTCAGGCTCTTCGAATGTCTGGAATTGGGCTTCGAACATCGGTCGACCTTAAGAGACATGGAGAATGGCGGCAATCTGCACCCCGGACCCGGATCTACGTCAAAGGTGAATGGCACGATCCGTGCTTAGTAGAAACTGCCTACAGGGAAGGCTGTTCGGGGAACCATTTGATACCAACAACGCTTGAAGTAGATGGGCCTCGCGGAAATGCGGAGGGGTGTGTTTTTCAACTCAGCGGAGAGGGGATAGGGCATGCCAGCTTTTATGTTTGAGAAAATTTCGCCGCCGGGGCAGGGGAGCGTTCCTGCGGTCACGATCAAGGAGCCACGGGGCGTCATCGTCCAGATGCTCGACCGCCTGACAGAAAACCGGTTGCAGCGCGAGGCGCGCCGGGCGCGGTTCGAAGCGGGCTTTACCGAAGCTGACGTCACACCCCACCGGACGCGACGGGAATAAATCTTTCCCTTACCCGATGAACTGAGATCCGCCGTCACCCTGAGGCCATAGCGAAGCGCAGGCCTCAAAGGGTGACGGCGTTGTTTTTTGGTCATCCTTCGAAGCCGCGAGAGCGAGGACTCCGGATGAAGCCTCAGCGCCGCTGCATCAGCAGGCTGCTCCAGCCTTCGATCTGAATTCGCTTGATCAGTCTAAGCCCTGCGCCCCGATAGGCGGCGACCACGCTGTTGGCCTGATGCGGCAGTAATCCCGACAGAATGACAAAGCCGCCGGGGGCCAGATGCGCCGCCAGTTGCGGCGCCAGTTTCCGCAGCGGGTTGGCGAGGATATTTGCTAGCACCAGTCCAAACGGCCCGTGGACCGCAAAATGCGGCGATTGAAAACCGGTGGCGTGAACAACGTTCACCAGATTGCCGACGCCGTTGAGCTTTGCATTCTCGCGCCCCACCAGCACGGATTTCGGATCGATATCGCTGGCCAGGACCGGACGCCGCAACGTTCTTGCGGCGGCGATCGCCAGCACCCCGGTGCCGGAGCCGAGATCGAGCACGCGCCTGGGTGTGCGCCGATTCAGGACCATATCGAGCAACAGGAGGCAGCCGCGCGTGGTGCCGTGATGGCCGGTTCCGAACGCCAGCGCGGCTTCGATCTCGATTCCGATCTTGTTCGGCGGGACTCGCTCGCGGTCGTGGCTGCCATGGACGACATAGCGCCCGGCACTCACCGGCACCAAGTCGGCGAGACTGGCCTTCACCCAGTCCTTGGTTTCGACCGTGCTGAACACGATGGACTTCGCGGCGGCGTCGCCTGCCGTTTCCGTCACCAGCGCATGGATGACGTCGCGGTCCGGCGGTTCGGCAAAATGCATGGTGATGTCCCAGCGGCCGCCCGGCCCCTCAAAGGCGGCGATGGCCAGATCGTGGCTCGGGTAGCTCTCCGTAATGATATCCACAACACGACTTGCGACGTGTTCGTCACCGATGGCGAAAGTGGCCTGCGTTGCGGCGGGGGTGGGCTGTGAGGTCACGGTGGTGTCCAACTCGCTGAAATCACTGACTGCATCGCCCAATTTCCCACAGCTTGTCCACAGTTCGCGGGCGGAACATACCCGAGTTTTTCACAACTTCTTAACTGTGGTTTTCCACACCTTGGTGAAACTTTAAGGGGCGGAATTCCACAGCTTATTCACAGAGTTATCCACAGTTTTTCAACAGGTGTTGGCGGCGCTTCAAGTGAATAATCCGCGGTAGTCCTTGAGGATAACTTGCGCCGCATTGTGCCCCGGCGCACCCGTGACCCCGCCGCCGGGATGGGCGCCGGAGCCGCAGTGGTAGAGCCCCTTCAATGGGCCGCGATAGCCGGCATGGCCCAACATCGGTCGCGCGGAAAACAACTGGTTCAGCGACAGCGCGCCGTGGAAGATGTCGCCTCCAAGCAGGCCGAAATCGCGTTCCAGGTCGAGCGGCGACAGCACCTGCCGCGCAATAATGCTGGCGGCAAATCCCGGGGCGTAGCGATTCACGGTCGCGATCATCAGATCGGCGACCTCCTCGCGATGGTCCTCCCATGACCGGCCGTCGGGCAATTGGGGTGCGACGTGCTGGCAGAACAGACTGGCCACATGCATGCCGGATGGTGTGAGCGAGTCGTCCAGCGTGGACGGGATCAGGACCTCGATCACCGGCTCCCGACTCCAGCCGTGTTGCCGGGCATCGAGCCAGGCGCGATCCATGTAGCCCAGACTGGGCGCGAGGATGATGCCGGCGGTGAGATGGTCGCCCGGCCCCGGGAGGGCCTTGAACGATGGCAGCGCCGACAAGGCGACGTTCATGCGGAAAGTGCCGGAGCCGTTGCGCCAGTTCGTGATGCGGTCAAGGAACGGCTTCGGCAGCGCATCGGCCGGGACCAGCCGGGTATAAAGCAGCTTCGGATTGACGCTGGAGGCGACATAGCCGGCGCGGATCGTCTCCCCATTGTCGAGGATGACACCCACGGCGCGGTCGCGTTCGACGATCACCTCGCGGACGCCGTTGTTGGTCTCGATCTCCGCGCCCGCCGCGCGGGCCGCCGCCGCCATCGCCTGGGTGATCGCGCCCATGCCGCCGATGGCGTGGCCCCACAGGCCCTTGCGGCCGTTCACCTCGCCGAAGGCGTGGTGCAGCATGACGTAGGCCGAGCCGGCAGCGTAGGGGCTGGCATAGTTGCCGACAATGGCGTCGAAGCCGAACAGCGCCTTGACCAGATCGCTTTCGAAGCGGTCCTCGAGCATGTCACCTGCCGAGCGGGTGAACAGGTCGAGCAGCATGCGCTGGTTCTCGAGCGAGAGGCCGCGCAGGACGTTGGCGGTGCCGAGCGCATTGAACGCTTCCCGGATCGCACGGACGCCGAAACCCTCGACCACATCGGGGGGGGCGCGCAGCACGAAAGCTCGCAGCATGTCGGCGATGGTTTCCAGTTCGCGGTTGAAATCGTCGATCCGCAGCGCGTCGCGTTCGCTGAATTTCGCGACCGACTGATGGGTACGGCCTTCGCCGGTCAGTAAATAGCGTCCGTCCGGTGCAGGCAGGAAGTTCTGCGCGCGGCGCTCGACGACCCGCAGCCCATGGCGATGGAGGCTCAGATCCGCGATGACCTTCGGATTGAGCAGGCTCACCGTGTAGGCGGCTACCGAATTACGGAAGCCGGGATGAAATTCTTCCGTCACGGCTGCGCCGCCGACCACCTTCCGGCGATCGACCACCTTCACGCGCAAACCGCCCATTGCGAGATAGGCCGCACAGGTCAAGCCATTATGGCCAGCGCCGATGATGAGTGCATCGTAATCGGACATGGCCAAGTCATAATGGTGAGAGGCGTCACGTGCGAGTGATTTCTGTCACGCGCATGTTATTGCTCCCCGTGTTTGGCTATGCTCCACTCCACTCCCACCGCGCCCGGTGATTTGCCGGGATCATGCCGGAGCCTTCATGACTTCAGTGCCGTCCGAAACCGCGAGCCAGTCCGCCGGCGCGTGGAACAAACTCGTTCTAGTGGTTTATACCGCCGCGATTTTTACCAGCGCCCTGCTGCTGTTTTCGGTGCAGCCGCTGTTCACGAAAATGGTGCTGCCCCGGCTCGGCGGCTCGCCCGCGGTATGGTCGGTGGCGATGGTGTTCTTCCAGTCGCTGCTGCTCGGCGGTTACGCCTACGCGCATTATCTTATGACGCTGAAAAGCCGCGTCGCTCCGATCGCGATTCATCTCGTCCTGTTGGTGGTGGCGCTGTTCACCCTGCCGCTGTCGATTGCGAGCGGGTGGGGCGAGCCGCCGGCGAGCGGCTACGCGTTCTGGTTGCTGGGCCTGTTCGCCGTTTCGATCGGGTTGCCGTTCTTCGCACTGGCCGCCAACAATCCGATGTTGCAAGCCTGGTTCGTCCGCACCGGGCATCCTGACGGTCCCGATCCCTATTTCCTCTATGCCTCGTCGAACATCGGCAGTTTCCTTGCGCTGCTGTCCTATCCGGTGCTGCTGGAGCCGATGTTCACGCTGCGGACCCAGAACCTGATCTGGACCGGTGGTTACGCACTGCTGATCGTGTTGATCGCGGCGTGCGGCGTCATGCTGCTGCGCTCGAAGCCGATGACGGAGGCTGCCATCAGCGCAAGCGACGGCGACGCGCCGGCCCCAACATGGACGGCGCGGCTCCGCTGGATATTCCTCGCTGCTGTGCCGTCTGGCCTGCTGATCGCAGTGACCGCGCATATCTCGACCGACGTCGCGGCAGCGCCGCTGCTGTGGGTGCTGCCGCTGTCGCTTTACCTGTTGACATGGGTCCTGGTGTTCCAGTCGCGGCCGCTGCTGCCGCACAAGTGGATGCTCATGGCGCAACCGGTCGCCATTGGCGGCGTTATGGTTCTGCTTGCGGTCGGCGGCGAGCAGGATCTGTTCCTCACCCTCGGCGGTCATCAGATATGCTTCTTCATTATCGCAATGGCGTGTCATGGTGAACTCGCCCGCACGCGCCCGGCCGCGAGTTATCTCACTGGATTCTATGTTGCGCTGTCATTCGGCGGCATGGTCGGTGGATTGTTCGCCGGGTTGATTGCGCCCTACACGTTCTCCTGGATAGCGGAATACCCGATTCTGCTGGCGTTGGCGGCACTGTGCCGGCCTGCTGGAACAACGGGTATGCGCGGCGCTCTCGCGCTCTGGGTTCTCGTGGTGATTGCTGCTGTAGTTCTCATCGCCATCGCGTTCGGAAGTGGATCAACCACAGAGCTGATCGAAACCAACCGGTTATTGGTTGCCAAGGTTTTCGCCGTTGTGTTGATGGTCCTTGGAGTGCTGTGGAAGATCGATCGCTGGAAACTCGCAACACTCGTGGCGCTGGGACTCGTCCTGATTCGCGTCTATCCCGCCGACGACGGCCGCGTGGAAACGGTGCGCAGTTTCTTCGGTGTGCACAAGATCGTGGTGACGTCAAACGGTCAGTATCACGTGCTGATGCACGGAACGACGATCCACGGCGCCGAGAAATTTCTCAACGATGATGGCACGCGGGTGAAAGGCCGGCCCGAAGCGATCACCTACTATCACACGGATGGCGGCATCGGTCGCGCCATCGCCGCAATCCGCGAACGCAAGCGAGGTCCGATCCGCGTCGCGGTGATTGGTCTGGGTGCGGGAACGCTCACCTGTCAGTCACAGCCCGGCGAAGACTGGAAATTCTTCGAGATCGATCAGACCATGGTCGATACCGCGCGCGATCCGAAGTATTTCTCCTTCGTCAGCGCGTGCGAGCCCAATCTGAAGCCGGTGATCGGGGACGCGCGTCTGACGTTCGCGAGGGAACAGGACGGCATCTACGATCTCATCATTGTCGATGCGTATTCGTCCGATGCGATTCCGATTCATCTGGCGACCGAGGAGGCAATGGCGATCTACAAGGCCAAGCTCGCCCCGCAGGGCGCGGTGGTAATGCACGTTTCCAACCGTCATCTCGAACTGGCGAGCGTCGTCGTCGGCATCGCCGAAGAGAACGACCTCAAGAGTTGGGTCTACAATGAGGATTCCGGACGCGACAACGAATACATCTTCACCACGGAAGTTGTGATATCAGCACGGGAGGAGGCCGACGTCGGCGAGATCGCATCTGACAACAAGTGGGCGTTGACGGAAGCCACCGAAGGTCAGCGGGTCTGGACTGACGACTATTCCAACGTGCTTGGCGCGGTCTGGCGGCGGCTCAGGACTCCGGACGAGTAGCGAGTTCGTCCGTTCACTCAATCTGCGTAGTAATAATACCCGCCGCGAGGGTTGGCGTAGCGAGGCCGCTGATAGCGCGCGTCCTGCTCGTAAGAGCCGTCTTGCGCGTACCCTTGATAATATCCGCCCTGTGATTGATAGATGCGGCGCTGCATTGGGCCCGCGTCGCTGGGACCATAGTAGGCCTGATCCTGCGGATAGGACGGATCGCGATACAAGCGATCAGGCGAAACCTGACGTGCGCGGGTGTTGGCGTTGATGTCTTCGCTGTACACGCCTTGCTGGCCTGGCGCGATCTGTACCGGCTGGCCCATGCCGTCGTTGCCGCGCGCGGTGGCGACATTGGTGCGGGTCCTGGGATTGCGCGCCAGCGCGACCTGCGACGATCCCGTCAGCGTGACCGTGGTGTTGAGCAGGCCCTCGGTCTTGACCAGATCCCACAGCTTCAGGGCATTGGCGCGCGACAGACGCACGCAGCCGTGGGAGGCCGGGCTGCCGAGACGGCTGACCGCGTCGGTGCCGTGAATGGCATGGCCCTGCTTGGTGAAGAAAATGGCATTCGGCATCGGCGCATCATCGAATTCCTTCGAGTAATGGTCCTCCTCCATGCGGAAGGTCTTGAAGCTGCCGTTAGGTGTTTCGTGCGAGGGATTGCCGCTGGAGACAGGCCACGTGTAGCGCGTGGCGCCGTTCACCGCGACCGTCATCTGCTGGGTGTTCTTGTCGACCAGAATAGAAACGGCGGCCTGCGCGCTGCCTGTCAGCAGCAACAGCCCGGTAACCGAAATCAGGATCGCACGCATTACTCGCCTCGTATCTGCCCCGCTCGAAACCCAATAAAGCATGGATAACGGCTTTTTTAACAGTGTCTTCGTCTTAAGGTTGACGGCGGCGGCCATACGGTTTCGTGAACGGTCTCTCCTTGCCGCAGGTTTTCGCCAAACTTGACGCAACCATTTCGTGCTGAGAGCGTTATGTAGCGGGTGCATATTGCGGCCCGTTTGGAGACTATCAACATGAAGACGGAAGCCTTGTTCATATTCACGCCGGCATACCGGCGCTTCACGTTCGCAGCCGCAGCGCTGGCAATTCTCGCATTGCCGATCGCGGCGCATGCGCAGGGCGTCATTCGGGGTATGGAAGGCGGTGCAAACGAGGGCGTTCGCAAGGGCAACCGCGCGGCAGGCCCAGTGGGCGGCGCCGTCGGTGGCGCGGTAGGTGCAGGCGTCGGTGGTATCGTGGGCGGCGTGAATGGTGTACTCGGCATCGATAACCGGCGGAGCTACCGTCACCGCCACTATCGGCACAAGCGTCATCGCTGACAGCGCGGATCTGGTCTGCTGAGATTCACTGAATGGCGTATCCTTGTGGGATGCGCCATTTTTCTTACTGGCAATTTCGAACTACGAGGCCGTTGTCGCTTCCGAGTCAATTTAATAAAAACACTCAAGTGCCCTGCACGCCTGCATTGTATTTTTCCGGAACCTGACGCAACCTGCAATCTGCTGATTTGCTTCGAGGCAGGGCCGGATTCGGCCGGGCAGGGAGGTTTCAAGATGAAAATCGATAATTCGGGCGTATCCATTACGCACTGGCGGCAATCGTTTTTCGCGATGGGGACGCTCGCTCTTGCCGTGTTTCCCGTGACGGCCGGCGCGCAGCAGGATCCTATTAACGGCGCCATCGGCGGCGCGGCGCAGGGGACCTATGAAGGCAAGACGGCGGCCGGGCCGGTCGGTGGACTTGTGGGTGGAGCGCTTGGCGCAGGTGTGGGCGCTGTCGCCGGGACACTCAATGTGATCGGTAACGGCGTGAGCCAGGCGGTGCAGCCGATGGCCGTGCCACCGCCGCCCGGTGATGGGCCTCGCGGTTCTTACGACAGCAATGGAAACTGGCGGCCGAACTGAACGGATCAAGGGACTCAAGCCAACACGCCCCGCCTGCGGGGCGTGTTTTGTTTGGGCTCAGGTCTTTAGCCGGTAGCCGGTCCTGAAGATCCACCACACGATGATCATGCACAGCGCGAGAAAGCCCAGCGTCATGCCGAGGCTGAGGCCCACGCTGACGTCGGCAATCTCGAAGAAGCTCCAGCGGAAGCCGCTGACCAGATAAACCACCGGGTTGAACAGCGTCACCGTTTGCCAGAATGGCGGCAGCATGTGGATCGAATAGAAGCTGCCACCGAGGAAAGTCAACGGCGTGATCACCAGTAGCGGGATCACCTGCAACTTCTCGAATCCGTCGGCCCAGATGCCGATAATGAATCCGAACAGGCTGAAGGTCACCGAGGTCAACACAAGGAACGTGATCATCATAAACGGATGGGCGATCTTCAGCGGCACGAACAATGCCGCCGTGGCGAGGATGATGAGGCCGAGGATGATCGACTTGGTCGCCGCAGCGCCGACATAGCCCACCACGGCTTCGAACGACGAGACCGGCGCAGAGAGCAATTCGTAGACGGTACCGGTGAATTTGGGGAAATAGATCGCGAATGACGCGTTGGCGATGCTTTGCGTCAGCAGCGACAGCATGATGAGACCCGGAACGATGAACGTGCCGTAGCTCACGCCATCAATCTCGGTGATGCGGGAGCCGATCGCCGAGCCGAACACCACAAAATAAAGCGACGTCGAGATTACGGGAGAGACGACGCTTTGCAGCAGCGTGCGAAAGGTGCGCGCCATTTCGAATTTATAGATCGCGCGAATGGCATAGAGATTCATTATTGGTGCACCAGACTGACGAATATTTCCTCGAGCGAGCTTTGCGTGGTGTTGAGATCGTTGAAGCGGACGTCGGCCGCGCTGAGGTCGTTGAGCAGCGCCGTGATGCCGGTGCGGTCGCCCTTGGTGTCGTAGGTGTAGGTCAGTTCCTCGCCTTCGGCTGACAGTTCGAGATGATGCGCGGCGAGCGAGGCGGGAATGGCGGAGAGCCTGTCCTGCAAATGCAGTTTGAGCTGTTTGCGGCCAAGCTTCTGCATCAGCTTGGCCTTGTCCTCGACCAGCACGATCTCGCCCTTGTTGATTACGCCGACGCGGTCGGCCATCTCCTCGGCTTCCTCGATGTAATGCGTGGTGAGGATGATCGTGACGCCGGCGTCGCGCAGGTCGCGCACGACCTCCCACATGGCCTTGCGCAACTCGACGTCGACACCTGCAGTGGGCTCATCCAGGAACAGGATTTGCGGCTCGTGCGCCAGGGCCTTGGCGATCATCACGCGGCGCTTCATGCCGCCGGAGAGCGTGATGATCTGGCTCTTGCGCTTGTCCCATAGCGATAGTTCCCTGAGCACCTTCTCGATATGCGCAGGATTGCTCGGCTTGCCGAACAGGCCGCGGCTGAAGGTTGCCGTTGACCACGGGCTTTCGAACGCATCCGTGTGCAGTTCCTGCGGCACCAGTCCGATCAGCGAGCGCGCGGCGCGGTAATCCCTGACGATGTCATGACCGTCCACGGTCACCGTGCCTTCGCTCGCCATGACAAGACCGCAGATCGTGCCGATCAGCGTGGTCTTGCCCGCGCCGTTCGGGCCGAGCAGCGCAAAAATCTCGCCGCGTCGAATATCGAGATTGATATTCTTCAGAGCGGTGAAGCCTGATGCGTAGGTCTTCGAGAGATTGGATACGGAGATGATGGGCATGGGGGCAATCTGTCGAGGCGGGAGCATGACATAGGCGCGCGAGAGGCACGGCGCAATACATAATGCCTCTCGGGTGGCCGGCCCGCGTATCGAAATTTCTATTGCGAGGGGTTCAAATTTGTCATGCGGCGATGGCCGCGCCCACTACGCACGCGTCACGAAGCTGTCGACCACCTTCTTCTCGCCGGCTTTTTCAAAGGCAATGGTCAGCTTGTTGCCGTCGACCTTGGCGACATGGCCGTAGCCGAATTTCTGGTGGAACACGCGGTCGCCGAGCGAGAATTCCGAATTGGCGCCGGTGGATTTGGCGATCAGCTCGCCTTCAATCACCGTCGCCTTGCGGCTGAAGCTGCCGCGCGAACTGGAATTGTAGCGTGCGCCGGTCTCGTCGAAGCCGCCGCCGCCGTTGCGTGCGCGGTTGGCTTGCGCGCGTTGCCAGCCTGGAGTCGAATAGCTTGATCCGAACGTTTCGACATTGTCGAACCGCGATGCGCCGTAGCCGCCTGCGCCCCCCCAGCCGGAGCCGCCCTTACTCTCGGTGATCTCGACATTCTGCGACGGAAGTTCGTCAAGGAAGCGCGACGGAATGGTGGTGGACCACGAGCCATGGATGCGGCGGTTGGTGGCGAAATAAATCTTCGCGCGCTTGCGCGCGCGCGTGATGCCGACATGGGCGAGGCGGCGTTCTTCCTCCAGTCCCGCGCGGCCTTGCTCGTCAAGCGCGCGTTGATGCGGAAATAGCCCTTCCTCCCAACCGGGCAGGAACACGTTGTCGAATTCCAGCCCCTTGGCGGAATGCAGCGTCATCAATGACACCGCGTCGGCATCCGCGCCGTTCTCGCGATCCATCACCAGCGAGATATGTTCGAGGAAACCCTGAAGATTTTCGAACTCCTCCATCGAGCGGACGAGTTCTTTCAGGTTTTCGAGGCGGCCGGCGGCATCGGCGGAGCGATCCTTCTGCCACATCTCGGTGTATCCGGACTCATCCAGCACGATCTCGGCAAGCTGGGTGTGCGAAACGACGTCACGCTGCGCACGCCAGCGGTCGAAATTGGTCATCACGTCGCGCAGGCTGCCCCGCGCCTTCGGCTTCATCTCGTCGGTCTCGATCACCTGACGCGCGGCCTCCGTAAGTGGAATGCGGCGCTTGCGACCGATGTCGTGCAACAGTTGCACGGTGGCATCGCCAAGCCCGCGCTTCGGCACATTGACGATACGCTCGAAGGCAAGGTCGTCGGCCGGCGAATTAATGACGCGGAGGTAAGCCAGCGCGTCGCGGATTTCCGCTCGTTCATAGAATCTTGGACCGCCGATCACGCGATAGGGCAGTCCCAGCGTCACGAAGCGGTCTTCAAACTCGCGCATCTGGAACGAGGCGCGCACAAGTATGGCGATCTCGTTCAGCTTCTGGCCGGAGCGCTGAAGCTGCTCGATCTCCTCGCCGATGCCGCGGGCTTCCTCTTCGGAGTCCCACGAGCCAGTGACGGTCACCTTCTCGCCATCGATGTCTTCGGTGCGCAGCGTTTTGCCGAGGCGGCCCTCGTTATGGGCGATCAGATGCGAGGCCGCGGCGAGGATGTGGCCGGTAGAGCGGTAGTTGCGCTCCAGCCGGATCACCTTCGCGCCGGGGAAGTCGTGATCGAAGCGCAGGATGTTGTCGACTTCGGCGCCGCGCCACCCGTAGATCGACTGGTCGTCGTCTCCGACGCAGCAGATGTTTTTCGGCGCGGCAAGGGAGGCGACAGCGGACACCTCGCGTTCGCCGTTCGCGGGAAGTGGCGTCGGAGAGGAGGGTGCCTGCGCCAAGAGCCGTAGCCAGAGATACTGTGCGACGTTAGTGTCCTGATATTCGTCGACCAGAATATATTTGAAGCGCTGCTGATATTGCCGCAGCACGTCCGGGTGTTCGCGGAATAGCCGGATGTTCTCCAGCAGCAGGTCGCCGAAGTCGGCGGCGTTGAGAATTTTCAGCCGCTCCTGATAGGTGGCATAGAGCTTACCGCCCTTGCCATTGCCGAACACAGCAGCTTCGCCGGACGGCACCTGCGGCGGCGTCAGCCCGCGATTCTTCCAGCCGTCGATCAGCCCGGCCAGCATCCGCGCCGGCCAGCGCTTGTCGTCGATCCCTTCCGCTTGCAGCAGTTGCTTGAGCAGGCGGATCTGGTCGTCGGTGTCGAGCACAGTGAAGTTGGATTTCAACTGCACCAGTTCGGCGTGGAATCGCAGGATGCGGCCGCCGATGGAATGGAAGGTGCCGAGCCACGGCATGCCTTCGACCGCCTGGCCCAGCATCTGGCCAAGGCGATGCTTCATCTCGCGCGCCGCCTTGTTGGTAAAGGTGACGGATAGAATTTCGTGCGGTCTCGCACGCCCGGTCGAAAGAATATGAGCGATGCGCGAAGTCAGCACCCGTGTCTTGCCCGTGCCCGCGCCAGCGAGCACCAGAACCGGGCCGTCGAGGGTTTCCACCGCATCGCGCTGCTCGGGATTGAGAGCGGTCAGGTATTGCGGAGCCGCCGACGCACGTGCACGCGCCGCAATTCCGCCAGCGACAGGCTGATGGATCGGCACATCAAGGGACGGCAGCTTGTTCGGTTCGGTCATGCGATTCGTCTTTGCGGCCACGATGACACCGTGACGGCTCAAAGGGGAGGGCTTCATATCAGGATATCGGGACATATAGGCACGATTGGGTCGCCGGCACAGCCTTGTTTCGGGAGATCGGCCTATCCGCGGGCGGCAGGAAATGACGTATTTGTTCCAAGGGAGACACCATTTTCGGGGGCTTTCTGTCTGCTCAACGCCGGAACTCCGGTCCCCTTTGCGGATTGGTTTCCCAGTCAGAGCGCGCCGGCCGCGCGCTCGGGAAACTAAACGCAGGAGCGTGTCATGCTGAGTTGGGTGGTTACATTTCTAATTATCGCGCTGGTCGCGGCTCTTCTTGGCTTCGGCGGCATCGCGGGTGCGTCGATTGAAATCGCCAAGATCGTGTTCTTCGTCGCCCTTGTGCTGTTTCTGATCTCCGCCGTGGTCGGTCTGGCCCGGGGACGAGGGAACGTCTGACGCATAAGCCGAACTGAAGGAGCGGGCTCGTGCCCGCTCCTTTTTGAATCCTATTTCTTCTCCGGCATCGCGATCCGCCGGCCGACGCCATCGGGCCGTGCAACCGCACCATGCGCGGCCACCACGTCCCGGATGCGCGCGGCAATGTCGGGGGGGAACGGCGCGGTTTTCCGTGCCGTCATGTCGACGTGCAGCGTCATGTTTTCCGAGGTGGCCGAAATCCAGCCCTCGGTTGCGTGGCGCAATTCCTCGAAGGTATGAATGCGCTTGTCGTCGGCGGCGAGCAGATAGACCGACACCTGCACCGGATCGCCGAGATGCACCTCGCGCAGATAGCGCACATGGCATTCGGCGGTGAAGGTCGAGCCGTTGCGCTCTTTCATGTAGTCGGGGCCGATGCCGAGTTCGAGCCACATCTGGTCGATACCGCGGTCGAACAGCACGTTGTAATAGGCCATGTTGAGATGGCCGTTATAGTCGATCCATTGCGGCTCGATCTGCATCTCGGTGGTCAGAAATGGCGCGGCGATATGTTGCGGCGCATTGTTTTGATGATGCATCATTGTCATGGATCAACTTCCGGGTTCGTGGCGGCACTTTCGCTTGACCCGCTATATATCCTTTGCCACGGTCCGCGCCACAACAGCATCATTGAGGTGAGCGGCCGTGGCCTTTTCCAACGCAGCTTTAACACGTCCGGCGCCGACCGCCGTCTCGAGCGCCATCGAGGCACTCGCCGCGCGGTTCGGCAACAATCTCATCACCTCGCAGGCAGTGCGCGATCAGCACGCCCATACCACCACCTGGCTGCCGCCACAGCCGCCGGACGCCGTGGTGATGGCGCAGACGACGAAGGATATTCAGGACGTGGTGCGGATCTGCGCCAGGCATTGCGTTCCGGTGATCCCGTTCGGCACCGGCACCTCGCTGGAAGGGCAGGTCAACGCACCGGCCGGCGGCATCTGCATCGACCTGCGCGAAATGAACAGCATCCTCGCCGTCCATGCCGACGATCTCGATTGCGTCATCGAGCCGGGCGTCACCCGCAAGGCGCTCAACGAACATCTGCGCGATCAGGGCCTGTTCTTTCCCATCGATCCTGGCGCGGACGCGTCCATCGGCGGCATGGCGGCCACCCGCGCATCCGGCACCAACGCGGTGCGCTACGGCACCATGCGCGACAATGTGCTGGCGCTGAAAGTCGTTCGCGCCGACGGCGAGATCATCACCACTGGTACGCGGGCCAAGAAGTCCGCAGCGGGCTACGATCTTACTCATCTGTTCATTGGAGCCGAAGGCACCCTCGGCATCATCTCCGAAATCACGTTGAAACTGCGCGGCATTCCGCAGAGCATTGCCGCGGCGTCGTGTTCATTCGGCACGGTCGAGGGCGCTTGCAACGCCACCATTCTCGCGATCCAGACCGGGATTCCAGTGGCGCGCATCGAACTGCTGAACGCCGCGCAGGTGAAGGCCTGCAACGCCTACTCCAAGCTGTCGCTGCCGGAGACGCCGCTGTTGCTGCTGGAATTCCACGGCACCGAGGCCGATGTCGCAGAGCAGTCGAAGATGTTTGCCGACATCGCCAGGGAATGTGGCGGCGGCGCGTTCGAATGGACCACGCGGCAGGAGGACCGCACACGGCTGTGGCAGGCTCGGCACGATGCCTACTGGGCGGTGCGCGGGCTTCGTCCCGGCGCGCAGGCGGTGGCGACCGATGTTTGTGTGCCGATCTCGCGGCTGGCGGAATGCGTGGTCGAAACCGAGAAGGATCTGGAGACGGTCGGACTTTTGTCCCCGATTGTTGGCCATGTGGGCGACGGCAATTTCCATTGCTCGATGCTGGTCGATGTCAACGATCCCGACGAAATGCGGCGCGCGGACGAATTCCTGCATCGGCTTGTGGAACGTGCGCAGGCGATGGGCGGCACCTGTACCGGCGAACACGGCATCGGGCAGGGCAAGCAGCAATATCTTGAGACCGAGCTTGGGCCGGAGGCGGTGCAGGCGATGCGCGCGCTTAAAGTTGCGCTCGATCCGCACAACATTCTAAACCCCGGCAAGATCCTGCCGCCGGCATGAGCGAGACTGTCGCTATTGATTCCGACAAGATCGCCAGCGAGGCGGTATCCGTGCTCGGCAAGAACGGACAGCAGATCGCGCCGTTCTCGTCGCGCGATCCGGCTTTCGGTCTGAATGAAGCTTACCGGGTGACGCCGGTGGTGCGGCATCTGCGCGAGGGGCGCGGCGAAAAGGTGGTGGGCCGCAAGATCGGTTTCACCAACCGTACCATCTGGCAGCAATATGGCGTCTATGGTCCGATCTGGGGCTATGTCTACGACAGCACCGTGCGCGATCTGAGCGACATATCGGTTCCGGTGTCGCTAGCTACGTTCGCCGAGCCGCGCATCGAGCCGGAAATCGTGTTCGGCCTGTCCGTTGCGCCGGAAGCCGGCATGGACGAGCGCGCGTTGCTCTCCTGCATCGGTTGGGTCGCCCACGGCTACGAGATCGTGCAGTCGATCTTTCCGGACTGGAAGTTCACGCCATCCGACACCGTGGCCGCGTTCGGATTGCACGGCGCGTTGTTGATCGGCGAGCGGCATCAGGTCGGCGACGACCCCGCGAAATGGCTGAACGCGCTGTCGGACTTCGAGATCATGCTGCGCAGCGGCGATGTGATCGAGCGCGGCCACGCCCGCGATGTGCTCGACGGTCCGCTCTCGGCGCTGAAGCATCTCGTGAACTTACTGGCGCAGGACGAGGACAATCCGCCGATCGCGGCAGGCGAGATCATCACTACCGGAACGCTGACGAAAGCGATGCCGGTCAGGCCCGGCGAACGCTGGACCACCGAACTGACCGGGATCCCGCTCGGCGGTATCGATATTCGCTTCGGGTGATGATCAGTACTTCTTCCGGAAGCTGTAACGCATCAGGCTGACCATGCCGCCGCGAAAGCCTGCGGCCGACATGCGCAGGTAGCGGCGGAATTCATCGGTGTTCGTCTTGCCGACCAGCGCAACGGCCTTGTCGTAGTTGGCGAGCAGGTTCTTTTCCCACATCACCAGCGTCTGATAGTAGTGATCCGCATCGTTGCGTGCGGCGATCAGGCTGAACAGGCCTTCGGCCGCCGCGATCGGCTCCCATTCCAGCGGAAGATCGCTTTCCGGAAAAGTTTTGTCCAGCAGTGGCTGGACCTTGGTCCGCTCGGAATAGGCGATGGTTTGCAGCGACAATTTCCCGCCGATGGCCAGCACGCGGTCGCAATAAGCGAAGAACGTGCGGTAGGCGTCGAGTTTGACGGCTGGGTCGAGACCCTTCTGCACGAAATGTTCAAATGCGCCGATGGAGACGATGGCATCATAGCGGCGCTCGGGCTTGTGGTCGCGCCAGTCCTGCTCCAGCACCTCGATTTTCGGATTGGGCGTCCTGCGGATCCATTGCGCCTGCGACGGGCTGAGCGTCAGCCCAACCGCATGCGCGACGCCGGCATGATCGACCAGCCGCCGCAGCATCGCGCCCCAGCCGCAGCCGATATCGAGAACCCGCGCCGCATTTGCCGCGCCGGCGGCTCTGATATGATCGTCGAGTTTCCGGCGCTGGGCCGCTGCCAGATCATCGCCGGGCTCGAACTGCGCACAAGAGTAAACCATCTCCGGGTCGAGCACGAGCTGGAAGAAATCGTTGCCCATGTCGTAATGCGACATGATGGCTTCGGGCGAAGCGCCGGTTCGGTCCGCTGACTGCGCAGTTTTCTCGGACATCGCGCCCTTTTGTTTGCAGGGTTGTGAACAGGGTCCGTTAAACTTAGTATTCGAAGCAGCCGATCGGTTCAATATTCGCGTCGTCCGGTGCATGCGGTGGTCGCGGCGGACTTTTGTCGTGCGTCATGGCGGCCGGCTCAGGATAGGCCGATCCCTCGCTGAGGAAAAACCTTGCAGACCACGCTGCTCGGACTGGCCATTGCCTTCATTCTTGCGCTGATCGCAGCGCTGGTCGGGCCGTATTTCGTCGACTGGAACCAGTTTCGTCCGCAATTCGAGGCGGAGGCCTCCCGCATTATCGGTGCGCCGGTGCGCGTCGGTGGAAAGCTCGACGCGCTGCTGCTGCCGACCCCGACGCTGCGGCTGCGGTCCATCGCCATCGGGGGCGACAGCGACCCCGCCAAAGTCCGCGCCGACAAGCTCGATGTCGAGTTCAATCTCGGCGCGCTGATGCGCGGCGAATGGCGTGCCAGCGTGCTGTCGCTGGACGGCTTCGCGCTTGATCTTGGGCTGGACAAGGAGGGCCGTTTTGAATGGCCGGTCGCGCCGGGACGCTTCAATCTCGGATCGCTGGCCGTCGACCGGATGAATATCGCGGGGCGCGTGGCGCTGCACGACGCATCCAGCGACGCGACGCTGCGGGCCGACGATCTGACATTCAGCGGGGACGTGCGCGGCGTGGCGGGCAGCCTGCGCGGAGAAGGCTCGTTCCTCCTGCTCGGCGCGCGGACGCCGTTCCGCGTGTCGTCGGGTCAAACAAATGACGGCAAGGGCACGCGGGTGCGCGTCGTGGCCGATCCGGGCGAGCGGCCGCTGTCGGCCGATCTCGACGGCGTGCTGACGTTCGACAACTCCGTGCCGAAGTTCGAGGGCGGGTTGACGCTGGCGCGGCCGGCCGATGCAAAAGCATCAGAGCCGGGATTGCCGTGGCGGCTGGCGTCGCGGCTGAAAGCCGGGCCGTCATCCGCGACATTCGAACAGATCGAGGCGGTCTATGGTCCAGAGGACAACGCGCTGCGGCTGACCGGTGGCGGCGATATGCGGTTCGGCGCCTCGCCGCTGTTGCATCTTACCCTGTCCGCGCGGCAACTCGATGCGGACCGCCTGCTCGCGAAAGATGCTGCGAATTCCGAGCCGCTGCGGCTGCTTCCGGCGCTGCGCGCCCTGATCACGTCGCTGCCTGCGCTGCCGCTTGCGGCGCAGATCGAACTCGGGGTGGAGCAGGTCGCGCTTGGCGGCCGGCCGTTGCAAAACATCGCTCTCGATCTGCGCGGCGACGACAGGGCGTGGACCGTCGTGAAATTCGAGATGCGTGCGCCCGGTACGACGCGTGTCACGGCCAGCGGCTTGCTTGCGCCGCCGGGACCGTCCGCGCGCTTTATAGGCCCGGTCAACATCGAGTCTGCTGATCCCGATGCACTGGCGGCATGGTTGCAGGGACGCAGCGACGTCACCTGGCGCAACCAGAAGCCGTTGCGTTTGCGCGGTGACGCCACCGTCGCGGCGGATCACATCGCCCTCGACGGTGTAACGGCCGACGTCAATGGCGGTGCGATGGAAGGCCGACTTGCGCTGCTGACGATCAACGGCAAGACCCGCTTCGAAGCGGCGTTGAAGGCGGCCGCACTTGATCTCGATGCGGCGTCCTCGCTGGTTACGGTGCTGGCCGGGCCGCAATCCGCATGGCCAGACGAAGCGCAGGTGTCGCTCGATGCCGGAAGCGCCGTGCTTGCGGGGCAGACGGTTCGCCCCGCGGCCGTCAGTCTGAGTTACGGCCCGAAGACAATCGCACTCGATCGCATCCAGATGGGCGATGCGGGCAGCGGCCTCGCGATCAGCGGCACGGGATCGTTCGATCGGACGGAGAGCGCGGGCAAGCTTGCACTGACGGCGGCAGCACCGTCGCTCGCGCAGATCGGCAGTTTCGTTGCGCCGTTCGCGCCCACGGTCGCGGAGCGGCTGACTGTGGTTGCGAAAGAACCCGGCGCCGCCCGCATGCAACTCTCCGCCGACATCGGCAAGGCCAGGGATCGCTCCGGCCGCACCGACGCCCGCGCCGTGCTCGACATCGATGCGCCGCAACTCAGGGGCGCGATCAAGCTGACCGCGACGCCAAACATTGACATTGCGCGCGGGTTTGATCCCGCGGTGTTGCGCGGCACCGACTTTGGCATCGAGAGCAGGCTGACGGCTAACCAGACCGCGACCGTGCTGGCCTCAATCGGTCTCGACCGCATCGTCTCCGCGGGCGAGGGACCGGCGCAATTCGAGTCATCGGTCACCGGCGTTTGGGGTTCGCCGCTGCAACTGAAAGCGAAGCTGATTGGCGCCGGCGTTGATGGCGATGTTCAAGGTATCGGCAATCCGTGGGCGGATCAGCCGACGGCGGCGCTGACTGTCGCGGTGCGCCGCGCAGATCTGGCGGCGCTATTCGACCTCAAGCCGTCGAGCGTGCCGTCGCTAAACGTCGCGCTGTCGTCACGCCTCGGCGTGACGGGCAACACGTTCTCGTTCGACGATCTCGACGCCACGGTGGGGGGATCGCGTGTGCGCGGGCGGATCATCCTGACGCGCGGCGACGAGGCTGGCATCGACGGCGAGATCGGCATGGACACCCTCGATCTTGGCAGCGTGACGAGCCTTGCATTCGGCGCGGCAGGGCACGACACATCAGCGCCGCTTGGCAAAGGCTGGTTGCGCGGCTGGCGCGGACGGCTGGCGTTTCAGGCCCTGAGCGCGGCGCTGCCGGGCGGCGGCGAGTTGCGTCCTATCAGCGGCGCAATCAAGGGCGACGGCCAATCGCTGGTGCTGGAGAACGCCACGGCCGGCATCGGCGGCGGTGACGCCTCGCTGAATCTTGACGCCCGGCAAGGAGCGGACCGGGGCACGTCGTTCAACGCGCGGCTGCAATTGTCCGGTGTCGATGGCAATGCGCTGCATTATCGCAGCTTCGCGATGCCCACCAGCAAGGTCGCGCTGCAAATGACGCTCGCAGGGCAGGGCCGCAGCGCCGCCGGATTGACCGGTGCATTGTCGGGCGCGGGCACGCTAACGCTGACGGACGCGCGCATCGCAGGACTGGACACGCGCGCGTTCGAAGCGGGGATTCGTGCCAGCGATGGCGGGCAGGCGACCGACGATCTCAAACTGAAGGAGATTGTCGAGCCCGTGCTGGCCGCCGGGGTATTGGCGGTGCCGTCGGCGCAAATTCCCTTCACCGTCAAGGATGGCCGGTTGCGGATCGAGGCGGCGACTCTCGAATCCGAACGCGCCCGCGTCGCGATTGCCGGTGGCTACGATCTGCTCGCGGATCAGGCCGACCTTCGCGCGGTAATGTCGCCGATCAACACCAGACCGATCAGCGGACGCCCGGAAATCCGCGTCGACCTGAATGGATCTCCGGATGGGCTGGCGCATACGGTCGACGTCGCGGCACTGTCGTCGTGGCTTGCGATGCGTGCGATCGATCGTGAAACGCGGCGGCTCGATCAGCTCGAACGCGGTGTTTCACCTGGGCCGGAGTCCGACAATCTGTGGGATGAGGTGCTGCCGAAGGGCGATCCGCTTCCACCGGCGGAAGTCAAAATGCCTAATCGTGATCCGAGGCGGAAGAACTCAGGCGCGAAGATCATTCAGCCGCGCCCATCGGTCGTGCCGCAGGCCGCCGCTCCGCAAAGTCCGCCGTCTGATCCACCCACCGGCAATGTACGGGTGCAGCCGCTGCCGCCGCCGATCAACATCAAGCCCGCGCCCGGCGTGTTACAGGCGCCTAGACCGCGTTCGGCTGCGCCGCCGCCGGCGTCGCGGACGTTTTGATTTATGATGGTCTGATTATTTCGAGAGTGCCGCTCAGCCACGTTGAGCCGGAAATCATCCGGCACAACAGTTACAGATGGGAGCTTTCCGGCTGCAACCGGGTGCTTCCATTCCCCGCTACAGGCATCGCGCGCGAGCGGAAATAATCCAGCACGAAAAGCCGGATCGCCGAGGAAAGATTCCCCTGCTGGCGGCCGCCGTCGATTTCACCAACCAATTCGGACAAGGTCAGGCTTCTTGCCGAGGCAATTTCCTTCATGCCGTTCCAGAAGGCTTCTTCGAGGCTGACGCTGGTCTTGTGGCCGGCGACGACGATCGAGCGTTTGACGACAGGCGACTTCATGCCGATGTCTCGTCATCGATGCGATGCTGATTCAGAGCGTTGCTGCTGCGCTGCGCATGAAGCTCATCACGCTGGCGCTCGCCCTTGGTGCGGCCGAAGCGAGCGCGGTTGGTGTCCGCCTGCTTCGCTGCATCCTCGCGCGCGATGCGCTTCTTGACTTGCTTCAGGTTGATCAGGTCGCCCATGACGCCTCCATCATTTCAGGACGCTTGCAACGAAGGACGCGAATGTCGAACGTGCTTTCGTTTGTCCTGTTCGGGTCTCGTTGGAGCCGGTCTTTCGATCGGCCCGCACTGCTATTCATTCCCCGCACGCGTGCGAGGCAGGAGTCAGAAAAATTTAGCATGCGATGCAGCGCAGAAGGTAGCCGATCAGCGTAGGACTTTAGGGGTGCGACGACATGTCCTGCGTTACAGCGAGCTAATGTACCCGTTCCTGCACTATCCGGGATGCGTCATCTTGTCTGGCTTCACCAGCCGATCGAACTCATCTGCCGACACCAGGCCAAGACGCACGGCCTCTTCCTTCAGCGTTGTGCCGCGTGCATGAGCAGTCTTTGCAACCTTCGCGGCGTTGTCGTAGCCGATCTTCGGCGCCAGCGCGGTCACCAGCATCAGTGAGCGTTGCATCAGTTCATCGATGCGCTTTTCGTCGGCACGGATGCCGACAACGCAATGCTCGGTGAACGAACGTGCAACGTCCGCCATCAATTGAATCGACTGCAACATGCAGTGCGCCAGCACCGGCTTGTAGACGTTGAGCTCGAAGTGGCCCTGGCTGCCGGCAACCGTGATCGCGGTGTGGTTGCCGAAGATCTGGCAGCACACCATCGTCACCGCTTCGCACTGGGTGGGATTGACCTTGCCCGGCATGATCGATGAGCCCGGCTCGTTTTCGGGCAGGATCAGTTCGCCGAGACCGGAGCGCGGCCCCGAGCCGAGCAGGCGGATGTCGTTGGCGATCTTGAACAGCCCGGTGGCCATCGCGTTGATCGCACCGTGGACGAACACATAGGCGTCGTTTGACGCCAGCGCTTCGAACTTGTTCTGCGCGCTGGTGAACGGCAGCTTGGTCAGCGTCGCGACCTGCCGGGCGAATAGTTTTGCGAAACGCGGCTTTGAATTGAGGCCAGTGCCCACGGCCGTGCCGCCCTGCGCCAACGGATAGAGATCCTTCACGGCGGCGCGTATCCGTGCGATGCCGCTGTCCACCTGCGCGGCATAGCCGGAAAATTCCTGGCCGAGCGTGAGCGGCGTCGCATCCTGGGTGTGGGTGCGGCCGATCTTGACGATTTTTGCGAAAGTCTCTTCTTTCTGGCGCAGCGCCTTCAGCAATTCGGTCAAGGCGGGCAGCAGGTCGTGGGTGATGCGCTCGGCGGCGGCGATATGCATCGCGGTCGGAAACGAGTCATTGGATGACTGGCTCATGTTGACGTGATCGTTGGGATGCACCGGCTTCTTGGTGCCCGGTTCGCCGCCGAGCAGTTCGCTGGCGCGGTTGGCGATCACCTCGTTGAGGTTCATGTTGGATTGCGTGCCGGAGCCGGTCTGCCAGACCACCAGCGGGAAATTGTCGTCGAGCTGTCCGTCGATGACTTCGCGGGCGGCACGAACAATAGCGCGCGCGCGGCGCTGGTCGAGCAGGCCGAGTTCGAGATTGGTCTGCGCCGAAGCCAGCTTGACCATGGCGAGTCCGCGGACGATCGGCATGGGCATCCGCTCGTTGCCGATCCTGAAATTGTGCTTCGAGCGCTCGGTCTGCGCGCCCCAGTAGCGGTCGGCCGGCACTTCGATCGGTCCGAACGTGTCGGTTTCGGTGCGCGTGGTTTTCTTCGGTGCGGCCATGATGCTTTCCGGTATGTTGCGGGACGGCGAAGTGTAGGACTTCACGCATAACGCACGCAACCGCCGCGCGTTGCCGCTTCAAGAGAAGCGCCGCCGGAATTTTAGAAGGCTTCAAGATGACGTGATGCGATTGCCGCTACGACCGGCATTCGCCGGATTATTTCTTGCGGAAACGGTCGAGCCGCACGACTTCGGCGCCTTCGCCCTGCTTGGCCGGCTCGTCGCTGGTTTCTGCCGGCGCGTCCGATGCAGCCGCGACGGGCAGCGTCTCGACTACAGGGGCTGCTTCCACGGCCGCTTCATCGTTCGGCTCGAACTGCAATCCGAACTGCACCGACGGATCGAAGAAGCTTTTGATCGAGCTGAACGGAATGACGAGACGCTCCGGAATTCCGTTAAAGGACAGGCCGACTTCGAAGCGGTCGTCGGTCACCACCAGATCCCAGAACTGGTGCTGCAGGATGACGGTCATTTCCTGCGGATATTGCGACAGCAGGCGGGGGGAGATTTTCACCCCGTCGGCATTTGACAGGAACGTGATGTAGAAATGGTGCTCGCCGGGAAGCCCATGCTCCGCCGCGTCCGCGAGTACATGCTTCAACACGCCGCGCAGCGCGTCACGCGCGAGGACATCGTAACGGATGTGGTCGGTCGTCATCATGTCGTCCTGTAGAAAATGGCCAGTCGAGGAGCGGTTAAGCCGTAACTCACGCCTGCGGGAGGAACGTTCCGACTCGCGGTTCGATCCATGCTACTCCGTCATGGCCCGCAGGTCAGCATCGGTGCCTTGCAGATCGCAGAAATTCTCGCGACCGGCAATGCATTCGCCGGATAAATTCAATGCAGCACGGTGAAAGTGGAGGCTTTTATTGTCAGGTGCCTCCGGCCCCCGGCGAACAGGCCCCTCAATATAGGGGTAATCTCCAGCGGCAAAAGGCTGCGGTTCCTTGCGTGCAGGGCGCTCGGCGGTCAGGAATGCAGTGCGGATAAGCTGCGATTTGCGCCCAGCGCATGCGGGGAAGTTCGGAATATCGGTTGGCCCCGGCCGAGCCGCATTCTACATCGGGCCATGCCTCCGGACACTGCTCCCGCGATTTCCCAAACACCCGATGTGGCGACGCCGGAACGGCCCGGATTGCTGGAACTGTTCGTGGCGTTCGCCAAGATGTCGCTGGCGGGTTTCGGCGGCGTGCTGGTGTGGGCGCGGCGGGCCATTGTCGACCAGCACCGCTGGATGACGGCGGAGGAATTCAACGAAGCCTTTGCGCTCTGTCATTTTCTGCCCGGTCCCAACATCGTCAACCTGTCCGTCGTGTTCGGCGGCCGCTTTCGCGGCATCCCCGGCAGCATCGCCGCTTTTCTCGGCCTGGTTGGGCCGCCGGTGGTGATTGTCATGGTGCTGGCCGCGATCTATGCGCGCTATGGCGAGATTCCGGCGTTGCAGCGGACGCTGGCCGGGGTGTCCTGCGCGGCGGTCGGGCTTTTCCTTGCGGTCACCGCGCGGATGATGGTGCCGCTGCTGAAGAAGCGCGATCCGGTCGCTCTTGCGCTACTGGGTGCTGTTTTCGTCGCCATCGGATTGCTGCGGCTGCCGCTGGTGCCGGTTCTCCTCACCGCGATCCCGCTCAGCCTCGCACTGACCTTTGCGGTGTGGCGGAGGCCGTCAGCATGAACTCGCCCGCAGGAGTGCTGCTGACGCTGGCGTGGACCTTTGGCCTGATGTCGTTGCTCGCCATCGGCGGGGCCAACTCGACAATTCCGGAAATGCATCGCGTCGCCGTCGACGTGCAGCACTGGCTGTCGGATTCGCAGTTCGCCGACATGTTCGCGATCTCGCAATTGTCGCCGGGACCGAACGTGCTGATCGTGACACTGATCGGCTATCACGTAGCCGGCATCGCAGGGGCGCTGGTGGCGACATTTGCCATGTGCGGCCCTTCTGCAGCGTTTGCTTACTTCGTCAGCAACATGCTGACGCGATCGAGCCATTCGATATGGCCGGCGATCCTTCAGGCCGCGCTGGTTCCCGTATCAATCGGCCTGATGTGCGCCAGCGGTCTTATTCTCACATTAACCTCAGACCGCACGTGGACCGCGGCGGTCCTGACCCTCGGAGCAGCCGCGCTGGCGCTCGCAACCCGTCTGAACCCGTTGTGGATGCTGGTTACGGGCGGCATTCTCGGTTTTGCTGGCGTCGTTTGACGAAAATCGATAAGCAAAAGGGGAGTATCGGGGTCATCCCCCGGACTGCAAGAACAGACCGGGCAGAAGCCCGTGACGTGGGGGACGACGACGATGAGTGAAGCGCCAGGCAGCGCTGCGGAGAAATCCGTGCGGGGGGTTATCAAGGGACCACAGGATTTTTACGGCGGGCTGGCCCTGATGGGGATCGCGCTGTTCGCTCTGTGGGCATCCAGCGATCTTCAAGGCATGCGGGGATTCTCGTTTGGCCCGGGCACCGCGCCGCGGATGTTCGCCTATCTTCTTTTGGCGCTCGGCGCCGGCGTGGCGGTGACCGGATTTCTGGTGGATGGTCCGCCACTGCAACGCTATGGCATTCGCGGTCCCGTCTTCGTGACGCTGGCGATTCTGGCCTTCGCGGTCGCCATCCGCCCGCTGGGCTTGGTCGTCTCCGCGTTCGGGGCCTTCATCATCGCTGCGATGGGGAGCGAGGAGACGCGGTGGAAGGAGACCATCATCGTCGGGATTTGCCTGACGATCGGCTGCGCCCTGCTGTTCCCATATGCGCTCGGGCTGCCGCTCGATCTCTTCCCTCGCATTCTGCGCTGAGGCCGTCATGGAAGTTTTCTCAAATCTCGCGCTCGGCTTCGGCGTTGCGTTCTCGCCCATCAATCTCGGTCTCTGTCTGATCGGCGCGCTGGTCGGCACGCTGGTCGGCGTGCTGCCGGGCATCGGCACCATCGCCACGGTGGCCATGCTGCTGCCGATCACTTTTGGTCTTCCTCCCGTCGGCGCGCTCATCATGCTCGCCGGCATTTATTACGGCGCGCAATATGGCGGCTCGACCACGTCGATCCTGGTCAACATTCCGGGTGAGGCGGGGTCGGTAGTTACAGCGCTCGATGGCTTCCAGATGGCCAAGCAGGGCCGCGCCGGCCCGGCGCTGGCGATCGCCGCCATCGGTTCGTTCTTCGCGGGCTGCGTCGCCACCTTTTTGATCGCGCTGCTCGGTGCGCCGCTGACCAAACTCGCGCTGGCATTCGGGCCTGCTGAATATTTCTCGCTGATGGTGCTCGGCCTGATCTTCGCGGTCGTTCTGGCGAAAGGCTCCGTGCTTAAAGCCATCGCGATGATCGCCTTCGGTGTACTGCTGTCGATGGTCGGCTCCGATATTGAGACCGGCGCCTCGCGCATGTCGTTCAACGTTCCGGAACTGGCTGACGGTCTCGGCTTTGCGACGGTTGCGATGGGCCTGTTCGGATTCGCCGAGATCATTCGCAATCTCGATCACGGCGCGGCGATGGACCGGGAACTGGTGCAGCAGAAGATCTCCGGACTGATGCCGACCAGGAAGGATCTGAAGGATTCAACACCGGCCATTCTGCGCGGCACGGTGCTGGGATCGATTCTCGGCATCCTGCCCGGCGGCGGCGCGGTCATCGCGTCGTTCGCGGCCTATACTTTCGAGAAGAAAATCTCGAAACATCCGCAACGTTTCGGTCGCGGCGCCATCGAAGGCGTCGCCGCGCCTGAAAGCGCCAACAATGCCGCGGCGCAGACCTCCTTTATTCCGCTGCTGACGCTCGGCATTCCGCCCAACGCGGTGATGGCGCTGATGGTGGGCGCGATGACCATTCACGGCATCGTGCCGGGACCGCAGGTGATGCAGAAGCAGCCCGAACTGGTCTGGGGCATGATCGCCTCGATGTGGATCGGCAATCTGATGCTGCTGGTCATCAACCTGCCGCTGGTCGGCATCTGGGTGCGGTTGCTGAGGGTGCCGTATCGCCTGCTGTTCCCCTGCATCGTCGTCTTCTGTGCCATCGGCATTTACTCGGTGAACAACGCTCCGATGGACGTGGTGCTGACCGCGGCCTTCGGTCTTGTCGGCTACTGGCTGGTGAAGCACGATTTCGAACCGGCACCGTTGCTGCTCGGCATGGTGCTGGGGCCGCTAATGGAGGAGAACCTCCGCCGCGCCCTGCTGATCTCGCGCGGCGACTGGACCGTCTTCCTGACCCGGCCGCTGTCGGCCAGCCTGATGGCGATCGCCGCCTTCCTGCTGATCCTCGCGTTGCTGCCATCGCTGCGCAAGAAGCGCGACGAGGTCTTCGTCGAGTCGGAGAATTGAGGTATTGAGGTGCGGCGTTGCGCCGCGCCTCTTTGCTCCCCATTGGTAGCAAGTTGAATGGACTCGCCCCGGTCGGTGATGTTGAGACTGGCCGGGCAGGGGCCATCGGTCCCCAATTAACGACATTCGGGAGGACGTTAATGAATTTTCTCAAGCGTATGCTCGCGACCTGCGGGCTTTCCGCACTGGCCGCGGCGGGTGTGGCCGCCCCATCCGCCCAGGCGCAGGACTATCCGACGCGCAACATCACGATGATCGTTCCGTTCGCGGCGGGCGGCCCGACCGACGTCATCGCGCGTATCGTGACCGGTCATATGCAGCAGACGCTGGGGCAGACCATCATCATCGAAAACGTCGTCGGCGCCGGTGGCACCACGGCCTCCACGCGCGCCGCAAAGGCGACGCCGGACGGCTACACCCTGATCACTGGCCATATGGGCACCCACGCCGCATCGGTGCCGCTGTATCCGAAGCTGGCCTATCATCCTTCAAAGGACTTCGAGGCCGTGGGACTGATCGCCGGCACGCCGATCCTCATCCTTGCGCGCAAGGATTTCCCGCCGAAGGATCTCAAGGAGTTCGTGGCTTACCTCAAGGCCAACACCGACAAGCTCAATGAGGCCCATGCGGGCGTCGGCTCGGTGTCCTACTCATCGTGCCAGCTTCTGGACTCGGTGCTGAAGATCAACCCGACCGGCGTTCCGTTCAACGGCACCGGCCCGGCGATGAACGCACTGGTCGGCGGACAGGTCGATTACATGTGCGACCAGATCGTCAACGCCGTTCCCCAGGTCAAGGGCGGCACCATCAAGGCTTATGCTGTGGCAACGCCTGAGCGCAATCCGTCGCTGCCTGACGTGCCGACCACGGCGGAAGCCGGTCTGCCTGAGTACCAGGCGCAGGCTTGGAATGCGATCTTCGCGCCGAAGGGCACGCCAGCTCCGATCGTCGCCAAGCTCAATGCTGCGCTGGTCAAGGCGCTGGACGACGAAGGCGTCCGCAAGCGGCTGCTCGACCTCGGCAGCGTGATCCCGAAGTCTGCCGAGCGCACGCCGGAATCGCTGAAGACGCTGGTCGACAGTGAAATCACCAAGTGGTCAGGCGTGCTGAAGCCGCTCTCCAACTGAGATTCGGCTGAAATAACCTGAGTTTGGCAAGGGCGGGACGCAGGTTCCGCCCTTGTCGTTGGGCCATCGAAGCCTCATTTTTTGGGTATAATTGCCTGCCGGGAATCAGATCGCCGCAGACGCGAACCCAGGCGCGGGGCTAGATAGAACCCATGAACCAGTATCACGACCTGCTAGAGCGTATTCTCAGCGACGGCGCGGAAAAGACCGACCGCACCGGCACCGGGACGCTGTCCGTGTTCGGCCACCAGATGCGGTTCAATCTGGCGTCGGGCTTCCCGATGCTGACCACCAAGAAGCTGCCGCTGAAATCCATCATCTACGAACTGCTCTGGTTCCTGAAGGGCGACACCAACGTGCGCTATCTCCAGGAGCACAAGGTGACAATCTGGGACGAATGGGCGGACGCCAACGGCGATCTTGGCCCGGTTTACGGGTCGCAGTGGCGTTCGTGGCCTGCACCGGACGGCCGCCACATCGATCAGATTTCAAACGTGATCGAGATGATCCGCAAGAATCCGGATTCGCGCCGCCTGATCGTGAGCGCGTGGAATCCGGCCGACGTCGACAAGATGGCGCTGCCGCCGTGTCACTGCCTGTTCCAGTTCTATGTCGCCAACGGGAAGCTGTCGTGCCAGCTTTATCAGCGCTCGGCGGATGTGTTTCTCGGCGTGCCGTTCAACATTGCATCTTACGCGCTGCTCACCATGATGGTGGCGCAGGTCACCGGATTGAAGCCCGGCGACTTCGTGCATTCGTTCGGCGACGCGCATCTTTACTCGAACCATATCGAGCAGGCGCGGCTGCAACTGACGCGCCTGACGCGGCCGCTGCCGACCATGACCATCAATCCCGCGGTGAAGGATATTTTCGCGTTCCGCTACGAGGATTTCAAACTCGAGAACTACGACCCGCATCCGCACATCAAGGCCGAGGTCGCGGTTTGAACGCGCTGCCGTCCGCGCCGTCATTTCCACAAATCGTTTTCGTCGTTGCCGTTGCGGAGAACGGCGTGATCGGTCGCGACAATGCGATGCCCTGGCATCTCAAATCCGATCTCAAGCGCTTCAAGGCGATCACGCTTAACCGGCCGGTGATCATGGGTCGCAAGACTTTCGCTTCCATCGGGCGGCCGCTGCCGGGGCGCACCAATATTGTCGTTACCCGCGACAAGATGTTTCAGGTACCGGGTGTTGTCGTCGCACCTTCACTGGAAGCCGCGCACGACATCGCGCGCGGCGATGCGCTGCGGCGTTTCGTCACTGAGATCATGGTGATCGGCGGCGCCGATATTTTTGCGCAATGGTTGAAAAAGGCTGATCGGCTTGAGATCACCGAGGTGCACGACAAGCCCGACGGCGACACGTTTCTCAAGCCGTTTGCCCCTGCGGAATGGGAAGAAGTCGCCCGCACGCGCCATTCAAAGGCGGAAGCCGATACGGCGGATTTTTCCTACGTCACATACAAGCGGCATAGTTAAAAACGCGCGTCACATCTTGCCGCAGACCTTGGCATTAACTGCGATCAGCGATGTTTGCATTGACAAATCTGCCCCGCGCCATAGCTCTCCAAAGCCGGTGTCCTGCGTTGTAAGGATCGGGCGCGTCCCCTATAAGGCCTGTTGAGTTTGCGGAGCGCGAGCTTCCGCGCGGAGGAGATTGACGATGCCGTGGAAGAATCAAGGCGGAGGCCCCTGGGGCTCCGGCCCGAAAGGCCCCTGGGGTTCCGGCCCGCAGTCATCCGGACCGAGGCCGCCTGATCTGGAAGATCTTCTGCGCCGCGGACAGGACAAGTTACAGACCATGCTGCCGGGAGGAAACTTCAGCGGCGTCGGTATCGCGCTGGTCCTCGTGGCTGCGCTGGCAATCTGGGGTCTGTCCGGATTCTTCCGTGTGCAGTCCGAAGAACTCGGCGTGGTGCTTCGCTTCGGTAAGCACGTCCGCACCGTGCAGCCCGGCCTGAACTATCATCTGCCGTATCCGATCGAGACCGTGCTGCTGCCGAAGGCGCTGCGCGTCTCGACGCTGAGCATCGGCATGCGCGTCGTCGACGACTCGCGCCGCGGTGGCACCACCACCATTCGCGACGTGCCCGAGGAAAGCCTGATGCTGACCGGCGACGAGAACATCGTCGATGTCGACTTCACCGTGCTGTGGCGCATCAAGCCTGACGGCGTCGGCGATTACCTGTTCAATATCCAGAATCCGGAGGGCACAGTGAAGGCGGTCGCCGAAAGCGCGATGCGCGACGTGATCGGCCGTTCCAACATCCAGCCGATCCTCACCGGCGCGCGCACTACGACGGAAGCCGCGGTTCTCGAACTGATGCAGAAGACGCTCGATAGCTACGGTTCCGGCATTCTCATCCAGCAGGTGCAGATGCAGAAGGTCGATCCGCCGCAGCAGGTCATCGATGCGTTCCGCGACGTGCAGGCGGCCCGCGCCGATCTGGAGCGATTGCAGAACGAAGCCCAGACCTACGCCAACCGTGTCGTTCCCGACGCGCGAGGGCGCGCCGCGCAGATCCTGCAGGTTGCGGAAGGCTACAAGGAACAGGCGGTGGCCGAAGCCAAGGGCCAGAGCGCGCGCTTCCTCAAGGTCTATGACGAATACAAGAAGGCGCCAGATGTCACGCGCGAACGCATCTATCTGGAAACGATGGAGCGTGTTCTCGGCGGCGCCGACAAGCTCGTGCTCGACCAGGGCGCGAACGGATCGGGGCCGGGCGTGGTGCCCTACCTGCCGCTCAATGAAATCGGACGCCGCACGCCGCCGGCTGCGCCACAACAGGGCGGGAGCAACCGATGAAAAACGGTATCGCAGGGATCGTCTCTCTCTTCATTCTGCTGGTCGCGATCGTAGTCGGCTACAGCTCCGTGTTCACCGTCAGCCAGACCGAACAGGTTCTGCTGGTGCGGCTCGGTGAGCCGGTGCGCGTGGTCACTGAACCTGGCCTGAACTTCAAGGTGCCGTTCATCGACACGGTGATCAGCATCGACAAGCGCATTCTCGATCTTGAAAATCCGGCGCAGGAAGTGATCGCGTCCGACCAGAAGCGTCTCGTGGTGGACGCGTTCGCGCGCTATCGCATCAAGGACCCGCTGCGGTTCTATCAGACACTGGGTTCGATCCAGGCCGCCAACATCCAGCTCACTACGCTGCTGAACGCGTCGCTGCGGCGCGTGCTTGGCGAGGTGACGTTCATCAACGTGGTGCGCGACGAGCGCGACGTGCTGATGAGCCGGATCCAGAAGCAGCTCGATCGGGAAACCGCGAGCTATGGCATCGCGGTGATCGACGTGCGCATCCGCCGCGCCGATCTGCCCGAGCAGAACAGCCAGGCGGTCTATCAGCGCATGCAGACCGAACGTCAGCGGGAAGCCGCCGAGTTCCGCGCGCAAGGCGGGCAGAAGGCGCAGGAAATCCGCTCGCGCGCCGACCGCGAGGCCACCGTCATCATCGCCGATGCCAATTCGCAAGCCGACCAGGTCCGCGGCGAGGGCGACGGCGAGCGCAACCGGCTGTTCGCGGAAGCCTATGGCAAGGACGCGGATTTCTTCGCGTTCTATCGCTCGATGTCGGCCTATGAAAACAGCATGAAGGGCGGCGACACGCGCTTCCTGCTGCGGCCGGACTCCGAGTTCTTTCGCTACTTCGCCAATCCGACGGGCAAGCCGCCTGCCGCGGCCGGTGCCGCGCGTTAGTATGCGGCGTAAAGAGGACGATCTGACGGGAGCCGTTGTCGCATGAGGTCGATTGGATACGGCGATCTCCTGGTTGGAGTCGGAATGGTGCTGGTGCTGGAGGGATTGCTGTTTACGGCGATTCCGAACTGGATGCGTTCGGCGATGAAAAGTGCGCTGTCTTCGCCGGACAACATCCTGCGCGCGGTCGGCCTGACCTCCGCGGTGGTCGGGCTGATCCTGATCTGGCTGGTGCGCCACTAGCTTCTCTTCTGCTAAAAGGACGGCTGGAATTATGCGCCGGTCTGACGCCGTTGTGACGGATAAAGCCGGGTTTTCGCCGCAATCGGTGCGTTGATCGCTGGAAACACGCCAGTTGGCGGTGCTTGCGCACGCCTCCTTTTCGGGCGCACATTAGAGCCTCATGATCCGGTCCTTTTCAGGAGAGTTTTCGACCATGTCCGATGCGTTCCAAGCATTGAGCCGCCGTGTGTTGCCGCTGGCCGCGATTGTCGGCTTCGCCCTCGTTGCGACGCCGGCGCTGGCGCGCGGACCGGACGGCATCGCCGACGTCGCGGAGAAGGTGATCGACGCGGTGGTTAACATTTCCACGTCGCAGACCGTCGAGGCCAAGAAGGGCGACGATAACGACAGTGACAAGGGCGGCGACAATCGCGGCAACAGACGCGGGGCCACTCCGCAACTGCCGCCTGACTCACCGTTTAGCGAATTCTTCGACGAGTTCTTCAAGAACCGGCGTGGCGGTCCTGGCGGCGGCAACTCGCCGCGCAAGGTCAACTCGCTCGGCTCCGGCTTTATCATCGATACCGACGGCACCGTGGTGACCAACAATCACGTCATCGCCGATGCCGACGAGGTGAACGTCATTCTGAACGACGGAACCAAGATCAGGGCCGAGGTGATCGGCAAGGACAAGAAGAGCGATCTTGCCGTCCTGAAGTTCACGCCCCCCGAAAAGAAGATCACGGCCGTGAAGTTCGGCAATTCTGACAACGTGCGCCTCGGCGAATGGGTGATCGCCATCGGCAATCCGTTCAGCCTTGGCGGCACGGTGACGGCCGGCATCGTCTCGGCGCGCAACCGCGACATCAACTCCGGCCCGTACGACAACTACATCCAGACCGATGCGGCGATCAATCGCGGCAACTCCGGCGGCCCGCTGTTCAATCTCGACGGCGAAGTCATCGGCGTGAACACCGCGATCATCTCGCCGTCGGGCGGTTCCATCGGTATCGGTTTCGCGGTGCCATCCAAGACCGTGATGGCGGTGGTCGATCAGCTGCGCCAGTTCAAGGAAGTGCGGCGCGGCTGGCTCGGCGTCCGTATCCAGCAGGTGACGGATGAAATCGGTGAAAGCCTCAACATTAAGCCGGTGCGCGGCGCGCTGATCGCAGGCGTTGACGACAAGGGCCCGGCCAGGCCCGCCGGCATCGAACCCGGCGACGTGGTCGTGAAGTTCGACGGCAAGGACATCAAGGAGATGAAAGATCTTCCCCGCGCCGTCGCAGACTCGCCGGTCGGCAAGGCGGTGGATGTCGTGATCATCCGCAAGGGCAAGGAAGAAACCCGCAAGGTCACGCTCGGCCGTCTCGACGACGGCGAAAAGCCGGTCGAGGCGTCCGCCAAGACCACGGCCCCGGTTGAGGCCGAGAAACCGGTGACGCAGAAGGCGCTGGGGCTCGATCTTGCCGGTCTCAGCAAGGATCTGCGCACGCGCTACAAGATCAAGGACAGTGTCAAGGGCGTGATCGTCACCGGCGTCGAGACCGGTTCCGATGCGGCCGAGAAGCGCCTCAGCGCCGGCGACGTCATCGTCGAGGTTGCGCAGGAAGCGGTGACCAACGCGGCCGACGTCAAGAAGCGCATCGACCAGTTGAAGAAGGACGGCAAGAAGTCCGTGCTGCTTCTGGTGTCGAACGGCGATGGCGAAGTGCGGTTCGTCGCGCTGGCGGTGAAGTAGGCGGCTCGGTTAGCGAAATCCGCTTCACATGAAATGTTGTCCCCGCGAAGGCGGGGACGACGCGTAAGCGTTACGCCGCGAACTCATCGCGCCGATAGCCCTGCGCATAGAGCAAGGCTGTGAGATCGCCGTGATCGATCCGTGCGCCGGCCGCGGCGGCGACCGCCGGCTTGGCGTGATAGGCGACGCCGAGGCCCGCCTTCTCGATCATGCCGAGATCGTTGGCGCCGTCGCCGACCACCAGCGCATCCAGATTGTCGAGGTCGAAGGATTCCCGCAGGTCGAACAGTGTGGCGAGTTTTGCTTCGCGCCCCAGGATGGGCTCGGCAACTTTCCCCGTCAGTTTGCCGTCTTCGACCAATAATGTGTTGGCGCGGTTCTCCTGAAACCCGATCATTGCGGCGACGGCTTTCGTGAACAGCGTAAAGCCGCCCGAGACGAGACAGGTGTAGGCGCCGTGCGCCCGCATGGTGCGGACCAGTTCAGGTCCGCCCGGCGTCAGCGTGATGCGGCTCTTGAGGACTTCATCCACCACGGTGACGGGCAGATTCCTGAGCAGCGCCACGCGCTCGCGCAGCGCCGGCTCGAATTCCACCTCGCCGCGCATCGCGCGCTCGGTGATCGCGGCGACATGCGCCTTGAGGCCTGCGAAATCGGCCAGTTCGTCGATACACTCTTGGCCGATCATGGTGGAGTCCATGTCCGCGAGCAGCAGCTTCTTGCGCCGGTCGAGATATGGCTGCACCACGACATCGACGCGAATGCCATCCATCGCCTCGCGCAGGCGATCCGAAATTGTGCGAATGTCGTCGTTGCTGCTAAAGCGGATGTCGGCGGCAATGCCTTCGAACAGCCAGTCGGCGTGCTCCGGCGACGGCAGCGCGGAACGCGCGGCGTCGATCGCGGTGGAGTCGAGTTCTGGCTCGGCGGGGTTGCAGATCAGCGTAGCGACAAGAGACATGACGGCTCGATGTTGGACAATGACGTGAAGCGGATGCAGGCGGTGCTTATCGCAGGGCCGACGGCCAGCGGCAAGTCGGCGCTGGCGCTGGCTCTTGCAGAAGTGACCGGCGGGATTGTCATCAATACCGACTCGATGCAGGTCTATCGCGACCTGCGTGTGCTGACTGCGCGGCCGACGCCGGACGAGGTGGCGCGCGCGCCGCACCGGCTGTACGGCTATTGCGATGCTGCGGTGAATTGTTCGGCGGGCTCGTGGGTCGCGGATGCGGCTTTGGTGCTGGCCGAGGCGAGGGCGGCAAACCGGCTGCCGATTTTCATCGGTGGTACGGGTCTCTACTTCAAGGCGCTGACGCGCGGATTGTCGGCGGTGCCGCCGATCCCGCAGGAGGTGCGCGACGATGTTCGTGCGCGGCTCGAACGCGATGGCGTGGAAGCGCTGCACGCCGAACTGGCCCGGCGCGATCCTGTATCGGGCGAAAAGCTCAAGCCGCGCGATAGCGCGCGTGTCGCGCGGGCGCTGGAGGTCATCGAGGCGACCGGGCGCGCATTGCCGGACTGGCACCGTGATGGACTGCCGCCGTTGCTGGAGCCGGAAGGCGTCAGGGCATTGTTCCTCGCGCCGGATCGAAAGGAACTTTATGCGCGCATCAATGCCCGGTTTGAGGCCATGCTTGAAAATGGCGCATTGGAAGAGGTCGCAGTGCTGGCGGCGCGCAAGCTCGATCCGATGCTGCCGGCGATGAAGGCGCATGGCGTGCCGGCGCTGATCCGCCATCTGGCGGGCGAGATCACGCTGGAAGAGGCGGCCGAGATCGGCCAGACCGACACCCGGCATTACGCCAAGCGGCAGTTCACCTGGTTCAGGCACCAGTTGCCGGAGTTCGAATGGGTCGCGCCCGACGCCGCGTGGGCGTGGCTCACCCATGCACTTTCGCTCTCGCTGAAAGCGGCGGAACCGGTTAGTCTCGGAAAACCGGCATAGGCTTGACTTTCGGCATCGGAGCCGTATAACCCGCGCAACCTTTGGAAACTCGTAGCCCGATTATGCGCAATAAAGTTACCAACCTCCTTATTACCGTCGTACCCTGGCGCACCGCTGGGGGTAGCTGACTGCTACCCACGACAAAGCGGTGTGCGAAGGGTCCTCTCGGGCCCTTTTTTGTTTTCTGACCCTGACCCAACACTTCGACTAGATCTGCGTGACAAGCGCCCCGGAGCGAACCATGAGCGACAGCAAGGCCCACGATCCCAACCAGATGACCGGCGCGGCGATGATCGTGCGCGCGCTTGCCGATCACGGGGTCAAGCACATCTTCGGCTATCCAGGCGGGGCGGTGCTTCCGATCTATGACGAGATTTTCCAGCAGAGCGACGTCGAGCATATTCTGGTGCGCCACGAGCAGGGTGCCGGCCACGCCGCGGAGGGCTATGCGCGCTCCACCGGCCAGCCGGGCGTGGTGCTGGTGACGTCGGGTCCCGGCGCGACCAACATGGTGACGCCACTGACCGACGCGCTGATGGATTCGATTCCGCTGGTCTGCATCACCGGGCAGGTGCCGACGCATCTGATCGGCAATGACGCGTTCCAGGAATGCGACACCGTCGGCATCACGAGGCCCTGCACCAAGCACAACTGGCTGGTGCGCGACGTCAACGATCTGGCCAAGGTGCTGCATGAGGCGTTCTATGTCGCGACCACCGGCCGTCCCGGTCCCGTGGTGGTGGATGTGCCGAAAGATGTGCAATTCGCCACCGGCACCTATCATCCGCCGCGCAAGTCGGACGTGCACATTTCATACAACCCCCGCGTGAAGGGCGATGCCGCGCAGATCCGCAGGGCCGTGGCCCTGATGGCGTCGGCCAAGCGCCCAGTGATCTACAGCGGCGGCGGTGTGATCAATTCCGGCGCGGAAGCCTCCAAGCTGCTGCGTGAACTGGTGGAGATCACCGGCTTTCCGATCACCTCCACCCTAATGGGCCTCGGCGCCTATCCGGCGTCGGGCAAGAACTGGCTTGGCATGCTGGGCATGCACGGCACCTACGAAGCCAACATGGCGATGCACGACTGCGACGTCATGCTCTGCGTCGGCGCGCGTTTCGATGATCGCATCACCGGCCGCACCGATGCGTTCTCGCCGAACTCGAAGAAGATCCACATCGACATCGATCCGTCGTCGATCAACAAGAACATCCGCGTCGACGTGCCAATCATCGGCGACGTCGCCAATGTGCTTGGCGATATCCTCACCGTGTTCAAGGCGGAAGCGCAGAAGCCGAAGATCGATCCGTGGTGGTTCGAGATCGGCCGCTGGCGCTCGCGCAATTCGCTGGCTTACAAGAAGAACGACGACATCATTCTTCCGCAGTATGCGATTCAGCGCCTGTTCGAACTGACGAAGGGCCACGACACCTACATCACGACGGAAGTCGGCCAGCATCAGATGTGGGCGGCGCAGTTCTTCGGCTTCGACCAGCCGCACCGCTGGATGACGTCGGGCGGTCTCGGCACCATGGGCTACGGCCTCCCGGCCGCGCTCGGCGTGCAGGTGGCGCATCCGGACAGTCTCGTGATCGACATCGCGGGCGACGCCTCGGTGCAGATGACCATGCAGGAGATGTCGACGGCGGTTCAGTACGAACTGCCGATCAAGATATTCATCCTGAACAACCAGTACATGGGCATGGTGCGCCAGTGGCAGCAATTGCTGCACGGCAACCGGCTGTCGCATTCCTACTCCGAGGCGCTGCCGGATTTCGTCAAGCTGGCCGATGCGTTCGGCTGCATCGGTCTTCAGGTCATCAAGCCCGGCGATCTCGACGGCGCGATCAATGAAATGATCAAGGTGAGGAAGCCGGTGCTGTTCGATTGCCGTGTCGCGGCGCTGGAGAATTGCTTCCCGATGATCCCGTCGGGCAAGGCGCATAATGAAATGCTGCTTCCTGCGGAAGCGAACGATGAAGCAACCGCGGCGGCGTTCGCCGGCGGCAAGGCGCTGGTGTGATCATGAAAGCAGAAGCAATGGAACAGCCCGCATCCGCCTACTTCATGGAGGAGCGTCACGATCCGAACGAGACCCACACCCTATCGGTGCTTGTGCAGAACGAACCTGGCGTGCTGGCGCGCGTGATCGGCCTGTTTTCCGGCCGCGGTTACAACATCGACAGTCTCACGGTGTCGGAAACCGAGCACGCCAAGCACATGTCGCGCATCACCATTGTCACGACCGGAACGCCGATGGTGATCCAGCAGATCAAGCATCAGCTCGATCGCATGATCCCCGTTTATCGCGTGGTGGACATGACGCTGACCAGCCGCTCCATCGAGCGCGAACTGGCAATGGTCAAGGTCAAGAGCACCGGCGACCAGCGCATCGAGGCGATGCGGCTCGCGGAGGCGTTCCGGGCGCGCGTCATCGACGCCACCAATGAGAGCTTCGTGTTCGAGATCACAGGCGGCACCTCGAAGATCGATCAGTTCGTCAATCTTATGGTGCCGCTCGGGCTTGTCGAAGTGTCGCGCACCGGTGTTGCCGCCATCTCTCGCGGTTCGGACGGGATGTGAGTTCGGCGTGCTGATTGAATCGACATGAAGCCCAGCGATATTGCTCTTGCTACCGGGGTCGCGGTGATCTGGGGTCTCGCATTCGTCGTGAGCAAGATCGGCCTGCGGGAGCTTTCTCCGGCGATGATCTGCGCGCTTCGTTTCGTGGTGGCGGCGATCCCGTGTCTATTCGTGCCAAAACCTAAAATCGCATGGTCGCTTTTGATCGCGATCGGCCTCTCGCTGTTCCTGGCCCAGTTCCTTGCGCAGAACTACGGGCTCGCGCATGGCGTGCCACCGGGACTGATGAGCGTTATCGTCCAGATGCAGGCGTTGTTCACGGTAGCCCTTGCGGCGTTCGTTCTCGGCGAATGGCCGACGCGCGCGCAGATCATTGGTCTGGGGATCGCGATGGTCGGGCTCACAATGATTTGCGGTACGGTCGGTTACGACTTCAGTGTCCAGACTTTCGCCCTGAGCATGGTTTCGCCGGTGGCTTTTGCCATCGGCAACCTGCTGCTTCGCCGCACTGGCGATGTGAAGATGTTCGATCTGACGGCGTGGCTCAGCATCGTTCCACCATTGCCGTTGCTGGTGCTTGCATTCGCCACAGAAGGGGCGGGGCCTGCCATGCATTCGCTGCTCAATGTGTCCTGGGCAGGCATCGCCTGCATCCTCTTCCTGGGTATCGTCTCGACGAGCGCAGCCTACGGAGCGTGGGGGCATCTGCTCCGCAACTACACCGCCGCGCAGGTGGTGCCGTTCGCGCTGCTGGTGCCGTTCACGGCTGCACTCTCGTCGTCGATCGTGTTCGGCGAGACGTTCGGGCCAATGCGTCTTGGCGGCATGATGATCGTCGTTGCGGGCATCGCGGTGATGCTGCTGCTTGGCCGCACCCGCGCCGTGCCGAAGATAGCATCATGATCTCGCAGCAACTTGCCATTGCGTTCATCGTCTTCGCCGCCGCGACGCTGTTCACGCCGGGGCCGAACAACATCATGCTGATGGCGTCGGGGCTGAACTACGGATTCCGGCGGACGCTGCCGCATGTCGCCGGCGTCACTATCGGGTTCTCGTTTCTGGTGGCCGTGATCGGATTAGGTCTTGGTGCGGTGTTCGCGGCCTATCCCGTGCTGCACACCATCCTGAAATACGCCGGTGCGGCCTATCTGGTCTATCTCGCCATCGTGATCGCGATGTCAGGACCTTCCGACGCCGGTGATGAAGGCGAGGGGAGGCCGATGACGTTCCTCGGCGCCGCCATGTTCCAGTGGGTCAACGTCAAGGGCTGGGTGATTGCGGTCGGCGCGGTCACCGCATATGCAGCCATTGCCGCCTATCCGCTGAACATCGCGACGCTGTCGGTCCTCTTGTTCGTAATCGGGCTGGGCTCGTCACTGACCTGGGTGCTGCTCGGCACCTCGTTGCAGCCGCTGGTGAAGTCGCCCCGCTCGGTCCGCATCTTCAACATCGTCATGGCCGTGCTTTTGCTGGCTTCGCTTTACCCCGTTCTGAAGGAGTAACCGCCGCGCTGCACTGCAGAAATGGAGATCGCGGGCTTGTCTCGCGGCACCAGCCGCCCTAGAAACCGGCGGCAATTCATCCGGGTCCGGTAGACCTGAATCATCTAGAAAATGATTGAACTGGCCAATCGGGGCCGCCTGAGAAGGAAAACGAAAATGCGTGTTTATTACGATCGCGATGCCGACCTGAACCTGATCAAGGGTAAGAAGGTTGTCATCATCGGTTACGGCAGCCAGGGCCATGCCCACGCGCTGAACCTGAAGGACTCCGGCGTCAAGGATGTCGCGATCGCGCTCCGCAAAGGTTCCGCGACGGCCAAGAAGGCCGAAGCCGCAGGCTTCAAGGTGATGGAAGTTGCCGAGGCCGCCAAGTGGGCCGACGTCATGATGATGCTGACGCCCGACGAATTACAGGGCGACATCTATCGCGATCATCTGCACGACAACATGAAGCAAGGCGCGGCGCTGCTGTTCGCTCACGGCCTCAATGTGCACTTCAACCTGATCGACCCGCGTGCCGATCTCGACGTGCTGATGGTCGCGCCGAAGGGCCCCGGCCACACCGTGCGTTCGGAATATCAGCGCGGCGGCGGCGTGCCCTGCCTGATTGCGATCAGCAAGGACTCATCCGGCAACGCCCATGACCTCGGCCTGTCCTATGCGTCGGCGATTGGTGGCGGCCGTGCCGGCATCATCGAGACGACCTTCAAGGAAGAGTGCGAGACCGACCTGTTCGGCGAACAGGCCGTGCTTTGCGGCGGCACCGTCGAATTGATCCGCGCCGGCTACGAGACGCTGGTGGAAGCCGGCTACGCGCCGGAGATGGCCTACTTCGAGTGCCTGCACGAACTGAAGCTGATCGTCGACCTGATCTATGAAGGCGGCATCGCCAACATGAACTACTCGATCTCCAACACCGCCGAATACGGCGAATACGTCACCGGCCCGCGCATCATCACCGCCGAGACCAAGGCCGAGATGAAGCGCGTCCTGAACGACATTCAGTCCGGCAAGTTCACCCGCGACTGGATGCTGGAAAACAAGGTCAACCAGGCCTCCTTCAAGGCGACCCGCGCGCGCGCCAATGCGCACGAGATCGAGGCCGTCGGCGCCAAGCTGCGCGACATGATGCCGTGGATCAAGAAGGGCGCCCTGGTCGACAAGACCAAGAACTGATTTCCTGCTTTTAAGCTGTTGTGGGCCGGCCGCCGCGAGGGGGCCGGCCCTGCTTTTTGGCCCGTCCTGAACGTTCTCTGAACGCCGAATTCACCAAGAAAAATATGCCGCAGCCGCATCGCTTGCGGCGGCGTGACGGTTTCGTTACAGTTTTGTGACACGTTGCGGTTGCCGGCCGCGCGGTTGCCTCCTGGTCATCTCCAGCAAGGCGTCAGAGCCGGGTGTGTTCGCGTCAAAGGCCATGTTGCCGCCGTTCATATCGTTTTCCGCAAGTGCCGCACCGCGCGGCCGCTGCGTCTCGTCATAACGGGCCGCGTCATGTCACTCGCCGCGACATCGATCCAGGATCCCGGCAGACTTCGCCTTTTGTTGAAGCGTCTTGGCGAGAGCGGGCGGCTGTGGCGCTTGCGTGTCGTGCTGATCGCGGCAATGCATCTCACCGCGGTTTATGTGCTGGCCTCGGTCGAATACGGCCCGTTCGCAAATACGGTGGCGCTGCTGACATGGGCGCTGCTGAATTTCATGTGGCTGATCGTGCTGCGCCGCCCGGGCATTGCGGCTGCGCTGTCGCTGGCTCTGGTCGTGATCCTGATCACGCTGTCGCAGTTCAAGTACGGGATCACGCAGCTCACGCTGACGTTTCTGGATTTTCTCATTATCGACCGCGACACGTTTTCGTTCCTGCATTCGATCTTCCCGCAGCTCAAGTCGCAGGCCATCGTGTTTGCCGCCGTCGGCGTGCCGGTGATGTGGCTGATCTGGCGGGCGGACCCGTTCCGGATTCGCCGCAAGGTGTCTGCATCCGGCGCGGCCGCTTGCGTCGCTCTAATCGCCGCGCTGTCGGTTGCCTATCCGGAACAGCCATGGGAACCGTTCCAGGGCGTCAACCACATCTCCAATCTCGCGCGGTCCGGCGTGGTATCGGTGTCGCATCTGACCTCGACGGGCTGGATCGAGGCCGATCCTCCAAATTTGATCGGATCGGCCCAGGCCACGCCGCTGGCGCAATGCGAGCCGGGCAAGAAGCGGCCGAACATCGTCATGGTGCTGGATGAATCGAGCTTTGACATCAGCGCCGCGCCCGGGATCAAGGTGCCGGAGAATTACCGCGACTTCTTCAAGTCCGGCGACGGGCGGCAGCGTTCGTTTGTGGCGGAATCCGCCGGCGGACCCACCTGGTACACCGAGTTCAACGTACTCACCGGCCTGTCGGCGCGGTCGTTCGGCGCGCTTAAGTTCTACGTGACGCGGATCGCGGCGGGGAAGATTTCGCGCGGGTTGCCGCAGGCTCTGGAGCGCTGCGGCTACCGCACGTTCTCGCTGTATCCGACCTATGGTGATTTTCTAAGCGCCCGCAGCTTCCAGACCTCCGCCGGGATCGGCAACTTCATCGACATGGCCGGCATGGGTGTCAGCGAGGACATGCAGCCCGACAGGTTCTATTTCGATCAGGCGTTGCAACTGATCGCGCGCGAGAAGAAGGCCGAACAGCCGATGTTCATGTTCGTGTATCTCACGGCCAATCATTTCCCATGGACAACGAGCTACCGGCCGGACCTGACGCCCGCAGGATGGACCGCGCCCGGCAACACGCCGGAGGTTGACGAGTACATCCGACGTCAGGCGATGACGGTCGCGGATTACACCAGCTTCGTGGAGCGGCTGAAGGCCGATCACCCGGACGAGCCGTTCCTGCTGGTGCGGTTCGGCGACCATCAGCCGGCGATCTCGCAGAAACTGATTGAGCCAAAACTGCCGCAGGCGAAGCTGGCCGACCGCATCATGACCCACGATCCACGCTATTACAAAACCTACTACGCGATCGAGGCGCTGAACTACAAGCCGGACATGTCATCGGCGCTGGAGACGCTGGACGCCGCCTATCTGCCGATCGCGATTCAGGAGGCGGCACGCATTCCTCTCGATCCGACCTTCGCCGAGCAGAAGAAGATCATGCTCCGCTGCCGGGGCGCATTCTATGCCTGCAAGGACGGCGCCGAAGTCAGGCGCTTCAACCGCCTGCTGATCGACGCCGGTTTCGTGAAGAATCTTTAGCGCTTTCCGATTTTCTCCCACAGCCACCGCGCCACCGCGTCCGGCGAACTCGCGCTGTCATTGTCGGCGGCGCGCAGGTTGGCCGCGCGCATCGTCGCGATGTTGATGCTGCCGAGCATCGGCTGCAACGCCTCGCGCAGCTTTGCATCATCGGCGCGCTTCGGTGCGATCAGAACGACAGCGTCGTAGGGCGGGATCGCCGTTTTCGTATCCTCCAGCACAACTAGATCGTATTTCGCGATCAGCCTGTCACTGGTGTAGCCCGCGATGACGTCGACCTCGCCGGAAGCGACCGCTGCATACATGAAGTCCGGCTGCATCTGCCGCTGCTGGCGGAAGGACAGGTCGTAGGCCTGCCTGATTGACGCCCACTCGGGGCGGGAGAAGAATTCGTAATCGCCTGCAATCGACATCGAGCCGGCAAGCCGCGCGAGATCGGCGATGGTGCGGATGCCCAGCGCTTCGGCCCGCTTGCGCGGCATCACCAGAGCGTAGGCATTCTCGAAGCCGAGTTCGCCGAGCAGGGTGATCCGGTATTTGTCTTTCAGTGTTGTCTTCAGGCCGTCGAGCAGCTTGGCGCGCGGCTCGATCTCGCGCTTGAACTGGCTGACCCACAGCGTCCCGGAATAATCGACATAGACATCGATGTCGTTGGCGGCAAGCGCCTCGAAGATCACGGCGGAGCCGAGGCCTTCGCGCGGGCTGGCGGATAGCCCCGCCGCCTGCAATCGCTGGGCGATCAGCGACGACAGGATGTATTGTTCGGTAAAGGTCTTGGCGCCGACGACATAGCTTGTCTTGGCGCGGGCCATGAACGGCATCAGCGTCGCCGCGATCAGCGCAACGAGCCCGAGGCAACCGAGAACGATGCGAGTGCGGCTGTGCCGTCGCACGCCGGTCTCGATCAGGGCCAGCAGTTGGTCGACCGCGAGCGCTAGTGCGGCCGCAGCGGCGCAGCCGAACAGCACGAACACCCAGTTCTGCGTCTGCAAACCGGCGAAGATATAATTGCCGAGGCTGGTCTGGCCGATCGGTGTCGACAGCGTCGCGGTGCCGATCACCCAGACGGCCGCCGTCCTGATGCCTGCCATGATGACCGGCAGCGCCAGCGGAAACTCGACCATCAGCAGAGACTGCCGCGCCGTCATGCCGACGCCTTCGGCGGCCTCCATGATCGCGGGATCGATGCCCTGCAATCCGGTGATGGTGTTCCGCAGGACGGGAAGCATGCTGTAGAGCGCGAGAGCCAGCACGGCCGGCAGGAAGCCGAACGCTGAGAAGCCGGTGCCGAACCATTGCACCGACAATCCGGCCAGCGCCAGAAGCAGCGGATAGAACAGCGCCAGCAACGCGAGGCCCGGCACCGTCTGCACGATACTGGCGATGCCGAGCACGATGTCGCGCAGCACCGGCTTTCGCCGCACGATCAAGGCCAGCGGAAAGCTAATGACGAGACCGAGCGCCAGCGCGGTGAGACTCACGCGGACATGATTGCCGAGATAGTCGGGCAGGCGGGTCAGCGCATCGCTCCAGCGCGGATCGGAGACGAAATTCATGCGTCATCCATCGGCAGCAATTGCCGCAACCGTTCCGCCTGCCGCCGCGGGGTGTTGAGCAGTTCGCCGACATAGGCGTCGGTGCTTTTCGAGAGTTCCTGCGCCGAACCTTGCGCGATCAAACGCCCGCCGTGCATCACGGCGACACGATCCGCCAGCAGCAATGCTTCCGCCATGTCGTGGGTGATCATGACCGTGGTCAGACCGAGGCTTCGATGCAGCGCGCGGTAGTCCTCGCCGAGGGCGTCGCGGGTGATCGGATCGAGCGCGCCGAAAGGCTCGTCCATCAGCACGATCTTCGGCTTCGCCGCCAGCGCCCGCGCCACGCCGACGCGCTGGCGCTGGCCGCCGGAGAGTTCGTGCGGAAACCGGTCGCGATGGCGGCGCTCCAGCCGCACCAGATCGATCAGTTCATCGACCCGCGCGGAAATCTCCTGCGAAGGGGTGCTGAGCAGCCGCGGCGTGATGCCGATATTGCCCGCGACCGTCATGTGCGGAAACAGTCCGCCGCTCTGGAAGACGTAGCCGATGCTCCGGCGCAGCCTGATCGGGTCGATGTTGCGCACGTCATCACCATGGACACGCACGGTGCCGCTGTCGGGCGCGATCAGGCGATTGGCCAGCTGCAGCAGTGTGGTCTTGCCGGAGCCGGAACCGCCGACCACGGCGAGAAATTCACCGGCGGCGACACGCAGCGATACATCATCGAGAGCTTTGGCGCGGCCTTGCTCGAAGCTCTTGCCGACGTTTTCATAGGCGATGGAGGGCGCGGCGCTGGTCATTCCATTATGATGAACTATCGGCATGGACCTGTCGACGGCTTGCTGTATTGAGGGCGCGCTCTAGCGAAGTGACGCGCCGGAGTGTAGCTTCCCGCGATCAACGGGAGCGTCCACATCATGGCGAAGAGCGGCAAGACATCGCAGCAGCAGCAAGCGAAGCAGTTGAGATCCTATGTGGAGCCGTTTCGCATCGACGGATCGAAGGAGTTTCATCTCAAGTCGCACAAGCCTGGCGAGAAAGGCGATCTCGACAAGGAGGCCGCGAACAAGATCATCGAGGCCAATCGCGGACGGTTGCACGAATTGCAGGAAAAGCTTTACGCCCACGACCGCTGGTCCGTGCTGCTGATCTTTCAGGGCATGGACGCCTCGGGAAAGGACAGCGCGGTCGAGCATGTCATGTCGGGGATCAATCCGCAGGGCTGTCAGGTGTTCTCGTTCAAGCAGCCGACGTCGAAGGAGCTCGACCACGATTTCATGTGGCGCTCCTCCGTCAGCTTGCCGGAGCGCGGACGCATCGGCATCTTCAACCGTTCCTATTATGAAGAATTGCTGGTGGTCCGGGTGCATCCCGAGATTCTGGCGCAGCAGCGGATTCCGCCGGAACTGGTGACCAAAGATATCTGGCGCGAACGCTTCGAGGATATTACGGCATTCGAGAAATATCTCGCCCGCAACGGCACGCTGATCCTGAAGTTCTTTCTCAATGTCTCGAAGGAAGAACAGCGCCAGCGCTTTCTTGAGCGTCTCGACGACCCGTCGAAGAACTGGAAGTTCTCACTGGGCGATATCGCCGAGCGCAAACTGTGGGACAAGTATCATGCGGCCTATCAGGATCTGATCCGCAATACCTCGGCAAAGCATGCGCCGTGGCATGTGGTGCCGGCCGATCACAAATGGTTCGCGCGGGTGGTGATCAGCTCGACGATCGTCAGCGCAATGGAAAAGCTCGATCTGCGCTTCCCCGAGGTGGACAAGAGCGACACCGGCAACGTGAAGAAGGCAAAGGCGGCGCTGGAGAAGGAGGGGCGCGATGCGGTCCGCGTATCCAAATTGAAAGAGCAAGACGAGAGCTGAGCAGAACGTCTAATTGGAGGACAAATAGGCGCCGATATTCTCGCGCAATTCACAGGTCTTACATCGTCTGTTGCACCCGGGTTTTGCAGGAAATACAATGCAAGCGGGCGAGGATGGCGTTGTTGGGCAATCTGCGAGCATTTGGATTGTTGATTCTCTTGATCTGTCTCGGCGTCGCGTCGAGGCCGTCATATGCCCAATGGTGGAAGCTTTATACTCCGAAAGATTTTGAGGAGTGTTCCCAGAGCGCGGAGCAGCCTGGTCTATCGCAAGATGCCAAGGCGAAAATAATTTCCGAATGCGATTTCAAGTTCACAGGCCGCCGCAAAGCGGGTGGCGGCTACACGTATTTTGATTTCACGCAAAATCGTCACTTTGACATTGCCGGTCCAAATCCGACGCAGCAAGAATTGAAGCGGATGGATCAAGAGTATCTGACCTATCTGGAAACCAGCCGGGAAACTTCCATCGATGCCGTGGACGCAGGGCAGGCGATCGCCGCGATCAACAGTCAAATCAGACCAATCACTGATCAAAAGACGGCTGAATCAAAAGCCCCGGCAAAACAGCCTGTTGCCGGTCGCGTAGGCGGTCGTAAAAGCGCAGTCTGCAAAAACGATGCTTTGGCCTGCGGATGGAAGAAAATCACGACGACTGTGCGGGATCTGCGGCAGGCTCTGCTAGGCCCCGATGGCAGGTTACGCGCCCAACCGAAACTTTAGGTTCCCCCGCCCGTTTCCAGCAGGGCCAACAGTAAGAATATATGCCCGTCCAGGGGGCTTGATCCGCCATAGGGCAGGCCTCCTGACCAATCTTTGGCATTGCGGGGCCTTGCATTTGTCGTCTAGAACGGCCCCACGAGGCGCGTCGGCAACCATCCGTCAACGGTTTGGGCTGATCATGCGCTTTTCGGGGAATGGATGATGATTCGCGGCGACATTCAGGGACAGCAGGAAACGGCGGCGCAAGCTGCTGGTTTCGATGCGATTCCGGATGCTTTCACATCCTCCCTTCTTGGCGGGCTTCTGCTTCTTATCTGCCCCTGAGGGCCGTCTGGGCATTTGCGCCTGGGCACTCAGGGGTTCGAGGACAGCACCGAAACCCGAGCGCCCTGAAGCGGCGCACTTGACCGAAGGATGATCCCGATGACCAGCCAAACCCAGTCCGACAAGGACCGCGTCGTCATATTCGACACCACCCTGCGCGACGGCGAACAATGCCCAGGCGCGACTATGACCTTCGAGGAAAAGCTTGAAGTCGCCCATCTGCTCGACACCATGGGCGTCGACATCATCGAGGCCGGTTTCCCGATTGCGTCCGACGGCGACTTCGAAGCCGTCCGCGAAATCGCCAAACGTACCAAAAACGCGGTGGTCTGCGGTCTGTCGCGGGCCGCTCACAAGGACATCGACCGCTGCGCCGAAGCGATCCGCCCGGCGAAGCGCGGCCGCATCCACACCTTCCTGTCCACCTCGCCGGTGCACATGAAGTACAAGCTGCAGATGGAGCCGGAGGCGGTGCATGATCTGGTGATCTCGCAGGTCACCCGCGCGCGCAACCACACCGACGACGTCGAATGGTCGTCGGAGGACGGCACCCGCACCGAGTTCGATTTCCTGTGCCGCTGCGTGGAATCGGCCATCAAGGCCGGCGCCACCACCATCAACATCCCGGACACTGTGGGTTACAGCGTGCCGGAAGAATATTACGACCTCTTCAAGCGCGTGCGCGAGAACGTGCCGAACGCCGACAAGGCCGTGTTCTCCGTTCATTGCCACAATGACCTCGGCATGGCGGTTGCGAACTCGCTGGCTGGCGTGCGCGCGGGTGCGCGGCAGATCGAGTGCACCATCAACGGCATCGGCGAGCGCGCGGGCAATGCCGCGCTGGAAGAAGTCGTGATGGCGATGAAGGTGCGCAACGACAAGCTGCCGTACTGGAACAAGATCGACACCACGATGCTGACGCGGGCGTCGAAGGTTGTGGCTGCGGCGACCTCCTTCCCGGTGCAGTACAACAAGGCCATTGTCGGCCGCAACGCATTCGCGCACGAGAGCGGCATCCATCAGGACGGCATGCTCAAGAACGCGCAGACCTATGAGATCATGCTGCCGGAAACGGTCGGCGTGAAGCAGACCTCGCTGGTGATGGGCAAGCATTCCGGCCGTCACGCCTTCATCCACAAGCTGGAGGAGATGGGCTACAAGCTCGCGCAGAACCAGTTGGAAGACGCCTTCGTGCGCTTCAAGGCGCTGGCCGACCGCAAGAAGGATATTTACGACGAGGACATCGAGGCGCTGGTCGATCAGGAGATTGCCCATTCGCACGACCGGATTCATCTGGTGTCGCTCACGGTGATTGCCGGAACCCACGGCCCGCAGCGGGCGACCATGAAGCTTGATATCGACGGCCAGGTCCGCATTGAGGAAGCCGAGGGCAACGGTCCGGTGGATGCGACGTTCAACTGCATCAAGTCATTGGTGCCGAACGAAGCGAAGCTGGAGCTCTATCAGGTCCACGCTGTCACGGCGGGTACCGACGCGCAGGCTGAGGTTTCGGTGCGGCTGTCACAGGACGGCCGTTCGGTCACGGCGCGGGCGGCCGATCCCGATACGCTGGTGGCGTCGGCCAAGGCGTATCTTAGTGCTCTGAACAAGATCGTCATGAAGAAGCAGCGCGACATGCCAGTGGCCGCCGCCGGTCACTGATTGCTTCTGCATCTGTCGTCAGCCAGAGCGCGGCGCACCTTCTGGTGTGTCGCGTTTTGCGTTGCAGCAATCGTGGTGCTGCAACCCCTGCTAACGCTCAATGGTCTTGACCGCGCAGTTCTGCGATGATCCGGTCTGGTCAGGAATGCGGAGCCCTCATTACTGCGGCTCCCAACAATATTTCGGGAGGAAACATGAAAAAATTCATTCTGGCTGCGGCCTCGGTTGCGGCGTTCGCGCTGGTCGGTCCTGCGACGGCTCAGTCGCCGATCGTCATCAAGTTCAGCCATGTCGTCGCGCCGAATACACCGAAGGGGCAGGGTGCCGACAAGTTCAAAGAACTCGCCGAGAAATACACCAACGGCAAGGTGAAGGTTGAGGTCTATCCGAACTCGCAACTCTACAAGGATAAGGAAGAGGTCGAAGCGCTTCAGCTCGGTGCCGTGCAGATGCTGGCTCCGTCGCTGGCCAAGTTCGGTCCGCTGGGCGTCAAGGAGTTCGAGGTGTTCGATCTGCCCTTCATCCTTCCGGACAAGGCAGCGCTTGGCCGCGTCACCAAGGGGCCGATCGGCCAAAGCCTTCTCGCGAAACTTGAACCGAAGGGGATCAAGGGCCTCGCCTATTGGGACAACGGCTTCAAGATCATGTCGTCCAACAAGCCGATGCACAAGGTCGCCGACTTCCAGGGCCTGAAGATGCGCATTCAGTCGTCCAAGGTGCTGGAAGCCGAGATGCGCGCGCTCGGCGCGATTCCGCAGGTGCTGGCGTTCTCCGAAGTCTATCAGGCGATGCAGACCGGCGTCGTCGACGGCAACGAGAATACGCCGTCGAACTGCTACACCCAGAAGATGCATGAAGTGCAGAAGCACATGACCATCTCTAACCACGGTTACATCGGCTACGCGGTGATCGTGAACAAGAAGTTCTGGGACGGTCTGCCAGCGGACGTGAGGCCGCAGGTTGAAAAAGCGATGGCCGAGGCGACCGAATTTGCCAACAGCATTTCGCAGAAGGAAAACGACGACGCCATCGTGGCCATGAAGAAGGCCGGCACCACGACCTTCTATGAATTGACCCCCGCTGAGAAAGCCGAATGGGTGAAGGCGCTCGAGCCGGTGACGCAGGACATGGCGTCGCGGGTCGGCAAGGACCTGATCGCGGCGTTTCAGAAGGAAGCCAACGCCAAGACCAACTGAAACGGTCTGGTGAGAAGATCATGAGTGGTCCGGATCGTTCCGGACCACTTTCGTCTGGTAGGATCAAGCCGGGCGTCAACTGAATAGCGAACCGCGCAAAACGCGGCCGGGGTGGGGACGGGACTTGAAATTATTTTTGCGCATCCTCGATCGTCTCGAGGAAACCCTGATAGCGACGCTGATCGCCGCGGCGACGATCGTGATTTTCATCGCGGTCGCTCATCGCTACACGACCGACTTTGTCGTGACCCATCGCACCTGGCCCGGCGCGCCGCAGATTTACACATTCCTCGCCGGCATTCATCTGTCCTGGGCGCAGGAGCTTTGCATCTACATGTTCGTGTGGATGGCGAAATTCGGCGCGGCCTATGGCGTGCGCACCGGCATCCATGTTGGTGTCGACGTTCTGGTCCTGGCGCTGAGCGAGCGCTGGCGCAGGGCGACGATCCTGTTCGGTCTGCTCTGTGGCGCGCTGTTCACCGGAATTATCGGCACCATGGGCGCGAGTTTCGTGATCGGTCTTTCGGCGACCGATCAGACATCGCCCGATCTCGAACTGCCAAGCTGGATTGTTTACCTCTGCATTCCGCTCGGCTCCTACTTGATGTGTTTTCGGTTTCTCCAGGTCGCCTGGGCTTACTGGAGAACCGGCGACCTGCCGCACCACGATCACACGCATGTTGAGGGCATCGAAGTCGATACTGCGGTTGGCCCGACGCCGGAGGGCGTTCGATGACAACCCTGTTTATCTTCGCCCTTCTCATCGCGCTCATGCTGACCGGTATGCCGATCTCGATCGCGCTCGGCCTTACCGTGCTAACGTTTCTCTTCTTCCTCACGCAGGTTCCGATCGAGGCGGTGGCGCTGAAGCTGTTCACCGGCATCGAGAACTTCGAGATCATGGCGATCCCGTTCTTCATTCTCGCCGGGAATTTCCTGACCCACGGCGGCGTCGCCAAACGCATGATCAATTTCGCGACCTCGATGGTTGGCCACTGGTACGGCGGATTGGGCCTCGCCGGCGTCATGGCCTGTGCACTGTTCGCGGCGATCTCCGGCTCGTCGCCGGCGACCGTGATCGCCATCGGCTCTATCCTGCTTCCGGCGATGGTGGCGCAGGGATTTCCGAAGCGGTTCGGCGCGGGCGTCATCACCACATCCGGTGCGCTCGGCATCCTGATTCCGCCTTCCATCGTGATGGTGATCTATGCGGTAGCAACCGGAGGCAGCGTGGCGCTGGGCCCGGGCGGCGAACGCGTGACGTCGGCATCGGTCGGCCAGTTGTTCATGGCGGGCGTCATTCCCGGCATCATGCTGGCGACACTGCTTGGCCTGACCACGGTCTACCGTGCATGGAAGTTCGACTATCCGCGCCTGCCGCGTGCGTCGTGGGGCGAGCGCTTCAGGGCGTTCCGCGAGTGCATCTGGGGTCTGCTGCTGATCGTTATCGTGCTGGGCGGGATCTATCGCGGCTTGTTCACGCCGACTGAAGCCGCCGCCATGAGCGCGGTCTATGCGTTCTTCATCGCGGTGTTCGTCTACAAGGATCTGACGCTGAAGGATGTGCCGCGCGTGCTGCTCGGATCAGCCAGCATGAGCGCGATGATTCTCTACATCATCACCAATGCGGTGCTGTTCTCGTTCCTGATGACCAGCGAGCAGATCCCGCAGCAACTGACGGCGTGGATGCTGGACAAGGGCGTCAACTGGGTCACGTTCCTGATCTTCGTCAACGTCCTGCTGCTGATAGCGGGTAATGTGATGGAAGCAAGCTCGATCGTGCTCATCACGGCGCCGATCCTGTTTCCGATCGCTGTGAAGCTCGGCATCCACCCGGTACATCTCGGCATCCTGATGGTGGTCAACATGGAAGTGGGCATGTGCCATCCGCCGGTGGGGCTCAATCTTTATGTCGCCTCCGGTATTGCCAAGATGGGAATCACAGAACTCACCATCGCGGTGTGGCCGTGGTTGCTGACCATGCTGATCTTCCTTGGCGTCGTCACGTTTGTGCCTGAGATTTCGCTCTGGCTGCCGCGCACACTGGGCATGCTGTATTAATGAGCGTTCACCTAGGTTTCCAAACCTTAAGTTGAAAGCGCTGCGCGGACTGGCATCTTCGCGGGAGTTTCATCTCGGAGATGCCCCATGAAGAAAGCCATCCTCGCCGGCGTTGCGGCGGTTGCCATCCTCGGTTCGACTGCCGTGTATGCGCAGCATCGTTACCATCAACATCACCGCATGAGCACGGAAGACCGTGCGGCTTTCGTCGACGCGAAGATCGCCGCCGTGAAGGCCGGTCTGCAACTGACACCCGATCAGGAAAAACTGTGGCCGCCGGTTGAGGCTGCAGTGCGCGATTTCGCCAAACAGCGCATCGCGCAGGCCAATGCCCGCGCCAGCGAGCGCGACGCGCGGCGCGCCGAGCGAGACCAGAAGGGGTCCCAGGATCGCGTCCCGGGCGACAAGGCGGCAGCCGACCAGAATCGCGATCCGGTGGCACGTCTGCGTGACCGCGCCGACCGGATGGCGGAAACCGCCGCCGGTCTGAAGAAGATCGCCGATGCGGCTGACCCCCTCTACAAGACCCTCGACGATGGCCAGAAGCGCCGTTTGACCACGCTGACCCGCATGGGCGGGCACCACGGCTGGCGTGGCCGCGGCTTGGACCGCGACATGGACGGCGACCGATTCGACCGGGATCGCGGTCATGGCCGGCACGGCGGCTCCGAGCGCCTCTAAGCCTCGGCGCAAGCCCTGGAAACGGCAAAACCGCCGGAAGTCCGGCGGTTTTTGGCATCCGGAGCAGGGGCGATTCCAGAGCCCATGAGGCCGGGAAAACCTGCCCGCATTGCTGGACATGGCCCTTTCGCTTTGCTAAACGACGCCGTCCTCAACGGACATCCGGTTGGATCCGGGCGCATAGCTCAGTTGGTAGAGCAGCTGACTCTTAATCAGCGGGTCCCAGGTTCGAGCCCTGGTGCGCCCACCACCCGTTCTCTCCAAACCGCCAATCTCAAAGTAGATTTGAAAAGGCCGTTTCTGACGCATTTATTGCGCCTAAAACGTATGTGTTTGGTCTCAGCGGAGATAGGCTGGAAGCAATGGCCAATTTTGATCCCCGGTATCTGGCAGCCGAGACAGCGAATAACTGCGCATCACTGCTGGCGTGCGCGACCAGCAACGCGGCCATACGCGGCTCTTTCATGCGGATCCCAACGCGGTAGCAAGTGACCCGCGGGCTGTGTGACCTCGAATAGAGCTTTACCAATCCGGTAGCGATCGCCGATGCACACGTCTGGGTCAGACAGGCCCGCGACTGCAAAGTTCTCCCGAACTGCCCGTAAGTGAACTCCTCTCGACCGAATCCGCGCTGCCAATAGTTGTAGGACTCGATTCGATAAACGAAAACGGCCTGATGCTCTCCCCCATGTCCAGCCAAGTCGCCTTGGCCATCGCCATCGATATTAAGCCGCCGGACCATTCGGGGCCGCTGACCGGATTCTTCCAAACACTGGTAAAGACGGTTCTGCCTTCCCACACCATATTTTGTGGCGTCCCAACATTCACCGACAACAGTGACGTCATCTGTCTTCTCGAGAAAAGATCTTGGGCCCGGATGGTGTGAAAAGACTTGCCGCATCTTGAACCGAAGCCACGGCGCGGCACGGGCCTGTGCCCGTAACTTGGGTTACGACGGGCTGGCTCGTTTTCAGTATGCTTGAGACAGGCCCCCAAGGCGGCTAAAATCAAAGCAACTTGCGGAGGAATTCTCAGCTTTGACACTCGAACAATCTACCGACAGTTCACAACTTTCGATCCTGGCGGAAGAGCTTCGTCATTTTCGCAGGAAGAACAGCTTCTCCCTGGAGATGCTGGCCGAGGCATCCGGGGTGAGCCGCTCGATGATATCTAAAATCGAACGATGCGAGGCGGTTCCTTCGACTGTGGTTCTGTCGAAGCTTGCCGAAGCTTTAGGGGTGACTTTTTCGAAGTTGATGGCGCCGGCCGTTGAAAGAGAGATAGTTCATATCCCCGCGGCGCGGCAGCCTGTACTTCGCGATGAGGAATCAGGCTTCTTACGACGATGCATTTCGCCGGTTTTGCCAGGCAGGGGAATAGACTGGGTACTCAATACGCTTCCCGCAAATGCTGAGACCGGGAATTTTGTCGCCCATCGGCGAGGCGTTGAGGAGTACATTTTCGTTCTCCGTGGTCGTATGCGCGTCGCCATCGGCGAAGAACGTGTGACGCTAAATCAGGGTGACTCGCTATATTTTCAGGCAGATGCTGACCATTCGTTCTTAAACCTCGGCAAAACGCCGTGTGAATACTTTCTCGTCATAGACACGTCGAAGGTAAGATAATCCTCCACTTGTAGTGGAAAATCATCCCCTAAAGTAGCAGGAATCGGCGGGCTCGTCCTTGTTCAACCCCGGACGGAGCCCTGCCACGGCTATGATTAAGCTTGGGGATTCCTAAAAATCAAAAACACTGCTCGGCCAAATTGCAGGTATTTCAGGCGCTTCAAGCGTAGAAAATAATCAATCCTGCATTCAGCATCGTTTGTCGGCCATTCTTGCCCCGGAAATTGCGGCACACTGTTTGCATCCACTCTAATGGAAAAGCTTCCTCTGAAGGGGAATGTGTCCCCTGGCTTTTGAACAGGAGTTGGAAATGAGCATCGCTGCGACCATGTCTGACACGCGAACGGCCGGCTCAAAAATGCGTTCGATCGTATTTGCGAGTAGCGTCGGCACTATTATCGAGTGGTACGATTTTCTGATCTATGCGACCGCGGCGGCGCTCGTATTCAACAAGGCTTTCTTTCCAACGATTGATCCACTGGCCGGGACGTTGGCGGCGCTCGGCACTTATGCGGTCGGCTTTCTCGCGCGACCTCTCGGTGGAGCGTTGTTTGGACATTTTGGCGACCGCCTCGGACGCAAGTCGATGCTGGTCTGGACCATGTTTATCATGGGGCTGAGCACCTTCTGCATTGGTCTGCTGCCGAATTATGCGTCGATTGGCGTGCTCGCGCCCATTCTTCTCATTCTGTTGCGCATTATCCAAGGCATTGGCCTCGGGGGCGAATGGGGCGGCGCCTCATTGATGGTTATCGAGCATGCGCCGGCCGATAAACGCGGCTTCTACGGGAGCTTTGTCCAGATCGGATTTCCCATTGGACTGGTGCTTGCAACTTTGGTCTTTGCTCTTGCGACCAAACTTCCGGAAGCCGAGTTCCAGGCGTGGGGATGGCGCGTTCCGTTCCTGGCCAGCATTGTTCTGTTGGCGCTTGGTACATTCATTCGATCCAGAATCCCCGAGACCCCGGTTTTCGAGAAAATGAAGGCCACCGACTCCTTTTCAAATAATCCGGTGGGAGAGGTTGTCGGCAAGAACTTTAAGACATTCCTGATCGCCGTTGGCCTGAAGCTGTCGGAAGTTTCCTGGGTCTACATGCTGACGGTTTTCGTGGTTGTCTACGCGACAACAAAGCTGTCCCTGCCGAAACAATTACTGCTCGATGCCGTCATGTACGCGGCATTGTTCGAATTGATCACGTTGCCCCTGTTCGGCTGGTTGTCAGACAAGATCGGTCGCCGCCCGCTCTTTATTCTGGGCGCAATCTTCACGATGGCCTTTGCGTTTCCTCTGTTCTGGATGCTCGAGACAAAAAGCGTTGCTATGGTGACGACCGCAATCATCATCGCGATGAATTTCGGCCACGGCATGATGTTTGGATTGGAATCGACCTATTTCCCCGAATTGTTCGGTCCGCGCGTACGCTATAGCGGCGCTTCGTTCGGATTTCAGGTCGCTGCGGCGATTGGCGGTGGCTTCTCCCCAATCATTGCGACCGCGCTTGTAGGCTATTTTGGTGGCACGACAGGTGTTTCGGTCATGATGATCGGTATTGCACTTATCACACTTTGGGCCGCGCTTGCAGCACGCGAAACCAAGCACGAAGCGCTCGGCTAGCAATAGATGGGTTCAACATGTTGTTTGGAATATTCATCTACGACGGTGTTGAACCGATCGATCTCGCGACGTTCGGCGTGCTCTCCATGGCACGCCGAATCGCGCCTCATATCGGGGTCTGCACAATCGCTCCGAAAGCAGGGATCGTGCGGTTGGCAAACGGTCTTGATGTAGTCGCGCAATTTGGAATAGACGAAGCACCGTCGTGCGACATTGTCATCGTCACCGGGGGACCGGGTTGGGAGGCGCAATCGAATTCACCAGCCACGCTGGACTACATTCGCTGCGTTCACGCGTCGGGCCGAGTCGCTTCAGTATGCACAGGAGCGATGATTCTTGCGGCAAGTGGTGTCCTGGACGATGGTGCAGCAACGACGAAGCGCGCCGTCGTTCCACCTGAGACATCGCCACTAACCCGTATGCGAGACAAGTTCCCGTCCGTTGACGTGCGCGAAGTTCCTATTGTCGACGCGGGTGCGGTTGTAACGGGTGGGGGCGTTTCCCTTTGCATCGATACCACGCTCTATATCATCGCGAAAATGTTGGGCGACGGCGTTGCAGATGAAACCGCGCGAATTATCGAATATCAACGATCGCGAGCCGCGAATCTGAATCTTCAGGAATTTCTTGCGGGATAGATCATGAGTTCAAGAACGGAGAAGAATATGACTACGAGACATCTCGTCGTGACCGACAATGCTGCTCCGGCGGCAGGCCCGTACTCGCAGGCTACACGAACTGAAGAGTTCGTGTTTGCGTCTGGGCAACTGCCGATTGATCCAAAATCAGGATTGATCCCCGAGGGAATTGAGGCCCAGACGCGACAGTCTCTCGCCAACTTGGGCGCCGTCCTTAAGGCCGGCGGGGCATCATTTGCCAGCGTTGTCAAAACAACTGTGTTTCTCAAGAATATGAGTGATTTTGCTGTGATGAACGGAATTTATGCAGAGTCGTTTAGCGCTTCCCCGCCAGCTCGCTCAACAATCGAAGTTGCACGGCTGCCGAAAGATGCGCTTGTTGAGGTCGAGGCGATTGCACTGCGCGAAAAAGAGTAGCGTCATGAATATTCATTCAAGTAGGTCCGCGCCCCCCAAAATGGTGGAAGCATTTGAGCATCCAGCGGGCTCAGCCGCTGTTGAAAGGTTCGGCGGTGCAACCGGCTGGCGCGGCAGACTTTTGCACATTCATGTCGCACCCAGTGCGAGTTACGAGATGGAAGAATTGCAAGAGGCGAAATGTGTCGCGGGACGAGGCATTGTTGGAGACCGCTATTTCGACGGCAAGGGAACGTATTCGCCGAAGCCGGACGTACGAGAGGTGACACTCATTGAACAGGAAGCGCTTGATGCACTTTCTCGCAACGATCCGCCTCTGCAGGACGGGCCCATCAATCTGGAGCCGCGAGATCACCGCAGAAACTTGACGGTGATAGGTGTTCCGCTGAATCATTTGGTCGGGCGCCGGTTCAGGGTAGGCGAGGTTATCTTGAGAGGTGGCAGATTGAATTTTCCCTGCAAGTATCTGGAAGAGCTGCTTGGATTGCAGCTATTTCTTCCCCTCTATAATCGCTCGGGGCTCAATTGCGGCATTGAGATCGGCGGTATCATTCGTCCTGGTGATGCGATCGAGTTGCTAGAATCATGACCGCACGGATCATTATGAAGATGAGGGTCGCGGCGAGTCGCTTGGTTGCGCCTGATGTCGTGCATTTACGGCTTGTTCATCCGCTCCGGTCCGTGCTTCCGAAGTGGTCGGCCGGCGCTCATGTCGATGTACGCATGCCGGACGGCCGGGTGCGGCAGTATTCTCTTTGTGGCGATTCCACAGACCAGTCCAGTTATGAGATCGCTGTTAAGCGTGAAGCAGCCGGGCGAGGCGGCTCAATCTGGGTTCATGAGAACATCCGAGATGGGAGCGAGATTCATGTCTCGGCGCCCAGGAATAACCTGCCTCTGATTGGAGGTGGCGAAGAATATATTCTAATCGCAGGTGGGATCGGAATTACGCCACTCATATCGATGGCGCGAACGTTGAAGCGTGAAGGACGACGCTTTACTCTCCACTATTGTGCAAAGTCGGCGGCCCATACCCCGTTTCTGCCCGAGCTTAGCGACGTCTGCGGACAGAATCTGAAATGTTGGTTCTCCGAGAGCGGACAGCGCTTCACAACAGACATGATAGGTCCATACGGTGCGAACAAGCACGTCTATATTTGCGGCCCGCAACGTCTTCTTGACGCGATACAATCGTTCCTCGCTGATTGGCCGGAAGATCATATCCACAGTGAGGTCTTCCAAATGACCGTGGACGAAAATTTTAAGCCGGAGCCTTTTGAGGCGAAGATCGTCTCTACGGGGCAAACCCTACTTGTGCCTGCAGATAAATCTCTGCTCGATGTATTACGAGAGAATGAATTTGCACTGCCATCGTCGTGTGAAATGGGCGTTTGCGGCTCTTGCGAATGTGGTTACAGGGATGGAATCGTCATCCATCGCGACAAGGTCCTTCCAACGTCGAAGCGCCAGGACCGCATGATGCTGTGCGTATCGCGGGCGCGTGTCGGAATCACCCTGGAGCTGTAAGTAAACGAGAAGTCTTTGGTGCCAGCCCGCGTACGACTACGTTAAGAGGAGTTAACAATGGAGGATCTGTACAAAACAAAAGTAACTGCAACCGGTGGTCGACATGGTGAAGTCCACAGTGACGATGGAATTTTAAATCTTAAACTCGCTCTCCCAAAAAGTCTTGGAGGTCCGGGCGGCGCAACCAATCCCGAGCAGCTGTTTGCGGCAGGCTATTCGGCATGTTTCGAGAATGCTGTCTTGCGAGCAGCACGAGAGGCGGGACACAGGTTCGCTGACGACGAAGTCGAGGTCGTCGCCGAGGTTGGTATCAGCCGAAATGAGCAGCAGGTTTTTGTTCTAAGCGCATCACTATTTGTCACTATGTCGGGCGTCGACGAAGCAAACGCGAAGCTGTACGTGAAGCGCGGTCATGAGCTTTGTCCTTACTCCAACGCAATTCGCGGTAACGTTGATGTCAAGATAACGACTAGCGTTAGGTGAGCTTTCGCCTGCTGCGTCTGGAGCGGCCTAAATTAGCCGCACGTTCTGTAATGTTCGATCGCGCATTATTATCTACGGGGGCCGTGCTTCCATTTATCCGGCTACGAAGTGACTTGCTCCAGTGAGAAAGATCTTGAACTTGTACTGTTGTTATCCCTGGGTGGCTAATTTCTGCAGGGCGTCGCTCTCCGCACGCTGAGCGTTGCTCTTGTGGTCGCATTGACGTCGTACGGATCGATTTTCTTCGGACTTGCGGCATCGCTCGCAATCCTCGGCGAGCATCTGACCGCGCAGGACGTTATTGCGGGAGCCTTTCTTGTAGCCGCTCTCGGCCTTTCTCTCGTGCAGAGCACTAGTCCAGAAATGCCTGTTCATCAGGAACTTTTTGCGCGCGTTTAATTCGAAGTATTGACGACGATCTTGCCGGTCGCTGCGTGAGTTCTTACTGCCTCGTACGCATCTGCGACGGTTGCGAGCGTGAAGTTTCGCGGATCAACGAGAGGTGTAAGTCTTCCAGATTCCGCAAGAAGCGTTGCCTCGCGCATGATCTCTCCATGGTGTGCACGTCCTACGCCCGTCAGCATAGGTAGCAAAGTGAATACGCCTGAATACGTCGCGGCTCGGAACGAGAGTGGGGCGAGCGAATGTGTCCCCCAGCCGATGCAACTCACGACATGGCCAAAGCGATGGACGGCATTAAACGATGCATCGAGCGTTCCGCTGCCGACGGTGTCATAAACGATATCGAAGCCCGCACCATCTGTGAATTTGGTTACATAGTCCTCGACTGACTTGGCGCGGTAGTCGATTGGTGTCGCTCCGAGCTGAGCGATGAAGTCCTGACTTGCAGCGGACCCAGTCGCGAACACCTCCGCGCCAACTGCGCGCGCAATTTGAATCGCGACGTGGCCAACCCCTCCCGCCCCGCCATGGATAAGTACCTTTTGCCCGGCGCGAACATTGGCTCGATCAACCAATCCCTCCCACGCCGTGATGAAGATAAGTGGAAGCGCGGCAGCTTCACGCATCGAAAGATTTGCCGGTTTGAGTGCGAGCAAATCTTCATTCACTGCTGCATACTCTGCGAGCGAACCTTGGAGGCCTCCTACGCCGCCGGTCATTCCATAAACTTCATCTCCAACCCGAAATGTGGTCACACCGGAACCGACTGCTTCAACGACGCCCGCCAAGTCTATTCCCAGAATCGCGGGAAATGGTTGTCGAGCATGGGCCGCTTGCCCTGCGTGGATTTTAATATCGAGTGGATTGACAGCACTACCCTTGATCCGGACGAGAACCTGGGCGGGTCCCGGTTTCGGGCGGGATACCTGTTCCACGCGAAACGGCGTGCTATGCGCATCTAGAACCGCCGCCTGCATCAAATTTGCCGCCATGGCCTAAGCCTTCCTTTGTTGAAATGCCTAGGTGGGCCCAAGAAACTTGTTTGGATATAGATATTAGTGCACAAATCACATTCATAATTGAATGGATGCGCCCCGATGGAATGGAGCGATTTGCGGGTCTTTCTGGCCATCGCCCGTGAAGGCTCGCTAGGCGCCGCCGCACGGAAGCTTGGGCAAAGTCAGCCAACCATGGGCAGGCGCCTACGCGCGCTCGAGCAATCAGTCGGTCAAACTTTGTTCCAGCGCACCGGGGTCGGCTTCGTACTAACCGATGAGGGTTCGGCCGTTCTTTCGCATGCGGAGCGAATGGAAGAGGAAGCGCTGGCGTTTCAGCGTCAGCTTGCGGGCCAAGATCAGCAACTCGACGGAATGCTCAGGATCTCATCGTCGGATTGGTTCGGCGTCCATATGTTGACGCCGATACTCACCGAGTTTGCAAGAATGCAGCCGCGCGTTGTCGTCGAGTTGCTGACCGATGCGCGTTTCTATAGCCTCCCGCGGCGTGAAGCTGACATGGTGTTTCGAATTCTGCCGTTCGACGAGTCGGAAGTAGTATCGCGACGGCTCATGCAAATCGATTACGGCGTGTACGTAAAGTCGGGAAGTGATTACGGCGTGCAAGCGGGCGACGGAAAAGGAGCGCCGCTCATCACCATGGACATGGCATTCGACGGTATGCCGGACGCGGTGTGGCTAAAGCGGATATTGCCAAAAGCGCATGTGGTGTCGCGTAGCAACAATCGCGATGTGCAGGCCGGACTCTGCGCGCAAGGGGCGGGCATTGCTGTGTTACCGCGCCCATTAGGGGATTCGCTTGCGGGAGTGCAGCGGATTGACCTTGGCGAACAGCCGCCGAGCCGAAGCACGTATATTGGGTATCATCGCGATTTGAAGCGATTGGCTCGCCTCCGTGTGCTCCTTGATTTAATTATCGAACGACTGGCGAACTGAGGAAGGGAAGGGGCAGTGATTTTCTGTGAGCAACCGGCGGATTTCAAATGAAATCAGCGGTCCCGCCTTGGCCGCGATCAGAACCCGGCGCGCTTCGTCAGACGGGAGATGCGGAGGACCCATTGGTTGGCTTGTGTCGGGCGGCGGATGGGGCCGCCGGGCGTTTGCTCTACGGGCGTTTTCGCGTTGCCAGCCCAAAGCCCCTGTCGTGTTCAGAAACGCGAATATGGAGGAGTTTGATACAGGGCAATATTCGATCAACGCAGGAGGGTACAATCTCCGCATCCCGTCAGGAGCGCGACGCTGCCTGTCTACTTCATGTCGTGACGACTGCAGTTTGGAGAATGACGATGTCTGCCACGCTCGACCATCTTTTCGATCAGAATGTCGCGTGGGCGAGCCAGAAGACAAAGGATGACCCGCAGTATTTCCGCCGCATGGCCGAGCAACAGGCTCCGCGCTATCTGTGGATCGGTTGTTCCGACAGCAGGGTGACAGCCAACGATGTGCTTGGTCTCGATCCCGGCGAGATCTTCGTTCACCGCAATATCGCCAATGTCGTCCACACCAGCGACATGAACATCCTGTCCGTGCTGGAATTCGCGGTCGATCAGCTCAAGATCGAGCATGTCATCGTGTGCGGGCACTATGGATGCAGCGGCATCAATCGGGCCATTGCCGGCGAGCACAGTGCGATGCTCGACAACTGGCTGCTGCCTGTTTCCATGTTCTATCGCAAGCACCGCGCGACCTTTGATGCTATCGCGGATGACGTTGAGCGCGTCAATCGGATTTGCGAGGTCAATGTCGAAATGCAGGTGCGCCGGCTCGCGGCGACGCCGATCGTGGAAAACGCCTGGATGCGGGGACAGCCGCTGCATGTGCACGGATGGATTTACGCCATTCACGACGGGCTGCTGCGCGATCTTGGCCCTCACGTGTCTTCGATTGCGGAGCGCGACCGGCTTCCGTCGATCGACCAAATGGTTCTTCAGCCGACTGAGGCGGAGAGCGCCATGCGGCGGCAGGCCATAGCGGCATTCGCGGCGATCGACGTGACTGATCCGCAACCGCATGCCTGCTGTACCTCGGGGTGCATACATAATTCCTAATCGCGTGTGGCGTCCCTGAAAAACGGCGTCATGCTTCCGACGGCATTTGTGCTTTTGGGGCCCACCGGCTTTGATCAAACGGTACCAGAGTTGATCCGAACGGACCCATGCCGCTTCCGATGAGGCGTCGTTCGGCTGTTGCGGTTCGTGGCTTGACCACATGCCGTCCCGCTCATCGACCATTTCCCGTCGACAAGAAGATGCGCAGTCCGGTGCCTGCCGCGGCGCGCCTTGTGATGGACGCGTCGGCAGGTTTCTGGCGGGCATCATGCGGACGCAGGGAGGCTGGCGTCAGAAAATTTGGCCGCGCGGTAGACAGCGCTTCAAACTTAACATACTATCCAGCCGGTAAATAAGAAGACGGCTGAGGAAACCCTTATGGACATTGCGGTTCTGGCGCAGCGCGTGGCGCAATTTGCGCTTGCGCATCCCGACGAGCGCGATTGCTGGATGAAGGCGACCGCCATCTCCGGAATCCTCGCTTGGGGCGATCCGGCCGCCATGGAAGCCGTCGATGGCTGGCTGCGCCGTGCTATTGCGACGCAGCGGTCGAACGGCAACCTGAATTATGCAGATGCCGTGCGCGCCATCGGCGCCGGACATGTCCGCAGTTTCACGCCGACCGCGGCTTTACCGGCGAGTCTTGGCTATCCGCTGTTGCGCCGCTATCAGCAAAACGGTGACGCGGTTTATCTGGAAGCAGCGCGGCGTCAGATAGATGCGTTACGCAAGAGCCCGCGAACCAGCGACGGCGGCATTTGCGCGCGCGCGGAAGCGTCGGAGTTGTGGATCGATTTTACGCATCTGATGTGTCCGTTCATGGCTCTCTACGGCCAGATCGCAAAAGATCCGGATGCTATCGACGAGGCCTTTCGCCAGTATCGCGTGCATATCGATCATCTTGTCGATCCGAAGAAACATCTGGCTCGCCATGCCTGGTGCGAGGCGCCGGATCACTATCCGCAGTCGACGTTCTGGTCGCGCGGCAATGGCTGGCTTGCCTGCGCGTCCGTCGATCTCGTCTCGATCGCTCCCAATCATCCGGATGCCGGCCATGTCGCTGAAACCTGCGCGCAGCTGCTTGAGGCCGTAGCGCACTATCAGGATGCATCCGGTTATTTCTGCCATGTGCTCGACGATCCGGCTTCGAACCTGGAGGCATCCGGCACCTTGATGTTCGCGTATGCGGTCACGCGCGGGATCGAGCTTGGCATCGTTTCAAAATCCCTCGCGCCGGCGGCATCTCGCGCCTTTTTGGCTGTGGCGCGAGCAGTGGAGCCGTCGGGCAAGGTACCTGGCGTCGCGGTGCCGCCGGGTGGTCCGGGCGTTCCGTTCGACTGGACGCTGTTCGGGCAGGGCTTCTTCCTGTTGGCCGCACATCACATGAAGGGCGAGTTGACGGAGGTGCTGTCATGAATCAGGCGAAATCAAAATCGCCGCAGACGCGTCCGCTGGCTGGTGTGCGCGTGCTCGATATGTCCCGGCTTGCTCCGGGGCCTTACTGCACGATGCTGCTCGCCGATCTCGGCGCGGAAGTCATCGTTGTGACCGGCGGGCGAGCGGGGGTGCCAGTCTCGACGTTCTCGCGCGGCAAGCGTTTTGTGGCGCTTGATCTCAAGGCGGAGGAGGGGCGTGCAGCCCTGCAAAAGCTCGCTGCGACGTCCGATGTTTTCGTCGAGAGTTTCAGGCCTGGCGTCTCGGCGCGTCTCGGCGCGGGTTATGAAGATCTCAGCGGCCTCAATCCATCGCTGATCTACTGTTCGCTCACCGGTTATGGTCAAGTTGGACCGCTGGCGCAGGAGGCCGGGCACGACATCAATTATCTTGCCCTGACCGGTGTTCTCGGCGCGATCGGCCCGCGCGATCGCCCGCCGACCGCGCCGCTCAATGTGATTGCGGATTTCGCGGCGGGCGGCCTCACGGCCGTAGTCGGAATTCTTGCCGCGCTTTTCGAGCGTGTTTCGTCCGGCAAGGGCCAGCATATCGATGCCGCCATGATCGACGGCTGCATGTCGCTCATGGCGATGCACTATCCGGTCTGGGGGCAGGCTGTGATGCCGGAACGTGGCAGCGGCTGGCTGGCCGGCAGCGCTCCGTACTATCGTTGCTACGTCTGTAGCGATGGCGGCTATGTCGCCGTCGGCGCACTTGAGCCGCAGTTCTTCCTCGCGCTTTGGAAGGATATTGGCGCAGGTGATCCGCCGGACCAGATGGACATGAAGGCGTGGCGGCTGATCGAAGAGACCTTCGCCCGAGCCTTCGTGTCGCGGCCGCGCGATCATTGGACCAGGCGCTATATCGGTCAGGACGTTTGCGTCTTCCCGGTTCTCAGCCCGGATGAAGTGTGGACACATCCTCATATCAAGGCGCGCTTCCCGGACGCCGATGCGGACAATGTCCCGGCGATTCCGCGTTTCAGCCGTACGGTCTTAAGCCCCGCACCGCGCGATGAAAGCGATCAGTCCGACGCGATTCTGACCGAGGCGGGACTTCGCCCGGACGAGATCGCGCTCGCCAGTCCGGCGAAGGAGCGCGCAAGCACCGGCTGGAGCGGCTGGCCGCCGCATTTCAAGACCTGACCTTTGACCCTGCAACACGAAGAGATCTGTATCCATGGCTCATCTTGAAGCCGAATATCGTGACTTCCGTGCATCCGTCCGCCGCTTTGCGAATGAGGAGGTTGCGCCCCGTGCCGCCGCTCTCGATCGCGAACAAAATCCGCCGGTCGAGGCTCACGCCGCCAGTTTGAGATTGGGCCTGCCGGGCCTGCCGTATCCCGAGCATCTCGGCGGCGGTGGTGGCGATATGTTCGCGCAATGCGTCGCCATGGAAGAGATCGCGCGGGTGTGCGCATCGACTGCGCTCGGCATATCCAGTAGCTGGATCATGATGGCCGTCGTCAACTTCGGCACAGAGGACCAGCAGCGCGAAATCGTGCCGCAGATGACGAGCGGTGCCGCTCGCTGCGCCTGGGGGCTGACGGAGCCAAAGGGCGGCTCCGATCTGATGGCGGCGTCGACAAAGGCCGTGCGCAGCGCGGATGGCTGGGTGCTCAACGGCACGAAGCGGTTCATCACGAATGGCGGATGGGCGGAATGGTATCTCGTTTTCGCGCGGACGAGCGAAAAGCGCTTCGGTCTCTTCCTGGTTCACAAGAATGACGCCGGTGTATCGTTCGGTGCGCCGGAGAAGAAGATGGGCATGCGCGGCAGCCCGACGTCCGACGTCATTCTGGAGAATTGCGTCCTGCCGGAATCGCGGCTGCTCGGCGATCCCGAACGCGGCGCGGAATATATTGGCGCGGCGCTGCTGAAGTCGCGGCTACAGATGTCCGCGCATGCGCTCGGCATCGCCGCCGGCGCGCTGGATGCGGCGTTGCGCTACACGAGCGAACGCGAGCAGTTCGGACAAGCGATTGCAAAATTCCAGATGGTTCGGGGCATGGTCGCTGACATGGCAATCAAGGTCGAGGCCGGCCGGTCGGTGCTGCGTCATGCCTGTGAGCTTCTGATCGCCGGTGATCCGGAAGCGAAACTTCATGCCTCCATCGCCAAGGTGATGTGCTCCGACGCGGCGATGGCCGTGACGACGGACGCGGTGCAATTGCACGGCGGCTACGGCTATCTCGAAGACTATGCCGTCGAACGCATGATGCGCGATGCCAAGGTCACGCAGATCTGGGAGGGGACCAATCAGATCCAGCGGCTGATGATTGCCAAAGAAGTCTACGAACAGATCTGAGGAACGGTCATGTCCATTCTGGAAGGCATCAAGGTCGTCGAACTCTGCGAGGTCTATCAGGGGCCTCTCGCCGGGCAGTCGCTCGCCGATTTCGGCGCGCGCGTTATCAAGGTCGAGCGCCCGCCCGTCGGCGATCCGATGCGGCTGGGCGATTTCCACGCAGCTGAGCGGAATTTGATGAGCGGCTATTTCGCCGCGGTCAACCGCAACAAGGAATGCGTCTGTCTCGATCTGAAGGGCGAGGCGGGGCGCGCCGCGCTTCTCGAACTCATCAAGACGTCGGACGTGTTGCTGCATAACTATCGCCCCGGCGTGATGGAACGTCTCGGCTTCGGCTACGAGGCGATGGCAAAGGTCAACCCGCGCCTCATCTATGCGGCGGCCAGCGGATTTGGAGAGAGCGGGCCGCTTGCCGAAATGGCGGGTCAGGATTTTCTGATCCAGTCGATCTCCGGCATCGCCATGAAAGGCGTGCGCGGCGATGGTGTGCCGAATTTCCTGAATGTCCCGCTCACTGACTACGCGTCCGGCATGCTTCTGGTGCAGGGCATTCTGCTTGCTCTGATCGAGCGCGGAAAATCCGGATTGGGGCAGAAGGTGATGACCTCGTTGTTCGACACCGCCATTTCCATGCAGAGCCTCGAGGCGGCCTCGATCCTGAACTATGACTACGAGACGCGCTGGTTTGATCGCGCGTTGAACTTCCCGGTTGAGACTTCAAACGGCTGGATCACGGTTCTCGGGTTTTTTCGCGACAACCCGCTGCAATTGATTTGTCAGGCGCTGGGCGTCCCGGACCTGAGCGCGGAAATGTCGATCCCGACGGCGCTCGATCAGATTGCGGCGCGTGACCGGATCGTCGAACGGCTGCGTCCTGAGTTCCTGAAGTTCCAGGTCGAGGATGTGGTCGCGCGCTTGCAGAAGCAGGGCATCCTGTCGGCTCCCATTCTCACGTTCGAACAGGCTCTTGCCCTCCCGCAAGTCGCCGCCAACGGCATGATCGTTAGCGTGAAGGCGGAGGGGCAGGACGACATGCGGGTGATCGATCATCCGGTGAAATTCTCCCGCTCCCGCAAATCATCGACGCGCGGACCACAGAAGCTGGGTGCGCAGACGAAGTCGGTCCTTGCAGAGCTTGGGTTTGACGACGCGCAGATCGCAAAGGCTTCGAACGACTCGCAATAGCAGAACGGCGTTGGCGCGAGGACGCGCCGGCTCCCGTCAATGTTTTCCTCTCACGACATCCAAAGCGCCTTCGAAAGACGAATATGGAAGCCACAGTAAAAGCAGTGCCCGCCGGTCCGGAGCCTGCATTGTCAGACCGGTATGCACAGCAGGAAGGCGAAGTCTTTCTGTCGGGCAATCAGGCGCTGGTGCGGCTGCCATTGCAGCAGCGCATTCGGGATTCGCGCGCCGGCCTGAACACGGCCGGCTTTATCTCGGGCTATCGCGGCTCGCCGCTTGGTCGTTATGATATGGAACTATGGCAGACGGGCGATCTTCTGCGCGCGGCAAACATTCACTTCCAGCCGGGGGTTAACGAGGATCTCGCCGCCACTGCAGTCTGGGGTACGCAGCATACGGCGAACTTTCCGGGGGCGCGTTTCGCCGGGGTATTCGGAATCTGGTACGGCAAAGGACCGGGTGTCGATCGCAGCGGCGACGCGCTCAAGCACGCGAATGCGGCCGGAACCGCGCCGCTGGGCGGCGTTCTCGCGCTCGCGGGTGACGACCATGGCGCGAAATCATCGACACAGGCGCATCAGTCCGACTATGCCCTGATCGCGGCCGGGATTCCGGTTCTCTATCCTTCGAACGTGCAGGAGATCCTCGACTACGGCCTGCATGGCATCGCGATGAGCCGCTATGCCGGCTGCTGGGTCGCGATGAAGCTCGTCACCGATGTCGTCGAAGGCTCCAGTTCCGTGGTGGTCGGTCCGGAGAGCCCGCGGATCACGCTGCCGTCGCAGCAGCCCTCGGACGTTCACATCAAGCGCATCGCCATGCCAAAGGCGCAGGAGGAGGCGCTTTACGGTCTGCGGCTGCCGGCGGCGCTCGACTACGCGCGGGTGAATGTCCTCAACGAGATTCGCCTTGATGCACCGGCGGCGAAAATCGGCATCGTAACGGCCGGGAAATCCTATGGTGATACCCGGCAGGCGCTGGAACGGCTCGCCGCCGAGGGTTGTCCGACGTCCGGCTTCCGGCTTCTCAAGATCGGCATGGTCTGGCCGCTCGATCCCGAAATCATTCTGCAATTCGCGCAGGGACTTGAGACGATCCTTGTGATCGAGGAAAAGCGCCCGCTGCTAGAAGACCAGATCAAGACGATACTCTTCGATGCTGCGGAAGGAAGGCGGCCGAAGGTCATCGGAAAATTCTCCGCCGCAAATGTCTGGTCGGCGATGCGTGGCGACGAGGCGTTCTCGCTGGTTGGCGAATTGAACCCGGATTGCATCGCGGAGCGTATCGGCGCTGTGCTCGGCTTCAAGCAGCCAACGTCGAGACAGGTTGTTGCGCTGACGCCGATGCCCGTTGCCGAACGGGCGCCGACGTTCTGCTCGGGTTGTCCGCACAGCACGTCGACACGGCTGCCCACCGACAGCCTCGCGCTGGCCGGAATCGGCTGTCATTCCATCGCGTTGCTGCAAAACCCGATGCAAACCGGTCCATTGGCCCATATGGGGGCAGAGGGGGCGATGTGGGTGGGGATGTCGCCGTTCACCGACACGCCGCATATGTTCGCCAATATCGGCGACGGCACGTATTTCCATTCCGGTTTCCTCGCCATCCGGCAGGCGGTCGCGGCAAAGGTCTCGATCACCTACAAATTGCTGTTGAATGGTTTCGTGTCGATGACGGGCGGCCAGCCGATAGAAGGCGAACTGACGCCCGCGCAGCTTTCCACAGAATTGCTCGCTGAAGGTGTCGCGAGGGTCGTTATTGTCAGCGACGATCCGGAGAAGTTTTCCAGCCAAACGCTGCCTGCCGGTGTCGATGTCTATCATCGCGAAAGGCTTGACGCTGTTCAAAAGGACCTGCGGGCGCATTCCGGCGTCACCGTCCTGATCTACGACCAGATGTGCGCCACCGAGCGGCGGCGTCAGCGCAAGCGCGGCAAACTCCCGGACCCCCAGAAGCGGAATTTCATCAATCCCGCGGTGTGTGAAGGCTGCGGTGATTGCGGCGACAAGTCCAATTGCTTGTCGATCGAACCACTCGAAACCGAGTTCGGTCGCAAGCGGCGCATCAATCAGGCGTCCTGCAACAAAGATTTCACCTGCACCAATGGCTTCTGTCCGAGCTTCGTGACCGTCACTGGCAGCGCGTTGCGCAAGACCAGCACGCCCGGCGTGTCGAAACCGGATACGGCTATGCTGCCGGAGCCGAAAATTCCGGCGCTTATCGAGCCGCTGGGAATGATCGTCACGGGCATCGGTGGCACCGGCGTCATTACGCTGGGCGCGATCATCGGCATGGCCGCGCATCTCGACGGCATCAGCGTCAGCACGCTGGATCTGACCGGACTCGCGCAGAAGTACGGCGCTGTGATGTCGCATATCCGGTTCGCGCCGGACCGGGAGCGTCTACATGCGCATCGCCTTGCGAAAGGCGAGGCAGATGTCGTGATCGGCTGCGATCTGATCGTTGCTGCTGGCGCCGAGGCAATCGACAAGATGAGTCCGGCACGCACCCGTGCCATTCTGTCCGCCGAAATCAGTCCGACGCGTGATTTTGCCCATGATCCAGATTGGCGCGTAGATCATCGCGCGCTGGTCAAGCGCGTCGCGGGGGCCGCATCCCAAGCAGAGGCCATCGCCGCCGCCGATCTGGCGCGATCCCTGGTCGGCGATCCACTCGGCGCGAATCTTATTCTGCTTGGTTATGCGTGGCAGAAGGGATGGCTGCCGTTGTCGCGCGATGCGATCGAACGTGCGATCCGCCTCAATGGCGCGGGCGTTGACTTTAACCTCGCCAGCTTTGCGTGGGGCCGTATGGCTGCGCACGACCTCCCCCGCGCGATCGCTGCCGCGCATCCCGATGATGCCGAGGTCGTGACGGCCCCGCGCTTCCAGAGTCTCGTCGATCTGGTCGATAGCCGCTGCCGCGAGCTGACAGACTATCAGGATTCGGAATACGCAGATCGCTACCGACGCTTTGTGACGCGCGTTGTGGAGCGGGAGCGTGAACTTCGCCTGAAGCCTGGACTCGCCGAAGCAGTGGCGCGCTACTACTACAAGCTGCTGGCGTACAAAGACGAGTTCGAGGTTGCGCGGCTTTACTCAGCACCCGCCTTCCGGCGTGAACTGGAGAAGAATTTTCAGGGTGACTACAGCTTGCGTTTTCATCTCGGTGCCGGTCCATTTGCACGGCGCGATAGCGCAGATGCAGAGCCTCGCAAGACCGAGGTCGGCGGTTGGATTCTTCCGGTGTTCCATGTTCTCGCACGTCTGCGCTTCCTGCGCGGGACGATGTTCGATCCCTTTGCGCGGTCCAGTGAGCGACGCCTGGCTTTGTGTGAGATCGCGCAATATGAGGCCGATATTGAAACCCTGCTGGCGGATCTGGACGAGAAGAGGCATTCACTCGCCATCGAGATCGCATCCTTGCCCGAGAAGCTGCGCGGCTACGGCCACATCCGTGAACGCAGCGCGGTAGCTGTCGCTGAAAAGCGCGCGGCCTTGTGGCAGCGCTGGCAGCACCATGCGAAACGTGAGCCCGTTCTGGAGGCGATATGCTGATCGAATTTCTCGAGTTCATGATTCGCGGTGCCTTGCTTGGAGCCATCTACGGCCTGCTCGCGTTTCCGGTGAGCCTGCTGTTCGTCACGACGGATTCTGTCGATCTCGCTGTTGGCGCATATGCGGTCCTGGCCGCGGCCGTTGCCGCAGCTTTTGCAGGTCCGATGGGAGTTTCATTCGGAATCATGAGCGCCGTAGCGGCGTCCATGGTTGTCGCTGTGCTGTCGCTGCGTGTTGAATCCGGCGGTATGAAGGATCCGCTGACCGTGGTGCTGATTACCTTCGGTATCTCGATATTTCTTGAATCGTTCGTCCTGACGGTGTTCGGCCAGAATCCCATGGTGCGCCAGCCGTTCGACACATTTTGGGTGATCGGACCGCTCCGCGTCAGCCCGCAAGCAGCGATCAACGTTTCGATCGGCCTCGTGCTTCTGGCGGCGCTGTATATCTGGCTGAACTGGACGGCTTTCGGACGCGACATGCGCGCCTGTGCGGCCAGCGCCACCGCCGCCGTGTTTGCGGGGATTCCGGTCCACCGGATTTACGTGATGATGCATGTGATCGGCGGTCTTCTTGCAGGCATCGCTGGAGTTTTGATTCTGTACACGACAGGCACGAGCTACAGCGCGGGACTGAGCCTGACGATCTCTGGTTTTGGCGCAGCGGCGATTTTCGGATTGCATAGTCCGCTGCGCGGATTTTTCGGCGGCGTCGCCATCGGCACTGTGGAAGCTGTTTCCACTGGCTACCTGCCACCGGGCCTCGGCACGGTGACGCCATTGGTGTTTATCCTCGTCGTTCTGGCGCGCGGCAAGGCCAATATCGGCCGTCCGGCAGGAGGCCGCGCATGAACGCCGGGAGATTCGGAAGACTGTGGCCGCTGATGATTCTGGCGTGTGTCCTCGCGGTAGTGTCGGCGGCGATTTACGGACGGCCGTTCTGGCTGGACAATTCCATTCTCATCGCGATCTTCGCACTGATGGCGCTGTCGGTCGGCCTTGCCTATGGACAGGCCGGCATTCTCTCGATGGCAACGGCGGCGTTCGCCTCGATAGGCGCCTTCGGCAGCGGCATCCTGACGACCCGCTTCGGACTCTCTCCCTATCTTGGATTGGCGTTCGCGGTGCTTGCTCCGATGGCGCTTGCCTATCCGATTGCGCGCGCCCTCGTGCGGCTGTCGCCTCTACCGCTGTCCATCGCGACATTGCTTATCAGCAGCATCCTTGAAATTGCGGTGCGTGAGGGTGGCGATTTCACGGGCGGCTATATCGGCCTGTCCGGCATTCCCCGACTCACCATCGCGGCCAACGCGCAGGGCATGCACTTTTTGGCGTGGGGCTGCGTTCTGGCGGCATTGTGGATTTATCTCAATCTCATGGATTCCAATATGGGACGCGCAGTCCGCACGGCGCGTCATGATCCATTGCGGGCGGCGGCGGATGGCGTGAGCGTGTCGCATGTTCTTGCGGGCGTTTTTGCCATCTCCGCTGCAATGGCGGGTGTCGCGGGTTGGCTCTACGCGCATCACCTGACCTATATGGGACCGGACTCGCTGACAACGCATGTTTCGATTCAGACTCTCCTGATGGCTGTCATTGGCGGCGCGCAGACTTTTCTGGGGCCGATCGTCGGTGCTGCTGTACTTCTTCTGATTACGCTCTATTTGCCGGCCGCCGAGACGCAGGGAATGTTTTTCGGCGCGGCACTGGTCCTGACTCTCGTTCTCGCGCCGCAGGGATTATTGGGGTTCCGCTGGCTTCGTTCGGTGAGGAAGACCGATGGCCGTTGAAGCCTCTAACATCGCCGTGCGGTTCGGCGGCGTCGCCGCGCTGACGGATGTGTCCGTGCGTATTGAGCCCGGCCGCATTGTTACCGTGATCGGGCCGAACGGCTCGGGCAAGAGCACGCTGTTCAATAGCATCACAGGGATGGTCGCCCTTGCGGGCGGAACCGTTCGCCTTGATGGGCGCGACCTTGCTGATGTCCCCACGCATCGGCGTATCGCGGCAGGGCTTGCCCGGACGTTCCAGACGCCGCGTTTCGATCCTCGCGTCAGTGTCGAGGAGGCCGTGCTTTGCGGCTTCTATCCGAAATCGCGAGGCACGCTGCTGGGCACGCTCATGCGCGTTCCGGGCGTCTCGCGGGAAGAAAAGGCATTTCGGGATCGCGGTGAGAGAATTCTCGCAGATTTCAAGCTCTCTGCCCTGAAGCATATGGCGCTCGGCGAATTGCCCATGGGGCAGGTGCGGCTGGTCGAAGTCGCACGGGCTGTCGCTAACGATCCGAAGTATTTGCTGCTGGATGAGCCGGCAGCTGGCCTCACCAAAATCGAGCAGGCTTTGCTCAGCGCGGAGATCCGCCGTATCGCGGAATCCGGCGTTGGCGTTCTGCTGGTTGAACACAATTTCGGGCTGGTCCGCGCATTGTCCGATCATACCGTGGTGCTCGACCGCGGCACACTGCTGATCGAAGGAAAGCCCGAGGCGCTCTTGCACGATGCAGCTTTCGTCGATGCCTATCTTGGCACCACGCGCGCTAATCACAACGAGGCGCGGTTATGACAGGGCAGGTCTCGTCGCCATCGGTCCTTGCGGCAAAGGGATTACACGCCTTCCACGGCAGGATTGAGGTCGTGTTCGGCGTGGATGTTGCGCTCAGCGCCGGAGAAATTCTGGTCGTCCTCGGGGCCAATGGAGCGGGCAAAAGCAGCTTGCTCACCGCGATCGCAGGAGGTGTCCGCTCGGAAGGCGGGCTTGACCTCGCGGGCAATTCCATCGTTGGGCTTTCCGCCCAGCAACGCGCAGCAAAAGGGCTGGCCTTTGTGCCCGAGCGCCGGGGCAACATATTTGCTCCGATGAGTGTTTCTGAGAATCTCGATATCGGCCTGCGACTTTCTCCCCGGTCGCGTCGCTCCTTCATTCGCAAGGAGCTTTTGGGGCTTTTTCCGATCCTGCGCGAGCGCGAACATGCGCAGGCGGGCGCCCTTAGCGGAGGCGAGCAACAGATGCTGGCCATCGCGATGGCTCTTGGCCGCGAACCTTCGGTGCTCATTCTGGATGAGCCGTCGCAAGGCCTGGCTCCGATCATTTTCGATCATCTTCAGCGCGCTTTCGACATTTTGAAAAGCAGGGGCATCGCGCTGCTGGTCGCTGAGCAGAATCTGCCTTTCGCTGCGCAAATTGCCGATCGCTATTTCGTCATGTCACACGGTGTGGTCGCGGCGGAAGGCGAGAAGGCTGATTTGAGTGACCACGCCGACATGCTCGATGCGTACATCAGCGAGTGATGGATCATCGCCGAAGCACTCAGAACACGGACATGAAGTCCGAAGGCAACAAGTAAAACCCAGGAGGAATAAATGCTACGATTATCGATAAATATCTGTCGCGCTCTTTCACTGATCTTGGCTTTGTCGATCGTCACGAATGCGCCGGCACTGGCTGAAGAGCCGATCAAGGTTGGCGTCATTCTCAGCCTGAACGGGCCGGCCGCGCCGTTCGGCATCCCGGAGCGCGATGCGCTGAAATTGCTTGTCGATCAGCACAACGCCCAGACCGGCACACGCAAGGTCGAACTGATCTATCACGATGAGCAGACCAACCCGACCGAAGCGGCGCGGGGCGCGACAAAACTGATCCAGCAGGATCAAGTGCAGGTCATTATCGGCCCCACCATTGGTTCCAGTGCGCTGGCAATCATGCCGATCGCTGCCGCCGCGCAGATTCCGATTCTCGCACCTGTCGGAGCGATCTCCGTAACTGCCAAGGACAATGAATTCTTTCCATGGATATTCCGTACCTGCACCAACGACGAGATGCTGGTCGAGGGTGCGATGGAATTCGGCATCTTCAAGCTGGGCTACAAGCGCCTCGCGATCATGCACCAGGAAGATGCTTACGGAAAGAATTCGGCGGTGTATGCCACCAAGCTGGCGAAGGAAAAGAACGTCGAGATTGTGACCATCGCGAGCGCTCCGAGCAATGCGGTCGATTTGACGGCCGCGGCGACCAAAATACGCAATGCATCGCCAGATGCTGTTCTGCTCTGGACGTCGTCGCCCGCGATGGGGGCGGCATTCATGCGCGCCAGCAAGCAGGTTGGTCTCGCCGCGCCGGTCGTCGGCGCAGGTGCCCTGGTACAACGCTCCTTCATCGACGCTGCAGCCGGAGCAGCGGAAAACGTGACCATGATCTCGATTGCGAACTGGGATGATCCGTCCGTCAAGCTGAAGAACCTGGAGAACCTGCTGCGCGCGAATGGCAAAACGCCCGCGGGATTCGGCGAACTGTTGACGACTGCCGCGGCGACGGCTCTGTTCGAAGCCATCAAGAAAGTAGATGGGCCCGCGACCGGAAAGAAGATCAGGGATGCGCTGGAGACCGTGTGCACATCCGAAAGCCCGTATCTCGACGGGCGCTTCTGCTACAGCAACGTCAATCACGAGGGATTCGGGAAGGATTCGCTGAAAACCATCACCATCAAGTCCGGAAAATTCCAGACCGTCGCTGGCAACTGAGGAAGCGGCACCGGCGGAAGTTGCCCGATGGCATGCGCCAGCCGCGCAGGCCGTCGGGCCTTTTCACCAGCGGCTGGAGATATCCCAAGTTCTTGAATAAGATGGCAAAGAGTGGTCGGATAAGAAGTACGAGTCGATGAAGGTCAGCGAATGGTGGTCGAGAAGAAATTACGAAAAAGAAACGACCCTGCGACCAGTACCGCGTTGATAAAGGATGCGGCGATCCGGCTTTTTGCCGCAAGCGGCTATGCGAATACCAGCCTCGAAGAGATCGCCGACGCGGCAAAATTTACCAAGGGCGCGATCTATCATTATTTCAAAAGCAAGGAACAGTTGCTGCTTGAAATCCTTGCCGATATCGAGAAGCGCTCGATCACCAAGACGGCCGAAGCCGTCGCTCTTTGCGAAGGGTCGGCTATCGACAGGTTTGAGCGTTTCAATTCCACTCAGTCGCGTTGGGCGGCGACCTATCCTGACGATCTCGCGATCCTGATGCTGACGTCGATCGAGTCGGCGAACAAGAAGGGGAAGGTCAGCAAGCGCGTCTCCAAGATTTACGAGAATGTCAGGAAGGCGCTGGATGCCATTCTGGACCGCGCGAAAGCCGATGGAGAGATCGACAAATCGGTTTCGACTGAAAAGTTTGTTTTGACGATCATGGCAATCCACGACGGCAACATGCTGCTGTGGTATCGCAGCGGACTGGAACCGGAAGTCGGCCGCATCCTGACCGCGGCCGCGACCCAGATGATCCTGTATCGGTACAATGAACTGCGGCTTCACTGAAACGCGACGAGCAGAGGCGGGGCTTTATGATTGCGCTTCACTCCAGATAGCCTCGATCCGTTTGCGAACATCGTCCGTCAGAGACTTTCCGGAGAGAGAAGGCTGCTGAAGGGCGGAACGCACATCGCCGATCGCGCAAACGCTGCATTGCGCCTGTCCGCCTGCTGATTGGTAAAACAGGTTGACAATGTGGGCGAGTTGCTCGCGGTCGTGATCGACGACCAGGGTAGCGGCTGTTGTCGCAGTGGCGTGGCCGTTGCATCGGCGCCAGTGCTGCGAGAGGCCTGCAATTTTTCGGCCGTTGACGGAAATATCATAGCGGCCGGGACAGAATGCATTCGGATTCTCGCCGATTTCGGCCTCAAGCCCATATGATTTAAGAACAGTGCTGATGAAGCCGGCTAATTCCATGTAGGCGGTTTCAATAGTGACTTTGGGGACGACAATGCGGGCCAGCGCAATCTGCAGCGTGCCTCTGGAAACCGGGCAGGCGGTGCCGCCGCTGCGGCGGATCAGGACCGGCCATCCTTCATCGCGCAGACGGTCCACCGTTTGGGAAAAATCCGGCAGATGGCTGTCGCGGCGGCCGACGATGAGCGCCTGGGGCGCGCGCCAGACAAGAAGATGACGCTCGCTCGCGGCGTCGAGCCGGTTGGCCAGTTGTTGCTGGTACAGCAGCCCGAATTCCGCAGTCACGACATCGGCGAAGGATATGCCGGGCGTCGCAGCACGGTTTGCGGTGGTTGCCCCGTTCGCGATCCGCGCTGCGCTGACGGTCTCAGGCACTGTCGATATGTCCGATGACGGCACCCGGCTTGACGACGCCATCTTTCGGCACGGAGATGTGCAGGCGGCCTGCGCTGGGTGCTGTGATATCGAAGGTCGACTTCTCGACCATGATCTCGGCCACGGTTGCGCCCTCGGCAACAGAGCCGCCCTCCGTGAAGAACCAGTTGGCGACAATGCCCTCCGGCGTCTTCCCGACGTCCCAAAGATCTTTCGGAATAGCGATGTCGGCCATGTCAGGCAGCCTTCTTGCCCAGTGTCGCGCGGACGGCGGCGGCGATATCGACGGCATCCGGCAGAATGTATTGTTCCATCGGACGGCTATAGGGGATGGGAACATCGGGCACGGCCAGCCGGCGCGGTGGGCTTTTCAGATAGGCCGGATTTTCCTCGACCACCGACGCAATGATTTCGGAGGTCAGACCATAGCTCTTGTAGTCCTCATCGACCACAATAAGCCGGCCGGTCTTCTTGACGGACTGGATCACGGTCTTGCGGTCGAGCGGCACGAGGGTGCGCAGGTCGATGACCTCGGCGTCGACCCCTTCTTTCTCAAGCGCCTTTGCTGCTTCCATGGCGTGATGCACCATCATGCTGATGGCGACGATGGTGACATCCTTGCCGGGCCGCACGATCTTGGCTTGGCCGAATGGCAGGACGTAACTTTCTTCGGGCAACTCAGTGGCGGCCCCCTCGGGAGATGCCATCCAGGCGAGGCCCTGCAGACCCTTGTGGAACATGAACATCACCGGCCCGTCGTCGCGGATCGCGGTCGTCATTAATCCCTTGGCGTCGTAGGCATTCGACGGCGCAACCACCTTGAGGCCTGGCAGGTGGGCGAAGGTCGCATGCAACGTCTGCGAATGTTGGCCGGCGTCGCTGTAGCCGCCCCCTGTCCCCGTCATGATGACCATCGGCACCTTGCAGTTGCCGCCCGAGAAATAGACGTTTTTCGCTGCGAGGTTGTAGATTGCATCCATACAGACGCCGAAGAAGTCGACGAACATCAGTTCGACGATGGGCCGCATGCCCGCCATGGCGGCACCGACACCTGCGCCGATAAAGGCAGTTTCGGAGATCGGCGTGTCGCGTACGCGGCTTTCGCCGAATTCACCGAGAAGGCCGCTGGTCGCGCCGAAGATGCCGCCATAGGCGCCGACGTCCTCGCCCATGACGAAGACGTTGGGATCGGCCCGCATTTCCTGGGCGATCGCCTCGGACATCGCCCGTGAGACGGTCATTATGCGATTGCTTGACATGATATTCTCCCGAAATTCTGTGAACCGGTCAGGCGAAAACGTGGGCGAGAGCTTCTTCGGGCGCCGGGTAGGCGGCTGCGCGGGCGAAAGCGAAGGCTTCATCCACTTCCGCCTTGGCGCGAGCGAGTGCGGCATCCGCTTCCGCGGCAGTCGCCACTTTGGTTTCAATCATGGTCTTGCGAAAACGGGCGATCGGATCCTTGGCCTTGAGGGCCGCGACTTCGCCCTTGGGCCGATAGGTTTCCGGGTCGCCCTGAAAATGGCCGTAATAGCGATACGTTTCGACCTCGATCAGGGTTGGCCCACCGCCAGTTCGTGCGCGGGCCACGGCTTCGCCGGCGACGTCAAACAGCTTGAGCGTATCGTTGTCCGCGATATGGAAGCCGGGCATCGCATAGCCCGCAGCGCGAAGACTGTTGTCCTTGATCGCTGTGGATTTCGCCTTTGGGACCGAGATGCCCCAGGAGTTGTCTTCGATGACGAAGATCACTGGCAGCTTCCAAAGGCTGGCGAGATTGAGCGCCTCATGGAAGCCGCCTTGGTTGGCGGCGCCGTCGCCGACATAGGAGACAGCCACTGCATCGGTGCCGCGCAGCTTCGCGGCCAGCGCCGCGCCGACGGCGGGCCCGGCACCTTGGGCGATGATGCCGCTGCACGCGAAATTCACGGCGGGATCGAGCAGATGCATATGGCCGCCGCGCCCGCCCGCAAGGCCTGTTTTCTTGCCGAAGATCTCGGCCGTCATCTTCTTGAGATCGACCCCCTTGGCAATGGCGGCATGATGCGGCCGATGAGTCGCTGTGACGGTATCGTCGGCACGCAGATGGACACACACGCCTGCCGCACACGGTTCTTGGCCAGCCGCGAGATGCATTTCGCCCGGCAGCGGACCTGCGCCGATGTCGAACTTTGGCTGCTTTCCCTCCATATAGGCGACTGCGATGGTATCTTCATAATAGCGCGCCTTCTCCATCGTCTCATACATCCACAGAAACTGCGATTTGCTGGGCATCGAAACCTCCGTCTGGCGGGTTTTGATTGTTCTTCGGTGGGAAGGTGACAGGCACGACGGGCTGCGTGATTGATCCTGCTCAATTGCGCAGTGCGATACCGTCGTGCGGCGCGGCATCCGCCGAAATGTCATCGATCTCTTGCATGTGCTGTAGATGAAAGGACCAGCCCCACGTGTTTGAGTGACCCGATGTCGCGTCCGAGGTTGGAAGGGACGGGGCCTTGATGTGTATCAATCGGTCCAAGAAACCTGCGTGGCACCTTTAACTACGGCATTCACGCTTTGGAGCAGATTATGATCAAGGACATCATCCTCAATCTCGAACGGGACAAATCTGGCGATGGCGCCAGAGATTACGCCATTTCCATCGCCGAGACGTTCGAGGCGCATCTGGCAGGAGTCGCCTTCGCCGATGGTGCGGGCATTCCGCCATATATGATGCCGGATTTTCCGTCCGATATGCTCGCCAGCATTGTGGCGGAAAGTGAAGCCGCAACGCGCGCCGCTGTCGAACGTTTCGAGGTGGCAGCCAAGCGCAGCGCTATTTCTGTTGAGCATCGGCTGGTGACCCAGAGCGATCTGGGCCCGCCGGATGCGTTTTCATCGATGGCGCGACGATTCGATTTGAGCGTGGTGATGCAGTCCGACGAGGACAAGGGCGTGAATAACGATGTCTTGATCGAGGCCGCGTTGTTCAATTCCGGCCGTCCCGTCGTGATCGTCCCCTATATTCAGAAGAGCGGATTGAAACTCGACCGGATCGTATGCTGCTGGGACGGAAGCCGCGCGGCGGCGCGCGCCGTCAACGACGCGCTGCCGTTCCTGAAAAGGGCGCGCGTCGTTGAGTTGTTCATCGTCGCCAACGAGAAGACCAGGGACAAGCGGGAAATTCTCGGTGTCGAAATCGGCGGTCATCTCGCACGACATGGCATCAAGGTCGAAGTCGAAAGCGTTCCGGCCTCCGATATCGACGTGGCGGATGCCATTCTGTCACATGTATCGGATTGTTCGGCGAATATGATCGTGATGGGGGGCTACGGGCATTCCCGCCTGCGCGAATTTGTGCTGGGCGGGGTCACGCGCGGAATCCTGTCGACAATGACGGTTCCGGTTCTCATGTCGCATTAGATCGGGCTTGAGAGCCGCGGACTGTCATCAAGGAGAGCAAAAGCAACAACGAAACCATGCGGGCTTTGACGGCCCGCATGGTATTCTGTGACGAGCGAGGACAGCTTCTTAACTCTCCGGAACGAGCACCGCGGCTCCTTGGAAACGTCCGGCTCTGAGATCGGCAAGGGCCTCATTTGCGCGCGTCAGCGGGTAGACCGTCGTTGTCGTTTTCACGTTTGCTTTCGGCGCGATGCCGAGAAATTCCGTTGCATCCTGGCGCGTGAGATTGGCGACCGAAGCGATCTGACGTTCTTCCCAGAGGATACTGTAGGGGAACTGCGGAATGTCGCTCATGTGAATGCCGCCACAGACGACCCGGCCGCCTTTGCGCACCGCGCGTAGCGCCGTCGGCACGAGTGCTCCGACAGGTGCGAAGATGATTGCGGCATCAAGTAATTCCGGTGGTATTTCGTCTGAACTGCCTGCCCAGGAGGCGCCTAGGGAACGTGCGAGATTCTGCGCCGCTTCATCTCCGACCCGTGTGAAGGCGTAGATCTCGCGGCCCTGCCAGCGGCAGACCTGAGCCAGGATATGAGCCGCAGCACCGAATCCGTAGAGGCCGATTCTGCGGCCGTCGCCAGCGATGCGGAGCGAGCGCCAGCCGATCAGGCCTGCGCACATCAGCGGGGCGGCCGAGACCGGATCATCGAAGCCTTGCAGCGGAAAAGCAAACGCGGCATCCGCAACCACATGGGTCGCGAATCCGCCATCACGCGTGTAGCCAGTGAAGCGAGGATGGTCGCAGAGATTTTCCTGGTTGGCCTCGCAATAGGGGCAGGTTCCGCAGGTATGGCCGAGCCACGGAATACCTACACGTGTGCCGATGGCTGGTGCGGAAACGCCACCACCCAGCATATCGACGATGCCGATGATTTCATGACCAGGGATGATTGGCAGTTTCGGATCGGGAAGATCGCCATCGACGACATGCAAGTCGGTCCGGCAAACCGCGCAGGCTTCGACGCGCACACGAATTTCGCCGGAGGCGGGCAGGGGATCGGGCCGTTCCACAAGCACCAGCGGCTGCCCGATCGTATGGAGGACCATCGCCCGCATCATCGTCTCCCGCGCAGATTCACCAATTAGGTCTAACCGGAAACGCCGGGAGTGAAGCGCGCGCCGCTGAATTTGTCATTCGATTTGGGACCGGCGGGAGTTACCGCGATGTCGCGCGGGGTGCCTCACCGAACCGGAAATGTCGCTTGGCATAGGCGACGATTTCGCCGTCGGTGGGGTGGTCGGCCGGTTCGACCGCGATGACTCGGTCGGAGGACGCGGGAGCATGCTCGCGCAGGTAGGTGTGAAGCACCGTCTTTTCGCTGGCCGGCCCCAAAATCAGGATCTGCTCCGCACCTTGAATCGCCTCTGCAATGTGCTTGAGAAAATCCTGATCTTCGGCGACGTGACCGGATCCGATCGTATTAGCTTTGTGATGAATATGTTGCGTCGGCAGATGCGATTTCAGGACGACCTGGTCGGTACCAGTCAATCCGACATGGAAAATACGGGCCTGTAGATGATCAATCCACACGACCACGTGACTGCGTTCTTGCATTGGACTTCCTCTGTCAACGATGGGGCTGATGAGCCCTGTTACAAAAAAAACCATAGGACAGCCGATCTCGTGGTTTGTTGAGGCAGGTCAAGAGGGAGCAGGCCGGGTGGCCTAGAAATGTAAAAATCGTAGCCGCCGATGGATATAGCCCTTGACCTCAGATCCCGTCCTGAACGTTGTAAATGGCGATGGTGTTCTTGAACTGCGTCCCGGTGGATCATGGACGGCCGCTTATGCCGCTGCCATTGAAGACCTGTATGACCGCCTCGTGCCGCAGTTGCGCGGAGCGAACGCATTGAAGATCGATATGTCCGGCGTCGGGGAGCTCGATACCCTCGGCGCGTGGCTAATCGAAAAGATGTCGCGTCGGACGCCCCAATCCGGCAGCGCGGAAAATGTGATTGGTGTATCGGACCGCTACGCGGACCTGATCGCAGAAGTGCGGCAGGTAAATCGCCATAAGCCAGCGAGAACGAAGCCTGACACCCCCGTTCTTGCCCAGTTGGAGCAGGTCGGACGGTCCGCTGCGAATGTGACGGATAATGTTGCCATTTTTCTTCAGATGCTGGGGGCGCTGGGGGCTGCCCTTCTGGGGGTCTTGCGCCGGCCACGTTCGCTCCGGCTGACGTCACTCGCTTATCAGATCTATCGTGTCGGCTGGCAGGCGATTCCGATCATCCTGCTGATCACATTTCTCATCGGCGCGATCATTGCCCAACAAGGTATCTTCCATTTCCGCAAATTCGGCGCGGATTCCTATGTCGTGGATATGGTGGGCATTCTGGTGCTCCGCGAACTTGGCGTTTTGATTGTCGCCATCATGGTCGCGGGCCGTTCCGGAAGCGCCTATACCGCTGAGCTTGGTTCGATGAAGATGCGCGAGGAGATCGATGCCCTGTCCACCATGGGTCTCGATCCGATCGAGGTGCTGATCCTGCCGCGCATCCTGGCGCTGATCTGTGCGCTGCCGATCCTCTCGTTTGTCGGCTCGATGGCGGCGCTGTACGGTGGCGGTCTTGTGGCATGGCTCTATGGCGGGATGAGCCCGGCCATCTTCATCGCGCGGCTGCACGAAGCTGTGTCGGTCACGAGCTTCCAGGTCGGGATGATCAAGGCCCCATTCATGGCGCTGGCCATCGGTATCGTCGCTTGCAGCGAAGGTCTGAGAGTGAAGGGAAGCGCCGAATCCCTCGGTCGCCAAACGACCACTTCGGTCGTCAAGTCGATCTTCCTCGTCATCGTGCTCGACGGCGTGTTCGCCGTGTTCTTCGCCTCGATCGGAATGTGACGATGGGGGAAACGGCGGATCAATTCGCGATTCGAGTCAGCGATCTCGTCGTCGGCTTCGGCCGACAAACAGTCCTTGATCATTTGTCCCTGGATGTGCGCAGGGGCGAGATTATCGGTCTTGTCGGCGCGTCGGGCGGTGGCAAGTCGGTCCTGATGCGGACGATCATCGGACTGATACCGAAACGAAGCGGCCGCATCGAGGTGATGGGTGTCGAGATCGGGCAAGCCCACGACCACAACACCCAGACGGCAGCGGGCAGGTGGGGCATTCTCTTTCAGCAGGGTGCGCTGTTCTCTTCGCTGACCGTGCGCCAGAATGTCCAGTTTCCGCTGCGTGAGAGCCTCGTGTTGTCCCAGGAACTGATGGACGAGGTGGCGAACGCGAAACTGGAGATGGTGGGTCTCTCGGCAGAAGACGGCGACAAGTTTCCATCGCAGCTTTCCGGCGGCATGACCAAGCGCGTCGCACTGGCGCGAGCGCTTGCACTCGATCCTGCGATTGTATTTCTCGACGAGCCGACATCGGGACTGGATCCGATCGCCGCCGGCGATTTCGATTCCCTGATCAAGACGCTTCAGAAGACGCTTGGGCTGACGGTTTTCATGGTCACTCACGATCTCGCCAGTTTGAACACCGTCTGTGATCGCGTCGCGGCGCTCGCCGACGGCAAGATCGTCGCGCTCGGGCCGATGAGCGAACTTCTTCGTTCCCAGCATCCGTGGGTCAGGGCCTATTTTCATGGGAAGCGATCCCAGATGCTGCAACCAAAAGCGAGTTAGGTCAAAACATGGAAACCCGTGCTCCGTTTGTCATCGTCGGCGCCTTTATTCTGGCGGCCATAGGCACCGTTTTTGGATTCGTGTACTGGCTTCACAACACCGGCGGAATTGGCGCGCGCACGTCTTATCATTTGCAGTTCAACGGGCCGGTCCCGGGGCTGCTGGTCGGCGCATCGGTTTTGTTCAACGGAATTCGCGTCGGTGAGGTCACCAGCCTCAGTCTTGCTCCTGACAGTCCGCGCCGCGTCAATGCGATGGTTGCCGTATTGCCAGACACCCCGGTGCGCTCGGATACGAAAGTTGGTTTGGATTTTCAGGGGATCACAGGTGTGCCGGTCGTCGCGCTGGAAGGCGGATCGGAACTGACGGCGTCTGGAGCGGTGCCGACGTTGATTGCTGAACCGGGTGCGGGGCAGAGTATGACGCAGGCTGCACGAGATGCGCTGCGCCGGGTCGATGCTGTATTGTCTGAAAACGCGGAGCCTCTTCAAAACACCATCGCCAATCTGAAGACATTTTCCGAAGGGCTGGCGAGAAATACAGGCAAGCTCGACGGTATCGTATCCGGTCTTGAGCGGATGACGGGGGGCGGAGCAGCTAGTGCACCGAAGGTCATTTATGACCTCGACGCGCCGCAGAACCTCGCTTTGTCGAAAAAGCCCATCAAGGGCCAGTTCGTGATTCCGGAGCCCACGGGCGTTCTGATGTTCGATACGCAGCGTGTTCTCTTTGCGCCGCCGGGTGGCGATCACCCCGAATTTGCCACCTTCCAGTGGAGCGACAGTATCCCGAAGCTGATTCAGGCAAAGCTGATTCAGAGCTTCGAGAACTACGATGTGGCGCATGCTCCGCTGCGGGCTGCGGACGGGGTGCCCGCCGATTTTCAGCTGGTGATCGATGTTCGCGGGTTTCAGATTGCATTGGAGCCAGAGCCGTCTGCTCAAATCGGCCTGTCTGCAAAGATTCTGGACAAGAGCGGCCGTGTGATCGCAGCGCGGCTATTCCAGGGCGAGAAGAAACTTGAGGGCCTCAATCCCCAGTCGGCGGCAAGTGCATTCAGCGGCGCCTTCGGCGGGATCGCAGGCGATATTGTCGGTTGGACGGTTGCAGCGCTCCCGTAGCGGTGGGTGCGACATCTGTCCGCGTGGTTTTCCGGCGCGAGGGCTGTCGCCGGGATCACATGACATATCACCCATGACATCGATCGATTATGACACGAGCGGTGATCGTGGCATGGTCCCATCTCGCTTTCCTGAACCATTATTCAGAGGCCGGAGATGAGCCACCTTTCGCTGTTTTCGTCGTTGCAGGTTGGGCCCTATACACTCAGCCATCGTATTGTGATGGCTCCCCTGACGCGAATGCGTTCGGAAAAAACCAGCTTCGCCGCTCGCGCCTTGAACGCAGAATATTATGCTCAGCGAGCAACGCCCGGCGGGCTGATCATTGCCGAGGCGTCTCCTGTCGCGCCGTCGGGGCGCGGGAATCCCGCAACGCCTGGCATCTATTCGAGTGAGCAGATCAAGGGATGGCGGAAAGTCACCGACGCTGTTCATGCGAAGGGAGGAGTGATCTTCCTGCAGCTCTGGCATGTGGGACGTGTCTCGCATTCCTCGTTCCAGCCCGGCGGCGCGTCACCCGTCGCACCGTCTGCGGTGCCGATCCCCGGCAATACGATAACGGCTTCCGGGACGCAGGCGCCTTATGAAACACCACGCGCCCTTGAAACCGACGAGATTGCCGGTGTGATCGAGAGTTTCCGTCAGGGCGCGCGCAACGCGATGGAAGCCGGTTTTGATGGAATTGAGTTGCATGGCGCGAATGGATATCTGATCGAGCAGTTTCTTCAGTCGCGCACCAATCTCCGGACCGATCAATACGGCGGATCGATCGCCAATCGTGCGCGGCTGCTGCTTGAAATCACCGACGCGGTTGCCGGGATATGGGGCGCCGATCGCGTCGCCGTACGCCTTTCGCCATACGGTGTCGCGAACGACAGCGGCGAGCCGGACCCGATGCCTCTTTACAGTCATGTGGTCCGCTCGCTCGATCCGCTGGGTCTTGCTTATTTGCATTTCGTAGAGCCGCGCAGCAGCGGTGCTGGCCGTGCCGAGGTGAACCATACGAATGTTCCATCGGCGATGGAATTGTTCAGACCGATGTGGCGCGGCGTTCTAATGTCTGCGGGCGGCTTCGACGGCAAGTTGGCGGAGGCCGCTGTTTCGGCGGGACATGCGGATGCCATTGCGTTCGGCCGTACCTTTATCGCAAATCCCGACCTGGTTGAGCGCATCCGGTCCGGAGCTCCGCTCAATCCATATAACAGGGCAACGTTCTACGGCGGCGAGGAAGCGGGATATACCGATTATCCTACGCTGACGGAGCGTGAGCGTTGTATCGCCTGAATTATTTTTAGCGCCTGATACGTTGCCGCTTGATCTCTTCGAGGTCTTCTAATCTGACGTGTGTCGGTGCGTATTGAGCATCGTCCACCGCAGGACTAGAAATGCCGGATAACTTCGACGCATATCGGCGAGCGGTAATGGAAAAGCGAATGCTGGAACAGCAGGACATTTTCGGCTTCGACAACCGCCGGACCATCCAGGCTGATCTCGATCGCGTTCTGATGATGGCATTCGGTCGTGCGCTTGATGTTTCAGGTCTGATGCCGATGGCAGTCATGAACCTCATGGCCAATGCCTTCGGCACGCTTTATCGTCAGGTCGCGGACCACCATCAAAATCAGTTATGCCCTTGTGGTTGGCAGCCTGCATCTGCGCAGGACATCGAGTTGCTGAAATCAGCTCTCGAAGCCGCTGCGAGGTGGGAGCCAGCGGACAAGCTGCTGGCGATGCCGGCCTTGGGCCGGGCCTGACAGGCGAGCCTGGCGCCGCGTTTTCCGTATACGAACGGTTGTCGAAAACCCCTGCAAGCAAACTCCCTGGCCGTTGATTCCCGCCGCCGTTTCCATCCCGGTCCATCTCCTGAAACAGCATAAAAAACAGGGGCCGGAGGAGCGCTCCTTCCTAAAACCCCGGGATTTAAGGCCTAAATCGGGGGACAAATGCATTTAGCCTGTGAAAATAGCACTAAAAGTGACTTCCTTTCAGGAAGTAGCTCTTTTCAGGGCTGTAATGAGGGTAATGTGCTCCTGTACGAATCAATGGGAGTTACAATGTCCACGCAAATGACGAAGTCGCAGCTTATCGAGAAGATCGCTGAGACCAATGAAATCGCGAAGAAGGACGTCAAAGGCGTCCTCGAGACACTCGCTGTCATCGGCTATAAGGAACTGAAGAAGACTGGTGTCTTCCTGGTGCCTGGTTTCGCAAAGTTTGTTGTTATCAAGAAGCCGGCGACCAAGGCCCGCAAGGGCACCAATCCCTTCACCGGCGAGCCGATGACGTTCAAGGCCAAGCCAGCCCGCAAGATCGTCCGCGCACGGCCTGTGAAAGCTGCCAAGGACGCCGTCTGAGGATTGGCGCCCGGGGGCTGGCGCCCGGGGGCTTCCGATTCTTTGTCGCGCCCCTATATGTTCCTTGTCGTTAACAACGAAAGGAGGTGGTCCAGTGTCTCATTCCAAGCGCTGTCACCTCGCTGGGATCGCCCGCTAAGCTCAGCAGAGCTTCGGACAGGGCGGTCTTTCCGCCTGGTTCAGCGAGGATAGGGGAAGGGCGTTCCGAGGTCACTCGGAACGCCTTTTTCATTGTTGTCCCGATTGTGAAACACACCGGCGATTGCGACATCACACAGAAAGCCGTGAGTCATCGCGGCTCGCCAGCGAGCGTTGATGTGATCGCACTTATGACTTTTGTTTCTCTGCCGCCCGGCGCAGTGCATCCGCGAGCGCGCCTCCCGCACCTTGTTGGGGCTTAGATGTACTTCTGGCAGCGGAGGGAGAACTGCTTGCGCGGGCATTGTTTCGCGAAGCCCCCGGCGGCGACCGCTCCGCTTTGGCACCCGTCTCGTCATCGAGACGCAACGTGAGGGCGATACGTTTGCGGGGCACGTCAACTTCAAGAACCTTGACCCGAACGATATCGCCGGGCTTCACGACCTCGCGCGGATCCTTGATGAAGGTCTTCGACATGGCGGAAATATGCACCAGGCCATCCTGATGCACGCCGATGTCGACGAATGCTCCGAATGCGGCGACGTTGGTGACCGCGCCTTCCAGCACCATGCCGGGCTTCAAATCCTTCAGCGTCTCGACGCCTTCCTTGAAAATAGCCGCCTTGAAAGCCGGCCGCGGATCGCGCCCCGGCTTTTCCAGTTCGCGCAGAATATCGGTCACCGTCGGAAGGCCAAACGTGTCATCGACGAATGTCTGCGGCTTGACTTGGCGCAGCACGTCCGCATTCCCGATCAGAGTCTTGATGTCGCTTTTGGTCGCCGCGAGGATGCGTCGGACCACGGGATAGGCTTCGGGGTGCACGCCGGAGGCGTCGAGAGGGTCTTCACCATTGGTGATGCGCAGAAAGCCCGCGCACTGCTCGAACGCCTTGGGCCCCAGCCGGGGGACTTCCTTCAGCGCCTTGCGCGATTTGAACGGCCCGTTCGCATCGCGATGCTGCACAATGCTTTGCGCCAGTCCCGAACCTATACCCGATACTCGCGCCAGCAGCGGGGCCGACGCCGTGTTGGCATCGACGCCGACGGCGTTCACGCAGTCTTCGACCACGGCATCGAGCGAGCGCGACAGCTTGGCTTCGCCAAGATCGTGCTGATACTGGCCCACGCCGATCGATTTGGGGTCGATCTTGACCAGTTCGGCCAGAGGGTCCTGCAACCGGCGCGCGATCGACACGGCACCGCGCAGCGTCACGTCGAGTTCAGGCAATTCCTCAGAGGCGAATGCGGAGGCCGAGTACACCGACGCGCCAGCCTCCGATACCACGATCTTCGACATCTTCAGTTCGGGCAGCAGCTTCACCAGTTCGGTTGCCAGCTTGTCGGTCTCACGCGAGGCCGTTCCGTTGCCGATCGAGACGAGTTCAACGCGGTGCTCGCGTGCGAGTTTGCCGAGGATTGCAAGGGCTTCGTCCCAGCGCCGCTGTGGCTCGTGCGGATAGATCGTGGTGGTGGCAACCACCTTGCCGGTGGTGTCAACGACGGCGACCTTGACGCCGGAGCGGAAGCCGGGATCGAGCCCCATGGTGGCGCGTGCGCCGGCGGGAGCTGCGAGCAGCAGGTCGCGCAGGTTGGACGCAAACACCCGAACCGCTTCCTGCTCCGCGGCTGTCCACAGCCTCATCCGCAGATCGATATTGAGATGAACCTGGATCTTGGTGCGCCACGCCCAGCGCGTGGTTTCCGTCAACCAGCGGTCGCCCGGACGCCCGCGCTCGGCGATCCCGAATCGCTGCATGATACGTGCTTCATAAGAGCTCACGGCCGTCGGCGTTGAGGCGGCCGCCTCGGGCTGCATTTGCAGATCGAGGATTTCCTCCTTTTCGCCGCGGAACATCGCGAGCACCCGGTGCGACGGCAGCTTGTGTAGCGGTTCGCTGAAATCAAAATAGTCGCTGAATTTCGCGCCGGTTTCCTTCTTGCCGTCGCGCAGCTTGGAAGTGAGGGAGCCTTCCGACCACATTTTCTCGCGAAGGTTGCCGATCAGGTCGGCGTCTTCGGCGAATCGCTCGACCAGAATCGCGCGCGCGCCATCGAGAGCCGCCACGGCATCGGCGACCTGCTTGTCAGCATTGATGAAGCTTGCTGCAACCGTCTGCGGATCGTTCTCCGGCTGCGTCAGCAGCAGTTCCGCCAGCGGCTCAAGGCCGGCCTCCTTGGCGATCTCGGCCTTGGTACGCCGCTTCGGCTTGAACGGGAGATAAATGTCCTCAAGACGACCTTTGGTGTCCGCGGCCAGAATGGCGGCCTCCAGCGCGGCATCGAGCTTTCCCTGCTCGCGGATCGAATTCAGAATGCTGACCCGGCGTTCCTCGAGTTCACGCAGGTAGGTCAATCGCTCTTCCAGCGTGCGCAACTGCGCATCATCCAGCGCGCCGGTCGCTTCCTTGCGGTATCTCGCGATGAAAGGGACGGTGGCTCCGCCGTCAAGCATTGTTACTGCTGCTTCGACCTGTTGTTCACGAACGCCCAACTCGCTGGCGATCCGCTGAGAAATTGTTTGAGCCACGCAGAATCTTTCCTAGGACAATGCCGCGATCCTGAATTGGGATCGCCGGGAGACGGCTTATGAACCACAGAGCGTTGATTCATCAACCCCGTTGCAAGAGAAAATGGATCTGTGGATGATCTATGCCCTGCTTCGCGCAGGGCTCAACTCACATGGTCGATGTGTCGGTAAATTTATGCAAGATAGTGGTGGATCGATGGCTCCGAAGTGGATAGACGGACCACTTCTCGGGAGCAACAATGTCAGCCTGTGGACTTGATTTCGGCACGTCGAACACGACGCTTGGTACTTCTATGGACGGCGCGCCGGTCCTGACGGAGCTGGAGGTCGGCCATACCACGATTCCGAGCGCGATCTTTTATGAGAGGGACGGTGCGGTTCTGATCGGCCGCAAGGCCATTGAGACTTACGTTGAAGGCGCGCCGGGCCGCCTGATGCGAAGCCTGAAATCGGTTCTTGGCACAACGCTGATCGACGAGACCACAAAGGTCGGCCGCGAACGCGCCAGTTTCCGGGACGTGATCGCCTACTATCTCGGAGTCGTGAAGCGGCGGGCCGAGCGGGCTGTTGGCCATGAGTTGAGATATGTCGTTCACGGCCGGCCGGTGCATTTTGTCGATCAGGCGCCTGAAGCGGATCGCAAGGCAGAGCAGACTTTGCAAGACATTGCACAAGAGATTGGCTTCGACGACGTCACGTTCCAGTTCGAGCCGATTGCTGCGGCGCTGGACTATGAGCGCGGAATTTCCGGAGAACAGATAGCACTGATCGCCGACATCGGTGGCGGCACATCCGACTTTTCCATCGTGCGCCTCAGCCCTGAGCAGCACCGCAAGGCCGACCGCAAGTCCGACATTCTCGCCAATGACGGCGTGCGGATTGGCGGTACCGATTTTGATCGCCAGTTGAGCCTTGGCGTCGTCATGCCGTTGTTTGGATACGGCAGCGAGATGAAGCGCGCGGGATTGCACGCTCCATCAAGTTATTTCCACGATCTCGCAACATGGTCGACGATTAACAGCATGTACGATCCGAAGGTCATGACGCAGGTTCGTCAGGTCCGTTACGAGGCCGCGCAACCTGAATTATTCGACCGCCTCGTTCGCGTGCTCGACGAGCAGCGCGGGCATACGCTGGCGATGGAAGTCGAGGAGGCCAAGATCGCATTGTCGGATCAGCGGCAAGCTGACATTCCGCTTGGATGGATTGAGCCCGGATTGGGCGCGGCTATTGCCCGCTCCGGGCTTGTGACTCACACAAAGCAATTGGCGACCCGCATCGCGGCGCGGATCAAAATGTGTCTTGAACAGGCAGAACTCAATGCGGGGGACATTGATGTCGTGTTTTTGACCGGCGGCTCCGTGCGACTCGCACATGTGCGAAAGGCCATAGTTGCAGCCTTGCCCGCCGCTCAAATCATTGAGGGCGATACGTTCGGTGCTGTCGGCAAGGGACTGACGATCGAAGCCGCGCAACGCTATGGTGCTTATTGACGAGGCCAGTTTGCGCCGGTGTAATCGCCGGATCTTTGCCGGGAGCGTCTACAGGCCCAGATAGGCCGTTCGGACGCGGTCGTTGCTTCTCAGATCCCCGCTGCTCGCCGCGAGCACGATCTCGCCGGATTCCAGCACGTAGCCTCGGGTCGCGACAGAAAGTGCCAGCACGGTGTTTTGCTCCACGAGCAGGATCGCGGTGCCGGTGGCATTGATCTTCTGAAGCGTCTCGTGAAGCTCATCAACGATCTTGGGCGCAAGTCCGTGGCTCGGTTCGTCGAGCAGCAACAGCTTCGGATTCATGATCAGCGCACGCGCCAGCACCAGCATCTGCTGTTCACCCCCGGACAAAGTCCCGGCCAGTTGCGACAGCCGCTCACGAAGCCGCGGGAAAATGCCGAGCATCTGCTCGCGGCGCTCGCCCAGATTCTTCGATGTCCGGATCGAGAAGGCACCCAGCATCAGGTTTTCCTCGATCGTCATGCCCGGAAAAACATGACGTCCTTCCGGGACATGTGCGATGCCAAGGCCCGGAACTTTGTGTGCAGGCAGTCTCGTCAGATCGTGGCCGTCGAAACTGATGCGGCCTGAACGGTTCGGGACCAGGCCGGAAATGGCGCGGAGCAGGGTACTCTTGCCGGCGGTATTGGCGCCGATCACGCAGACGAACTCGCCGCGGGCGACATTGAGGCCGATATGATGCAGGACATTGCCGGCGTCGTAGCCCGCGGACAGATTCTTGATGTCAAGCAGGGGAGTCGCGGTCATGACGTGGCTTCCTCGGCATAGGCTTTACCAAGATAGGCGGCGATGACTTCGGGATGCCCGGCCACTTCGGAAGGTGTGCCTTCCGCGATTACTTTGCCGAAATTGAGCGCGATGATGCGATCGCACAGCGCCATGATCGCGCGCATGTGGTGCTCGATGATGACGATAGTCAGGCCTTCGCTGCGCAAGGTGCGAACGAGGGTCATGAAGGCGTCCATTTCGGCGTGGTTGAGCGCAGCCATGGCCTCGTCGAGCAGCAGCAGCTTCGGCTCGGTACATAGCGCACGGGCCATCTCGACACGGGCGCGCTCGGGGAACGAGAGATCCTTGGCGATCTTGCCGGAAATCGCGGCCATGCCGACGCGGTCAAGGCATGACATCGCCAATGCGCGCGCATGAGGAATGTCGTGTCGCATCAGTCCACCGATTAGGACGTTGTCGAGCACCGTCTCTTCGAGAAACAGCGCGACGTTCTGAAATGTCTTCACCATGCCCGCCGCCGCGATGAGGTGCGGCTTCAGGCCGATAATGTTCTTGCCATCAAAAACGATCTTGCCGGCTGTCGGCCGATGAAGACCAACCAGATTGCTGAAGAGCGTGGTCTTGCCGGCGCCGTTCGGACCGATGACGCCGACGATCTCGCCCTGGTTGATTGTGATAGTCACGTCGGACAGCGCGCGCAGGCCGCCGAACGTCTTGCCCAGACCAGTCACCTGAAGGAGCGGGGCCGTCATGGGGCTGCCCTCCGCGAGAGTTTGGTGATGACGTTGCGTCCGAGCGCAATGAGACCGCGCGGTTCGAGCAGGATAACGGCGATCAGAAGTAGTCCGTAGGCCAGTTGCGACACTCCGGCCGCGCCGCCCGAGAGAAACGTATTGGCAAGTTCTTCCAGCGGAATGATGAACAGGGCGCCGATGATCGGGCCTGCCACGGTACCGATGCCGCCGATAATGGCGATCAGGGCAATACGCACGGAAATGGAAGCCAATCCAAAGACTGTATCCGGATCGAAGAAGAACTGAAACTGCGCATAAAGAGTTCCAAGGCTGGCCGTGATCGCGCCCGAGATGACCGCGGCGATGATCTTGGTGCCTGCGGTGTCAATGCCGATCGCTTCCGCTGCATCTACATTTTCCCGGATGGCGCGCAGCCTGTAGCCGATCTTGCTTGAACTGATCGCCACGAACACCGCTGTGACAGCGACGAGCGCCGCCAGCATGATCCAGAAGTAAGGCCGTGCCACCTTGAACTGGAGCATCCAGAGCGAGTCCGGCCTGAACGGCACCGAGAGTCCGACCGGGCCGCCGGTGACGCTGCTCCACGAATTGCCAATCACCCGCATCACTTCCGCGAACGCCAGCGTGGCCAGCGCGAAATAGTGTCCGCGCAGGCGCATGGTCGGCAGCGCGATTAGAAATGCCATGATGCCGCCGATAACGGCGGCTGCGATCATGCCGAGCCACGGCGAGATGCCGAAATTGATCAGCAGCAGCGTTGACGTATATGCACCGGCGCCGAAGAATGCAGCGTGGCCGAGCGAGGTTTGACGTGCCAGTCCGCCGACGATGTTCCAGGCTTGCGCCAGCGCCGCGAACAGCAGGGCAATGCACAGCACGCGGATGGTATAGCCGCGCGGTTCCAGTAAGAAGGGAACGCAGGCCGCAGCGGCGATCAGCGCGAGCGCAATGAGAAACCGCCTCACTTCACATCTCCGAGCAACCCTTGCGGGCGAACCACCAGCACGGCGATGAAGACAACGAACAACACCAGATTCTGAAGCTGAATGGGAAACGCGAGCGCAGAGAGCGACTGGATGACGCCTACGGCGAGCCCACCGGCCACTGCACCCGCAACGGAGCCAAGGCCGCCGAGCACGACGACCGTAAACATCAGAATCACGAACTGGCCGCCGACGGTGGGCGACGCCGTGAGATAGGGCAGGATCACCGCGCCGCCAAATGCCGTCAGCCCGACCCCAAGCCCGAACGCCACCATGTGCATGCGGCCGGTGTCGATGCCCATCAGCGTCGAGGCCATCGGGTCCTGCGCCGTCGCGCGCATGGCGCGGCCGAACCAGCTTGTGCGCAAGAACAGCCAGAGCGCGAGGCCGCAAACCATCGACATCAGAAACGCGAACAGATACGGCACATTAATGAACAGCGGCCCGAGACTCAGCGATGACGTCTGATAGGATGTGCTGACGGAGCGGAAATTCGATCCGAACATCAGCAGCGCGGCGTTCTCCAGAACAATCAGCAACCCGACCGTGAGAAACACCTGTGAGATTTCCGGCGCGCGCATGATGCGCCGGAACAGCAGCCGCTGAAGAATGCAGCCGAGGCCGAACACCAGGACGAAGGATAGCGGTGCGGCGAGGATCGGATCCAATCCGAGCCAGGCCCACGCGTAATACGCGACGAACATGCCGAGCATCAGAAACTCGGCATGAGCGAAGTTCACGATTCCCATCACGCCGAAAACCAGCGTGAGGCCGATGGAAATCATGGCGTATACGCCACCGATCATCACCCCGTCGATGAGGGCCTGGATAAAGGACATCTGTGCTGGGGCTTTACGTCAGGTTTTCCAGACAGGCTTTGCCTTGGCAAAGGCGTCCGGCCATACCGTCACCAGTTCCTTGCCGCGCCACTGGTTCATGACGGGGACCGAGAGCACGTTCAGGCCGGTTTTGTCGAACTCGACCGCGCCGCCTGTCATGGCCTTGCACCAGCCGCCGGTGAACTTGGTTCCGTGAAGAACCTTGCGCAGCGCGTCGAGGTTAGTGGACTTGGTCATTTCCAGCGCCTGGGCAAGAACATCGACGGTCGCTGCGAATTCGACGGCTTCGTGCACCATGAAGTAGCCGTAACGCTTGCGGAAACGCTCCGTCAACTCCGGCGCGAGATCGTAAGGGGCGGGCGTGATCGAGAACACGTTCTCGGCGAATGGGCCAAGGCCCTTCTCGAAATCCGGAATGATGTAACCGGCCGCGCCGCCGATGGTCGGAATGTCGATTTTCTGCTGGCGCATGCTGCGCACGATCTGCAAGCTGTCGTTCAGGTACGAGACTGGAAACACCGCCTGCGCGTTCGATGCGCGCAGCTTGTTGATCAGCGGCGTGACGTCGGTGATGCCGAGCGGGTAGCCTTCGTCCATGACGATTTCGATGCCGGCCGCCTTGGCGCCGTTGCGCAAGCCTCCGGCCTGCGATGTGCCGTAAGCCGTGTCCTCGAACATGATCGCGACACGCTCGAGCTTCTGGCCCGAGGCCCTGGCAATGTCTATGCAGCCGTCAAGCTGTGCCTTGCCGATGACCGATCCCTTGGCGACGACCTGGAAGATGTTCTCGAAACCGCGGCCGGTGAGTTGATCGGAGAAAGATTGCGTGAACAGCGGGATGCCTGCGCGCTCAGTGACTTCCGACACGGCGAGCGTAAGGGCCGATGCGAAACATCCAAACACGGCAACGACTTCGTTTTGCGACACCAGGCGCTGTGCAACCGTGGCTGCCGTGGTCGGTGTCGATGTCGCGTCGGCGACGATCAGGTTGAACTTGGCTCCGCCCAAGGCCTTGATACCGCCGGCGGCATTGATCTCTTCGACCACAAGCTCGATCGCGTTGCGGGAATTGATGCCGAACTGCGCATTGGCGCCAGACAGCGGCAGGATCGCGCCGATATTGACGGTCTTCGCTTGCGCGCTGGCAAAGCGCGACATGCTGGAAACCATTGCGAGCCCGGCTGTCGACGCCAGAAGTGCCCGACGGGTGAAACCGTTCGAGCCTGTGCGGGCCTTCTTCATATCTGCACTCATGAGACCTCCCTGATCGCTTTTGTGTTGTTGCCGTCAGTTTTCACGGAACATCTACCTCAGTCAAGCAGATTGACAGATTGTCTGACAAGATTGATGATGATGGTATGAGCGATCTGGATATGAACGTCAGCCGCGAAGCGATCACCCTGCGCATGCGTGTGGAGGACAAACTCCGCAGCGCCATATCGGCGGGCGTTTTCAAGCCGGGACAACGACTGATCGAACGTGAGTTGTGCGAACTGACCGGTGTGGGCCGCACTTCTATCCGCGAAGCGGTGCGACAACTTGAGGCAGAAGGGCTCATTACATCGGTGCCGCATCGCGGTCCCGTAGTGACTCGTGTTTCGGTCGATGAGGCGCGGCAGCTTTATGCGGTTCGTGCGCTTCTTGAAGGCGCAGCAGGACGCGCGTTTGCGGAGAGGCGTCCAGCGGAGCCCCTCGCGCAGATGTTCAAATCTGTCGGCGAGCTCGAAGTAGCGGCGAAAGCCGGTGACCGCGAAGCCCTGATCAAGGCGAAAACCCGTTTCTATGACGCACTGATGCGGGGATGTGGAAATATCTTCATCCAGCAGATGCTCACCAACCTGCACAACCGCGTCACCATGCTGCGCGCAACCTCGATGACGCATCCGGGGCGGCTTCAGAAAAGCCTCAAGGAAATCCGCAATATCGCCGATCTGATCGCCGCGGGCGATGCCGCAGGCGCGGAGAAGGCCTGCATCGATCATATTCACACTGCGTCCACCGTTGCGCTCACGGTGCTGTCAGACCTCGAAAAAGAATCAAAAAAGGAGACCCTGAATGACCGCAAAGCGTCCTCGTTCGGAAAAATTTGAAAAAGGCCTCAAGACCCGGACCGCGGTTCTTGGAGCTGAATATGTCGAGAAGTCGCTGGCCAATGCCGACGATTTCAGTTGGCCGATGCAGCAGCTCAGCACGGAATATTGCTGGGATGAGATCTGGAATCGGCCGGGGCTGGACCGGCGCAGCCGCAGCATTCTCAATCTAGGCATGATTGCCGCGCTGAACAGGCCGCATGAACTGAAGCTACACATTCGCGGCGCGATTCAGAACGGTCTGACCAAGGACGAACTGAAGGAGATATTCTTGCAGATCGCCTGCTATTGCGGGATACCCGCCGGCATCGACAGTTTCCGGCTCGCGCGCGAAGCATTCAAGGATATGGGCATTGACTAAGATCATAACGCCACCGGACGTGGTGGTATTCGTCGGCCTTGGGCAGATGGGTCTGCCGATGGCCAAGCGTTGCATCGCTGCGGGCTTCGAGGTCCGCGGCGCCGATCCGGCCCCGGTGGCGCGTGAAGCGCTGGCAGCCGCCGGCGGCAAGGCTTTCGCCACCGGACAGGAAGCTGCGGCGGGCGCATCAGTGCTCATCACGATGCTGCCTGACAGCAAGGTTGTGCGCGAAGCTGTGCTCGGCCCGAACGGTGTCGCGAGCGTCCTCGCGAAAGACGCGCTCATCATCGACATGAGTTCGTCGGTGCCGATCGATACCCAGTCGCTTGGCAAGGCGCTGGCCGAGCAGGGTATCGGATTGATCGACGCGCCGGTGTCCGGCGGCGTGAGGCGCGCTGTGGACGGTACACTCTCGATCATGGCTGGCGGCGATGCCGCGCTGGTTGAACGCGCAAGGCCAGTTCTGCAAGCAATGGCGAAATCGGTGTTCGCGACAGGACCGCTCGGTTCGGGCCACGCCATGAAGGCGCTCAACAACTACGTGTCGGCCGCGGGCCTTGTCGCGGCGTGCGAGGCGCTGCTGATCGGCCGAAGGTTCGGTCTTGCTCCCGATACGATCATCGACGTCCTCAACGCGTCTACCGGCAAGAACAACTCGACCGACGTCAAGATGAAGCAGTTCGTGATCTCGGAGAGCTTTGCCTCCGGCTTCTCGCTGGCCTTGATGGCCAAGGATCTGCGTATCGCTGCTGACCTGTCGAAGATTGTCGGTGTCGATCCCTCGAATGCCGAAACCATTGCCAAGCTCTGGGAAAACGCGTGGGAATCTCTCGACAAGGGCGCAGATCATACGGCGATCTATCGTTTCATCGAAGCCGAAGCCGGAGATCGATAAACGTGTCCGCGGCGCCGGTGGCCGAGCGATTGCGCGAACGCCTGTCGCTGGCGCTGCGCGATCCTGAGTTCGTACGACTCGGACCGTCCCTGCAAATAAACCTCACTTTGCGCATTGATGGCAGCGATCTTGCTCTCGTCTTTGAGAATGGGTGTTTTGGGCTTGGAAACGCGCCAGCGTTTCCGTCGATCGGGCTGTCTGCATCGGCCCCCGCCTGGGAGAAGTTGCTGCAAAATCCACCGCCGCCGACGTTTCATTCGTTCACGGCGCTCGATCTGGTCAATCCCGAGTTCTCCATCGATGCCGATCTCCTTGTGCTTGCGCAGGCAAGGCCTGTTCTTGAGCGGCTGATCGAGCGCGTCGTTCAAGTGCCGCAGATTGCGGTGGTTGCGCCGTCGCGCCGGTTGTCGCAGATCGAGGGGCGATGGACTCAGATCAGCGTGCGCGACACCGCGTATGACATTTTTGTCGAAAGCGCGGGGCAGGGTGTGCCCGTCGTGTTCCTTCACACCGCGGGCGCGGACTCCCGTCAGTTTCGGGCGCAACTCAGCGATATCGCCCTCGCGGAACGGTTCAGGATGATCGCGCCTGATCTTCCGTTTCATGGGCGCTCGATGCCGCCCGCGACATGGGACGGAGGAGACTACAAGCTCGATCTCACGACCTATCGTGAGTGGTGCGCCGCAATTTTCAGGGACGTTGTGGGTGAACCTGCCATCGTTGTCGGCGGATCGATGGGCGCGGCGATGGCGCTGGTGCTCGCGGCAGAACATCCGGATCTGCTTCGCGGGATCGTGGCCGTCGAGCCGCCGTTTCAGTCAAAGGGCCGGCGCAATCCGTTCCAGCATCATGTTGCCGTGCACGGCTCACTTCACAATGCGAGCTACGTTCGCGGCCTGATGAGTCCGCAAAGTCCTGAAGGCGATCGCCGCCAAGCGGCGTGGATCTACAGTCAGGGAGCGCCGGGGATCTACGGTGGCGATCTAGCCTTCTATTCGGACGAGTTCGACGGAGCTATCGTTGCCCGGAAGATTGACGCGGACAAGACGCCGGTGGCTCTCCTGTCAGGAGATTATGATTATTCGGCGACGCCGGCAGACGGTCGCAAGCTCGCAGCGTTGATCCCGGGGGCGTATTTTAAGGAGATGCGGGGGCTCGGCCATTTTCCGATGTGCGAGAATCCGGATCTCTTCCGCGCCCATTTGCTCTCGGCGCTCGGTCATATCCTGCAGCACGGGTCCGCGAAGCGGTGAGGGAGGGCGATCAAAATGAATGATCAGCATGAGATCTACGCCATTCGCTACGCGACCATGACCGGGCGTCAGCCGCATCAGAACTATCTGACGCCGGATGTGCACAACGAAGGCACCGATCTAGATTATTTTGTTTGGCTGATCCGCGGCGACGGCGGGGATATCTTGGTCGATACCGGCTTTAACGAGTCCGCCGCGCGCGAGCGGTCGCGGACGCTGACGATCAATCCCGCCGATGCCCTTGAGCGCTTTGGCGTACCGCCCGACAGTATCCGCGATGTGGTCATCACCCATCTGCATTATGACCATGCCGGTAATCTCGATCGCTTCCCCAACGCGCGGTTTCATTTGCAGGATCGCGAAATGAGCTACGCCACCGGGCGTTGCATGTGCCACGGCCTGCTGCGCTATCCGTTCTCCGCCGAAGACGTGACGCTGATGGTGCGTCATGTGTTCAGCGACCGCGTCTTGTTTCACAACGGCGATGGCGAGATCGTACCGGGGGTAACGCTGCACCATATCGGAGGTCACTCCGACGGTCTGCAAGTGGTGCGGGTGAACACCGAACGCGGGCCCGTGGTACTCGCGTCCGACGCTTCGCATTATTACGGCAACATGTATCGCCGCAATCCATTCCCGATCGTCTACAACCTCGGCGACATGATGGAGGGTTGGAAGGCCGTCGAACGCCTTGCGGGTCATCCCGATCGGGTCGTCCCCGGTCACGATCCGATGGTGCGCGATCTTTATCCGCGGGCGAGTGACGCGATCGACGCCGTGGCGCTGCACAAGAAGCCGAAGCGTTCGTTCGCCGTTTAGCGGGTTGCTGCGCGAATTCCGATCAGCCCCTTCGATCCTTCATCTTTTCCACTAGAAGCTGTGCCACCCGCGAGCCTGACGGCGTGGTGTTTCGTGTCGCCAGTTGCACCAGCGTGACTTGTGTCGCTTCAAGACGCTTGTCGCGCAGTGGGATTGCAACCAGCGTGCCTGCGATCAATTCGGGCATCGCCGAATCGCGTGGCAGAAACGTCCCGATCCCGGTTTTCGTGGCGATGGTGCGCAGGAACGCGATCGAATTGGTCTCGCTGTAGAGATCAAGCTGCACGTTGGCTTTGGCGCAGGCGCGGTCGATTTCCTGACGGATACCGAACGAGGGATCGGGAAGGATCACGCGCAAGCCCGCGAGATCCTTCACGGCGCAGTATTCTTTTGCCGCCATCGGATGATGGGGCGCGACCATTAGACATAACGATTGCCGCATGCGCGCCAGCTCGATCAGGTCGCGCCGCGGGGCGCGGCCGAATACAAGGCCAAGATCGACCTCGTGCCGCCCGACCATTTCCGCAACACCGCTGGTGCCCGCCGTCGTGACCGTGATCGAGATGCCGGGATAGTCCTTCGAAAGATCGACGACGAAGTCCGATACAAAGCTCGCGAGCAGACCTTCGACGGTTGCGATCCTGACGTGGCCGCGTTGCAGGGAGTCGAATTCCTCGACCTGCGCACGAATCCGGTCGAGCCGCTCACCGCACTCAACTGCATAGCGATAGAGCAGTTGTCCCGCGCCGGTCAGCGTCATGCCGCGTGCACCGCGCTCGAACAGCTTGGTCGACAGGTCGTCTTCTAGTCCCTGCATCTGCCGGCTGATAGCGCTCGGCGCGATATTCAACGACTCCGCTGCGCGCTTGATCGATCCGCGTAACGTGACTTCGCGGAAATACCGCAGGGCTGTGGATTCGATCATGGCTTGTTGTCCAGAAGGCGGCTTGCCCGGAAACGCAGCAGGCCCTGCATATCGTTCTAATTTTTAGAACGATAACTTCGAATTTCAATGCTTTTATTCGATCCCCTAATTTGCCATGCTTCCGGGTAGGTCACGCTCTCGTCCCCGATGGAGAAACCAGATGGCTCGCCTTTCGCTTACGTCGCTTCACCTGACCTCGCTTGTTCTTGCAGCCGCTGTTGGTCTGTGCGCATCCGCCGCGTTAGCGCAGGATGTCATCAAGTTCGGAGCGCCGCTCCCGCTGACCGGACCATTGGCACCGGAAGCGGTCAAGCAACAGCAGGGATATGATCTGTGGGCCGAGCAGGCCAACAAGGCTGGCGGCATTTCGGTCGGCGGCAAGAAGTACAAGGTTGAGATCGTCTACGCCGACTACCAGTCGAATACGCCGCGCGCGGTACAGACCACCGAGCAGATGATCACCCAAGACAACGTCAACTTCCTGTTCGGTCCATTCGGTTCGGGTGCGGCCAAGGCCGGCAGCAGCGTTTCCGAGAAATACAAGGTGCCAACGATCGCCGCGACTGCATCGTCATCGCAGGTCTACGATCAGGGCTATAAATATCTGTTCGGCACTTTCACGCCGAACGATACGCTGACCACACCGTTGACGCAGATCGTCAAGGCCAAGGCGGCGGACGTGAAGAAGGTGGCCATTCTGGCGCGCAACGATCTGTTCCCGCTGGCGATTGCGCAGGAAATGGAGAAGTCGGCCAAGGCCAACGGCTTTGAGGTCGTGTATTTCGAGAAGTATGCCATCAACACGCTGGATCACTCGGCGACGTTGTCGCAGATCAAGTCGCTCTCGCCGCAGTGGATATTCGCTACCGGCTACATCAACGACCTGCTGCTGATCCGCAAGCAGATGACCGACCAGCAGATCAAGGCGAGCGTCGTTTCGATGATCGCGGGCCCCGCCTATCAGGAGTTTATCGATGCTGCCGGGCCGGGCGGCGAGAATATCACCAGCGCTGCCTGGTGGCATCCTGCCGCGCAGTATTCCGGCAAGGACATTTTCGGCACGACCGCGAACTACGTGAAGCTGTTCCGGGAGAAGTACAAGTCAGAGCCTGACTATGCGCAGGCGTCCGCCTCGGTGTCCGGCGCGCTGTTCCAGTTGGCTATCGAGCGCGCGGGCTCGCTGGATCGCGACAAGGTACGTGACGAACTCGCCAAGATGGACGTCATGACGTTCTGGGGCCCGGTGAAGTTCGGCCCGACCGGCCAGATCAATTCGCTGGAGCCGCCGGTGTTCCAGCTTCAGGGCGGCAAGCCCGTGGTTCTCGCGCCTTCGATCATCAAGCAGGGCGAATTCAAGCTCGGCGTCAACTGATCCGGGCAAACTGAGAGAAGGTGGATACACGACATGCTGGCGGCCCAGATACTCATCAATGCTCTGGTGCTGGGTTGCCTTTATGCGTGTATCGCAATCGGCTTCTCGCTGGTCTGGGGCGTGCTGAACGTCATCAACCTGATTCACGGCTCGTTCATCGTGCTCGGCGCCTATCTGGCCTGGGGTCTCTACAACTCGCTGCACCTCTCGCCTTGGTATTCGCTCATTGTTGCCGCGCCGGCGTTCTTCGCAATCGGCTACATGCTCCAGCGCGTGATTCTCAATCGTGTGATCACCGCGCCGGTGCTGGTGACGCTGACGCTCACCTTCGGTCTCGACCTGATCCTCAACAACGCGATGATCTATTTCTTCAAGGCGGATTACCGGAAGCTGGTGCTGACGCCGCCGATGGGGTCGGTCTCGATCTTCGACGTGGTGGTGCCGGTCGATCGTTTGATCGCCACCGCAGCAGCGCTGGCGCTGACAGGAATTCTGTATCTGATCCTGCGACGCCTGCGCGTCGGACGCGCCATCGTGGCCGTCCGTCTCGACCGCGACGCCGCGAGGCTCATGGGCGTCGATGTGAATTCGATTTATGCCATTGCTTTCGGCCTCGGCGCTGCGCTGGCGGGTTGTGCCGGCGTGCTGATGGCGCTGATCTTCCCGATCTCGCCGCTGACGTCCTCGGCCTATCTCGGTAAGGCTTTCGTTGTTTGTGTTCTCGGCGGTCTTGGCAGCGTGTCGGGGGCGCTGGCGGGCGGCATCCTGTTGGCGCTGATCGAGGGGATCGGGTCGGCGGTGATGGGGCCGGCCCATGCGACCACGCTGTCGTTCGCGTTGCTGATTGTCTTCCTGATCGTTCGCCCGCAGGGCCTGCTCGGCCGAAAGGGCTTTGAATGACCCGGTCAAACCTCATCCTGTTGGCACTGGTCGTTTGTGTCGCTACGCTGCCGTTCTTCGGCGGGTCCTATGCACTGCGTCTTGGCACCATCGCCTGCATGTACGGCATTCTCGCGCTGTCGTGGAATATCGTCGGCGGCTTCGCGGGTTATCCTTCGTTCGCCACCGCCGCATTCTTCGGTTTTGGCGCATACGCCGCCGGCGTGCTGATCGGCAAGGGCTCGCCGCTTGTGGCGTCCGTTGCAATCGCGGGCCTGCTCTCGTTCGTAATGGCGGCGCTGCTCGGCGCGGCGCTGCTGCGCTTGCGGGGGCATTACTTTGCCATCGCAAGTCTGTCGCTGATGGAAGTGCTGCGCGAACTGGTCAACAATGCCACTGACCTGACCGGCGGCGGCATGGGACTGAATATCCCGGTGAGCGCCGCATCGTCTGGCGTGATGGCCGAGGCTACATTCTTCTTCTATCTGATGTGGGGCTTGCTGCTTGGCACCGCGGTGATGGTGATTCTGGTTGCGGGTTCCAAGCTCGGCTTCGGCCTCGCCTGCATCCGGCAGAACGAGACTGCCGCCAACATGATCGGCCTCAACACCACTCTCTACAAGAGTATCGCTTTCGGGCTATCCGCGTGTTTCGTCGGCGCTGCCGGTGGCGTCTACGCGGCGTGGGTTCACTACATCGACCCGTCGGATGTGTTCGACATTCTTTATTCGGTGAAGCCCATTGTCATGGCACTGATCGGCGGCGTCGGCTCGCCGCTCGGCGTCCTGATCGGAGCATTTGTCTATCTCGGTCTCGAGGAAGTGGTCTGGCGCAACTACATCCAGATTCACAGCGGTGTGCTTGGCGTGCTGATTGTCATCCTGCTGCTGTTCCTGCCGCACGGCCTGATGTCATTCCGCGATCGCCTCCTGTCGTGGAGGCCAAAGCGTGTCTGAGATTCTCAAGCTCGAATCCGTCTCGCGCAATTTCAGCGGCCTGAAGGCGCTGCGCGATGTTTCGCTCAGCGTCAGCAAAGGCGAGGTTCTTGGCCTGATTGGCCCCAACGGCGCGGGTAAGACCACGCTCGTGAACGTTGTGACCGGCGTCACACCGGCCAGTTCCGGCACGGTGACGTTCATGGGGCGGGACATTACGCGTGTAAAGACCTATCAGTCCGCACGCTTGGGGTTGTCGCGTACATTCCAGATCGTGCAGCCGTTCGCGGAATTCAGCGCGCTGGATAATGTCGCCGCGGCGGCGTTGTTTTCGCAGCCGGGCGAGAGCATTCGGACTGCGCGCGAGGAGGCAAGGGCGCATCTCGCGTTCGTCGGCCTCGAAGCACAGTCCGATCAGTCTGCGGCGACGCTGACGCTGGCAATGCGCAAGCGGTTGGAACTGGCGAAAGCTTTGGCGATGAAGCCGAAGCTGCTGTTCCTGGACGAGGTCAATGCTGGTTTGAACAGTGCTGAAGTCGAGCGTGCCACGAAGCTGATCCATCAGCTCGCCGAAAGCGGCATTACCATCGTGATGATCGAGCATCTGATGAAGGTAGTGTTGAATGTCTGCACGCGGATCGTCGTGCTGCATAACGGCCAGTTGATTGCCGACGGTGCGCCGCGCGACGTGATCAAGAATCCTGCGGTCGTGGAGGCCTATCTCGGCCAGCAATATGCACAGAGGGCTGGGGGCCATGGCTGAGACTCCCATTCTCGAACTGCACCAGTTGCGCGCAGGCTATGGCGAGGTCCAGGTGCTGTGGGGCATCGATCTTGTTGTCCGCAGAGGCGAAATCACCGCGCTGATCGGCTCCAACGGCGCAGGAAAGACGACACTGATGCGTGCGCTGTCGGGTCTGATTCCGATTCAGTCCGGAAGCTATCGTGCCGATGGTCTTGATCTTTCCAGTGCAAACGCGGCGGAAATCCTCTCGCACGGGATCGTGCACGTCCCGGAAGGCCGGCGGCTGTTCGGCGCCATGAGCATCGAAGACAATCTCTTGATGGGCGCCTATTCACGCAAGGCAACACGCACCGAGATCAGCCGCGACATGGATCGCGTTTACACGACGTTTCCGAAGCTGTTCGAGCGCCGCAATCAGGCAGCCGCGACACTTTCGGGCGGCGAGCAGCAGATGTGCGCGATCGGGCGTGGCCTGATGAGCGCGCCGAAACTGCTGATGATCGACGAGTTGTCTCTCGGCCTGTCCCCCTTGCTTGTCGAGCAGCTTGTCGCGGCGCTCCGTGCGCTTAACGCCGAAGGCATGTCGATCCTGTTGGTCGAGCAGGATGTGACGACCGCGCTCGATCTGTGTCACGCGGCCTTTGTCATGGACATGGGCCGCATCGTCCGGTCGGGGTCCGGAGCGGAACTGCTGGCCGATCCGATTATTCGCGACGCTTATCTCGGCGTTCTCGAAGAATAATTTGAATCCGACCTGAAAGAAAATCCGTTCAATAAGAAGAGGCAACATGATTGAGACAGTTGAAGCGCCTAACGGTGGCTACAGGTTCATGCCCGGCGTCAGCCAGTATTCCGCCGGCGTCGCAGCGCTGCAGGGGTTCACTCTGGAGCGCGTGCGGTTCACCAAGCCGGTACCGATCAAGGCAGGGTTCGAGCGCATCGCGCAGGTGTTAAAGGATGCGGGCCGGCCGCTGACCGCTTTTGCGGCGTGTGAGTTGCGTTCGCCGGCGCCGTTCACCGAAGAGGGCTTCGTCAAGTTCAACGAAGTTTACACGGGGACACTTAAGTCATGGGGCGTCGCTTTCCCGAATGGTCTCAATCCGGTGGCGCGTAGCAACGTCTGTCCGAAGATCGATCCGCCCGCTGAGCCGGGCTTCCATGCCTTTACCTATACGGTGCCTGCCGCGAATGCTCCGGCGTCTTTTGTAATTGCGGGTAGCGGCGAAGCGCCCGAAGGAAAAGGGAACTATCGCGATCACGCTGTTCGTTTGGGCGACACGTCACCAGCCGCGATGCTGGAGAAGGCGAAGTGGGTTCTCGGCGAGATGGAGCGCCGCATGAGCGCATTTGGCGGCGACTGGAGCCAGGTCACCGCCACGCAGCTTTACACCGTCCACGACATCTATCCGTTTATCGAAAGCGAGCTTGGAAAGCGCGGTATCTTCCGTCAGGGACTGACCTGGTACTTCAACCGTCCGCCGGTGAAGGATCTGGAATACGAGATGGATTGCCGCCGCGTGTATGTGGAACGCGTGATCGAAGGCTAATGGAACGCGGTCGGAAGCGACGCGGGAACGCGTCAGCTTCCGCCGGCAGCCATCCGAAATGATCAATACTTAGTATAGAGAACGGGCGTCACTGGCGGCTCGCCGGCCCGCCGGGAAACGGTGCATGCCAAGGGCGCGTTCTTGTCGAGATAGAGCGCTGCGGCGCTCTCAAACCCGTCAAACCAGATTCCCCTACCGGCGTATCGATATCCGACCCCCATCGGAATAAGGCGCATATGCACGCTGCTGTGCGGTCCGGTCACCAGATTGCCCGTCACAATGTCACCCGCCTCGCTGATAGCCCGGGGACAAAATGGGTAGCTGCGCCCATTTTCGCAGGTCAAAACAAAATCGGCACACAGTCCGCCAGCCTGCGCGGCTCCTGATAGCGCTCCTAACGAAGCAACGGCCAAGGCAGCCAGCGCAAAAAATCGCTTAAATATCATCATTTTCAAGACCCTCGCCGCAATCATTAACGGAACCTGTCCATTCGGACAAGCCCGGCATAGAGGATGGCACGCCTTACACAACCTTTAGTTGTGTTGCCAATTTAACCAAGTGCCCAACGAACGGTGATTTCCGCCCGCCGTTTTGTTGACGGTTCCATCAAGTTAAGTGAATATAAATATTAATATTTTCTAAATTTTTGCGGTCAGTGGTTGATTGCCCGCAAAGTTTTTTACGAGGGCGAAGTCATGAATGAGCGTGTAGTTATTGCACAGGCGAATGTTGCGTCACCTCAAGGTTCTTCTTCGCCAAAGATTGTGAAGGTCGTCAAACCGCAAGGTGATCAGGCCGTCACGCTTGATCTTGGCTTCGATCAAAACACCAAGCTCGATATGTCGTCCGTCGCGAACGAGAAAATGACTCTCGTTCATGTCGGCACAAAGCTGATCATTCTTTTCGACAATCGGTCGACGGTGACCGTCGAGCCGTTCTTCGATTCGACCGGCAAGCCGCTCAGCAATTTCAATGTCGATTTGGGCGCGGGACGCGATGTGTCCGGCGAACAGTTCGCCAGCATTTTCCCTATCACGGACGATCAGTCGGTTCTGCCGGCAGCAGGCGATGGCAACGGCGCAGCGAGCGGCGCGAACTTCCATGATAGCTCGGTCGATCCGCTCAATACCGGAAATCCGCTTGATCTGCTTGGTCAGGAGGAACTCGGGAATTTCGTCATCACAACCGAAACCACGCCGGTTGCTGCGGTGGACCTTTTTCCGACGCAGGTCGCAGGCGCGCGGGTCAGGGGCATTGTCGAGGAGGAAGAGCTTTCTCCTTTCCTCGAAAACACTGCGGCCGGTCAAGGCAATGAAGACGAAAGTTCTTTCCCGGGCGGCGACGCCGATATCCCGAGCGACCACACCATCACCACGCTTCATGTCAAAGGCTCGCTTGCGGGCCTTGTTACCGGTGGCGACGGCACGCTTACGTTCTCGATTCTGGACGTAACCAGCGACGGCAACCCGGCAAATGATTTCGTCAAGGACACCGCAGGCAACAACGTCAAGTCGCTTGGCGAAGACGTCAAGTACACGGTTTTCAGCAGCGCCGCCGGCGAGACCACCATTGAGGCGTGGGCGGGCACACGTCATGTCTTCACGCTTCATGTGTTGGCCAACGGTGACTACGAATTCACGTTGAACGACCAGATCGATCATCCGACCCTTAACGGAGTGGTCGGCGACAATCTCGAAAATCTGCTCGACATCAATCTCACAACTCTCATCCACGCCGTCGATGGGGACGGCGATCCCGTAACGCTCACCGGCGACGCGTTCGCCGTTACCGTGATCGATGACATTCCGGTTGCAACCGGCGAGGTTGTGACGCGGATTGTGACCGAGAACGATATTGCGACGCCATGGTCGAGGGGCACTAGCCCGGACGATGGTAGTGCTGACGGATCGGCGACCGGTGATCCGAGTCAGGTGTTCGGAGGTCCGGCTTACATCTTTGGAAGTCTCGCGGGTACGGTAAGCATCGGCGCCGATGCTTATCCGCAGGGTGGTGAACAGCAGCCGCACATTTTCGGATTTGCCGACAATGCCGTCGAATACATGACGAGTCTCGGACTGTTTTCGAAACAGTCGGTTCAGCCGGCGAGCGAGAACGGACTCAAACTTTTCTATACGACGTCGACATCCGGTAACTGGGTTATCCTGACGGGCTATGAGCCCGATCCCAATTTCGGTCCCAACGAAGTCGGGAACACGGGCAATCCTGTTTTCGAACTCCGGGTTGATCAGACGACCGGCGCTTATGAATTCCGTTTGTATGACGAGTTGATGCACCAGAACTCGTCCGATCCTGCCGACGACTTCGCATTGCGTTCGGATCAGCCGGGCGGCTTTACCTTGATCGACGGGATCAACTTCGGTCACATTATTACTGCGACCGACTATGACGGCGACACCATCACCCTGGACGGCAAGTTCATCGTCAAAGTTCAGGACGATCATCCGGTTGCTCAGATCAGGCTCAATGGAAACGAAAGCCTTATCCACGACGAGACACCCGGTATCGATGGTGCCGATGATGTAACGTTCGGTCAGTTGTCAGCAGGTGCCCAGGCCGCGTTCGGCGGTTTAGAGAACAAGGGCGACGATCCGGACGTCACCCCGAATAATCATACTGACGCGATTGGTTATGCCCGCGACGGCGACGCGATCGTTATCGACACTTCCGTCATTGGCGCCGACGCACCCGCCGCCACGCGTGTATTCTCGCTGGAACTCCAAAGCGGTTTCACCAGCGTCGATTCCGGCCTGAAGACCACAGAAGGCCTCAACATCTGGCTGGTTAAGGAAGGCGATCTGATCGTCGGGCGAGCTGATCTCGATGGAAATGGTTCGGTCTCGAAGCTGACCGATCCCGCAGCCTTCGCCATTTATCTCGGTCAGAACGGCCAGATCAGCGTTGCCCAGTATCTCTCGATCCAGCATGACGACCGGGGCGATTCCGACGAAAGCAACGACAACGGAACCAACTGGAATGATGCGTCGCCGGGGGACAATCACCCGGTTCAGCAGACGCTTGACGACAAAATCTTTGCAAAAATTACGGTCACGGATTCCGATGGAGACGTTAGTTCGGCGTCGGTCGATATTGGTAGTCGCATCGTTTTCCAGGATGACGGTCCCGAGATTTCCCATCTCAAGCTCAAGTCTGGCGCGGATGTCGTCCACGATGAAACGCCCGGCGTTGACCCCGGGAGCGACGATTCCGCCGCTGACTTGTCGGTTTTGTTTGCAAACGTCTCCGGCCTGAAAGGTGAAGATCCGCATGTTCCACCGGCCAGCGGGCCGATTGGATATGCCCAGAGCACCGGTGCGATCGTTCAGTTCAGCGTCGACTACGGCGCGGATGGACCCAAGGCTGAAGGGGCACTGAAATACGCCTTGCAATTGGACCACAACAATATCGATTCCGGTCTCAAGACCACGGAAGGCCGCAGCATCTACCTGTTCCAGGACGGCAATTATATTGTCGGCCGATATGAAGTGGGGGGTGACGGCAGGCCAGGGAACGACGGCGACACGAGTAATGAATTCGCCGCGTTTGCGCTCACTATCGACCCGAGCACGGGTCAGATTTTGCTCGTTCAGTACGTCTCGCTGTATCACCCGGATGCGGGCAGCACCGCTGCCGACTACAATGAGACAATCGATATCAAGGATGGAGTGCTGTTCGTTGCAGTGACCGCGACGGATGGAGACGGGGATTTCGATACCGACTTGGTCGATATCGGGACCCGGATTGAGTTCAAGGACGACGGCCCGAAGATGGTGGCGGGCACCATCAGCGTCGAAGTCGATGAAGATGGTTTGACCCTCGCGAGCGGCGGCGCGGGTAATCCGGATGCCGGGCGTCCGGGTGAAACCGGACCCACATCCGCATCCGCGACATTCACGGGCGCTATCGGCACGCTCAACGCGCTGGTGAATTTCGGCGCGGATGGCGCGCACGCGACCAATGCCTTCTCGCTCAAGACCCAGAGTCCGATCGATTCCGGCCTGACATCGACCGATAACGGTATTGCACAGCATGTGCTGATTTCGTCCAATGGCACGACTCTGCGTGGTTATGTTGAAAGCGGAAATGGCATTGGCTACAGCAATGGCGATCGCGAAATATTCACGCTCGTCGTCAATGACGACGGTTCGTATGTCTTTACCCTGAAGGATCACGTCGACCATCCGGCAGGTAGTGGGGAAAATCTGCTCGGCACATCGATCGATCTTTCGAAATACATCATCGCGCGCGACGGTGATGGTGACACTGTGACGTTCGGCCCGGGTGCGTTCACGATTCAGATTCGGGACGATATTCCTGTCGTCGGGGCCGCTCCGACGAACCTGGTGACCAATGGAGATTTCGTCGAAGGCAATAGCTGGTCGCCCCCGGCGTTCTGGGGTTCGTTGGCGCCACAAGGCACGGTTCCCGGCTGGACCATTGCTGGCGATCCTTCCGATCTGCCGGTCAATGGAATCCAGTTCGAACGTCAGAGCGACGGTTTCCATGGGCTGTTCTCATCAACCCACAACGGCATGATCGATCTCGGCGCTTCGCCGGGCAACTATCAGCTTTCGCAGACGTTTGCCGCGCCGAACCACACGCTGGTCGGTGGCCAGACCTATGTCATCCAGTTCGAGGCTGGCGCGCCATTTCCCGGCACTGCGCTGCTCGAAGTTTACTGGGGCAACACCAAGATCGGCGTTATCGATACGACGGTCTCCAGCGGCATGCTGGATAAATATGCCTTTACCGTCACGGCATCGAACACGCCGAGCGATAACACGCTTTCGTTCCATGAAATTGGAACGGGTCACGCGTCGCTGCTGCCGGGGGAGTTGCAGGATGAGGGCTATCACGGAACGTATATCGCCAACGTCCAGGTGCTTGCGGTCAATGCGGTCGTTGACGAGGACGGTCTCAACAACGCCAACGCACATGGCATCGGCGACGGCAATCAGATCGGCGACGCGACGAGCAACTCGGCGTCCGTAACATCAGCCCTCAATATCCAATGGGGCGCAGACAACGGCGACGCCAATGATGTTGGCGGCAAGCAGGACGGGGTGGATGGCGTTTCCGGTCTGATCGGCCGAAGCCTGACGTTTACGGACACCAATGTGACCGTGGGTGGCACGTCTGCCCTGAAGTCGAACGGCGATGTCGTCAAATTCGCCCTCGTGGACGAAGGGACGCGCCTTGTTGGCTATGTCGACAGCGGGGCTGCCGGCTATCAGGTCTCGGACCGTCTGGTCTTCGAAGTCAGCCTGTCTGATGACGCGAGCGGCTCGTTCAAATTCACGCTCCACGACAATCTCGATCACGCCGATGGCGGCAACGAGAATGATATAGCGCTCACCTTCAACTACACCGCGACGGATTCGGACGGCGATAGCGTCTCAGGTTCGTTCATTGTCGGCGTGGACGATGACATGCCCGTGGTGCTCGTCAATCAGTCGACGGCTCCGACGCCTGCCGGGCTTCTGCTCAACCTCGACGAGACCGTTAATCCGGATCACGACAATATCCAGAACGGCGGCGATCATTATAATCCGGCAGAAGTGGCCGGTGCCGACCACAACGGCGATCTTGACGATGTGTCGAACGGGGTGGGCAGCTTCAATGCCGCGCCGGTACTGCTGACGAATCCCGCCAACGCCACGAATCCGTCTGCCAGCGAAGCGATCGGACATCTGGAAACCGCCGCGGGTGCGGTCGCCGGACTGTTCTCCGTTTCCAGCAATTACGGCGCAGATGGCGCAGGCACGACGACTGCAACGCTCAGCTTCACGTTGACCGGCGGTCAGATTGTGACCAATCTCAAGGTGACAGCACTCGACAACACGGTGCTCGAGGGCACGAGCGACGGTTACCGCACGATTGTGCTGTATCAGTCCGGGAATACGATCGAAGGACGGATCGCTGGCGACGGCATCGCTGGCGGCGGCGACGAACTGGTCGCTTTCCGCATCTCGATTCTGAATGCGAACGATCCGGCCAACGCCAAGATTGCGGTCGATCAGTTCCTGCCGGTCGATCACGGTGGCAGCGAAGATCCTTCGGTTCTCGACGAAGCTATTTCGCTGTTGATCGCAGGCAACGGCTCCCTAGGTCTGACCCAGACCGTGACGATTACGGATGACGACGGCGATACGGCGACATCGTCGGCGACGGTTTCGCTGATTTCCAACGAGTCTTCCTTTATTTCGTTCGACGATGACGGCCCAGCTCCGCCCGTGCTGACATCGAATGCTCTCAGCAACGGACTGTTCTTTGATGGGTTTACGTCAAATAGTCCCGAGTGGGGTACGGGCAGCGGTGTTGCGACCGTTAACGCCGGGGGCTGGTCTATCGGAGGTTCGCAACTCGAGCGCGTTGGCGATGGTTATCGCGGAGTCCATAGCCCGACCAACAGTCTCATTGTCGATCTTGAAGCGAGCCCCGGCAACCTCACGCTTTCGCAGATTGTTAGCGGCCTGACCGTCGGCGAAAAATATCGGCTGTCGTTCGAAATTGGCGAAGCCGATCACAACTCGGGCGACTTTGGCGATGCCAAGGTCGAGGTGCTGTGGAATAACGTGGCGGTTGGGACATTTGATCCTCACACCGGCGTGATGCAGACGATTTCGCTGGATATCGTTCCGACGGGAACATCTGGCACCCTGACATTCCGTGAGATCGGGACGGCCGGCGACAATACCGGCACCTATCTCGCCAACGTCAAGTTCGTCGATGCGATCATCATCGATGAAACTCCGGGAATTGATAACGACAGCGATGATACCGCCGCGAATACCGGCATTGCCGCACTGTTCGCCAACGTCGCCAATCCCGGCGCCGATCCTGGCATGGGATCGCCGCAATACGCTACCAATGGCAAGGCAGTCGTTAAAGTCGGAACACCGGATTTGGGCATGGATGGTCCGGCATCAAGCGATACGGTCCATTACAGCTTCGTTTCTGTAAACGGGACTGATTCCGGCCTGACGACGACTGACGGCAAGATCATCAAGCTGTTCCAGAGCGAAGACGGCCTGATCGTTGGGCGATATGACGCCAACAATGGCGCGGTCGATTCCAGCGATCCTGCCGCGTTTGCGCTGGTGATCGATCCTGTGACGGGAGTGGTTTCCGTCGCGCAATACGTTTCGCTCCATCATCCGGACGTCACCAGCTTCGACGAAGGTATTTCGCTCGCAGCAGGTTCCGTTTCGGTAAAGGTGACGCTGACCGATGGCGACGGCGACAAGGTTTCATCCGCTCTCGACGTTTCCAATCTCGTAATCTTCGAGGATGACGGTCCGACAGTTGCCGGTATCAATCTGATTGTGAACGGGAGCTTCGAGCTCGGTCACAATTTGGTCGGCGACAATTGGGACATTTTCAACAGCATCGCAGGCTGGACGATGGGTGCCGATGGTGCTCCGTTCGAAATCCAGCACGGCAATGTTGCCGGGCAAACTGCACATACCGGTTCGTCAAAGGTCGAGCTCGATTCCGATCCGTTCGGATATCCGGCGGCGGATCAGGGCGGCACCGACAAGAATCCGACCAGCATCACCAATGCGACGATCCAGCAGGTCGTTGCAACGGAGGCCGGCCAGACCTACGAGCTGACTTTCTGGTACGCGCCGCGGCTTGACGACACCAGCAAACTCGGAGCGAACGGCGACAGCAACAACTTCAGGATCCACTGGGGTAATGACGTTATCAACGTCGATCTGACGGGCGCGTCGGCCGGCTGGCACCAGTACACTGTGCTTCTGACGGCAACGGGTTCCAGCACGATCGTCGGTTTCAGCGGTGCAGGCACTGCGAACGCGTACGGCGCATTCATTGACGATGTGTCGCTCAGCGCGGTCGGCGTGGTTGATGAAGACGGTCTGGTTCCTTATGGCAACCACGATACCCAGCCGGGTGACGTGCAGGGCAATGCCACTTCCACCACAGGCGCCCTCGGGATCAATTGGGGTGCCGATGACGAAGATGCCGGGGTAGATGTTGTCAATCTCGACGGCAGTTTCGTGCAGGATCACGGGTTGGGCGGTCTGACGGGACGTTCGGTCGCATTTGCCAATGCTACTGTCAGCGTTGCTGGCGTGAGCGGCGATTTGAAGTCGCACGGCGAGATCGTTCACTATGCGCTGTTGGCTGATAACACGAAGCTGATCGGTTATGTCGAGAACGGAGCGGCGAACAACGGATATCAGGATACTGATCGCGTTGTTTTCGAGGTCACGCTGTCCGACGAAGACACCGGCAAGTACAATTTCATTCTCAAGGGGCAGCTCGATCACGCTCCCGGCGATGCCGAGAATGACATCAAGCTGACCTTCAATTTCACCGCAACCGACGGCGATGGCGATAACGCCAATGGCACATTCCAGGTGCTGGTCGATGACGACATGCCGGTCGTGATAGCCGATGGCTTTGTCTCCGGAGCTGTTGATGAAGATGCCTTGACCGGAGTTTCTGTCGGAAATCCCGATTCCGGCCGTTCCGGCGAAACGTCTGGTACAAATCAGGCAGCCTACCACTCGGACGTCAATAATTCGCTGAATGCACTTGTGCATTTTGGCGCCGATGGCCCTGGCAGCACGGCCTTCAAGCTTGTGACGCAGGCTGATGCGAAGAGCTGGATTGCCGGTCTCAACCTGGAATCCAAGGGGGGTGAGATCGACGACGCGGCTATTTCGGGCAATACGGTCACGGCGAAGGCGCACGACGGGCGTAGTGTATTCTCACTGACCGTCAATGCGGATGGTTCATGGACCTTCCAGTTGATCGATCAGATTGATCATCCTTTGATCAACGATCCATCGACTCCTGAGGCGGAGAAGGCTTTCGAGGATGAGCTTTCTATCAGTCTTGGTGGCTTGATCGTTGCCATCGACGGCGATGGTGATGCTGTGCCACTGGCGAATGCCAACTTCCAGATCGTGGTTCGCGACGACATTCCTTATTTCGACGCCATCGATCCTCAAACGGACACGCAGGTCGGGTCTGTCGTTCACGGCAGCTTCAACTTCCACGTGGGAGCTGATGAGCCGGGACATTTCAATATCATCGCGCCAACCATCGAAGGCGTGACCGTCACCACCAGTACGGATGCGGGCATCATAACCGTCACCGGCACGTTCGATGACAGCGGAGAGCCTTATTATGTTCTCACCGTCAATCCGAACGGCACATACACCTTTACTCTCGATAACTTGCCGATTACCGCGAGCCCGCTTCCCTTTGTAAATCTGAAAGGCGGCTTTGGGCCGACGCCGGCAAAGGACTTCGGATCGGTCACCTTTATTGCCGATGCCGGTCACAGCGTGAACGGCTCAGGACAGGGCATCGGTATCGATAGTGACAATTTCGGCAATGGCGAACACCTTACGGTGCAGTTCGACAGTCCGATGACGAAGACAGATCTCCACTTTATGCAGACGGGGAGCGGCGACGTCACTATCAGTTGGAAGGCTATCGACAGTGCGACCGGGCACTATGAAACGGGAACGTTGACCATTCCCCAGAGCGAGGCCGGCGCCGGCAGCTACCTGATCGATATTCTTGCGAACAACGCGACCACCGACGGTAATCCTCTGACGACCGATATTTCGCATTTCGACAAGCTCGAACTGACAGCGACCTCGGCGCACAGTGGAGAGGTCAAGATTCAGGGCATCGGCGGCACCCAACTGGTGGCTGGCGCGGATGTCGGTCCGTTTGACTTCACTTTGGTCGGGTCCGACTACGACAACGATCAGGCCTCGGCCACGATCCATATCGATTACGTGCCCTCCGACGCCAACACCTTGCCGACACTGACGGTGCAGGATGGTTCGGTTTCGGAAGCAGGCCTTCCTGCGCGCACTATTGCAGCAATCAATGAGCCCGCGGGCTCGGATTCCGCCGGCGATTCCGAAAAGACGACAGGCCAAATCTCCTACGGCGCGGCCGATGGTCCCGGAGTTGTGACGATCGATGGCGTGCAGGTCACGTCGGTCGGTCAGCAGTTCGTTCACGCGGGGATCGGCACGCTGACGATCACCAGCATCGTGGCTGGCACGATCGATTACAGCTACACGCTGATGGATAATACGTCCGGTGACGATACATTCGACCGCTTTGCAGTCGTCGTGACCGATTCAAATAATGATACCACCGCGGACTTCCTGGACATCAACATCATCGATGACGCGCCGATTGCATCCAACAACACCGCATCTGTGCGGGAGAGCAGCGGTCCGACAAATGTCGTCCTGGTTATCGATACGTCGGGCAGTGTGGACGGCACCGCTCTCAACATCGAAAAGGCAGCCGCGATCAATCTGCTGAATGCCGGCATCAACGGCGGTCAGGTCCTTGTCGTTGATTTCAATGACGATACCCACAATTCCGGCTGGGTCAGCGTCGCCAACGCCATCACTTACATCAACAATCTTCATTCCGGCGGTGGCACCGATTACGACAATGCGCTTGCGGGCGTAACCAGCTTCTTCAATAGCCATGCAACGCCGTCGGCATCGGAGACAGTCGTCTATTTCCTCTCGGACGGCGATCCCAACAGCGGCACGGGCATTGGCTCGAGCGATCAGACCGCATGGGAGCAGTTCCTTTCAACTAACAATATCGGAACCGTGTACGGCGTTAAGGTCGGATCTACCAATCCCGACAATGACATTGCGCCGATTGCTTTCCCGAACGACGCTGTCAATAACATCGGTATCGGCAGTAATACCAATGCGCTCGTCGGCACGATTACATCTTCCGTGCACACTGTTTCCGGGAATGTGCTCACCGATGGCACTGCGGACAAGTTCGGCGCTGACGGCGGGCGGATTCTGTCGATCTCGGTGGGCGGAACGACCTATACGTGGAATGGGGCCAGCAAGATCGATCCCGGTACCCCCGCTGTTTCAGGCGACGATATTTCCGGCACCAGCATTACGAATGTCATAACGCCGAACGGCGGCAAGCTGACGTTCAATTTTGCCAACGGAAGTTGGACCTATACTGCGCCGTCGAATATCCCGGTAACGACCAGCGATGTATTCACCTACGTTCTCGTGGACGGCGACGGGGATCCGTCCAATAGCGCCACATTGACCGTCACGGTCAATGCGACTGACGACGCGCCGATCATTACATCCAACGGCGGCGGCACCACGGCTTCGATCTCGGTTGCCGAGAATACGACAGCGGTGACGACGGTTACCTCGACCGATATCGATGGCCCGAATCCGACATACTCGATCATCGGTGGATCGGACTCCGGAAAATTTACGATCGACGCTTCGACTGGCGCGTTGTCTTTCGTGGCTGCCCCGAATTACGAATCTCCGTCGGATTCGAATACGAACAATAGCTATGTCGTTCAGGTCCAGGTTGCGGACGGCGCTGGTGGCACCGATACCCAAACCATCACGGTCAATGTCACGAACGTGAACGAAGCGCCGGTGCTTGCGCCGGATGCCAGTGAGGTGACCTATATCGAGAATGCTGCCGCCCTCAAGCTCATTCCAGGTGCGACTGTTACGGACCCAGACAATCCGTCGAACTTCAGCGGCGGCTCGGTCGATGTTTCGCTGACGAACGCGGTTGCGGGTGATCAGTTGACAATCGTCACTGCCGGCACGCTCACGCTGACTAACGGCAATGCCACCGTGAGGATCAACGGCACGTCTGTTGGCACCGTCTCGGGATACGGAACGACGCATCTGGTTATTACGTTCGATTCGGATGCGAGCGATGCCAATGTCGAAGCGATCATCAAGGCCATCGCCTTCAGTTCGACATCGCAAAATCCAACCAGTGCCGATCGCACCGCCACCATTGTCTTCAATGATGGCGACAACATCGGCAGCGGTCCGGCTCTCAGTGACACCTCAACGATCACCATTCACGTCACTCCGCAGAATGATACGCCAGGTGTTCCGGCCGACTCTAACGCCCCGAGCGGCGGTAGTGTCGCTGAAGGCGCGGCGAATGGCACGGCCGTTGGAATTACGGCGCTTTCGACCGATCCGGATGGCGATGTGATCAGCTACACCTTGACCAACGATGCCGGTGGCAGGTTTGCCATCGATTCATCGACGGGTATCGTCACGGTGGCGAATAGTGCGCTGCTCAATTACGAGGGAGCGACCAGCCACACCATCACGGTGAAGGCCACCGACCCAAGCGGTGCGTTCAGCACGCAGAACTTCACGGTCAGCGTGACCGACGTCGCGCCGACCGCGCCGACCGACAGCGACGGCGTCACTGGCGGTTCTGTCTCCGAAGATGCGGCGAACGGTACGGCGGTGGGAATCACGGCGGCATCGACCGATGTCAACGGCGGCGCGGTGAGCTACTCGTTGACCGACAACGCCGGCGGCCGGTTCGCGATTAATAGCTCGACGGGTATCGTCACGGTGGCGAATAGTGCGCTGCTCAATTACGAGGGAGCGACCAGCCACACCATCATCGTGAAGGCGGTCGACCCAAGCGGTGCGTCCAGCACGCAGACTTTCACGATCGATGTGACTGACGTCGCGCCGACAGCACCCACCGACAGCAACGGCGTGACCGGCGGTTCCGTCGCCGAAGGGGCCGCGAACGGCACGGCGGTGGGGATCACGGCGGCATCGACCGACGTCCATGGTGGTACGGTAACGTACTCGTTGATGGATGATGCTGGCGGTCGTTTTGCGATCAATGGCTCGACAGGTGTTGTGACGGTTGCGAACGGAACGTTGCTCGACTTCGAAACGGCAACCAGCCACACCATCACCGTGAAGGCGGCGGATGCCAACGGACTGTTCAGCACGCAGACCTTCACGATTGGTGTGACTGATGTCGCGCCTTCGGTGCCGACCGACAGCAACGGTGTCACCGGTGGTTCCGTTGCCGAAGGGGCCGCGAACGGCACGGCGGTAGGGATCACGGCGGCATCGACCGACGTCAACGGCGGTGCGGTCACATACTCGTTGACCAATAACGCCGGTGGCCGGTTCGCCATCGATTCATCGACCGGTGTTGTGACGGTTGCGAACGGAGCGTTGCTCGATTTCGAGACAACGACCAGCCACACCATCACCGTGAAGGCGGCCGATCCAAGCGGTGTGTTCAGCACGCAGAACTTCACGATCGGCGTGACCGATGCCAACGATGCCCCCGTTGCGGTGGCCGATCAGGTCATCACCAACATCATCGACGGATCGCAGATCATCATTCCAAAGGCGGTCCTGCTGGCCAACGATACCGATCCCGACAGCGATCCGCTCAGCTTCGGAAACGTCACCAATCCGGTGAACGGTGTAGCCGGCCTGAGTGGTGGGAACGTCACGTTCACGCCGCCCGCTGCAACCCAGCCTATCAACGCGAATTTCGCGTCGAATGAGAATGGGTTCGTCTATGCAGACGGCCGATTCGGCGGTGGAGAACCGGCTTCAGGTACACGCGTAACGAATGCGCCAGGCTCCAACACCGCGCTTCGAGTCCTTCTTGGCGGCGAAAACAATACGCCCACGACCAATATGACCGGCGGCTGGCGTAGTACGTTCAACCTCACGACAGCGGCTCTGGTTACGATTACATTCGATTATTATCTCACACTCAGTTCTGGGACTGACTTGGGAGACGACGGTCAGGTTTTGATGGCTGTGGACGGAACCACCCACGGAACGGGTTCGGACTCTTACGTGGCCAAACTGGCGGGCTCTAATAGTGGATCGAATGACGCCACGACTGGTTGGAAAACCTACACCATAACACTGGATCTTGGTGTCGGTAGTCACACGCTCGATCTGGGCGCATTGATGACGTCGAAGGATAGTTCAAGCGAAACAGCCACAGCTTATTTCGACAACGTCCATGTCGATATTCCCGGCTCGTTCCATTATACGGTGTCGGACGGCTCGCTTACGAGCGATGGACTGGTCACGATCACGGGCCAAAGCGGCTCGACGATCACCGGCACATCGGCCTCCGAGATTCTTATTTCGGGCTCCGGCAGCGATACGCTGAACGGAAACGGCGGAAACGACACCTTTATCGGCAACGGTGGCAACGACATCCTCAACGGCGGAACGGGCAACGACACCTATCGTTTTGGTCTGGCCGATGGCAATGACACCATCAATGACAGCGGCGGCTCTGATCGCATCCAGATCATGGCGGAAAGTCAGGCGCTCACCTCGCTGAATTTCTCGGAAGGAAGCAGCGACAACCTGGTGATCCAGTTCAATGGCCAGCAGATCACGGTCACGGATCACTTCAACGGCTCCAGCGAGGAAATCGAAAAGATTTCATTCGATGGCGCAACCATCGGGGGCTACGCGCTTGGTGCGGGTGACTATGTCATCAGCACTGATGGGAGTGGCGGTCGATCGGTTCTGACCAGCGCTAACACAATCCTTATTGATGACAGCAACGGTGATATCTTGACCGGGAATAGCGGCAACGATCTGCTGTTCGGAAATGGAGGGAGCGACACTTTGATCGGTGGTGGCGGAAGCGATCTTTTGGTCGGCGGAACCGGCGCAGATCATTTCAGGTATACGTCTGCGTCAGACGGAGGCACTTTCGCAAATCACGCAGGGGCCGATCATATCCTCGACTTCAGTAGCGCTGATGGCGACTCGATTGATATATTGCTGTCTCAGTTTGGCGGAACGGCAACCGGTCTCCAGGTCGGAGTGGCGGTTACGGCGGCGCAGTTCAAGGCCGACGCTACTGATAACTTTGGTTCGGCTAACGAGCGTTTCCACTACAATACAGATACGCACACGCTGTTCTACGACTCAAACGGAAATTCAAGTGGTGGAATCCAGGCAGTTCTGGCTGTGCTCGATAACGCAGTGAATCTGCAAGCCAGCAACATCCATATTGTCAGTTGAGAAGAATTGAATGCACAAAAGGGCGCCCCGCGGCGCCCTTTTTATTTTCAACGAGCTGATTTTAGATGAGCAGTGGCGTGGTGCCGAAGCCGCCGCCTGATGTCGCTGGCTCGCTCTGGTTAAGCGCTTTCGCATCGATGTTGCGATCGCGATCCTCGCTTTCAGCGGCGGGAGCGGTGGTCTCGTTGTCCTGCATGATCCGCTTCGCATACGGGGTGGCGAACAGATGGACGCCGCGATGATTGATCGCAAACAACGGAGTGAACGATGTGATATCGTTATCCTCAATGAGTGCCGCGCGACGGTTGTCCATAATCAGCCAGTGACCGTCATGCCGTGCGGCCAGGACGGCGTGATCTTCCCGGACGGACCGGTCGCGCACCAGAACAAGCCGCATATCTTCGATCGGAAAGCCGGCCTCGCGCAGTGCGATATATTTCGCGATCGCATAATCCTCACAGTCGCCGCGCGCTGCCGCGAACGTCGCAAGCGGGGCGCTCCAGCGATCGACCTCACCGTGCAGCGTCATGTCGCTGACATAACGGATCGCGGTGTTCACGCCGCGATTGGCTTCATCGAGTTGCGCGCGGCCGCTCCTGGTTTTGATCGCCTTGATGAGCCGTGTAAATTGGGCAGCGTGAAAGGGACAATTGTCCGCATCGGTTTCGCAACGGGCGAGAACTGCTTTTTCCTTCTCGACGTCGGCCTCGACGCCACGCCATTTCCGCCAAAGCGCACCTTCCGGCGCGCGGAATGCGAACAGGCCGAAGGGCTCCAAACCGATCGCCGGGGTCTGGATAACTGGCGCAGGTATGTCGCTCAGTGTTTCCGAGGGCGACAGCGAGGCGAGGCGGACCTGATCCGACTGGCCCTTGGCCTGACGGTCGAGCTTCGCCAGAACGGCATTGATGGTGAAGAACTTGGCCGGTCCTGGTGCGGGCGGCACCATCGGCGCGAGGAAATCATCAGCCCGCTGTGCCCCCGCCTTGCGCGACTTGCCCCATGCATCGGGAGCCGATCCGGCGACAGCCAGCGTTGCGAACACAGCAATACACGCAACCGCAATTGCTTTCGGCACCTTCGGAAAAGGCGACATGTTTGACGTCCCGTTTTTTCAGGACTGTCAGTCGACGTCTTCGCGCCGATCTCCGTCCCGCCTTGTTATCGGGATCAGTCATACGTGAGGCCGGCTGTCGGCCGGTTAAATGCGCTTAAGGGATGGGGGTATTGTCGGTGGCACGGTCAACCGGGCATTCGCCAGATCGTTCAAAATTGAACGATTCCGGATTCACCAACCATTAACAATACGGGATAAGGCGATACGGTGAGAGTTTATCGTTCCCGCAGGGCTTCATCGCGCAGCATACGGGCTGGCTTGATCATGTAATCGAGCACCGATTTCTCTCCCGTTAATACTTCCACAGTGGCGACCATCCCGGGAATGATCGGAAGAGGGCGCTCCGCCGTGCCGAGATAGTTCTTATCCGTGCGCACCATGACGCGATAGAAGGTCTCGCCCTTTTCGCCACGCTCCGGCTTGTCGTCAGCTATCGTGTCAGCGCTGATGCGCTCGACCTTGCCTTTCAGAGAACCGTATACGGAAGAATCATACGCGGTGATCTTCACGACAGCGTCCTGCGCTGGACGAATGAATGCAATGTCCTGCGGACGGATTCGTCCTTCCACGAGCAGTGAATCGTCAAGAGGAACAATATCCATCAAATTGGCGCCGGGCTGAACGACTGCGCCAACCGTCGTCACGTTGAGTTTGTTGACGATGCCATTAACCGGTGATTTGAGATCGGCGCGGCGCACGCGATCCTGCGCAGATTTCGTGGTTTCTTCGAGGACGGCAAGATCGCCGCGGGACTTGGCGAGATCTTCCTCGGCCTGAGAGCGAAACGCGGTCTTGATATTCGTGATGCGGGATTGCGTTTCCGCGAGTTGTCCGCGCATTTCACTGGCCTGACGCTGAAGCCGCAGCATCTCTATTTCAGGAACCACTTTCTGGGCGTAGAGATTCTGCGTCAGCTCGACCTCCCGGCTGAGTAGTTTCAGGGAATCGGTGAGCCGGGTTTCCTGCTGTATCAGAACGTCAATGTCCTGAGACACCTTCTTAACTCGCGCTGCGAAAACGTTACGCTCAGTTTCTACAATTTGTGGTGCGATCCTCAAGAGCTCATCGCTAAAAGCAGGCTTATCGCGTCCCTGAACCTCCGCTTCAAGACGGGCCACGCGTGCGGCATTTGCTGCACGCCGTTCCCGTACCTCGCCAAGGTCGGCGGAGAACTTGGTATCGTCAATCCGCATGAGCACCTGCCCCTGCTTGACGATGGCGCCTTCCTGAACCGCGATGTCGAGAACAATTCCTCCCTCGAGGCTTTGCACGACTTGAATTTGCCGGGATGATACGACGCGGCCATTGCCGCGCTTGACCTCGTCAAGGACGGCAAAATGCGCCCACAGCAATCCCACCAGTATCAGCGCGACGCTCGATGCCAGCAAGATACGCGACGTGCGAGGCGTCTTGAGCTCGGCAGCGGCACGAATGTCGTTTGCGAAAGAAAAATCAGACTGCTGCATTCTTGCCGGTCGCTGCTGGTGTCGGTTGTTCGGTGGTCGAGGGGCCTCGTCCGGAGGCCTGTAATTTTGCGATAATCAGATCACGCGGCCCATCTGCAATGAGCTTGCCCTGGTCGAAGACCAGCAGCCGATCGACCAGGGAAAGCAGCGACAGCCGATGCGTCGATACGATGATGGTCATTTCACCATTGGCGAGCGTTTTCAATCGCGCCAAGAATTCCGCTTCGCTTCGTGTGTCGAAGTGTGCGGTAGGCTCGTCAAGAAATAAAATTTGCGGCTTGCGAATGAGCGCGCGGGCAAGGCCGATCGCCTGCTTCTGGCCGCCTGAAAGGCTCTGACCACCTTCTGCGATCGGCAAGTCATAGCCGAGCGGATGGTTCGCCGCGAATTGCTCGACACCGGCAAGGCGCGCGGCTTCCAGAATCTCTGCGTCCGTTGCTGCAGGATATCCAAGCGCGATGTTGTCGCGCAGCTTGCCGTAAAACAGATCGGTATCCTGCAAGACGAACCCGACGCCGCGACGCAGGTCTGCCGGATCGTATTGCCTCAGATCGACGCCATCGATGAGAACACGCCCTTCGTCGGGTTCGTAAAAACCGCTGATCAACCGGCCGACCGTGGTCTTGCCGGAGCCGATGCGTCCGATGATGCCAACGCGTTCACCGGGATTGATCTTGAACGTCACGTTGTCCAGCGCATGCAGCGGGGCATTTGGATACTTGAACCGCACGCCGTCAAACGTGATGGACTCTCCCTTAATCTCGCGGGCAATGTAGCTTCTTCCAACGGGGCGCTCACGTTCCAGCGACATTAGTTTATCAATAGACCGTAATGCGCTGAGCGTCTGCGTCGCGCGCGTGATAACAGCGGCGATTCCTGAAATCGGCGCGAGAACCCGCCCGCCCAGCATGTTGGCGGCGATGAGCGCGCCCATCGAGATCTTTCCATCAAGAATGAGGAAGACGCCGACGACGATCATCAGCAGGCTGGTTAACTGCTGCGCCGTTCCGGCCAGCGTCAAAGAAAGGCTCGACCAGAACTGGACGTCCTCGCTGGACCGGGCAGTCGCGGCAACGGAGCGTTCCCACGCGCTCTGCATTCTGGCTTCGGCGCCCGCCGCGCGGACCGTTTCGATCGAGGACAGAGACTCGACAAGGACACCATGTCTCGCGCTTGATTCCGCCTGTAGTCGCTTGACCGCACGATTTAGTGGCCGTTGAAGAATAAAGCCAAGCGCGATCATGACCGGTAGTGCGGCCACCGGAATCCACGCCAACGGTCCTGCCACCATGAACAGTACCGCGATGAACAGCAGGGCAAACAGCAGATCGGTTGCGGAAACGACTGTGCCCGAGGTGAAGAATTCGCGAACCGAATCGAAGTCCCGCATCTGGTTCGCCAGAATGCCGACAGAGGTTGGACGTTGAGCCATCTTGATCGACAGCACGTGCTCGAAGATATCCGCGGCCAGGACGACGTCGATCTTCTTGCCGGTCATGTCGATGATGCGGCTACGCACGGTCCGGATAATGAAATCAAAAATGACTGCCAGGCCGAGCCCAACTGCCAGCGCGATGAGCGAGGGGATCGCTCCATTCGGCACCACCCGATCGTACACATTCATCGTGAAAAGCGGCGCGGCAAGCGCCAGCATGTTGACGATAAAGGCAGCGATCGCAACGTGGCTGTAGTTTGCCCAGAAGCGCCGAACGACAGACCAGAACCAGTGCGTCTTGAGCGTGTCGCCGCCAGCCGCCGCGGCTACGCGATCGCCGGCTATCGCAACCGGACGCATGAAAAAGGCATAGCCGAGATAGTCTTTCGCCAGGTGTTCAATCGAAACCGTGATCGTTTCACTGGTGGAAGGATTGATGATTTGGGCCACAAGCCCGTCGGTTCGGAGCAAGATGCGGGTGCTCTTGTCGCGAAGGACCAGCACAGCCGGTAGCACAAGCGACGGGATGTCCGCGATTTCGCGCTTGACCGCTTCGGCTTCCAGACTCGCTCGAAGCGCAGCCCGGCTGAAGAGGTTCACAGTGAGATGGTTGTCGACAATAGGAAGTCCGGACAGCAGCGCGTCGCGGGTAATGGCGCGACCATGAAAGGCCGCCATGAAGAGCAGAGCGTCGGTAAATGGGTCGGATTGATCGACATTGGCGACCGATGAATAGATCGGTTGGCCCGACGCAATTGCACCCGGTGCCTGGAGATTCAACGTCGTTGTCCTTTTGAGCGAGCGGCTGACGTGCAGTCGCTCAGCTTATAGTCCCTGAAATTATTGCCCCCCTTCTAGCGTCAAAATGGCCCGCCCGGGGGAAATTCCAGCTGTTTTCAGGGGTTAGTCTTAATGCCTTGAAGGGCGATCCCTAACCATCTGGGGGTTCCCGTTTGCCGGGGCTCAAAGGCCTCGCTCGAGGCAAAGGACATTGCGCGTGTGTCGTTCTCGGGAGCCGTCAGGGCCACAGGAAGTTCGTTATCGGTGGCCTGACCCTTCTGGGCTAGCCATGCCTTGGCTCCGTTGATCCCCGGAATGCCGGACCAGCGCTGCCAGCGTTCACCATAGATGATCACGGGCGGAGCGGCAGGGTTAACCTCCACAGGTGCCGGATCGGCCGCAACGTTCAGCGGGGCAGATCCGGTCGGCGGGAGGGAAACGATAATCGGAGGAAGTTTGGTCGGCAGAAGCCCGAGCGGAATGACATCGAGCGGAGCAGCGTCCACGGGCGGCGCGGTCTTCAGATATTCGAGAAGCGAGCCCATCGCAGCCAGCAGCTGATAGTCAGCAAAGACAATGACACCGCGGGATGAGGTGAGAGAGACGGCGGCGTTGAAGTACTGGTTCTCGGCGTTTAGCAGATCGATCAACGACCGTTGTCCCAGTTCGTATTCCTTGCGATAGGCGGCGATCGCTTTCTTGTCGGCCGCAAGCTGCCGGACCAGTGCGGCCACACGCGTTGCCGTAATGGTGCGCGCGGCCCAGGCCTTGTCGATGGATTCCAGTGCGTCCCGCTGAAGTCTGGCATGGCGCATGGTCTGTTCGGTGTATCGCTCGGCCATTTCCGCCCGGCGCCATGTATCCTGGCCGCCGCGGAAGATGTCCCACGACATGACGACCTTGCCTGAGACGTCCTCGCGCCTTCCGACATAAGTATTTGCATCGACGCCCGTGGAGGCGCGTCCTTCAAGCGAAACCGTCGGAACGAACGCGCCGTCTGTTACGCGAAACGCATGACGCGCAGCGTCGGTATCGGCCTGGGCTGCCTGGATGGTCGGGTTGTGGCGTAGCGCCACTGCGAGCGATGCGTCCTTGTCGGCAGGCATTCCTCCCAGAGCGGCAGGGAAACGAAGATTGTAAGCCTCCAGCCCAACGACCTTCCGGTATTTGGCGCGGGCGTCCTCGAGACTGCGCTGGAATTCAGCAAGCGCAGCCTTCGCACTTTCAACGCGCTCAAGAGCCTGCTGCAGGTCGCCTTCGCCAGCACGTCCACCCGCGTAGCGGGAGTTCACGTTAGAAAAGATGCTTTCGTGGTTCTGGACATTTTGCTGAGCCAGCGCCACCAGACGAAGATATCGCACGACATCGATGTAGGCTTCGGCTGCGTCGAGCGCGATCAGTTCGGTTCGCTCCCGCACGCGAAATGCGGCCGCGTTGACGCGGGCGGATTGCCGCCAGATGTCGTTGATCGATGCAAATCCGTCAAAAAGAATCTGGCGCACAACGACAGAGGCATCGCGGCCATTGCGCCAGGCATCATTACCCGTCGGGGCGGGTACGATGCCCTGGTTGAATTTCTCGGGGCCGTATTTCGCTTCGAGCCTTACCTGCGGTAACAGTGTGCTTTGGGTCTGCCGCAGCTCTGTTTCGGTCGCACGACGGTTTGCCGCCGCTTCGCCGACGCCCGGATTGGTTTGAATGGCCTGAAGAATCGCGTCGTTAATGGAAAATTGCTCCGCAACTCCGGGAGCTACTCCAGCTAAGTACGCAGGCAATATCGCTAAAAAAATACGTCGCATAATATGTTCCCCAACCCGGGGAACCTTAGCAGGTTCAGGGGCGCGCACAACAATTGCGCAGAATAAGAATTCCAAAAGCCAACAATGATTTTTGTATAGTTGGCATATCTCCTAATACAATTCGCAAATATTTTGTATATTCTTGTAATATATACTTAATTTTATCCTGCTTAATCCCATTTTGGCGATATAAAATAAGTATAATTCCTAAAAAAGATGATTTTTTCTGGCGTTTGTTTGTAAATTTAGGGCGGCGCCGCGCTGTTTATCTAATAAACTCATATTTCCAGGCATTTTTACTGTTGCGGGTAGGGCACACTTAACACTTTCTTAATATTCATCAATGTGCAGTGTCCGTGAGCGGGACGATGGGCCTACAGTCAGCGTGGCGAAGCTCCTTCAGCGCGATTCCGGACTCCGTCCGTCGCAACATGCCAAGCCCTGGATATCTGGTTCGGACACGGATTGATCGGTCCATTCATACACGGCGTCCATACGACGTGTTTTCAAAACGAAGCCTTCAATCGCGGCTGATGGTGGCTGAGCTACGCGACCGGGCGTTCTAACCATTCATGCGAGCATAGCTCGGTGCGATCCTTCTGCGATGCAGCGAACTTAATGAGACTGATTGGTAAGTTGTAAGAGCGGGCGGTATCGCCGCTCACAATAACATTTCGGCAAATGCCCTCCACGCGTCGACAAGCACGCGGTGATGAGGAGGGAACGGGATAGCGGCTTCTGCCGGTCATCGTTTGCGCGCGCGTCCGAATGCACGGTGCATCGATGAACTTCAAGGCGATGGTTTCTCGCTGAACGCAAAAGCCTGCAAACATCCGGGTCGACTCCTCACAGCCGAATATTTTCTTGGCGCTGCCGCGTTTTGCGAGCGTCGCGTACGTCAGCCACAACGATAACTCCGCACAAGCGGACACCCAGTCACCCTGAGGGAGATGAGTAAGATGATGAAAACAACAATGCTGGCGGGTCTTCTTGCAGCCACCGCCCTGACGAGTCCTGCGGCAGCTGCGGATCCGATCAAGATCGGCGTCGTTACGCCGCTGTCGGGAACCTACACGCCGATCGGTCAGCAGGTCCGCTGGGGACTTGAACTCGCAACCAAGGAAGTGAACGCCGCCGGCGGTATCATGGGCCGTCAGGTGCAGTTGATCTTCGAGGACGAAGAAGCAAATCCCTCTGTCGCTGTGCAGAAGGCGGAAAAACTGTTTGAAGTGCAGAAGGTCGACTTCCTCACCGGCACTGTCAATTCAGGTTCGACCCTCGCAGTCGGGCAGACAGCGGAGCGTGCCGGCAAGCTGATTGCGACGACGGTTTCTTTCGCTGACTCGATCACGGGCGACAAGTGTTCGCCGAACGTGTTCCGCGTGAACGCCAAGGCGGGGCAGCAGTCGACAGCGCTCGCCGCGTGGGTATCGAAGCAGAAGCCCAAAGCCAAAGTCTTCTTCCTCGGACCGGATTACGAAATGGGCCGTTCCACGGTCGCCACCTTTAAGAAGACGGTCGAAGGGCTTGGTGCAGTTTCGACGGGTGAAGTCTTCGCGCCGCTCGACAGCAAGGACTATACACAATACTTCGGACAACTTCGCCAGGCCAAGCCCGAGGTGCTTTATACATCGGTTGCAGGGAACGATACTGTCCGCCTGCTGACGCAGATGCAGGACTTCGGTCTTCTCGGAAATCTTCTCGTCGTCGGCGCTTCCGGCACGGTGACATCGCAGAATATTGCCGCGATCGGCGCCGCTGCGGATGGCTTCGGCACAGGCGTTGGCTATTCGACGCAGATCGACAGTGCGGAGAACAAGAAGTTCGTTGAGGCATTCAAGGCCGCGAACAAGGCCGATCCTGATCTTTACGGAGCCGATAGCTACGGCCTGATCTATTTCTACAAGGCCGCCGTGGAAAAGGCGAAATCGACTGACACCGACAAGGTGCGCGACGCGATGAAGGATCTCAAGTGGATGACGCCGCAGGGTGAAAAGACCATGCGCGCTGGAGATCATCAGGCGATCCAGCCGATGTACGTTGTTCGGGTCAATGGCGGGCAGTTCAAGATCGTCGGCAATGTCGGCGGCGAAGAGGCCATCGGCCCAGACGAGTGTAAGCGTTTCTGAAACTGGACGGGTTGTTTTGAAAACTTGGCAGGACCGCAACCCCTATCGGGTTGCGCTCCTGCCGACAGCTTTGTGAAAGCGCCGGAACGAAGATGAGAATGATCGATTGCAGCGGTGGTCCCGGATGACCGGATTGCTTGAATACCTTCAGTTCGTCCTTGCGCCGCAAATGATCACGGGCCTTGCGCTCGGGGTTGCGGTGGTTCTGGTCGCGCTCGGCCTCACCATCATTTTCGGTCTCCTCGACGTCATCAACATGGCTCATGGCGAATTCTATGCCGTTGGTGCCTATCTCGCTTTGGCCCTTGGCGCATCGGGCATCAGCTTCTGGCTGCTGCTTGTCCTCGTTCCGCTGCTGATGCTCCCGATTGGATATGCGGTCGAGCGAGGCTTGATCCAGCGTGTGTTCAATCTGCCCGACCGGCATGTCACGACGCTGCTGCTGACATTCGGCCTTGGTCTTGTCATTGAGGAGGGGCTGAAGATTGTTTTCGGCTCGAACACCCAGCGGCCTCCCACGCCTGTCTCGGGAGCAATCGATGTCATGGGCGTTCTGTTGCCGACGTATCGGCTCTTTCTGATCGCTGTTGGCTTTGCCATCGTAGCAGCCGTTGCCATCGTCGTTAACAAGACGCGGCTTGGTGCTTTAGTGCGCGCCGCTGCATTTGACCGCAACATGGCGGCGTCGCTCGGTGTGCCGGTGTCGCGGGTCTTTGCGTTTACCTTTGCATTCGGCGTAGCGCTCGCCGGCCTCGCCGGGGTGCTGCTGGCGCCAATCTATTCGGTGTTTCCGACCATGGGGCGGGATTTTATTTTTCTCGCTTTCACCGTGGTGATCGTCGGCGGCATGGGCTCGATTGCAGGAGCGGTGGTTGCTGGTCTCCTGATTACGCAGGTACAGGCGATCTCCAGTCTGATCGTCTCACCGGTCTGGAGTGATCCGATTGTCTTCAGCATCATGGTATTGGTGCTGGTGGTTCGGCCACAGGGTTTGTTCGGGCGGCTCGGCCATGGGTAACTCGGCGTCGCCGCCCCATCAGGAACCGGCCGACCGGCTCGGTCTATCAATGCGGGCAAGTCATGTTCTCGTTGCCATCTTCGTGATTGCCGCGTTGATCTTCGCCGCGATCGGTGCAGCGATGGGAGATACGTTCTTTCTTCGACTCGCCACCGAAGCATTGATTTTTGCCGGACTGGCACTCTCCGTCGATATTCTGCTCGGATACACGGGCCTGCTGTCGCTCGGTCAGGCACTTTATTTCGGAATGGGCGCATACATCTCGGCCGTTGTTCTGAAGGAGATACCGTCCTTCTGGGTCGCGATGGGCATCGTCCTCGTTGCGTCGTTGATTGTCGGCATGATTGCCGGTCTCATCGCCAACCGTGTGCGTGGCGTCTATTTTGCGCTTGTCACGTTCGGTCTCGCACAGGTCGCGGCCCGCGCCGTCTACAATACCCGCGCGCTGGGTGCATCGGACGGCCTGATCGGCGTACCGATCGTACCGATCAATCTCGGTGTCGGAACCATCATGTCGAACGCGCCAGCGAGCTTCTTCATCTTCACGCTCGGATTCATCGTGGTTCTTTATCTGATCTGCGCCTACGTGCTCGACACGCCGTTCGGTCGCATTCTCGTGGCATTGCGGGCCAATGAGCGCCGCGTACCGTTCCTCGGCTATTCGACGCGCAACGCGCGGGTAGCGGCCTACGTGCTCGCGGCAGTGGTCGCATCCCTGTCGGGCGCGCTTTATCCGATGCTGCGCGGGTTCGTTTCGCCCGAACTGATGTTCTTCACGACATCGGGCAACGCGGTGATTACCGTGGTCACCGGCGGCGTCGGAACGTTGGCTGGCGCACTGTACGGTGGCGTTATTCTCACGGTGCTGAAGTCCGTTATCGGTTCGATGACAGAGCACCATCTTATTGTCATCGGCCTTTTGTTTATGGCAACCGTGATCTTCCTGCCGAAAGGTCTGATGGGTCTCGTCAGGCCACGGATCGAGCGCATGCTGGGCGGAGGGGGGCGATGACGGCTGTTCTCGAAGTTCATGGCCTCGGCGTCGCTTTTGGCGGCATTCGCGCCGTTGACGGTGTGTCCTTCGCCGCTGAACCGAATGCGATCACAACGGTGATCGGCCCGAACGGCGCAGGAAAATCGACGCTGTTCAATCTGATCAGCGGTTTGATCCGGCCCCATTCCGGCCGTGTCATGCTCGGTGGAGTCGACCGTACCGGATGTGCGCCGTATTTGATGCAGCGCGCCGGTCTCGGCCGCTCGTTTCAGATCACCAATCTGTTTTTTGAACTCACGGTGTTTGAAAATTTGAGACTTGCGGCACAGCGTGTTGAGGCAGCAGGTCGCCTGTTGCTGCCGGTCCGCCGCAGTGGTGTCGCTCTGGCGCGCGTGGAAGCGCTGATCGAGCGCTTCTCGCTTGGCTCCAAGGTTGGCGAGTTGGCCGGTGCGTTGTCGCACGGTGAACAGCGGCGCCTCGAAATCGCCGTTGCGCTTGCCGCAGAGCCTTCCATCCTGCTGCTCGACGAGCCGACGCAGGGAATGAGTCATGCGGACACCGCCGACACCGCCAATCTGATCCGCGATCTGGCGCGCGACGTGACTATTCTGCTCATCGAGCACGACATCGGCGTGGTGATGGATATTTCCAACCACATTGTGGTGATGCACCAGGGCAAAAAATTGGCCGAAGGCGCGCCGGCCGTCGTCCGGGCCGATCCGGCCGTCAAGGCCGCATATTTCGGACACGCGTGATGTTCAGCATCGATAATCTCCAGGTTCACTACGGTCTGTCGCACATCATTCAGGGTGTAAGCATTGACGCGCAGCCCGGCGAAGTCGTTGGTATCTTCGGCCGCAACGGGGTCGGCAAGACGACGTTGATGAAGACAATCGCTGGATGGGTTGCGCCGAGCGGCGGCACGATCACGCTGGATGGCACGCGTCTCGATGGTCTCACGCCGGATGGTGTCTGTCGTCACGGCGTCGGTTTTGTGCCGGAAGACAGGCGGATATTTCCCGGCCTCAGCGTCGAGGAAAATCTCAAGCTCGGTTTGATGCAGCGGGCTGGCCGGTCGCGGGCCGAGGAAAATGCCGAGATTGATCGCATCTATCAGCGGATGCCGCGCCTGGCCGAGCGGCGGCGGCAGGCCGGTACGACCCTATCCGGTGGGGAACAGCAGATGCTGGCCATGGCCCGCGTTATGGTGGGGCGCCCAAGGCTCGCGCTGATCGACGAGCCTAGCGAAGGGCTGGCGCCCATGATTGTTGCAGATATTTTTGCGATTATCGAAGAAATGAAGGCTGGCGGCGCGACGATACTGCTGGTCGAGCAGAACGTGCACGCCGCGCTCGCGGTGGCTGATCGCTTCTATGCCATTGAACGCGGCGCAGTCGTCGTCACCGGAAATGCCAAGGACTCTTCAGACAAGGCGCGGCTGCTGGAAGCCATCGCCGTGTAGGAACCGACGTGCGACAAATGGACGTTAACCCTGCCTTAGTTGGCAGGATTAGTGGCGATTCAGGCCTCTTCCGCAGCCGCGAGGAACCGACCTCACGTTGGAACGCTTGGCAGCTTCGATGATCGACACTAGGATCAACTCTTATGTTCGCCGTACCCGATGGAGATCGGGCAGGCCTGTTTTCCCTTTCGGCACCTGAGCGGGAGGCTCGAATGTCGACAGCGTTGCGTATCGCTCATGGAGCATTCGGCCGGGTCGCGCTGCTCGACATGGATTGTTCCCTGGTGCGTCATGCCCATCCGCACTGTCACGTCCTTTTGAAGGTCGAAGGCGCCGATACGCAATTCTCCGTCGGAGACAGGATTTGTCCACTGACCGACACGACCGCCGTGCTGGTCGATGGCTGGCAGCCTCATGCCTATGTTCATGATCCCAACCGGCCGCGCACCCTTATTCTGGCGCTCTATGTCGAGCCACAATGGCTGAAGGATTTCCGGCCCGGCTGGGCGGCGAGCGGTGCGCCCGGGTTCTTTGGCCAGCCCTCGGGCGAAGTCTCTCCGCGTATCCGCCGACTTTCAATGGATCTCGCCACGGAGATGATGGCGCGGCCGGATTGCGTGGGCACACACGAGACATTGCTGTCCGATCTCATGATTGCCGTGATTGAACGTTTTACTTCTTGGCGCACTTTCCCTGTTTCAATCAGGGAAATGAACGTGTCCGGCCGGGACTGGCGCATTAAGCGCGCAGCCGAGGCGATGCGCGCAGATGTCGGCAATGTCACGAGCATCGACAAGTTCGCCAAGGGCGCGGGGCTGTCGCGCGCACATTTCTTCAGGCTGTTCGAGTCCTCCATCGGGGTCCCGCCAAAGGTTTATCTGAACGTCGTGCGGATGGAACAGGCGGTGGATGCTGTCCTGCATCAGGATGTGACTGTCGGCGAAATCAGCGAGCGCTTGGGGTTTGCCGAGCCTGCGCATTTTACGCGCTTTTTCCGCAATCATGCGGGCGTCGGTCCCCGCGAGTTCCGCAACGTTTCGCGCCTCGCGAGTTGATGTTGCAACGCAATCGATCATCAAATGAGACGGATTGGTAAGTCCTGAGAGAGGCCGGTATGGCCTGTTCTCCCGTTATCCTGACAAAGGTCTGCAAGCGCGAATAACAAGCGTGATCGGGAGTTTGTCTCAGGATGGCGCACGACGCCTCATCGATACCGGACGTCGACGTTAATCGTCCCTGGGTCGGCAGATCCATTGAACGTGTAGAAGACGCTGCGCTGCTCACCGGGCGCGGGCGCTTCATCGACGATCTCGGAATCCGTCCGGGCACCCTGCATGCCGCCATTCTGCGTTCTCCGCATGCGCATGCCGATATCATCGGGATCGATGCAACTGCGGCGCGGAAAATTTCCGGCGTAGCGGCGGTTCTAACAGGCGAGGACATCAAGGCGCTGACCACGAGTTTGGTCGTCGGCGTGAAGGCGCCAGTGGAATGCTGGCCCATCGCGGTTGGACGGGTTCGCTATGTCGGCGAGCCTGTGGCGATTATCGTGGCGACGGATCGCTATGTGGCGGAGGATGCCGCGGATCTGGTCGAGGTCGAATATCGCACCCGACCAGCTGTGGTCGATCCGCTGGCCGCACTGGCACCGGATGCTCCAATCCTGCATGAGGGCTTCAATGGCAATGTCGCCAGCGACCGGACCTTTCGTTACGGCGATTCCGAGCGGGCATTCGCCGAGGCCGCACATCGCATTTCCATTGACATAAAATATCCGCGCAATTCATGCACGCCGATAGAGACCTATGGCGTGGTTGCCGACTACGATCCGTCGGAAAATGCATTCGATGTGCTGGCGAACTTCCAGGGACCGTTTAGCATTCACGCAGTGATTTCCCGCGCGCTCAAGGTGCCGGGCAATCGCCTGCGGCTGCGGACGCCGCCGGACTCCGGTGGCAGCTTCGGCGTCAAGCAGGGCGTGTTTCCTTACATTGTTCTGATCGCTGCGGCGTCGCGAGCGGTGGGTCGTCCCGTGAAATGGATCGAGGATCGGCTGGAACATCTCACCGCTTCGGTTTCGGCAACCAACCGCGCCACCACCATTGCGGCTGCCGTATCGGCGGAGGGCAAGATTCTTGCGCTGGATTGGGATCAGGTTGAAGACTGCGGCGCGCATCTGCGAGCACCGGAGCCGGCGACGCTTTACCGGATGCACGGCAATCTGACCGGAGCTTACGACATTCGCAACGTCGCGGTGAGAAACCGGGTCGTCGTTACCAACAAGACTCCGACAGGGCTCAACCGCGGGTTCGGCGGTCCGCAGGTTTATTTCGCGCTTGAACGGTTGGTGCATCGGATCGCCATCGAACTCGGGCTCGATCCACTGGACGTGATCAGGCGCAATCTCGTTCCCGCCGATGCGTTTCCGTATCGGACGGCGACCGGCGCGCTGCTCGACTCCGGTGACTATCAGGAAGCAATCGCGCGTGGTGTCAAAGATGGCGCGCTCGGTGAGTTGAAGGCGCGCCGCGACGCTGCGCGCGCTGAAGGGCGGCTTTACGGCATCGGCTACACGGCGGTGGTCGAGCCCAGCGTCTCGAATATGGGTTACATCACCACGGTGCTGACCGCAGCGGAGCGCCGCAAGGCCGGGCCGAAAAACGGCGCACAGGCGACAGCGACGGTAACGCTCGATCCGATCGGTGGTGTTTCGGTGCATGTGGCATCCGTTCCCCAGGGGCAGGGCCACCGGACGGTGCTGTCACAGGTCGTTGCCGATGTGTTCGGTCTCACGCCGCAGGACATTCGCGTCAATACCGAGATCGACACCTCGAAAGATGCGTGGTCGATCGCATCCGGCAACTACGCAAGCCGATTCGCGCCGGCGGTCGCGGGCACAGCCCGGTTGGCGGCGCAACGCCTTGCTGCAAAGCTGTCGCGGATCGCCGCGAGCCAATTGAACGTGGAGGCGTCCGACATTGTGTTCGCCGGCGGCAATGTGTCGTCGAAGAACAATCCCGAGAACAAGGTGTCGTTTTCACGCCTCGCTGCGCTGAGCCATTGGTCACCCGGGTCGCTGCCGGATGATGTCGGCAATGCGATTCGCGAGACCGTGTTCTGGACGCCGCCGGAACTGACCGCACCCGACGACAACGACCTGATCAATTCCTCTCTGTGTCACGGCTTCATTTTCGATTTTTGTGGCGTTGAGATCGACCGGACCACGCTGGAAACCCGCATCGATCATTATGTCACGATGCACGACTGCGGAACGATCCTGCATCCGGGAATGGTCGACGGCCAGATCCGAGGCGGCTTCATGCAGGCGCTGGGTGCAGCCCTTTACGAGGAGTATGCCTACGGCCCTGACGGCAGCTATCTCACAGGCACCTTTGCCGACTATCTACTGCCTACCACCATGGAGGCCGCCGAGCCTTTGATTCTTCATATGGAGACGCCGTCGCCATTCACGCCGCTCGGCGCGAAGGGAGTCGGAGAAGGCAACTGCATGTCGACGCCGGTTTGCATTGCGAACGCGGTCGCCGATGCCCTGGGTGTGCAGGACCTCATTTTGCCGCTGGTGCCTGCGAGGCTTGCAGAGATGGTGCGCGGGGCCGAACCTGCCGCACCCGAGGGGCGCCCCCTTGAGATGCCGAAGGCCCGCGGCAATGACCGGCGTTTGCGCGGTGAGGGCAGTGCGTCGGTCAGCGTGCCGCCGGAACGCGTGTGGGAGATGCTGCTCGATCCCGAAACGTTGAAAGCCGTTATTCCAGGGTGTCAGAGTGTCGAGAAAGTGTCCGATACGCATTTCCGTGCCGACGTGACGCTGGGCGTCGGGCCGGTCACCGGCCGCTATCGCGCCAACGTGAAACTCTCCGATCTTGATCCGCCCCATGCCGTCACGCTTGGCGGCACGGCTGAAGGAGCGCTCGGATTTGGCGGCGGCGAGGGACGCATCACGCTGACGCCGGACGGTAACGGCGGAACGCGCATGACTTATGTTTACGACGCCGCAATTGGCGGCAAAGTCGCCAGCATCGGGGGACGGCTGCTCGATGGCGCGACGCGCGTCATCATCGGGCAATTCTTCGCAGCGCTCGCCCGACAGGCCGGCGGAGGGACAGCATCGCGCACCAGTTCGCTCTCGCTGCTGGGTCGGCTGCAACGTTTGCTTGGCAGAACGTCATGAAGCCGGCGGCCTTCGACTATGTTTGTGCGGAAACGCCGGGCGAGATCCTTGAAACTCTCGCGAGGGAAGGCGGCGATGCACGGATCATCGCCGGCGGGCAATCCCTGATGGCGATGCTGAATATGCGGCTCGCAAAACCCAAGACTCTGATTGACATCATGCGGGTGAAAGAACTCGATCGCATTGAAAACAAGGCGGGCAGGGTAACGATCGGAGCCGGTGTGCGGCAAGCGGCGCTGCTGGTCTGGCCGGAACTCAAAGGGACATTGCCACTGATTTCGCAAGCGCTGCCTTGGACGGGACACGTTCAGACGCGCAGCCGCGGCACGATCTGCGGTTCGATCGCGCATGCGGATCCCAGTGCTGAAATGCCGCTCACCCTGATCGCTCTTGGTGGCGAGGTTCATCTGCGCAGCGCCAGGAAAAAACGTCGGCTGGCGGCCAGGGAGTTCTTCGCCGGAATGATGGCGACGGGACGAGCCGATGACGAATTGATCGAGGCTGTGTCATTTCCTGTTGGTACAGCACGCTGTGCATTCCGCGAGGTCGCTCGCCGGCATGGCGATTTTGCCATCGTCGCATGCGCGGCGGTGGCGACGTCAACCGGCGTGCGGTTTGCTGTCGGCGGCGTGGCCGACGTCCCCACTGCGCGCGATTGGCCGCGCCTGGGGGGAAGTGCTCTCGACGATGCGCTGAATGCTTTTGCCTATGAACTCGAAGCCCGCGATGATATTCACGCCACCGCGCGCTATCGCCGCGATCTGGTGCGCAGCATCGGGCGGGATCTGGTGCGGGAGGTGCTGCAATGAGCCGTTTGCAGTCCGAGCGCCGGCATCTGGTGCGTTTGACGTTGAATGGCAAGCCAGTGCAGGGCGAGGCCGAGCCCCGCATGTTGCTGACGGACTTTCTTCGCCAGCAGGTCGGCGCGACCGGCACGCATGTAGGATGCGAGCATGGTGTCTGCGGCGCCTGCACGATCGCCGTCGATGGCATGTTGACTCGCGCATGTCTGACCTTGGCGGTACAGACTGACGGTTGCGATTTGCGCACTGTCGAAGGCCTCGCCCCATCTGTCGACAGGCTCGGTGTTCTGCAAGCGGCTTTCCGGCGACATCATGCGCTGCAATGCGGCTTCTGTACGGCGGGAATCCTGATGTCGCTCGATCATTTCCTGCAACATCACCCATCCCCCGATGAGAGCGCGATCCGCGATTTGCTGAGCGGCCATCTGTGCCGCTGCACGGGGTATACTCCCATTGTGCGTGCAGCGCTTGAAGCCGCAGCCGAACTTGCGAAGAGTCCAACGAACGAGAAGACCGATGCTTGATCTGGGAAGCAGCTTCATTGCCAGTGTCGCCCGCGATCCGAATGCAACCGCGATCGTGGACGGTGAACTCCGGCTGACCTATCGCCAGTGGTTTACGAAAATTGCTTCCGTCGTGGCGTCGTTTGACCGGATCGGTCTCAAGCCAGGCGATCATCTTGTCACCGTTCTTCAGAACCGATGGGAGGCGGCGACAATTCACTGGGCCTGCCAGTTGGCGGGAATCGTCATCACGCCGATCAACTGGCGTGCAAAGGCCGACGAGCTCGATTTTTGCATCGAGAATTCGGAAGCCTGCGCGTTGGTTTATCAGGATGCCTCCGCAGAGGCCGTATCGAATTCAAGTCAAGCGCCTAGATTGCGGCGGATCGCCGTTGGAGACGATGCGGTGGGTGGAGGGAAGGCATTTGCCTTTGCCGATATGATCGCCGCGGAAACATTGAGCATCATGCCGCGCGTCAGCGCCGACGCATGGTCGATCATGCTTTACACGTCCGGAACGACGTCCAAGCCGAAGGGTGTGCCCCGGCGGCATCGTGCGGAGCGAGCGGCGGGCGTCGCGCATGTCGCGCAAAATCTTTATGGGCGCAAGGAGCGTACTCTTGGCGTGATGCCGCTGTATCACACTATGGGCGTGCGTTCGCTGATCGCGATGTCTTTGATCGGCGGCACGTATGTATGTCTTCCGCGTTACGAGCCGCAGCAAGCGCTTGCCCTCATTGAATCGGAAAAGATCACCAATCTGTATCTGGTTCCGACGCTTTATCACGATCTCGTCCATCACGACGAGTTTGCAAGGCGAGATGTTTCGAGCGTGAGGAAGCTCGGATTTGCCGGCGCCTCGATGACTGACGGTCTGCTCAAGAAGCTGGATGGGGCGTTCAAGCCGGATCTGTTCGTCAATCACTATGGCAGTTCGGAAATCTATACGTTCACCATCGATCAGGACGCCGTGGCGAAACCCGGGTCCGCCGGCAAGGCCGGCATCAACCAGCACGTCAGGGTCGTCAAGCTGAACGCTGTATCGGCAGAGGATGTTGCCGATCCCGATGAGGAAGGCGAAATCGTCGCCCTGCTGGCGGGCGATGAATCGTTCGAAGGATATTGGCGCCGTCCTGATGCGGACGCCAAGTCGCTGCGGGATGGCTGGTATTTCACGGGCGACACAGGCTTTAGGGATCGCGATGGCGACCTGTTCGTGACCGGCCGTGTCGACGACATGATCATTACCGGAGGCGAGAACGTCTCGCCGGTCGAGATCGAAAGCTGTCTTTCGTTGCATCCGGCCGTATCGGAAGTGGCGGTGGTCGGTCTTCCCGATGAGCGCTGGGGAAAGATCGTCGCTGCATTTGTCAAGCGAGGCGCTGCGGTAACCGAACAGGACCTCGATCTGTTTTGTCGCGTTTCTGGCCTCGCAAACTTCAAGCGTCCACGCAAATTCGTCTTCGTTGACGCCATCCCGAAATCCCCCGTGGGCAAATTGCTTCGCCGCTTGCTGATCTCCGGTGAATACGAACCTGAACGCGCGCCGCCGTCGAATGCGGCTTGATCTTTGAATTACAACAGAAGGAAATCCTGAATGCCGTCACCCTATGTTTTTGCCGACCCGCGGCTCGCCAAGCTCGATGGCTTCCAGGTCGAGATCGATGAAGCCCACGAGCGCGCCGATATCATTCTCAACCGGCCGCCCTACAATATCGTCGTAATGCCGCAGCGCGATCAGCTTCGGCTGGTGTTCGAGATTCTCGACGAAGATGCGCGGGTGCGGATCATTGTGGTCCGCTCGGTCGGTGAGCATTTCTCTAGCGGCGGCAATATCGGCGGCTTTATGGAAGCAACGCCCGAGCATGTGTCGAAGCTGGCGTGGAATATCGCTGCTCCGGCACGTTGCGCCAAGCCGGTGATTGTCGCGAACCGCGGCTATTGCTTCGGCGTCGGATTTGAACTGTCGCTGGCCTGCGATTTCCGGATCGCATCGGAGACCACCCTTTATGCGCTTCCTGAGCAGAAGCTAGGCCAGATTCCGGGCTCAGGCGGTTCCGCCCGGCTGCAGAAGATGATCGGCATCACGCGCACCAAGGACATCGTGATGCGGTCGAAGCGCATTTCCGGCAAGCAGGCGCAGGAATGGGGCATCGCCACGGAGTGCGTTCCCGATGGCGATCTGGAGAAAGCCACCGATAAGCTTGTCGATGAACTTCGCACTTTCTCGCCGTTGGCGCAGCGCACCGCCAAGAAACTTCTGAACGATACGGAAGATTCGACGCTCGCCATCGCCATCGAACTGGAAGGCCATTGCTATAGCCGGTTGCGGCAGTCGGATGACTTCAAAGAGGGCGTAGAGGCTTTCAACAGCAAGCGTGCGCCGAAGTTTACCGGCCGCTGATAGCGGATATGAGGAGGGCAATCCGGCTTGACCGGATTGCCCTAATAAAAGACCGTTGCCGAATCGCGCGATCTCAAGACGCGGGACCGCCGGGACGGAATGTTGCTCATTTCAGTGACCCACAGGTATGGCCATCGTCTGAGATTGGATTGGCGGTCCCACGGTAGTCCGCATTCCTTCATGTCCCTCCCAATTCGCTCGGGATTGCTCCGCCATCGACCCGGCCCATGCGGCTTTTTTGCACTGCAGGACGATCCGTTCTTCAGGGACGCAATCGATGCGGACCTGATAGGCTGCTATGCGCCCGTGCAAAAAATGCCAAAACCGAACGCTTCCCGACCCCGAACGGGAGTTAAGCGAGCCTTTCGAGATATTTTGCTGCGACAACGGGCATGACGTAAGCTAAGGCAAAACAAACCGGAGCGGGGGCAGAGATGAACAAGGCGGCAAAATTCTTATGCGTGCTGGCGACTGCCGGCTTGATGTCTGGTGCGGCCTGCGCCGATGTGATCAAGGTCGGTGTCATCGGCACCATGTCCGGGCCGTTTGCGTTGTTCGGCCAGAATTTCAAGGCTGGCATCGAAGCCTGGGTGGCGGAGCATGGCTCCAAGGTCGCGGGGCATGATGTCGAATTCATCTATCGCGATGAGGAATCGCCCAATCCGGCCAAGTCCAAGGCGCTTGCCCAGGAGCTTCTGGTCAAGGACAAGGTGCAATATCTCGCGGGCTTCTATTTCACGCCCGATGCATTGGCGGTCGCGCCTCTGCTCGAAGAATCCAAGACCCCAATGGTCGTATTCAACGCGGCGACGTCGGTCATCGTTGAGAAAAGTCCGTATATCGTCCGCACCTCCTTTACGATGTGGCAGAACACGGTGCCTGCCGCAAAAGTTGCGAAGGTCAAGGGTGCCAAGAAGGTCGTGATTGCTGTCACCGATTATGGTCCCGGTATCGATGCCGAAGCGGCCTTCAAGAAGACATTCGAGTCGGAAGGCGGAACGATCGTCGAAGCGATTCGCATGCCGATCAATACCACGGACTTCAGTCCGATCATGCAGCGTATCAAGAACTCCGGCGCCGATACGATTTTCACGTTTCTTCCCGCCGGTCCCCCGACCGTGAGCTTTGTGAAGTCGTACATCGATAACGGCCTTAAGTCGGCAAATGTCGGTTTGATCTCGCTGGGTGACGTGCTGAGCGAATCCGACCTGCCAAGCCTTGGCGACAACAGCATCGGTCTCCTGTCCACTTACCACTACGCGTTGTCGCATGCTTCTCCTGAAAACAAGGCGTTTCTCGAGCGCCTCGCCAAAACCGGCATGCCGGATGACAAGGTGACGATGACCTCGGTCGCGGCCTACGATGGAGCTCGTGTTATTTACAAGATGATTGAGGCAACCAACGGCCAGCGCGATCCAGAAAAGGCTGTGGCTGCGGTCAAGGGCATGAAGTGGATCAGCCCGCGTGGCCCGGTCTCGATTGATCCGGCAACGCGCCATATCACGCAGAACATATATCTGCGCGAAGTGACCAAGCAGGACGGCAAGCTGATCAACAAGGAAATTCAGACGTTCGAGGCTCAGCCGGATTGGGCGCTGGTCAAGAACTGAACCCTGCCGTTAGGTGGAGATTGGTGCGAGTATGCTCGCGCCAATTGCATTGTCATCCAGTCAGCGGACCAACATAGCGATGCCCAGCGATCCGCGATCTCCGCAATTTATCGATGGGCGGCGCGTTGTATCCGATGGTGATATCGGTCAGAGAACGTGCGTGAGGCGGCACCGATGCTGACCGCGCTGAGCATCGGGCTCGATGCGCTGTCCTACGGGATGGTGCTGTTCATGATCTCCATCGGTCTTTCGATCATGATGGGGCTGATGCGCGTCGTGAATTTGGCGCACGGCGCATTCGCAATGATCGGCGGTTACCTTGCATCTTATGCATTGAAGACGCTCGGCATCAGTTATCCGGTTGCCATCGTGCTGGCCGTGATAGGCACGATCATCATCTCGATCCCCTTCGAGGTTCTGCTCTATCGTCGCATCTACCGCCGATCCGAGGCCCTGACTCAGATTCTGCTGACTATCGGGATCACATTCGTCGTCATCGGCCTCGCGAACTTTGTCTTGGGCCCGACATCGAAATCGATTCCGGTGCCAGCGGCTTTGAGCGGTCCCTTCGATCTCGGCTTTCGCATGATCCCCACGCATCGGCTGCTGGTAATCGCCTGCGGCGCGGTGACAGCGTTGCTGCTGTGGCTGCTGATCGACAAGACCGAGTTTGGCGTGCGAATGCGCGCGGCGGTCGATAACGGCGACATGGCGGAATCTCTCGGTATCCGCACCCAATGGATCTATTCGGCGACCTTTGCGCTCGCGGTGGGGCTGGCGGCGTTCGGCGGCGTTCTCGGCGCGGAGATGCTGCCTATCGAGCCGTTTTACGCGCTGCGCTACATGGTCACATTTCTTGTCGTTGTGTCGGTCGGCGGCGCGGGCTCGATTCTCGGCGCACTCGCAGCCTCGTTATTTCTTGGTCTCGCGGACACCACCGGAAAGTATCTCGCGCCGGAGTACGGAGAGTTCTTTTTTTATCTCGCCGTGATTTTCACCGTGTTTCTGTTCCCGCGTGGTCTTCTCGGGCGAGCGCACTGACATGACCGAGCAGATCGTCAGATACGATGTACCCCGGCGGGGGATTCCGTTTCAGCCGGAGGCCATTGGTCTGCTGACTGTCGTGGCGTTGGGCGCCATAGGATACTTCGCGTTTCCCGACGATCTCGCGTTTCTGACAAGGCTGATTAGCATCACATTTCTGGTTTTGTCACTTGATCTCGTCACCGGTTATTGCGGGGTCGCGACGCTGGGGCAGGCCGCGTTGTTCGGCGTCAGTGCCTACGCGGTGGGTAACGCGTGTATCGCAGGCATCACAAACCCGTTGGTTCTATTGGCGATAGGAGCATTGGCTGGAATGTTGATGGGGCTGGTCTCAGGCGCGCTGATCACAAGATTTCAGGGACTGCCGCAGCTCGTTCTCTCGATCGCCATCGGCCAGCTCGTCAGTTCGCTGGCGAACAAGCTGTCATCGCTGACTGGTGGCAGTGATGGTCTGTCCGGCATCACGCCTGCGCCGATTTTCGGAATGTTTTCGTTCGATATGTACAGCCGCACCTCGTACATCTTTTCGCTGATAACGCTTGCGATTGTCATGACCCTGCTGCTGCGGTTTGTGCGTTCCCCCTTCGGCCTGTTGTGCCGCGGGATCAAGGATGACGGCTTGCGGGCGTTGATGATCGGGGCATCACCCTATCCGCGGCTTGTCATCATGTACGGCGTATCGGGCGTGGTTGCGGGCCTCGGCGGAGCGCTGATGGCGATCAACACCGGGGTCGTCGGTCTCGACAGCGTGAGTTTTGAGCGATCCGCCGAGGTTCTCATCATGCTGGTGCTGGGTGGTGCCGGGAATCTTTGGGGCGCACTGGCCGGCGCGGTGATCTTTCAGATCTTCGAGCACATCGTTTCGGCGGCAAATCCATTTCACTGGATGACTTTGGTGGGGGTTCTTCTGATCGTTATCGTGATCTTCGCGCCGCGCGGTATCGGATATGGTGTCGCTTCGCTCTGGACATCGCATATGCGGCGGAGGCCTATGCGATGAGCCCGCTGCTCGAATTGCGCAATGTCTCGAAATCCTTTGGTGGACTGCATGTCAACCGGGACGTATCGTTCGATCTCGGCAAGGGGGATCGCGTTGCGCTGATTGGTCCCAATGGTGCGGGCAAGACCACACTGGTGAATGTAATTTCCGGCGGTCTCGCCCCTTCTGAGGGCCGTGTTTTCTTTGAGGGCAATGATGTCACAGCGGTCTCGATTCCCGGGCGGGTACAGCGGGGACTGGCGCGGACCTTTCAGATCACCCGTCTTTTTACGAGTTTGACGGTCGCCGAGAATGTCGCGCTGGCGGTCATGCAGCGCAAAGGCATGACGCGCCGCTTCTTGTCGGCGGCGACGTTTGCGCCCGACGTGCGCGACGAATGGATGCATATTCTGGCCATACTCGGCATCGCCCATTTGTTTCATTTTCCAGTCTCCAGGCTTGCTTATGGCCAGCAGCGCCTGCTTGATCTCGCGATCGGCCTCGCGCTGACGCCGAAGGTCTTGCTGCTGGATGAACCGGCCGCGGGCGTGCCCCACGATGAAGCGCCGAAAATCCTTGAAGCAATCAATCGCCTGCCGCCGGACATCGCTGTTTTGATGATCGATCACGACATGGACCTCGTTTTCAGGTTTGCAAACCGCGTGCTTGTGCTCGCAAATGGCCGCCTCATCTTCGAAGGCAGTCCGGCGGATGTGACGAAAGACGACGAAGTGCGCCGGGCCTATCTCGGGAGCTATGCCGATGCCAGCCATACGGCTTGAAGTGGAGCGCCTGAGCGCGGGCTATGGCCAGACACAGATCGTGTCGGAGATGTCGTTCGACGTTCCGGCCGGAGGCCGGCTTGCGATCCTCGGCCGCAATGGTGTCGGCAAGACCACGCTGCTGGCCACCCTGATGGGGCTTTCGACACAGCATCAGGGCCGCATTCTTGCCGATGGGCGGGACATCAGTAGATTTCGAACATCGGCGCGGGCGCTCTGTGGAATGGGATACGTCCCGCAGACCCGCGATATTTTCCGCTCGCTGACAGTGGATGAGAATCTTGCGACAGGTTTGAAGACACGGGAACGAAGCGCGCTTTCCGAGGCTTATGACATGTTTCCGCGGCTGGCGGAGCGGCGTCGGCACTACGGGCTTCAATTGTCGGGAGGGGAACAGCAGATGCTTGCGATGGCGCGGACCCTGCTGGGCAAGCCATCGATCCTGCTGCTGGACGAACCTCTCGAGGGTTTGGCACCGGTGATCTGCGACCAGTTGATGGAAACGATCTCCATGCTCGCGACCAGCGGGGATATGACCATCCTCCTGGTGGAGCAGCAGATCGAGCGTGCGCTTAATTTCGCTGACCGCGTTATTGTGGTGGAGCGTGGCCGTTCGGTCTGGGAAGGGGCATCGGCGGAATTGAAATCGGACGAACCCTTGGTGAACAAGTTGCTTGGCGTGGGAATTCACTGAACCGGCCGCGAGAGTTGGCCAGAAAAATGAATGCCTGACGATAATCTGCCTATGAACTTGTTGCGATTGGTCATTGATGTTGATCATTGATAATGTGTGATGTGGCGCGAAAAATTTAAACTCTTGATGTCGTAAAAAAGGGGCTGTTGATGACCCTGATCTATCCGCGGGAAAGCAACGCCGCCCATGCGCCCCGGCTGTCGCCGGCATACAAGAGCACGGTGTTGCGCTCGCCGACCAAGCCGCTGGTAATCGTTCCGCACACGCTATCGGAACTGACCGGTCCGGTGTACGGCCACGAGACGGTGCGCCCGAACGACAACGATCTGACAATCCAGCACAAGGGCGAACCGCTCGGCGAGCGCATTATCGTTCATGGTCATGTGCGTGACGAAGATGGGCGGGGCGTACCCCATACGCTGCTGGAAATATGGCAGGCGAACGCGTGCGGACGATATATTCATGTCGTGGACCAGCATCCAGCGCCGATCGACCCGAACTTTACCGGCGCGGGCCGCGCGCAGACTGACAGCGAGGGCTATTATCGCTTCGTCACCATCAAGCCCGGCGCGTATCCGTGGGGCAATCATCCCAATGCGTGGCGGCCGGCGCATATCCATTTCTCGCTGTTCGGCCATTCGTTTATCTCGCGGCTGGTGACGCAGATGTATTTCCCCGGCGATCCGCTGTTTGCCTACGATCCGATTTTTAATTCGGTGATGGACGAGAAGGCGCGTATGCGAATGGTGTCGAGTTTCGATCTGGAAAATACAAAGCCTGATTGGGCGTTGTGTTACCGCTTCGACATCGTGCTGCGCGGGCGCAACGCTACGCCTTTGGATCGCGACTGATGAGCAACATCACGCCATCTCAGACTGTCGGTCCTTATTTCAAGTACGGTTTGACACCGAGCCGCGACTACCAATGGAACGACGCCTTCAGCAACGATCTGGTCACACCGGATGTTTCCGGTGAGCGTATTCGCATTGTCGGTCAGGTGTTCGATGGTGCCGGTGCGGTTATTCCGGATGCCATGCTCGAAATCTGGCAGGCGGATGCGCAGGGCCGTTTTGCCGATCCGCAGGATACACGCGCGCTTCCTAACGCAGCCTTTAAGGGTTTTGGCCGCTGCGGGGCCGATGCCAATGGCGGGTATTCCTTCCACACCATCAGGCCCGGTCCGGTGCCCGGACCTAGCGGCCAGCCGCAGGCAGCGCATGTTCTTCTCGCCATCTTCGCGCGCGGCATGACGCAGCAGGCGATCACGCGGATTTATTTCGAGGATGAGGAGGCCGCCAACGCTGCCGACCCAGTCCTTGCGCTGGTCCCGGCGAAACGCCGTGGGACACTGATTGCAAGGCGGGAGCAGGGCGCCGTCGTGGCCTATCGGTTCGACGTACATCTGCAGGGCGACAAGGAAACCGTTTTCTTCGATCTGTGAATCCGGGTGGCTGCCTTGGTTGGGTGGGACATATCCGTCCCGCCTGCAGTAGCGCGCTGGAGACATCTCCGCCGTCGTCCTAGGGCGGTGCAGAATTATGCATCAAAAATATCAGCATATATTTTGTGCAAATGCTCGACTTTGTATGCAATTCAGGCGAACTCAAAGACGTCGCCGCCTTTATCAGTTTTATGAAATCGCATCATTTTCAGTAGCTTGATCCTATTTTTAAGAGACTCTTAGGATTTGGCACGATGCTTGCGAAGTTCCCCCCAGCGAAGTCTCAACGGGGTGGAGAGCATCATGAAGCGTCGCGATTTTTTGAAGACGGTCACAGGGGCCGCGGCCGGTGCGGCAATACCGGGACCGGCGATCTGGTCGTCCGCCAAGGCGGATGCCCGCTCCGAAACGCTGCTGATCGTTTCCGAAAGCGGCCCCAACAATCTCGACATTCACGGCGTGGGCACCAACGTGCCCGGCTACGAGGTCTCGTGGAATTGCTATGACCGGCTCATCACCCATGAAATGAAAACCGGCGCCAACGGCGTGCCGTATTACGACCGCGACAAGTTCAAGCCCGAACTTGCAGAGGACATGAACGTCGGCGACATGTCGGTGACGTTCAAGCTGAAGAAGAAGGCTACGTTCCACGACGGCGCGCCGGTGACGGCGAAGGACGTCAAGTGGTCGCTGGATCGTGCGGTCAGCGTCGGGGGATTCCCGACCTTCCAGATGGCGGCAGGTTCGCTCACCAAGCCTGAGCAGTTCGTCGTGGTCGATGACAACACCGTGCGCGTGGATTTCGCCAAGAAGGATCGGCTGACGATTCCCGATCTCGCGGTGATCGTGCCGTGCATTGTCAATTCCGAACTGGTGAAGAAAAGCGCCACCGAGAAAGATCCGTGGGGCCTCGAGTACACCAAGCAGAACACGGCTGGCTCTGGCGCGTATCAGGTCAAGAGCTGGACGGCCGGCACCGAAGTGGTGATGGAGCGCAACGACAACTGGGTCGGCGGTCCGCTGCCGAAAATCAAGCGCGTGATCTGGCGCATGGTGCCGCAATCCGGCAATCGCCGCGCGCTGCTGGAACGCGGGGATGCCGACATCTCCTACGATCTGCCGAACAAGGATTTCGTCGAATTGAAGGATTCCGGCAAGCTCAACATCGTCTCGACGCCGTATTCGAACGGTATTCAGTACATCGGCATGAATGTGACGCAGCCGCCGTTCGACAATCCGAAGGTGCGTCAGGCGGTAGCTTACGCGCTGCCGTATCAGAAGATCATGGATGCGGTATTGTTCGGCCTTGCCAAGCCGATGTTTGGCGGAACGGGTCCAACCGAAGTCGCGTGGCCGCAGCCTCACAAGTATAACACCGACCTTGCCAAGGCCAAGGCGCTGCTGGCTGAGGCCGGTTATCCCAACGGTTTCGAGACGACGATCTCATTCGACCTCGGCTTCGCCGGCGTCAATGAGCCGCTGTGCATTCTCGTGCAGGAAAGCCTTGGCCAGATCGGCATCAAGACCACGATCAACAAGATTCCTGGCGCCAACTGGCGCACGGAGCTGAACAAGAAAGTCCTGCCGCTCTACACCAATGTGTTCTCGGGCTGGCTCGATTATCCGGAGTACTTCTTCATCTGGTGTTACAGCGGCAAGAATTCGATCTTCAATACGATGAGTTACAAATCGCCTCAGATGGATACTTTCATCAACAGCGCGGTGGATGCTGCTGCAATCGGTGATACTGCGACTTACAACAAGGACGTGAAGGGCTTCGTCGATCTCGCGTTCGAAGACATTCCGCGTATTCCGCTCTATCAGCCCTACGTCAACGTCGCGATGCAGAAGAATATCTCGGGCTATCAGTACTGGTTCCACCGCCGTCTCGATTATCGCGCTTTGGTGAAGGCGTAACAGGGCGAGGGCGGGCTCATGCTCGGGATGATCGGAAAACGGCTGGCGTTCGCGATCCCGAGCCTGATCGGGGTCGTGATCGTCACGTTCCTTCTGACTCGGGCGCTACCAGGCGATCCGGCGGCGTATTTTGCCGGTCCCGCGGCGACCAAGGAAGCGATCGAGCAGATCCGCAAGCAGCTCGGACTCGACAAACCCCTGATCGAGCAGTTCGTGCGTTACACGGTGGATCTTTCGAAAGGCGATCTGGGGAATTCGTTGACCACCGGCCAGCCGGTGGCGACCGAAATCCGCAATCGTTTGCCGGCCTCTGCCGAACTGACGTTGATCGGACTGCTGATCGCAATTTCCATTGCGATTCCTCTTGGCATCCTCGCCGCAACCAGACCCGGGTCGTGGATCGATCATCTCTGCCGCGTGCTGACGACCGCTGGCGTGTCGCTGCCGGTTTTTTTTACCGGACTGGTGCTAGTCTATATTTTCTATTTCAAGCTCGGCTGGTCGCCCGCGCCGCTCGGACGGCTTGATGTTTTTGCTAGCACGCCGCCACGAATCACGGGATTCTATCTGATCGACAGTCTTCTCTCCGGTAAATTCGAGACGTTCCGGTCCGCACTCAGCCAGTTGATCCTTCCTGCTGCAACACTTGCAATTTTCTCATTGGCACCGATCGCGCGCATGACCCGCGCGTCCATGCTCGCGGTGCTGGCGTCGGACTTTGTGCGTACCGCGCGCGCCAGCGGGTTGTCGCCATCGAAGGTCATCGTGACATACGCGTTTCGCAACGCGATGCTGCCGGTGATTACGACCCTCAGCATGGTATTCTCGTTCCTACTGGGCGCTAACGTGCTGGTGGAGAAGGTCTTTGCATGGCCCGGTATCGGTTCTTATGCCGTCGAGGCGCTGATCTCGTCTGACTTCGCCCCGGTGCAGGGCTTCGTGCTGACCATGGCCGTGATGTACGTGCTGCTCAATCTGGTCATCGATATTCTTTACGGCGTCATCGATCCACGCGTGAGGTTGGAAGGATGAGTACCGTCGCCCCTGTCGCCGAAGCTCCGTCGCCGCCCCAAGCCTCAGGCTTTGCCGCAACGCTCCAACATGCGCGCTACATTCTTGGCGAAAACCTCGTTACGGCGTTCGCATTCGGGCTTCTTATCCTTATTGTGTTCTTGGCGATCTTCGGTCCCTGGATCGTGCCTTACGACCCCCTCGCCAGCAACACGGCACAGGCGCTGAAGCCGCCATCGGCCGCGCACTGGTTCGGAACGGACCAGTTGGGCCGCGATATTCTCAGCCGTGTCGTCGTCGCAACCCGGCTGGACTTCTTTATCGCGGCAGCCTCGGTTGTGCTGGTGTTTCTCATGGGCGGTATCGCCGGCATCGCCGCTGGTTACTTCGGCGGCTGGACGGACCGCATTGTCGGGCGAATCTCCGACACCATTATGGCGTTTCCATTATTCGTGCTGGCGATGGGTATCGTCGCCGCGCTCGGCAACACCGTACAGAACATCATCATCGCCACCGCAATCGTGAACTTCCCGCTGTATGTCCGGGTTGCGCGCGCGGAGGCCAATGTCCGCCGTGATGCGGGCTTTGTGCAGGCGGCGCGGCTGTCCGGCAACGGCGAGTATCGCATCCTGCTCGGGCATATTCTGCCGAACATCATGCCGATTATGATCGTACAGATGTCGCTGACTATGGGCTACGCCATTCTCAACGCCGCCGGACTGTCGTTCATCGGCCTCGGCGTGCGCCCGCCGACAGCGGAGTGGGGCATCATGGTCGCGGAAGGCGCGACCTTCATGGTGTCTGGCGAGTGGTGGATTGCATTCTTTCCCGGCCTTGCGTTGATGATCGCCGTGTTCTGCTTCAACCTGCTCGGTGATGGCCTGCGCGATATTGTCGACCCGCAGCGGAGGACATGACTCAATGGCTGAAACTCCTCTGCTTGATGTGAAAGATATCACCGTTGAATTCGCCACCCGCCACGGCATCGTTCGTGCCGTCCAGCATGTCAATGTCAGTGTTGCCAAGGGCGAGACGCTCGCGATCGTCGGCGAATCTGGATCTGGAAAATCCGTCACATCCTATGCGGTAATGCGCATTCTCGACCGTGCCGGCAAGATTGCCGATGGTTCTATCATGTTCTCCGGCATCGACATCAAGAACGCCTCCGAGGACGCGATGCGCGACCTGCGCGGTCGCGAAATTTCGATGATCTTTCAGAATCCGCGCGCGGCGCTCAACCCGATCCGCAAGGTTGGAGATCAGATTGAGGACGTGCTGCGCCAGCACGTACAGCAGTTTACTGTCAACGATCGCGGCGAGAAGGCGATCGAGGCGCTGGAGCAGGTCAAGATTGCCCGTCCGCGCGAGCGCTATCATGCCTATCCATTCGAACTGTCCGGCGGTATGTGCCAGCGTGTCGTTATCGCGCTGGCGCTGGCCTGCAATCCACAACTTCTAATCGCGGACGAGCCGACCACGGGGCTCGATGTGACCACGCAGAAGGCCGTGATGGACCTGATCGTCGAACTGACCAAAAGCCGCGGCATGTCCACCATTCTCATTACCCATGATCTCGGTCTCGCGGCCGCTTATTGCGACCGCGTGGTTGTGATGGAGAAGGGCAACGTAGTCGAGACGGCATTGTCGAAAGATATTTTCGCCAAGCCTGAACATCCGTATACACGCAAGCTGATGAAGGCGACTCCTCGGCTCGGGATATCGTTGCGCGATCTATTGTCTGATGAGGACCGGGCGGCCTTGCCCCCGGCAATGCCCATGGTTCCGGCTGTGCAGGCAGAAGGCGCGCCGCTTCTCGTGGTGGAAAAGCTGATCAAGGAATATCCCCGCCAAGGCGTGACCCGGTCACTGGCGGCGCTGTTCGGTCGCAAACCGCCGATCGAGCCTGAGCAGTTCCGCGCTGTTGATGGCATCAGCTTCTCGGTCGCGCGCGGCGAGAGTGTGGGTCTTGTCGGCGAATCCGGCTGCGGAAAGTCCACCACTTCGATGATGGTGATGCGGTTGCTGGGGCAAACCGACGGTCGCATTGTTTTCGACGGTGAGGACATCGGCGCTATTCCGCCGAATGCGTTCGCGCGGCTGCCGCTACGCAAGCGCATCCAGATGGTGTTTCAGGATCCGACCGACAGCCTCAATCCTCGCTTCACGGCGGCGAGGGCTATCGCCGATCCCATCATGCAACTCGGTGACATCAAGGGAAGCGCCGCGTTGCGGGCGCGGTGCGAGGAACTGGCGAAACAGGTCGGATTGCCGGTGTCATTGCTGGATCGCTTTCCGCACCAGATGTCCGGTGGCCAGAAAGCGCGCGTCGGGATCGCACGGGCCATCGCGCTGAAACCCGATCTCATCATTCTGGATGAGCCGACCGCTGCGCTCGATGTTTCGGTGCAGGCGGTGGTGCTGAATCTGTTGCAGGATCTCAAGCAGTCGATGGGAATGAGCTACTTGTTCGTGTCGCACGATTTGAATGTAGTGCGGCTTCTATGCGACCGTGTCATTGTGATGCGGGGCGGTCGAATCGTCGAGCAGGGCGAAACGGAAAAGGTGCTGGATGCGCCGCAGGATACCTATACTCGCGAGTTGCTGTCAGCAATTCCACATCCGCCGCTTCCCGCTCATTGAGGCTGAATAGAGTACGCTCCGGAGTAAGAGAAAAGCATGCCGACCGAACCGTTGGACGACTATATTGATACCGTAGCCAATGTTCTTGCGCTGCCGATCGATGCGGCCTGGAAGCCTGCCGTTCGTGCAAACCTCAATGTCACGCTGAAGATGGCGCAGTTGGTGCAGGAGTTCCCGCTGCCCGACGAGATCGAGCCGGCCAGTATGTATGAGGCCTGAAAGTATCAGCATGAGTGACGCGGAATGGTCCTCGGCGTCGGCGATTGCCGATGCCGTGTCTGGGAGGAAGGTGTCGGCCCTCGATGCCACCAACAATGCCTTGGCGCGTATCGCCGCGCACGACGGGAAACTGAACTCGTTTACCGATGTGATTGCGGAACGCGCACGGGCGACTGCGGCCAAAATCGATGCAACAATTGCCAGTGGTGGAAAAATCGGTCCACTGGCCGGCGTGCCGTTCGCCGTGAAGAATTTGTTCGACATCGCAGGGCTGCCGACACGCGCGGGTTCGAAAATCAATCGCGACCGGCTGCCGTCACAGCGCGATGCGGAGTTGATCGAACGGCTGGAGGCCGCAGGCGCGGTGCTGGTCGGCGCGCTCAACATGGGTGAATATGCCTACGACTTCACCGGCGAGAATGTTCATGACGGGGCGTCGCGCAATCCACACGATCTGACCCGGATGACCGGCGGCTCGTCGGGCGGTTCGGGCGGAGCGGTTGGCGGCGGTCTGGTGCCGCTCGCGCTGGGATCCGACACCAACGGCTCCATTCGCGTGCCGTCGTCGTTCTGCGGCATCTTCGGTTTGAAACCCACCTACGGGCGGCTGTCCCGCGCGCGGTCGTTTCCGTTCGTTGCGAGTTTCGATCATCTCGGTCCGTTCGCGCGAACGACGCGCGATCTGGCGTTGGCTTACGACGCGATGCAGGGACCCGATGCAGAGGACGCGGCATGCGTCGATCGTCCAGTCGAACCTGCGATGTCATCGCTGGTGAAGGGAATTGGCGATCTGCGGATTGCTGTCGCCGGCGGATATTTCAAGAAGAACCTTTTCCCCGAGGCGCGGGAGGCGATGACGCGCGTCGCCAAGGCCCTGTCCGTCACTCGCGAAGTAGAGATTCCGGAGGCGGCGAGGGCCCGTGCAGCCGCCTATGTGATCTCGACTTGCGAAGGAGCGTCGCTGCATCTTGACCGGTTGCGGACCCGGCCGAACGATTTCGATCCGGCGGTGCGCGACCGCCTGCTGGCTGGAGCCATGATTCCTGCGCCGTTCGTCGATCGCGCTCAAAAATTCCGCCGCTGGTACCATGACCGGGTGCTGGAGTTGTTCAAGACCGTCGATGTGATTCTTGCGCCTGCGACGCCATGCATCGCGCCGAAACTTGGCCAAGCGACATTCTTGCTGGATGGAGTCGAATTGCCCGTCCGGCCCAACATCGGCATTCATACCCAGCCGATTTCGTTTATCGGGCTTCCCGTCGTGGCGGTGCCGATTCCGCTTGATCCGATGCCGATTGGTGTTCAGGTGATTGCCGCGCCTTGGCGCGAGGATGTAGCCTTACGCGTTGCTTACGCGCTGGAGCAGGCCGGCGTCGCTCAGGCGCCGCGGCCGGCGGGGTTTTGATGATGATAACCGAGATCGATTTGCCCGATGTGGTCGCTGAAGTCAGCGAGGCCTTTGCGGGCTACGAAAAAGCGCTGACGACGAACGACGTCGCCGCTCTCGATGCGCTGTTTCGCAGGGATTCCCGGACTCTGCGTTATGGAATCGGTGAGAATCTTTATGGCTACGAGGCCATCGCCGCGTTTCGTGCCGCGCGGAATCCAGCGGGCCTGATGCGCGATCTCGCACAGACAGTTGTCACGACCTACGGTCGCGATACCGCCGTTGCCTCGACGCTGTTCTATCGGTCATCGGCGCCCGGCAGGGTCGGGCGGCAGATGCAGACTTGGATGCGATTTCCGGAAGGTTGGCGAATCGTCGCGGCCCATGTCAGTCTCATCGACGATAAGCCATGATTTTCGAGCCGGAAATGTCACAAGGATTGACTGCTGAGGCGCCCAACGCCAACGAGCAGGGGACAGTTTTCGTGCGCGCAGGCGTCGCGCCGGGAAAGCGTACGCTCGCGGAAGAACTGCGGTTACAGCTTGCCGACGACATCGTGCGCGGGGCGCTTGAGCCGGGCTCATCGCTCGATGAATCGGACATTGCGCGGCGCTTCAATGTATCGCGCACGCCGGTGCGTGAGGCGCTGCGGCAGCTCGCCGCGAGCGGTCTTGTGGATTCACGTCCGCATCGGGGTGCGGTGGTGGCGAGGCCGACCATCGAGCAACTCAATGCCATGTTCGAAGCAATGGCCGAACTTGAGGCGTTGTGCGCCGGGCTAGCCGCCGAGCGTATGCCGGTGATTCAGCGCCGCGAGCTGGAGGGCCTGCATGAACGATTGCGGCTGCTGAGTTATGAAGGCAATCCGCAACTCTTCCATGAGGCGAATGAAGCCTTCCACAACGCCATCTATGCCGGATCGCAAAACGGTTATGTCGCCGATATGACGCTCGCGACGCGGGTCCGGGTTCAGCCGTTTCGTCGTGCGCAATTCAGGAATCTCGGACGTCTCGCCAAATCCTATGTCGAGCACGACAGGGTCGTTATCGCCATCATGCGTGGCGACAAGGTCGGGGCAGCCAATGCGATGCGCGATCATATCGAGACGGTTCGGGAGGAGTACGAAGTCTACGCGGTATCGCTGTAGACGCCGCTCTCACTTTTTAGCCGCACCGCCCGCCATTCCCCCGAACATCTTGAACATGTCACCGATCTTTTCAGGATTGAACGACATCCAGTTGCGTAGGATTGCGTCCGGTGACATGCCGGCAATGCCGGCGAGCAGATTGTCCTCCATCTGCTTCATCACCTTTTCTTGCATCGGCTGAATGTTCGGAAATCCAAGGAATTCGCGGGCTTCTTCGGGTGTGCAGTCGATATTGACGGTGATCTTCACTACTTGTCCCCTTCTAATCGCGCAAAAGCGCGCGTCACATGCAGTATTCAAACGCAAGCTACACGCGATGGCTGCAAATGAAAATCGCGCCGTCACGAGCGGTGAGACATGGTAAATGCACGTTTTTCGTCGACAATAGCTAGACGTGAACAGCGCTGCGGACGCGGCCCGCATTTCCAAACACGCGCAGATAGCGCGCGATCTCGGCCGGATTGCCTGTCGCCTTTTCGGGGTTGTCCGAGAGTTTCACAGCCGGCCGTCCGTTGACCGCCGTGACCTTGCAGACCAACGAGATCGGATCGAGATCGGCGGTGCCATCCGGTGCGCATCCTACGAAGTCGTTAGTGAGATTGGTGCCCCAGCCGAAGCTTGTCCTGACGCGTCCGGCAAAGTGGCGATGGGTTTCCTCGATCGATCCCACATCCATGCCGTCAGAGAAGATCAAAAGCTTTTCCTTCGGATTGCGGCCCTTATCTTTCCACCACTGGATAATCTCTTCGCCTGCGGCGATAGGCGGCGCGCTGTCCGGACGAAAGCCGGTCCAGTCCGCCACCCATTCGGGTGCATCACGCAGAAACGCCTTGGTGCCGAATGCATCGGGCAGGGCGATCAGAAGATTTCCATCATAGGTGTGACGCCATTGGTCGAGGATGAGATAGGGCGCGCGCTGCAATTCCTGATCGTTGTTCGCCAGGGCGGCAGCCACCATCGGCAGTTCGTGGGCGTTGGTACCGATGGCTTCCAGGTCGTTGTCCATCGCCAGCAGCACGTTGGACGTGCCCGTGAATGCCGGACCGAGGCCTTCCTTGACGGCTTCGACGCACCAGCGTTGCCAGAGAAAGCCATGCCGGCGCCGTGTTCCGAAATCCGACAGCCGCAGTCCTTCGAGTTTGCGCAGCCGCTCAACCTTTGCCCACAATTTAGCCTTCGCGCGCGCGTAGAGAACGTCGAGGACGAACCGTCCCTGTCCCTTCATAGCCTGCCGCGAGCGCAATTCGTTGATGATGGCGAGCGCCGGAATCTCCCACATCGTGGTGTGGGTCCAAGGCCCGTGGAAATGCAGTTCGTACTGTCCATCGACTGTGCGCAATTCGTATTCCGGAAGCTGGAATGTCGCGAGCCAGCTGATGAAATCCGGCGAGAACATCTGGGTCTTGCCGTAGAACGTGTTACCCGCGAGCCAGATCAGTTCCTTTTTGGCGAACCGCACTGTACGGGCATGGTCGAGCTGGGCGCGGAGTTCACCCTCGTCGATGACCTCGCCGAGGCGGACATGATGGGTGCGGTTGATGACCGAGAAGGTCACATGCTCGTTCGGGTAAAACTCCCGGATCATCTGAAGCATCAGGAGCTTGTAGAAGTCGGTGTCCAGCAGGCTGCGCACGATCGGATCGAGCCGCCAGCCGTGGTTGTAGGTTCGGGAAGCAATGTCTGTTATGGCCATGCCCGGATCATATCTGCCTCTTTCACAGGCAGCCAGCCACCGGAGACGATTTTATGCGCGGTTCACGGCAGGTTCGCCTGCCGGATTCGGGCGATCGCCGCAGGGACGTCGGTCCACGGAGCTTTGTCCGGGGCAAATTGGTGCCGGAGATAGGACACAAGCTCTGCCACCTGTTCGTCGTTGAGACTGTTCTTGAAGGCCGGCATGTAGCCGAGATCGCTCGACACGGGAGTCTCGACGCCGTGCAGAATGATCTGGATCAGATTGTCGGGCATGCTGCTATGCAGGTTGCTGTTCAGCGCCAGCGATGGTCTGCTGCCAAATAATACGGGACCACCGACCTGATGGCAGACCGCACATGCGCCCTCATAGATACGCCCCCCCATGGATGATGCGGAGATAGCTTTAACGCTTGTCAGCGTTTCCAGCCGTGTGGCCATTGCCTCTTGCGCGGCTGGCGTAATCGTTGTGTCGTTGAACGAGGCGAGATAGACCGCCATGGCGCGAATATCGCTGTCGGGAACGGCGGCAAGGTCCCTGACGATTGGAGCCATCGGTCCGGCTGCGACGCCGTGGAATCGGGAAATGCCTGTTCTCAGATAAGCAAAAAGTTCGTCTTCACTCCAAGGGATTGGTGCGTGCGAGCGCGATGTTAGCGGCGGTGCTTCCCAGCCTTCCGCCGTTCCGCCCGCAAGGTAGGTCTTGGCGGTCTTCTCAGCACCCAACGTGTTGCGCGGTGTGTGGCAGGCTCCGCAATGGCCGAGGCCTTCGACGAGGTACGCTCCACGATTCCAGACCGCCGATTGGGCCGCGTCGGCCTCGAAGACCGTCGCCTGATGAAATAGCGCATTCCAGCCTGCCATCAATGGCCGGAAGTTAAAGGGAAACGCCAGCGTGGTTTCGCGATTGACCGCGCGCACAGGCGTCTGCGCCATCAGATAGGCGTAGAGCGCCTGCAGATCGGCGTCGGTCGTCCTGGCAAAATGATTGTAGGGAAATGCCGGATAAAGATGCCGGCCGTCGCGATGGATACCCTCGCGCATGGAGCGCTCGAAGGCCGGATACGACCATGCGCCGATTCCGGTCTCCGGATCAGGGGTGATGTTTGTGCTGTAAACAATGCCGAACGGTGTCTCCAGAGCCCGCCCACCGGCATTGGTAACTCCATTCACGTTCGTATGGCACTCGGCGCAGTTGCCGAGTGCGGCGAGTTGCCGACCTCGGACAATGGTTTCTGCCGAATATGTTGATGCATCCGGGCGTGCGATCGGCGGAATTGAGCGCCATGGCAGCGTTGCTGCGGCGATGCCGACAAGCGCGGCGCACGTTGCCGCGATGGTCGCAAACGTGCTGCGGCGTCTAAGGAGTGGGTTGTTCGTATCCGGGGTTTGTCCCGGTGGTTTGGAGGCCGTCGCTGGTAACGCGGATTTCGGTGCTGGTTCGTCACCACGCAGGCCCGCAAGAATGCGCTCCGGAGTAAACGGCAGTTCCCGGAAACGCACGCCGGTGGCGTCAAAGATGGCATTTGCAATGGCGGCAGCGCTGGGGACCGACGCGGATTCGCCGACGCCGAGCGGCGGCTGATCCTGTCGCGGCAGCATCAGCACGTCGATCTTCGGAACGTCGGGAAACTTGATGATTGGGTAGGCGCCCCATTCGCGGCTGGTCACGGCGGCGCGATCGAACGAGACCTCTTCCATCAGCGCGCGGCTGGTGGACTGGATGACGTTGCCGTGGATCTGGTGACGTACACCGTCCGGATTGATCATCAATCCAGAGTCTTGTCCCGCGACCACGCGCGTCACGCTAACGTCGCCGGTCGATTTGTTGACAGCAACATCCGCAATCCAGGCCGACCATGAGGCGCCATAGCCGGGAAACTTGCTGTGGACATACAGCGCATAGGCGAAGCCGCGTCCGCGAACGATGTCGCCTTCGGCTTCCGGCTCCTTCCATTGCGGGCGAGAAATCCAATCCGCGCGCTTGGCAACGGCGTTGACCAGATCGACGGCGCGGGGGTCTTTCAAATACCGCAGGCGATATTCGATCGGATCGACCCCGGCTTCAGTCGCCATCTCGTCGATATAGGATTCGTGCGCGAAGGTGTTCGGCAGCGCCGAGACGCCGCGAAACCATGAGGCTCGCGCGATTGGTGGCATGTCATGCGCGACGACGCGCATTGCATCATAGTCGTAAGGCGGGATCGCGGTGCGATCTCCCATCTCAAAGACAGCCGGGGTAGGCGGAATGATCCCGGTGAGCAGCAGCGCCAGCGTTGGCGCACCGTTCGAAGGATAGCGCGTTGCAAAGTCATAGGCAGCGACGCTGCCGTCGGGGCGCAAGCCGCCATTGACGTCCATCAATTGCGCGCTGCCCTTTGGCTCCCACGCGTGTTCCTGCTCGCGCGTCAGTTGCACGCGCACCGGCTGGCCAACGGCGCGTGACAACAGCACGGCATCGGCCGACACGTCATCGGCGCAGTTGCGGCCGTAGCAGCCCGCAGCCTCCATCCGGATCACTTCGATCTGCGATTCCGGCTGGCTCAGGAGGAGCGCAAGGTCGGCGCGGAGGATATGAGGATTTTGCGTGCCGGACCACACTCGAACATAACCATCCTGAACGTCAGCAACGGAGCAGGATGGCCCGATCGACCCATGCATCTGATAGGGCCAGATGTAGGTCCGCTTGATTTGCTTCTCGGCCCTGGCGATGGCGCTGTCCACGTCGCCCTTGTCTAGCAACGTGCGGGGTGTGCTGGGGTTGGCGCGAAGTGCGGTCTCTATATCGCTCAGGTTTGGAAGCGTCGGTGTCGGATTCCATGTGACCTTGAGTTGAGCCGCGGCCTTGACGGCATTTTCCTCACGCTCGGTTACGACGCCGACGAAATCGCCTATCTGCACCACGGCGACGAGCCCGGGAATATCGCGCACCGACGACTCGTCAACGGCGATCAGGCTGGTCCCGACAAAAGGACCGGCATCGACGCCTGAATAGGGCGGACGCACCACCCGGCCATGCAGCATCCCCGGTACGCGCACGTCATGCACATAGACCAGTTCGCCGGTCGCCTTGGCCGGAAGATCGATGCGCGGAGTCGATTGCCCGACGATCCTGTAGCTCTCGACCGCCTTGACCGGGACGTCGTCGGCAAGATCGAGGCGAATGATGTCATCGGCAATTAGTTCGCCATAAGTAATGCTCTGATTGTGTCCCCGGATGAGGCCATCCTCGACCGTCAACTCGCTTTCCGGCAGATCGAGTTTACCGGCAGCGCGCGCCAACAGAAACTGACGCGCCTGTGCGGCGGCCTTGCGCAGCGGCACCGCCGTGATCTGGATGGTCTCGCTGGCGATGGTCGCGCCCTGGTTGGGGACGCGCGAGGTGTCGCCCAGCACAACGACGACGCGTGCGAATGAGACATCGAGTTCTTCTGCGACGATTTGCCCGAGGGCGGTTCGAATGCCGGTTCCGAGATCGACGTGACCGTTGAAGGCGGTCACCAGGCCATCCGCAGTGATCTTGATAAACGTTTCGAAGGTGTCGGCTCCGCCGGACCATGCGGGACGGACGACGGACAGTGATCCGGAAAGCGGAGAGGGCCCGTCTGTCGCCATCAGTCTCTCGCCTCGGCGGGATGACCCGCGGCCCGCATTACCGCACGCAGAATCTCGATGTGGGCGCCGCAGCGGCAGAGATTATAGCGCAGCGCCTCCAGCACCTCGCTTTCGGAGGGACGTGCGTTGCGCATCAACAGCGCTTTGGTGGTCATAATCATGCCGTTGAGGCAATAGCCGCATTGTGCGGCCTGCTCTTCGATAAAAGCATTTTGCACTGGGTCGGCGTTCTCACGAGAGCCGAGGCCTTCGAGCGTCAGGATCTCTCGCTCCACGCAGCCGCTGATTGGGATGACACAGGAGCGCGCGGCCACGCCGTCGATGATCACGGTGCATGCGCCGCATTCGCCGAGACCGCAGCCGAACTTCGGCCCGTTCAATGCGAGATCGTTTCGCAGCACGTACAGCAACGCAGTCTCCGGCGCCGCGTCGACCTTATGGAGCCGGCCGTTTACCGTCAGGCGGATCGGTGTCTGCGTCATGGTCTTCGTCATGGGCCGATCTGTTGCATTGCAAAACCTGGCGGTATCTCACGGTGACGATACCGTTTGTATACAAACGTGCAAGCATGCGATGCGCCAACGTGTTTAGGGTGTTCTTCCGAATGATGCATTGCACGCTTTGTGAACACGAATGCTAGGCAATTGAGCTTTTATTCGGCAGCGCGGCTTTTCGCGCGCGGCGGCGCTTGACAGCTTTCAGGTCCGCGCGCAACATCATTCGTATACGAACAAATGCTGCGGCAGATTGAGCGGGCTTCTATGCTTTGCGGCATTCTTCGCTCTCGTTCGACAGTTCGCGCTGGCTCGCAAGTGAGTTTGTTGATGCTGACTGAAACGACCTCCGTTGCCCCTTCCGGCGGAGCGGACAAGATCCGCTGCGACGCCTGCCCGGTAATGTGCTACATCAAGCCGGGTGCGGCCGGGGCGTGCGACCGCTACGCCAACAACAATGGCGAGCTCGTGCGCGTCGATCCGCATATCGTGCTGGAGCGCACAGTAAGTCACGGCGGCAGGCTGGTGCCGTTTCAGGCCGGCGGCGATTGGGACGGCAAGATCGTTCATGAGGCTGGCGTCTTCGTCACCGCCATCGGGGCGGGCACGACCTATCCCGACTACAAGCCGGCGCCGTTCATCGTGTCGTCGGAGGTCGATGGCGTCGACATGGTCACGGTGGTGACCGAAGGCATCTTCAGTTATTGCGGCGTCAAGGTGAAGATCGACACCGATCGCTATCTCGGTCCCGAAACTGCGACCGTGCGGGTGCAGGGCGAGGCAGTCGGCCACGTCACCACGAGCGAATATGGTTCGCAGATGCTTTCGCTCGGCGGGGTTCATCATCTGACTGGCGGCTCGAAGAAAGAAGGTCGTGTTACCTGCGACGCCCTGATGGATCTGTCCAATGGCAAGCCGGTTGAATTGACGGTCGATGGCGGTGCAACGGTGGTGGTGCAGGCTGGTCATCCGCCAATCGTCAATGGTGTGCCCGAGGAGCGGATGCGCGTCGGTTGCGGCTCGGCAACCATCGGCATGTTCGCCAAGCAGTGGCATGGCAAAGTCGATGAGGTCGTGGTGGTGGACGACCATATTACTGGCGTTCTCTCAGAGCATCAGGCGGGCAAGCTACTCGACATTCCTGACACCGGCATCAAGATGAAGGGCCGCCGTTCGACGCCAGGGCGTTATTTCCAGGTAGCCGAACCTGGCATCGGATGGGGCGGCACCAATATCTCCGATCCGCTTTCGGTGCTTGGTCCGTTCGATCCCAAGACAGCGCGGTCCGGCTTGCGCATGATGATGGTCAGCACCACTGGCGAACACGCAGCCTATTTCGAACTCGACGAGGCGCTGAAGCCGGTCGAGAAGGAGATGCCCGCCGATCTCAAGCTCTCTGTCGAGCGCATTCAGGAAAATTGCGAGCCGGCGCTGTGCACAGTCCTGTTCATGGGCGGAGCGGGTGGATCGCTCCGATCAGGCGTCACCGAAAATCCGGTGCGGTTGACGCGATCGGTGAAGGATGCGCTGACGTCGGTGACCTGCGGCGGTGCGCCGGTCTATGTGTGGCCAGGTGGCGGTATCACCTTCATGGTCGATGTGACGCGACTTCCACAAGGCGCTTTCGGTTATGTGCCGACGCCTGCGCTGGTGGCGCCGATCGAGTTCACGTTGCGGCTGTCGGATTATGCCGCGCTGGGCGGACACATGGATCATGTGCGGCCGCTGTCGTCGATCCGAAATAACACCGAGTTGCGCGAGCCACCGCCGCTGAAGCCCACGAGGCAGATATGACACGGCTGCCGCGGATCGGATGGCTGGCGGACGGGAAGCGACTGCATTTGCAGGATGGACCTATTGATCTGATTATCGAGGCGCGTGGGACTGCAAATAATGTTCGCGCTGCCTATGAAGCCGCGGTCCGCCGGTTCACCGGCCTGCTCGATATGCTGTGCGATGAGTTGCCTGAGCTTCGCCGCGCGGTGCATCCAGATAGATGCGTGCTGCAAGGCCGCGTGGCGCGCCGGATGCACGCCGCTGTCGCGCCATTTGCCGCTGCGTCCTTTATCACGCCGATGGCGGCTGTCGCCGGTGCGGTCGCTGAGGAAGTACTTGGCGCCATGACCGAGTCAGCGGACCTCAAGCGCGCCTACGTCAATAACGGCGGCGACATTGCGCTGCATCTGACGGACGACGAACGCCTCACGGTGGGGCTAGTTGATGATCCAGCTGCTCCCAGCCTGATCGGGAAAACCGTCATTGAGGCCAGCGATACGATACGCGGGATCGCCACCAGCGGATGGCATGGTCGCAGCTTTTCGTTAGGAATCGCTGATGCGGTAACCGTTCTGGCGCGAACGGCCTCCCAGGCGGATGCCGCCGCGACGATCATCGCCAACGCGGTCGATCTGCCGGGACATCCGTTGATTGTCCGCTGCCCGGCGGACGAGATTCAGCCCGATAACGATCTCGGCGGGCGCCTTGCGACGCGCGATGTTGGCAAATTGTCGCATCACGAAATTGCGGAAGCTCTCAGGGCCGGTATCAGCAAGGCGCAGGTGCTCCTCGCAATGGAACTGATCGAGGGAGTGGCGCTTCATCTGCAAGGCACGACGGAGGTCGTCGGACTGAAGGACCTCCATAGTGAGGTGCAACTGCCGCGCGCTGGGACAACCGAACGACCTGAGAATATGCTTCATGTTGCGATGGCCGACACCGATATTCGGGGAGAATGTGTTGCATGAGCGCCGTCATTCGCAAGATCGTCACCGTGGTCGAGGAGACGTTGATGGAGGGAGGGCGAGGTGTGTCGCCGCCCACCCGCCGGGCGGCGGCTATTGCGGTGATCGAAAATCCATTCGCGGGTAGATACGTTGAGGATCTCGCGCCGCTGATCGCGGTTGGCGAAGAATTGGGCGAATTGCTTGCGGCAAGGGCCGTTGCGGCACTCGGGATCGAGGGCAGCAAGGTACAGAGCTATGGCAAGGCAGCAGCGGTCGGCGAAAACGGTGAGCTCGAGCACGCGGCAGCGATCCTGCATCCAAAGCTAGGTGCGCCGGTCCGCAAAGCGCTCGGCAAGGGCGCGGCGCTGATCCCGTCTTCCAAGAAACGCGGCGGAATGGGAGTATCGCTCGATGTTCCGCTCGGTCACAAGGATGCAGCATTCGTGCGAAGTCATTTCGACGGTATGGAAGTGCAGATCAACGACGCGCCACGTGCAAACGAAATTATGGTTGCCGTTGCGGTGACCGACAGCGGACGACCGCTGCCGCGCGTCGGCGGTCTGACGATTGACGAGATCAAGGGTGAGGACGGCCTGCGATAGCAGTCGTTTCATTCGTAAAGTATCTGAGGAATAGCCGGGCTGTCCCCTGATGAGGGAAGGGATGGACGGACGTCACGGCGGAGCGTTGGCTCTCGCCAACATTGGAGGTCTGGGATGCTACGACGCGAACGTCTTTTGAACGGTCTCTCTGGAAGTCTCTTGGGCGCAGGTCTGGCTGTGATGCTGGGCAGCATGGCGACGTCTGCCATGGCGCAGAGCGGCGAGGTCAAGATTGGCGAGATTAACAGCTACTCACTGCTGCCGGCGTTCACCGAACCATACCGAAAGGGCTGGCAACTCGCGGTCGAGGAAGTCAACGCCGCAGGCGGCGTCAACGGCAAAAAGCTCGTTGTTGTCTCGAAGGACGATGGTGGTAAACCTGCCGACGCGCAGACCGCAGCCAATGAGCTGGTGTCGAGCGAAGGCGTGGTGATGCTGACCGGCACGTTTCTCTCGAATATCGGTCTGGCCGTCAGCGATTTCGCCAAGCAGAAGAAAGTCTTTTTTCTTGCTGCCGAACCTCTGACCGACGCCATCACCTGGTCGAAGGGCAACCGCTACACGTTCCGCCTGCGTCCTTCCAATTACATGCAGGCTGCGATGCTGGTGGAAGAAGCTGCGAAACTGCCAGCCAAGCGCTGGGCGACCATCGCGCCGAACTACGAATATGGTCAGTCGGCGGTAGCGGTTTTCAAGAAACTTCTGTCCGAGAAGCGACCCGACATTCAGTGGGTCGACGAGCAGTGGCCTCCGCAGGGCAAGATCGACGCGGGTCCGGTGGTGCAGGCGACGGCCAGCGCCAATCCGGAGGCGATTCTCAACGTCACGTTCGGGGCCGATCTCGTGAAGCTCGTCCGCGAAGGCAATACACGTGGCCTGTTCAAGGATCGCTCGGTGGTCTCGTTCCTCACCGGCGAGCCGGAATATCTCGATCCGCTGAAGGACGAAACTCCCGAAGGATGGATCGTCACCGGCTATCCTTGGTACGGCATCAAGACCCCCGAGCATGATGCTTTTCTGAAAGCTTATCAGGGCAAATATAACGACTATCCGCGATTGGGATCGATCGTTGGCTACCAGACGATCAAGGCCGCTGCTGCGATCCTGAACAAGGCCAAGTCCGACGACCCCGAGAAGATGATCGCCGCGGCTGAAGGGCTTTCCATGTCCTCACCGTTCGGTGAGATCACATTCCGCAAGATCGATCATCAGTCGACGCTTGGCGCGTTTGTCGGCAAGACGGCGCTGAAGGACGGCAAGGGCGTGATGGTCAATTCGGCTTACCGCAAGGGCTCGGACTTCCTGCCCAGCGATGCGGAAGTTGAGAAGCTTCGTCCGAAGGATTGAGACTGACGACCGCGGGCGCATCATGCGCCCGCGGCATTTCACAGCCCCGGATCGCTTATGAGCTTCTACTTTGTTCAGTTCCTGACGGGTCTTGCGAGCGCGGCATCGCTGTTTCTCGTCGCCTCGGGTCTGTCGATTATCTTCGGCGTGACGCGCATCGTTAATTTCGCCCATGGCGCGTTCTACATGCTGGGCGCCTATGTCGCCTTCACGCTGACTGAGCGGTTATCCGGCGCGCTCGGCTTCTGGGGCGGCGTTGTTGCCGCGGCGTTCATCGTTGCGGTTCTTGGCGTGCTGGTGGAGATGGTGCTGCTGCGGCGAATCTATAAGTCGCCGGAACTGTTTCAGTTGCTGGCGACCTTTGGATTGACATTGATGGTCGAGGACCTCGTGGTTCTGATCTGGGGGCCGGATGATCTGGTGGGCCGCCGCGCGCCCGGTTTCCGGGGGGCGGTGGATTTCTTCGGCCAGAATATTCCAACCTACGATCTTTTTCTGATCGTGCTTGGCCCGGCGGTGCTCGGCGCGTTGTGGCTGCTGTTCCGCCGCACCCGGTGGGGTGTTCTGGTTCGCGCGGCGACGCAGGACCGCGATATGGTTGCTGCGCTCGGCGTCAACCAGAAGTGGCTGTTCACCAGCGTCTTCGCTGTCGGCGTGTTTCTCGCGGCACTTGGGGGAGCACTGCAAATCCCGCGTGACGCCGTGCATCATGCGATGGATCTGCGCATCATCGTCGACGTCTTTGTCGTCGTCGTGATCGGCGGCCTCGGAAGCATTACGGGGGCTTTCGTCGCAGCGGTGCTGGTCTCCGAACTCAATGCGTTCGGCATCCTGATCTTCCCGAAGATCTCCATCATCCTCGTGTTCCTGGTGATGGCCGCTGTTCTGATCGTGCGGCCATGGGGTCTGTTCGGCAAGCCCGAAGCCGCGGTGCGCAAGACGCCGGGCCTGACAGTTCGCCCATGGCGTCCGCTGACCACCAACGAGCGCTTTGGAGCGCTGGCAGCGCTGATCGTGGCAGCGGCGTTGCCGCTGGTCGGTGGCAACTATGCCCTGACTGTGGGCGCGGAAATTGCGATCTTCGTGATTTTTGCGGCGAGTTTGCATTTTTTGATGTCGGTTGGCGGACTGGCCTCATTTGGCCATGCGGCTTACTTCGGCCTCGGTGCTTATGGTGTTGCATTTCTGGCCAAGGCCGGGGGCCTGCCAATGATTGTGTGCCTGTTGCTGGGCCCTCTGCTTGGGCTGCTCGGCGCGGCAGTGTTCGGATTTTTCGCTGTTCAGCTGTCCGGCGTTTACTTTGCGATGCTGACGCTTGCTTTCGCTCAGATCGTCTGGTCGATTGCGTTCCAGTGGGTTGCGGTGACCGGGGGTGACAATGGAATTCTCGGCGTTTGGCCCGATGCCTGGGCGGCGGGGCCAACGCACTTCTACTGGTTGTCCCTTGGCATTGCGACGCTAGCCGTCGCGGCGCTTCGCGTCATCGTCTTCTCGCCGTTCGGTTATGCGTTGCGCGCAACGCGAGATTCCGGCTTGCGCAGCGAAGCCATCGGTATCGACGGCAAGCGGATTCAATGGACGGCCTTTGTGATCGCCGGCACGGTCGCTGGCATCGGCGGTGCTTTGTTCGCGTATCTCAAGGGGAGTGTGTTCCCCGATAGTCTTGGTATTTCGCTGTCCGTCGATGCACTGGTGATGGTGCTGCTCGGCGGCGTCGAGACGGTATCCGGCGCGGTCATCGGCGCGATCGTCTTCAAGGCGCTCAACATCTGGCTGGTCAGCCAGACCGACTGGTCCAAGCTTGTCCTTGGCGCGATCATTGTGCTGATTGTTGTCGCTTTCCCAAAGGGAATCGTTGGAATGCTGGAAACCATTCGCTGGCAGCGACGGTCATCTTCCAAACCCACCATTCTGGCATCGCGAATAGAGGGCGCAGAATGAGCGGCGCACCCACGCTTCTATCAGTCGAGGGGCTGACCAAGTCCTATGGCGGCGTGCATGCCGTGCGCGGCGTGTCCTTCTCGCTGGCGGCCGGCGAGATTCTTGCCCTGATCGGTCCCAACGGGGCGGGCAAGAGCACGTGTTTCGACATGTTGAATGGCCAGAATATTCCCGACAGTGGCCATATCAATCTGTTGGGCCGGGAAACCACCGGCCAGAAGCCGCGGGCCATCTGGCGGCTCGGTGTTGGGCGCACGTTTCAGATCACAGCGACATTCCCGACCATGACCGTGCGCGAGAATGTGCAGGTCCCTCTGGTGTCCTACAATTCCCAGCTTTTCAACATGTGGCGGTCGACGCCGGCCTATGCGTGCGCGGAGGCGGACCGCTTGCTCGACCTTGTTGGCATGAGCGGCTATGCCGACCGTCCTTGTGGTGAACTGGCCTACGGCGACCTTAAGCGGCTTGAACTTGCCATCGCGCTCGCCAATCAGCCCAGGCTGCTTTTGATGGACGAACCGACGGCGGGGATGGCGCCGCGTGAACGTGTTGAACTGATGCGTCTCACCGCGCGCATTGCACGAGAAAAATCCATCGGTGTTCTTTTCACGGAGCACGATATGGATGTGGTGTTCGAGCATGCCGACCGCATTCTGGTGCTCAACCGCGGTACGCTAATCGCCGAAGGGTCGCCCGAGGAAGTCCGGCGTAATCCGCAGGTCCGCGCGATCTATCTGGGCGAAGGGCTGGTTTACGATGCACGGCATCGCGAGGGAGCATCGGCATGAAGCTCTCGGTTCAGGGGCTCAACAGCTATTACGGCCCGGCTCATATCCTGTTCGATGTCGCGCTTGAAGTGGGCGAGGGTGAAGTGGTTGCGCTTCTCGGCCGAAACGGCGCGGGAAAATCAACGACATTCCGCTCCATTGTCGGTCTGGTCGAACAGCGCGAAGGCCAGATCATCTTCGAAGGACAGGATGTGTCGAACCAGCCGACCCACGCCATCGTACGCAACGGACTCGGCTATGTACCCGAAGAACGCCGTATCTTCACAGATCTCACCGTTGAAGAGAACCTCGAAGTCGGCAGGCAGCCGCCGCGGTCCGGCGCGCCGCAATGGACTCGCGAAAAGCTGTTCACTTTGTTTCCCAATCTTGCCGAGATGCGCGGCCGCATGGGCGGGCGGATGAGCGGCGGCGAGCAGCAGATGCTGACCATCGCGCGGACCCTGATGGGCAACCCGTCGCTGGTGCTGCTCGACGAGCCGTCCGAAGGGTTGTCACCAAAGATTGTGGAGCAGATGGTGGATGCAATCCTGACCATGAAGAAGGAAGGCGTCAGCATCATCGTGTCTGAGCAGAATCTTCATTTCGCGAATCTGATTTCGGACCGGGCCTACATTATCGAACGCGGGCGTATCTGTTTCAGCGGCACCATGAGCGAACTTGAGGCGCGGCCGGACATTCGGGACGCTCATTTGGCCGTTTAAGAGCCGTCTGCTTATGCGATATCTGCGAGACAAAGAACGAGCGCCGGGGAAACAAGAATGGCCAAAGCTGCTTTGAACAAGGCCGCCACCCATAACAAGGCTGTCGCTTCCAATAAAAATTCCCCGCCAAAGCGGGGCGTAAAGCCCTCAAAGCAATCTTATGTGCTGGAGGACCAGATCGGATTTATTTTGCGTCAGGTCTGGCAGCGCCATGCAACGATCTTTGCGAGGGAAATCGGCATCAACCTGACGCCGACGCAATGGGCGGCGCTGGCGAAGCTCACCGAGACCGGTCCGTGTTCGCAGAACCAGCTCGGACGTTTGACCGCGATGGATGTTGCCACCATCAAGGGCGTGATAGACCGGCTCACGGCGCGAGGACTGACGGAAACCAGTTCCGATCCGCAGGACGGTCGCCGGCTTCTGGTCAGCCTTACGCGTGCAGGGCAGACGATGGCTGAAAAAGCTGCTCCCAATGCACTCGCAATTTCGAAGGAAACGCTCGCGCCGCTCGATGCGAAGGAGCGCGAGACGTTTATGGCCCTGCTGAGCAAGCTGCGCTGATCAGTGAGCCACGATCTCCGGCACCTTGGTCGCCGGTGGTGTGTTGCGGCTGCGCTGGGTCCGGACAATGCCGTCGATAATGGCCATGCCAATGCCCGGTAAGTCGCCGAGCTGAACGCTGTCGAGAAGATTTTTGCCGGCGGAATGTTGCGCCTTGTCCATAATGACAAAATCGGCAGCGCGACCAACTTCAATAATTCCGCAATCCAGCGCACGCATCCGCGCGGTGTTACCGGTCGCGAAACAGAACGCAACTTCTGCCGGAACATCGCCGAGTGACGACAGCAGCGACACCATACGCAGGATGCCGAGCGGCTGCACTCCGGAGCCCGCCGGGGCATCGGTGCCGAGAATGACGCGGTTAAGTTCGCCCATTTCCCGGGCGATGCGAAGCGTATAAAGCGCGGCGCGCTCGTTTCCGTTATGCACCAGTTCGAGGCCGCGCTTGCAGCCTTCGCAGATGCAGCGGATTTGTCCGTCGGGCAGAGCGGTGTGGCCACCGTTGATGTGGCCGACAATATCGGTGTCCGCTTCGAGCACCACATCGGCATCGATCAGGCCGGATCCGGGGATCGACGGCCCGCCGGTGTGAATGGTGCTGTTCATGCCGTATTTGCGTGCCCACGCCACCATCTTGCGCGCGGTGGGACCGTCCTTGACGCTTCCGAGTCCGACCTCGCCGAGCCATCGGACACCGGCTGTTGCCATCTCCTTGAAGTCTTCTTCGGTCATGCCGTGTTCGATCACCGGCGCACCGGCGTGAACCTTGACGCCACCGGGACGCAGGTTGTCGAACGCGCGCTGGGCGAAGATCGCCATCGCCTTAAGGCCAACCACGTCCTTCGGACGGCCGGGCATGTGAACCTCGCCCGCCGAAATCATCGTGGTGACACCGCCGTTCAGGAAACTGTCGATCCAGCCGATCTGGTTCTGCCGCGGCGTCCAGTCGCCGGCGACCGGGTGAACGTGGCTGTCGATCAGGCCGGGGGTCACGGTCGTTCCGTTGGCCTCGATGATCGTGGTAGCACCTTCGGTATCGATGTCCTTGGCGCGTCCGATGGCGGTGATCCTGCCGTTCTCAGCGACGATGGTGTCGGCATCCAGAATCGGCTTTTCCAGCGCCCCGCTCAGGATCAGGCCGATGTTGCGGATCACCAGCTTGGTCGGGCCGGTGCTGCGTTGGGGCGCATCGTGAGACATGCATGCTTCCTTCTTGTCGCTGCCTGAACTATCGGCACTTCCCAACTTGAGCGCGCCTTGACCGAAGGATCAAGCCGGATTATTCATTAGTACACAAATGAATTGGCGAGACAATCTCGTCCTCGCATTTTTGTTTTTGACACTTCGTTGGCCCTTCAACCGGATCGAGCGGAATGAGCAATTTCAATCAGGAAAGTGTTCTCAGCGTCCACCACTGGACCGATACGTTGTTCAGCTTCACCACAACCCGCGATCCGTCGTTTCGCTTCCGCAACGGCGAGTTCACCATGATCGGCCTCAAGGTCGGCGAGAAACCGCTGCTGCGCGCCTACAGCGTGGCGAGCGCCAATTACGAGGACCGGCTGGAATTCTTCTCGATCAAGGTGCCGAACGGGCCGCTGACCTCGCGCCTCCAGCACCTGAAGGAAGGGGATGCGATCATCGTCGGCCGCAAGGCGACCGGCACGCTGGTCATTGACAATCTCAGGAACGGCCGGAATCTCTATCTGATCGGCACGGGAACAGGGCTCGCGCCGTTCCTGAGTGTCATCAAGGATCCGGAAACCTACGACCGATTCGAGAAGGTCGTGCTGCTGCACGGCTGCCGTCACGTCAGGGAATTAGCGTATGGTGAGATGATTACTGAAAAGCTTCCGAACGACGATCTGATCGGCGGACTGGTCCGCAACCAGTTGATCTACTATCCGACGGTGACGCGCGATCCGTTCCGCAATCGCGGCCGGATCACCGACCTGATGACGTCAGGCAAGCTGTTCAGCGATATAGCTCTTGCGCCGCTCAAGGCCGCGCATGATCGTGTCATGATCTGCGGCAGTCCGGCGCTGTTGCAGGACACGCGCGCGCTGCTGCTCGACAAGGGTTTCGTCGAAGGCAATCACGGCGAGCCGGGAGAATTCGTGGTCGAAAAGGCATTCGCCGAGCGCTGACGCTTTCGGAAATAGTCTAGGCTGCACTTTCTACATAAGTGACGGGGGTGGGACGGTCGACCGTCTCGCGTTTTTCGTTTCTCTGGACGATGGCCGTCGCGAGATACTCTGCATCGCGGCCGACGCCGATAAACCGGCCGGATCCCCACGTATAAAGCCACGGCAGGCCCAGGACATACGCGCCATCGGCCGAGGTGATGCCGCGCTTGTGCGTCGGATAGCCTGCGCCGTCGAACATCGGAAGCTCGACCCATGACCAGTCCGACTGGAATCCGGTGGTCCAGATGATGCTCTTTATATTGGAGTTGGCGAGGTCGAGGGCGGTGGGCGTGGCCGAGGGCTGCCACACAGGATCGTAGTGAACGCCTGCCGGCGCTTCGATACCTGCTTTAGCGATATGATCATCGATCAGGCCGCAGATACCGTTGTAGACGCGGTCGGCGTTATCGAGGTTTGTGGCGAGATCATTGCCGAATTTAAGAACGCCTTTCTCAATGTTGTTCAGGCGGCCGTAAAGCCTCATTCCTTCTAGGGCGAATTTGCGTAGGTCGATGTCACGCCCGCCATCGCGCCCGGTGAGATAATGATTGGCGTTCTTGCGAACCTTCTCTTTCAGCGAATGCTTATCGACCGGCAGATCGTACTGGCCAAGGTCATCGAGCCATTCCACCGCATCGCGGCCACGGTAGACACGTGGACAGCGCGGCGCGCTGCCTACCGCAAGGTGAACCTGATGGCCGGCAAGATGCAGGTCCTCCGCGATCTGGCAACCGGACTGGCCGCTGCCGACCACCAGGATGTCGCCGGCTGGAAGCTGGTCGGGATTGCGGTACGAGGATGAGTGAATTTGAGTGATGGATGAATCGATCCGTTCCGCCATGCGCGGAATGTTCGGAATGTGATAGCCGCCGACGGCAAGCACGATCTGATCCGCGCTCAGCTCCCCCGATGTCGTTGTCAGCAGGAAGCGGCCATCGTCCTCCCGTTTCAGCCGTGTGACGGCGACGCCTTCGCGGACGGGGGCTGCGATTTTCTTTGCGTAGTTTTCGACATACGCGACGATGTCATCGCGCAGCATGAAGCCCTTTGGATCGTTGCCCGGATAGGAAAATCCTGGCAATTGGCACTGCCAGTTGGGGGTCACGAGACAAAACGCATCCCAGCGTTGAGTCTTCCACGCGTGCGCGATGGTGTTCTTCTCGATGACGACATGGTCGATATTGTTGCGGCTGAGATGATAGCTCATTGCAAGGCCGGCCTGCCCCCCACCGATCACGATGACTGGGTAATGCTGTTTGGGGGAAAGCGACATGGCTGGTTCCTTGTGACCCGGTGTTATTCTACAAAAGCGATGACGGTGACGCGTTCGCCCGATTTGGTGCCGAACCGCTGTGCGGAAATCTCGATGCGCGCAAGCTGACCAAGCGCGAGTGAGCAGGGTGTGCCGTATTTCTCACGCACACGTTCGCTCGCGATCATGAGCGCCGTGCGGCTGCGCGCGACAAAGTCGGGAAGCGGATAGGTTTCGCCTGGGACAAAGTAGTCCTTGATGACGAGTGATGGCGAATAGCAGGTCTCGTCCGCGCCGTCCGGCCAGCGGATCTGGAAGCGCATCTCAGGCATGGTGCATCTCCTGCATCCGGACGTAGACGGGTAGATGAGCGCGTGCTGTCCGCGGCCAGTCATGACGGCGCGCAACTCTGTATCCCTTGGCTGATAACAGCGAGCGGAGCGGCTCGGCGAGTACCGTCGCCATCGCGTTGGCGATCGATCCAATGCTGTGTGGATCGCACCAGACGACCTCATCGTCTGTGAGATATTCAGTAAACGGCGGGATATGCGACGCGATCACCGGCAGGCCGCTGGCCATTGCTTCCAGCACGACAAGGCCGAAGCCTTCGCGGACCGAGGCGAACACCAGCGTATCCGCCAGCCGATAGAGCGAAGGCATATCCACGTCCGCCAGCACGCCGGCGTGGATCACTGCGCCAGAGGGCAGACCTGAATTGTCCAGCGCAGCCTGGAACTGGCGGTGATATGTCCTGTGGTCGAGCACCGATGCGCCGCCGGCAATCACGAGCTGTGCCGAAGGCCGGATAGAGCGCAATTGCCTGAAAGCCTCGAATATCCGGAGTGAGTTCTTGCGTTCTTCGACGCCGCCAATGCACAACATGACAGGGCTGCCGCGAACTCCGAGACGATCACATAGCGCGGCGTCGCGCGCTGACGGCTTTGACGAAAACCGTGATATATCGACGCCGTTGCCGACCACGGTGGCGGCTTTGGAAAATTCGGCGGCAACGCGATCCGCCCACATCTGGCTCACGACGAATAGCTGATCCGCGGCGGCAATCGAACGATGCTGCAACGCTTGCAGGCGAGGGTCGTCGAAGCTGTCCATGTGATGCACCGTGCGGGCGAAGCCATGAATGAGCCCGCGCTGCTTCAACGTTGTCAGCGCATTCCCGGAGATCCCATCCTGGGCGTGAAAGACATCGAAACGGCGATGAGCCGGACTTTCGAAGTAGCTCACATAGTCGGTGACGCGCGTCTCGACCATCGATGTGACGTTGCTACCCGTCGGAGATGCCGGAACCGAAATAGCCGGTGTTTCAGTCTTGCGGAAGAAACCCTTGCCGCTTGGGTCTGGCGCATGAACGACGGCTGTATGCCCAAGCTGAGTCAACGCATCGGCGAGTTCGAGCGCGTGAATTACGCCGCCTCGCGCGTTCGTGGAATGGGTAAGAATCGCGATGCGAAGATTGGACACAGGACTGGTCATGCACATGCCCGCCGTTCGGCTGATAGGCCGGTGCCGCACCCGATCAACGGGCTGTGCGCGAAGTCCCAGATCGTCTCGCTCTGCGAGCCATCGGAAATGGAGACCATCGTCCCCGCTGTCACATCGCCGATTGTGGCGGCCGCAATACCGCGCAATCGAAAGCGTGCCAGCATGTCCTCGACCTTGTCAGCGCGCACCGACAGCAGATAGCCGAAGCTCGGAAATGTGAGCAGCCAGCGCTCCAGATCGACGCCATCGGGCTTCGGGATCGATGCGAGATCGATCGAGAGGCTCACGCAGGAACACTCCGCCAGCATGGCGGCAGTGCCGACGATGCCGCCCTGGCTGATATCCTTGGCGGCTTTGGCGAGGCCCGCCTCAGCAATCGCGGGCAGGAGTTCAAGGTCGCCACGCAGCCGCTCGGCAGGCGCATCCGTTGCAGCTTCCCAGTTGGAAAACGGCTCGCGATAGCGCCCGCGCAGGTCGATGGCTGCAATCAGCCGATCACCGGGCAGGGCATCGAAACTGGTCAGGAGTTTTTTGGCGCGGCCGAGAATGGCGACCGCGAACTGTCCGCGCTCGCTGCGGATGTTGGTATGGCCGCCGACCACGGGCACGCCGAACGCGCGCGATGCGCTGCTGAGGCCATCCAGCACCGGCGATGCCTTGTCCTCGCCGTCGGACCAGATCGCGTTGACGACGGCGACGGGCCGCCCGCCCATCGCGGCGATGTCGGAGACATTGACCATGATGCCACACCAGCCGGCGAACCACGGATCGCCGGCGACGAATTCGTTCATGAAGCCTTCGATGGCGAACAGCGTGTAACCGTCGCCGTCGGGAATGGCCGCGCAGTCGTCACCCACCGCGATTGCGCTTTCGCCAGACAGGCCGAGCGCCGAGGCCACGGTTGCAATATCGCTCTTGGCCGCAAGGCCGCTGCTGCGGCGCAGGCGGTCGGCAAGAACGGACATGGCGACCTGGCCGATCATCACGCGGCCAGCTTCGGCAGTGACAGGAAGCCCGCTTCCGGCGTGGGGAAGGGCGGATAATAGGCGAGGTCCGGCGTCATCAAGTGATGAGGCCGCCCGAAGGTCTCGTTCTCGCTGACGGTGCGCCAGTGCATATGATGGAACAGTTCGGCGTTCTGGCTTTGCACGTTGCCGAAGAATTCGCGGCAGCCGTAGCCATGCGCCGAGGAGACGGCGAGACGGATCAGGCCCGCGCCCACCGCGCCGAGTTTGCGATAGGGACGCGCGACTGCAAGCCGCGATCCCCACCAGATGTCGCTGCCGTTGCTGCGATCCGGATGAATACGCACCGTGCCGACGACCTCGAAGGCTGCGACACCGAACAGAGAGATTGCGACAATCGGGATTGCATAGTCGTCGATGTCGTCGCGGTCGCCGTCCTCGAAAATTTTCTGCTCCGTGCAGAATACCTGCCGGCGAAGCGCGGCCGCGCCGCGCTTTTCCCAATCCTCCGTCGCGAACTTGATCTGATAGGCGCTGGCGAGAAACGGTTTGAACGGTTCGAAGATCATGCGTTCGCCCTCCGCTCATAGGTGGAAAGCGCGGAGCATGCGCCGCATTTGGCGCAGCCGGCTTTCACATCAATAGACTTCAATCCACCATCGTTGAGCATCTGTGCCAGTGGCTGCAAAATTCCGTGCATGAAGGCGGGCAGCGGTGTCGGATGGCTCTCCAGCGGCGTGCCGGAGATGGGCACGAACGGCACCACGAAGGGATAGACGCCGATATCGACCAGCCGCTGGCAGATATCGAGAATTTCCGCGCTGCTGTCGCCGAGGCCCGCAAGAATATAGGTCGAGACCTGACCGCGGCCGAACACCGGCACCGCAGCCTTGAATGCTGACAAATAACGTTCAACCGACACCTGCGCCTTGCCGGGCATGATTCGCTGTCGCACCGTAGGCGTGACCGCCTCAAGGTGCATGCCGAGCGAATCCACGCCGGCATCCTTCATGCGCTGAAACCATGCGTCGTCGTCGGGCGGCTCGCATTGCGCCTGAATCGGCAGATCCACGGCGGCCTTCACCGCGAGCGCACTCTCGGCGAGGATCGCCGCGCCGCGATCGTTACCCGGCGGGGTGCCGGTGGTCATCACCATATGACTGACGCCGTCGAGTTCGACAGCGGCCTTCGCGACTTCCGCGAGTTGAGAAGGCGTTTTGCGCTCGACCGTGCGGCCGGCCGCAAGCGATTGACCGATGGCGCAGAACTGGCAGGTCTTGGTGCGGCTCTGGTAGCGGATGCAGGTCTGCAGAACGGTTGTTGCGAGCACATCGCGGCCGTGCAGCGTGGCGATCTTGGAGTAGGGAATGCCGTCCGCGGTCGAGAGATCGTAAAAGCGTGGACGCAGCGGAAACGACACGTTGCCGAGCACAATGCCATCGCGGCTGATGCGGCTGTTGCCACGTTCGTCCGGCTTCTCGACCAGATAGGGGCTTTCGAACGCGGGTGCATTGTGGATCGGCACCATCACCGTCGCGCCGTCGATGGTGAACGGTGTATGGTCGGACGGTCCCGCTCCGCCGCGGCGGCTTACATGGCTCGCCTTCGGATCAACGAGACGAACTCCGAAGGATTGCAACTCGTTGATCAACTGCTCTGTCGGCATCGCTGCCAGCTGGTCGTGCGACATCAGAGGTTTCATCGGTTGATTCTCCGGAGGCGGACGTGAAATGAGTCTGTGTGCTGTTGTGCATCGGTGCGGTCGGGCGGTCATCGATCAGCAGCGACAGCAGTTCGGGGCGGGCGTAGTGCCCAACGGAATCCATCATGCGCTTGCGCTTCACGATCAGCGCCATGTCGAGGTCGGCGATCAGGATGCCTTCGCCGTTGGTCAGCGGCGGAACGACGTGGCTTCCTTCGGGCGAGATGATCGCCGTCATGCAGCCGCCGCGCAGGCCTTTGCGCAGGCTTTCGTCCGGCGAAATCTTTGCTATTTGCTCTTCGGTTAGCCAGCCGGTGGCATTGACGACGAAGCAGCCGCTTTCCAGTGCGTGATGCCGGATGGTCACTTCGATCTGGTCGGCGAAGATCGGGCCGACCAATGAGCCGGGAAACTGTGCGATGTGGATTTCTTCGTGCTGCGCCATCAGCGCGTAGCGCGCGAGGGGATTGTAGTGTTCCCAGCACGCCAGCGCGCCAACGCGCCCGACTTGGGTGTCAACCACTTTGAGTCCGGCGCCATCGCCCTGACCCCAGATCATCCGCTCGTGGAATGTTGGCGTCAGCTTGCGGCGCTTCAGCAGGATCGTACCATCGGCGTCGAAAATCACTTGCGTATTGTAGAGCGAGCCGTGGTCGCGTTCGTTGACGCCGAGGGCGATGACGATGTTGTGGCGCCTGGCGGCATGAGCGATCGCGTCTGTGATGGGGCCGGGCACGACGACCGCATTGTCATAAAGATGGATGTGTTCGGCGCCGCTCAGCACCGGCGGGCGGACGAACGAGAAATAGGGATACCAGGGGATGAATGTCTCGGGGAACACGGCAAGCTGCGCGCCTTTGCCCGCGGCTTCCGAGATCGCTGCAAGCACGCGATCGAGCGTTCCCGTCGGTGTGTCAAGGTCGGGCGCGATCTGAACTGCTGCAACCCTGACAATTCGTTTCTCCGGCATGACCTTTCTCCTTCGTCCGCTTTGCAAGCCTCAGAGAGTCCAGGTGTGGAGCATGAAGGCGTTATCGTTGCGGTGGAGCAGCGTCAGATCCAGCACGTCGAGCGGATTGATCGGCCTGATGCCGGGGATCAGCGACGGTTCGCCGTGGCCATAGAGCGCCTGCAGCGCGAAGCGACAGGCATAGACCTTGCCGCCTTCTTCCATGAACTTGACGAGCTGGTTGTTGAAGTTCTGCGCGCCAGGAAACGCTTCGTCGCCGATCTTCGGAAATCCGCGCTGCACGCCGAGCGTGACGCCTGGGCCATAGAGCAGGATCGAGGTTTCGAATCCTTTGCGCTGCAAGCGGAGCGCCTGGAGGATATTGACCAGACCGATCGAGCCTTCGAAGGCGACGGTGTGGAACGTGACGAGCGCCTTCTCGCCGGGCTTGGCTTTGACGTCTTCGAAAACCTTCTCTTCGTAATCGACCAGAAAGTCACCCTTCTGTCGGGCTGGCATTGTCACTGCGGGCATCATGCACTCCTTGTTTCTGATCCGGCGCTCCGGACGCAGATCAAGGATTTGCAATCAATGTGCCAAACGGGACTCTGCATATCTTATCATCAGAACATTCAATTTGCATTCAAATATGCATTCAATATTGAATGGAAACTTGATAGGCTCTCCCGCCTCTCGCAAAATATTGCCTAGCGACGCTAGGCAAAGCGCCTTTTCGTTCGGCAGAAGCGGCGCTTCGGAACTCCATTGCTGTGCACCAATGAAATTCACTTGGCAAACTTTGGCGCAACAAGTATGCATTCAATTAGCGATCAATTATGAGGGTGATTCCCGTCATGGCCGACTGGCGTCCTGATCTCTCCAACAGCGACAAGCCGCGCTATCTGGCGATTGCCGATGCAATCGCGGATGACATCGGCGCTGGCCGACTGGTGATCGGTGATCGTCTGCCGCCACAGCGCAAGCTCGCAAAGCGTCTCGAGATCGATTTCACCACTGTCGCGCGCGGTTATGTCGAAGCGCAAAAGCGCGGACTGATCGAATCGAAAGTCGGGCAGGGCACCTTCGTGCGAGACAAACCGCGCCCGCGCCGCTCGCTGCAATCGTTTCCGCCGCGGCCTGTCGACCTGTCGATGAATCTGCCGCCGGAGCCGGACGATCCCGAACTGATTGCGCGGATGCAGGCGGGCGTGGATTATGTCGCGCGGGATATTGTCTCGCTGCTGCGCTATCAGGGCTTCGGCGGCACCCAGGCCGACAAGGACGCCGCGTCGAGCTGGCTCGGCCGCCGCGCGCTGGTCCCGGCACAGGATCGCGTGTTCGTCTCGCCGGGCGCGCATCCCGCGCTGGTGGGCATCGTGTCGATCCTCGCCAAGCCGGGTGAAACAATTCTCAGCGAGGCGATCACCTATCCCGGCATCCGGTCGATCGCCGCGCAACTCGGCGTCGATCTTGTCGGTTTGCCGATGGACGATGACGGCATCGAGCCGCAGGCTCTAAGCGACGCCTGCACCAAGCTGAAGCCCAAGGCGATCTATCTCAATCCGACGCTGCAGAATCCCACCACGTTGACCATACCAGATCAACGGCGACGCGAAATTGTCGCGATTGCCCGACGTTATCATATTCCGATCATCGAGGACGATGCCTACGGCTTCATTCATGAGCACGGCCACGGTCATTCACCTTTCGCCGCTATCGCGCCGGATCTGACCTGGCATGTGGCCGGTCTCGCCAAGTGCATCGGTGCGGGGTTGCGTGCAGCCTACGTCGTAGTGCCGGACAGCCGTTCGGCGTGGCCATTTACCTCCGCGCTGCGGGCCGCAACGGTGATGGCGTCGCCGTTCACGGTAGCGCTTGTGACGCGCTGGATCGAGGATGGCACTGCCGACACGATGCTGCGCTTCATTCGTGCCGAGACCACGGCACGGCAGAAACTCGTCGCCGAAATCATGCCGAAGGGTTCCTATCGTGCGGATCCGCTCAGCTTCAATATGTGGGTTCCGTTGCCTAACCCATGGACCCGGTCCGGCTTCGTCGAGCATATGCGCTCCACGGGGATCGGCGTCGTCGCCAGCGACGCATTCGTGGCAAGCGGCACCGCCCCGGAGGCGGTTAGGATCTGTATCGGCGGTCCGGTAAACCGCGCGCAGGTGAAGAGCGGGCTGGAATACACCGCGCATGCATTGACGGAATCACCCGCGCTGGCGTCCCGGTTTTTGTGAACAAAAACGTTTGATCGTTCGGGGCGTCAGACGGCTGGTTTACGCCATGCGGCTTGGCAAAAGCGCTCCGGTGCGTTCCAGCACCGGATACGCGGCAGCGGCCACGATGTGCGAGTTAATCAGCTTCATATCGCGCAAGAGATCGAGGTGGATCGAGCTGGCCTGCGCGGTCTGAAGGTCGCTGTTGCGGAGCCTGTCGAAATGCGACGCGATTGCTTTTGATTCCGCATCCCTGAATACGGCTTTTTCATCCACCAGCAAGCGCGCGGTTCGCGGATCTTCAGTGACGAACAGTGATGCCGCTGTCTTGAGATTGGCGGCGAGGCGCCGGATCATCGTGCTGATATCGTTCTGATCGTCGTCGGAAAACACCAGACCGCGCTTCAGCCTTTTCGATGCGTGCGGGAGGAAATTCCGGTCGATGACATCGCCCGCCTGCTCGATGTTCATCGTGAAGGTCAGGATTTCATTCAGGCGGCGTTGATCGATCTCATTCAGTTCGTCAGGATCGAGCGATGTGAGATACGACTTGATGGCGATGTTCAGTTTATCGAGCACATCTTCGCGCCGCCGGGTTTCCACCAGCAATCGCCGGTCCCCCTTTGTGAGTCCTGCATTGACCCCCAGCAGCATGTCTTCCAGCACATCGGCCAGACGGAGTGCCTCGCGGGAGGCGGCGCCGAGCGCGACGATCGGCGTCTCCTTGGCCGCCGGATCGAGATAGAGAGGCCGCGCCGGATCGGCCGGATCGGCGCGATCCGGCAGCAGGCGGCGCAGCAGCGACGCATAGGGCGTTAGTAGCGGCAGCGATACCAGCGCGACCGCAAGATTGAACAGTGTGTGGAAATCGGCGACCGCGCGTGCAGGACTGGGCTCAATCTCCATGATGAAGCGGCTGATCGGCCCGAGAAGGCCGATCGTCACGGCGACGCCGGTAAGGCGTCCGATCAGATTGCCGAGGGCAGGGCGCTTGGCGGCGGGGTCGTTACCTGCAGGGCCTTCGATAAGGGGATTGATGGCGGTGCCGAGATTGGCGCCGAGGACCAGCGCAAAAGCTGCATCGGCAGGAACGACGCCCTTCGTCGCCAGCGACATGATCAGCAGGACGACGGCGACGCTCGAATGCGCCGCCCACGTCAGCACGGCGGCGAGGACGACGTCCAGTACCCAGGAAGAGGAGATCAAACCGAGCAGCGCGGTCAGGGTGGGAGAATTCTCATATCCCGTCATCAAATCGAGCAGGTGGCGCAACGCCAGCAGCATCAGTCCGAGGCCAATGAAGACGCGACCGAGATCGTGTGCCTGCGTCCGTGAATCCCTGCGGAACATCAGCATACCGATCAGCACGAGGGCAGGCGCAACGAGGGTGACGTCGAACGAAAGAATCTGCACGATCAGGGTCGTGCCGACATTGGCGCCGAGCATGACGGCGAGTGCGGGAACCAGCCCCATCAGACCGCCCGCCGCGAAGCCGGCGGTCATCAGTCCGGTGGCGGTGCTGCTCTGGAGCACAGCGGTAACGCCCACGCCTGCCAGGAAGGCCCGGAAACGATTGCGCAAGGCGCTACCCAGAATCGTGCGAAGCTTCGAGCCAAAGGCGCGCTGAATTCCGGTTTGCACCATATGCGTGCCCCACAGCAGCAACGCGATGAAGCCGGCAAGATCGATCAGGTTGATGGTCAGGGTCATGATCGAATCCCCTTGTTGTTTTAATGCGCCAGCGCCGGGTCACGCGGCCTGTACGCGGCCATCATCTGCAACATGAATCTTTCCGGCGAACTGATCGGTGATCCGATGGAAACCCGCTGGAATCGGTTTCTCTGTAAAGAAATGTTGGCAATCGCTGATGTGGCCACCGCGCACTGTGGCGTTGCGACCGAATTTGCTGGCATCGGCGACGAGCAGTGCGGTTCGGCAATTGGCGACGATGGCCTGACGCGCCTGAACCTCGCCGGAATAAAAATCCAGCAGCGTGCCGTCTTCGTCGATGCCGCCGACGCCAAAGATTCCAATATCGGCTTTGAACTGGGAGAAGAAACGCACCGCGGCGTCACCGATGATGTCGCGGTCGAGCGGGCGCAGCGTTCCGCCCGCGAGGGTGATCTCTACATCGGGATTGTGCGCGAAAGCCGATGCCGCGTTCAGACTGTTGGTGATGATCCGAAGGTTCTGGCGTCCGGCCAGCGCCAGCGCAACATATTCAGGCGTCGTTCCGAGGCCGATCATGATCGAAGCCCCGTCGGGAACGAAATTGAAGACGGCCTGCGCGATGCGCCGCTTCGCCTCGAAGTTCAGACCTTGCCGGCTTTCATAAGCGAGGTTCTGGTTCGAGACCGGAAGACCGACGCCGCCGTGAATGCGGCGCAGCAAACCTTGGTCGCACAACTGGTTCACGATGCGGCGGGCAGTTTGCTGAGTGACGTTGAAGTGCACGGCAAGATGCTCGATCGACGCGAAGCCTTTGTCGCGCACGATGTCCAGAATCTGGGCCTGTCGTTTGTTTGTCATCTTGAGCATGTATCTGATGGGAATATTATCATTCGAACATAATAGGTGCAATTTCTTATTTCGTTCGATCAAGATTTATGTTCGAATGAACGCGGGGAGGAGTTTTGATGTTGCCGGGGACGCGAGCAAAGCGTTCTTTCGACGTGCGTGCCGTGTGGCGATCTCCGGCAAGCGGAGCGACCCGGCGCACGTCGCCGTGCATGCCGTACGCCTCTCGCGCACACCAATTCAGTCGGGCCGGGTAAGTTTATGTCAGCGATTACGCTCGATCATGTCTCCAAGAACTGGGGCCCCATGCGGGCCGTCGACGCGGTCAGCCTCACGGCGGACGAAGGTTCGCTGCTGGTTCTGCTGGGGCCGTCGGGTTGCGGCAAGTCGACGACGCTGCGGCTGATTGCGGGCCTCGAGCAACCGGACGGCGGCACGATCACAATCGGCGGCGCCGACGTGACTCATCTGTCGCCGGCCCAGCGCAAGATCTCCATGGTGTTCCAGTCCTACGCGCTGTTTCCGCATCTAAGCGTCGCGGAGAACATCGTGTTCGGCCTGCGCGTGCGGGGTGTCTCCCGCGCTGAACGCGCCGAGCGGCTCAAGCGCGTAGCGGACATTGTCGGTCTCGGACGCTTGCTCGAGCGCAAGCCGTCGCAGTTATCCGGCGGCCAGCGCCAGCGCGTGGCGCTCGGGCGCGCCATCATCGCCGAGGCGCGGGTCTGCCTGATGGACGAGCCGCTTTCGAATCTTGATGCAAAGCTTCGTCATGAGATGCGCACGGAAATCCGTTCGCTGCAGCAGCGCCTCGGCATGACGATGGTCTATGTCACGCATGACCAGACCGAAGCGATGACGATGGCGGACCGCGTCGTGCTGATGCGCGACGGCCGCATCGAACAGAACGGCACGCCGGAAGAACTTTACAACAGGCCTGCGACAGCTTTCACGGCGCGATTTATCGGAACGCCCCCGATGAATCTGATTGCCTGTGGTGACCGGCTCCTCGGTATTCGCCCGGAGCATATTCGCATTGTGTCGCATGACGGTCATCCGGCGCGCGTAAAGGCGGTCGAGCATCTCGGGGCGGACAGCATCATTCTTTGCGACATCGACGGACAGCCTGTTTCGGTGCGGCAGGATGGTTTCAGCAAATCGCAGCCGGGCGATGACATTCGGCTCGCGTGGGATGCTGGTTTTGAACACCAGTTCGACAAGACGTCGGAACGGCGGATCGAAGCCGCTTCCGGCGAGGTGAAACGTATTGCGGCTGTCTGAGACTCGGAACGGGATCGAGCAGCCTGATGAAAACCAGGGGAGGATGATATGAGATTCTTTGGACGAACGATGTTGGCGGCGGCTGCACTTGCGGCGCTATCCCTCAATGCGCGGCCCGCGGCCGCGGTCGATCTGACCATGTATTATCCGGTCGCGGTCGGCGGCCCGGTGACCAAGATCATCGACGACATGGTGGCGCGTTTCGAAAAAGAGAACGCGGATATCAAGGTGACGGCGGTCTATGCCGGTAACTATACCGATACGATGACCAAGGCGATGACGGCGATGAAGGGCGGCCAGCCGCCGCAATTATCGGTGCTGCTGTCGACTGACGTCTTCACGCTGATGGACGAGAACGCCATCGTGCCGATGGACGGGCTTGTTGCGGACAAGGCGTGGTTCAAGGAATTCTACCCGGCGTTCATGGCGAACGGCCAGATCGACGGCAAGACCTGGAGCATCCCCTTCCAGCGTTCGACTATCGTGCTGTACTGGAACAAGGACGCCTTCAAGGAAGCCGGCCTCGATCCGGAAAAGGCGCCTGCGACCTGGGACGAAATGGTCGAGATGGGCAAGAAGCTCGTCAAGAAGGACGCGTCGGGCAATACCACACGCTGGGGCGTTGAAATCCCCACCACCGGCTACGGCTACTGGATGCTTCAGGCGCTCGCCATCGAGAACGGTCAGAAGCTGATGAACGAGGCGGGCAACGAGGTCTATCTGACCGCGCCGAAAACTATTGGTGCGCTGGACTACTGGACCGACCTGTCGCGCAAGCACGCGGTGATGCCGACCGGCAGCATCGACTGGGCGACGCTGCGTACCGACTTCCTCGAAGGCAAGACTGCGATGATGTGGCACACCACAGGCAATCTTACTGCGGTGAAGGACGGTGCAAAGTTCAATTTCGGCGTCGCCATGCTGCCCGCCAAGGAACGGCGCGGTTCGCCGACCGGCGGTGGCAGCTTCTATGTCTTCAAGAACGCGTCACCGGAACAGCAGAAGGCCGCGGTGAAGCTCATTCAGTGGATGACCGCCCCCGAGCGGGCCGCCGAGTGGAGCATCAAGACCGGTTACGTTGCCGTCTCACCGGCGGCTTACAAGACGCCGACCATGGAAGCCTATACGAAGGGCTTCCCGGCCGCGACCGTTGCGCGCGACCAGCTCGAGCATGCGGTGCCGGAATTGTCCGTTCACGAAAACGGTCGCATCTACAAGTTCGTCAATGACGCCGTGCAGGCGGCCGTCACCGGCACGCAGAAGCCGTCGGAGGCGCTCGCGGCTGCGCAGCAGCAGGCCGACCGCGTGCTGCGCGCTTACAAGTAAAGAAAATGCCGGGTGGCGGTTCGCCGCCGCCCGGCCGCTTTCATGATGACCGATCAAGCAGTCACAGCACCAGTTGCCCCGCGAAGACCGAGGTCGCACGCATGGTGGAATGCTGTGAATGCGTGGCTGCTGCTGTTGCCGGCCTTCGTTTTGCTGATTGCATTCACGCACTATCCCATTCTTGCGACGATCCGGCATTCATTCTTTCTGACGCGGCGGAACGGCACGGAAGTTTTCGTCGGCTCCGAAAGCTACCAGTCGATGGCCGCCGATCCGATCTTCTGGAAGGCGCTGGTCAATAATTTCTGGTTCGCGCTCGGTACCATCCCGACATCGATCACGCTGGCGTTGTTGATGGCGATCTGGGTCAACCGCAACATGCGTGGCCGTGGCTTTCTGCGCCTCGCGTTCTTCACGCCGACCGTGCTGCCGATGATCGCGGTGGCCAATATCTGGCTGTTCTTCTACACGCCGGATTATGGATTGCTCGACCAGTTGCGCGGCGCATTCGGTCTCGCAGGCTGGAACTGGCTTGGCGATCCAAGCACGGTGATGGGCTGCCTGATCGTCATGGTGATCTGGAAGGAAGCCGGATTCTTCATGATCTTCTACCTCGCGGCGCTTCAGCAGTTGTCGCCGGATCTGGAAGAGGCAGCAGCTGTCGAAGGCGCCAGCCGTTGGTACACGTTCCGGCGCATTACGTTTCCACTGCTGATGCCGACCACGCTGTTCGTTGCGATCAACGCCGTCATCAATTCCTTCAAGCTGGTGGACCATCTGGTCATCATGACCAAGGGCGGCCCAAACAACGCCAGCACGCTGCTGCTCTACTATATCTATGAAGTCGCCTTCACGTTCCAGGATTCCGCCTATGCGGCGACGCTGACGGTGGTGCTTCTGATCCTTCTCAGCACGGTGGCGCTGATCAAGTTCGGCTACCTCGACCGCAGGATCCACTACCAATGAACGGCCGCACGCACCCGATCGAGGCGATCGCCGCGTGGCTGCTGGCGCTGTTGTGGCTGGCGCCGCTGGTTTACGCGTTCTGGAGCGCGCTGCATCCCGCAGCCTACGCGACGTCGTTTAGTCTGTCCGCGCCATGGACGCTGGAGAACTTTGCGCGCGCGTGGCAACAGGCGCCTTTCGGCCGCTACTATCTCAACACCATTGTATTGGTCGTGATCATCCTGATCGGCCAGCTCGTGCTCTCGACACTGGCTGCCTACGCGTTCGCGCGTTTTACGTTCAGGGGAAGCGGCATTGCATTCGCGCTTGTACTGCTGCAGTTGATGATCATGCCGGACGTGCTGATCGTCGAGAACTACCGCATGATCGGCAAGCTCGGGCTGCTCGATACGATCCCGGCGATTGCGTTGCCGTATCTCGCTAGTGCGTTCGGAATTTTCCTGCTGCGGCAGACCTTCAAGAGCGTGCCGCAAGAGCTGGTTGAAGCTGCTCGTGTCGAAGGGGCGGGACCGCTGCAAATCCTCTGGAAGGTTTATGTGCCGCTGGCGCGGCCAACCTATGTGGCCTTCGGCCTCGTCTCGGTCAGCTATCATTGGAACAACTTCCTTTGGCCACTGATCGTCACCAACTCGGTCGAGAGCCGGCCGTTGACGGTGGGACTCGCAGTATTCGGTGCGCCGGAAACCGGAGTCGACTGGTCGATCATTACGGCAGCGACGGTGATGACGATGGCCCCGCTGCTGATCGCGTTTCTGCTGTTCCAGCGGCAGTTCGTGCAGTCCTTCATGCGTGCGGGCATCCGCTGATGCGGCTACTGACCTGGAACATCCAGTGCGGCAGGGGCTGCGACGGGGTAACCGATCTCGCACGCATTGTGTCCGTCGCCAGAGAGTTCGCCGACGCGGACGTTTACTGCTTTCAGGAAGTGTCGGATAATTTCTCCAATCTTGATGGCGGCAAGGATCAGAGCGCAGAACTGGCGTCATTGTTGTCGGGATACCGAGCGGTATTTCGTCCAGCCATCGAAACAATTGACGGTGACGGCCGGTCGCATCGGTTCGGCAATATGACGCTGTCGCGTCTGCCGGTGGTGCAGATCGCCAACCACCTGCTGCCGTGGCCGGGGAGCGTCCGCAGCATGCGGCGTCACGCGCTGGATGTTACCATTCTGGCAGCATTCGGACCGGTGCGCATCGTCAATACCCATCTCGAATATCATTCAGCGAGCCAGCGTGAAGCCCAGATCACTCGGCTGCTCGATCTGCAGGAAGAAGCATCCACGAGTCCCAGGACAGGCGGCCTTCACGTTGAACCATACGCCGCTCAAACGCTTGCCGCGTCGAGCCTGTTGTGCGGCGATTTCAATTTCGACGTATCGGACCCGCAGTATAATCTCATTCACGAGTCGACGCGGCCGGGACTGTGTTATCGCGATGCGTGGCGGGTATGTCATCCGGGTCAACCTCATGCCTTCACCTGCGGGCTCTACGATCACGCACAATGGTCGAACGGTCCCGACTGCCGCGATTTCATTTTTGCGACCGAAGATTTGAGCAACCGGGTTCGCCATATCGAGGTCGATGGCAACACCGCGGCCTCGGATCATCAGCCGATCTTTATCGAGCTTGCCGGCTGAAAATCCCGGATATCCGCCGGTTTAGGGTGGTTGCCGCGGGCATATTTTGTCCGATGGCTACCTAAAGATGCCTCCCAACAGGCGCGCCGCCGGTCTAGACTGGGCCGACTTGTATCGGAGTGGGTCGTTGACATGGCGATTTCAGATGGCGACCGGCACGACGCTTACCTGCGTCGGATTCAGCCGCCGGTTTTTCACATTGATGACGCTGTAGCGATGCTGCGTCGCCGGGCAGCTTTTATCGCGGGGGTAACGCTTGCCTGCGCCGCGATGAGCCTTGTCTACGTCTTGCTCGCGTCTCCCAGGTATCTTGCATCAGGCCGGATCGAAACCTCCGGTGCGCAGGTTGCGGGCGGTGTGGAAAGCCAGACTGGTGTCATGAAGTCTGCCGCGATTTTTGACAAGGTTATCGCACGTGAGAAGCTCGCGACCGATCCGCTGTTCGGCGCGAGATCGCGGGGAATCCTTTCCGGATCGCTGGCCGCGATCGGTCTCGTGCCTGCCGCTGACCCGCACGCATTGGCGTTACGTCAGCTTGATCGCTCGGTCAGCGTCACGCACGATCCCGGCTCGTCCGTGGTGAATGTCAATGTTATGACGCCGGATCGCGAAACATCGGCGCGGGTCGCGAATGCGGTCATGGAGGCCTATATAGAAGACGCGTCGCGCCCGCAGACAAACGCTGCGCCCAGCGCTCGCGTACCACTCGATGCGCTGGAAACGCTTCAATCTCGCCTCCGCAGTGCCGAACAGCGCTATCAGTCCTATCGCCAGGACAACGGAATGGCCGGCCTCACCGGCCGGCCGATGCTGGAAAAGCAAGCGAGCGAGTTGTCCAGCCAGATCGCCACGGCCGAAGCTCGTGTCAACAGCTTGCGTTCGGCATTGACCCAGCTCCAGCGTGCGAGGAACGACAGGGATGTCGATGCGATTCCCGCAGGGATGCGGAGCAGAACCGTGGACGCTCTCAGGAATCGTTACGCAACGGCGCGGCGCATCGAAGCCGATCTGGCGGAGACGCTCGGACCACGGCACCCCGATCTGAAATTCGCCCGATCGCAGACGGCGGAAGCAAGGCGGCTGCTGGACCAGGTCGTCGGCGAGATGGTTCAATCCACCGCTGGCGAAATGGAACGCGCCCGTTCCGCCGCGACCAAACTCAAGATCCGTCTTGAGGCTTCGACGAAAGATCTGAGCAATTCGACCGACGCATCCGCGCGTCTCGCGGAACTGGAACGCGATCTCGAGGCGAGCCGCGCGGCTTATCAGGCCTTCCTGCTGCGATCTCGCGACGCCGGGGAACGGCAGCAATCGAACGATACGCTTCCCCGGATACTAAGCCGCGCTCTGCCACCGCAGGAGCGAAGCGGCGCATCTTCTGTTCGCGTTCTGCTGATGAGTACCTTGCTTGGACTGGGTCTCGCTCTCAGTCTTGCCTGGCTGCTTGAACTGATGGGCGAGCGAAAGGGCAATGCCGCGCTTCGATAAGCGAAGATGAAGGGCCAGCCGGACGATTCATATCCGGCGCATCAATCTACAACCCCCACCTGCACAATACTTTCGTGAGGCGGCCGGTCATCGTCCCTTGAAGTTGCCGGCGCGGCGTTCTTCCGTCGACTTCACGCCTTCCTTGAAATCCTCGGTGTCCCGCAGCCAGGTCTGTTCCGCGAGTTCGTGGTCAGTCTGCGCCTTGACGCGCTCGGCGAGGCCCGCGCGCATGGTCGCACGCGTCGACATCAGCCCCAGTGGGGAATTCTCGGCAATCTCGCCCGCGAGTTTGAACGCCTCGGCGCGGACCTGATCCTGCGGCACGAGCACGTTGGCGAGCCCCATCTTGAAAGCTTCCTCGCCGGTCACCCTGCGGCTGGTATAGAACATCAGCGCGGCGTTGTTCTTCCCGATCACTTCCGGCAGGGTCACGGTGAGACCGAAACCGGGATGGAATCCAAGCCGCGTGAAATTCGCGGCGAAGCGCGTCTCGGGACAGGCGACGCGAAAATCCGCCGATACTGCAAGACCGAGGCCGCCGCCAATGGCTGCGCCCTGCACGGCGGCGACAATCGGCTTCTTGTTGCTGAAGATACGAACCGCCTCGCGATAAAGATCGCCGGTGGTGCCGTCGCCGGACGCAGCGTCTCCATCGAACCCTGCCGGCCGGTTGAAGTTCGCGCCGGCGCAGAATGCCTTGCCTTGCGAGGCAAGAACGACCGCGCGGGCGTCCATGTCGTTGTCGATCTCGCCCAGCGCATCTGCGATCTGCCGGATCAGCGACAGGTCGAAGAAATTCAGCGGCGGCCGGCGAATCTCGATCAGCGTGACGTGTCCGTGCTTTTCGACGCCGATGTCGGTGAAGCCGCTCATGAATGTTCCTCGCTCGATGGGGTTATTTTTAGCGCAATCCCAGACCGCGCGCGATGATGCCACGCAACACTTCCGTGGTGCCGCCCTGGATCGTCAGCTTTGGCGCAATCTTGATGGCGAAGGCAAGCTGCTCTTCCAGCGTGTGATGATTGGATGCATCGGTATCGATAAAGGCGGCGAGATCGCGCACGCGATGCGGAAGCTGCTGCTCCCAGATAGTGCCGACATCCTTGACGATGGCGGCTTCCACCACAGGCTCCTTGCCTGCGTGCAACATGCCCGCGACCGATACCGACATGCGGCGCATGGCGTGAAGCTGGGCCACCAGCCGGCCGATGCCTTCCGCGCCGCGCACATCGGGGTTCGGTCCCAGCGCGCGCACGAGTTCGGTCAGCACATAGTAGGTTTCAAGAAAACGTTCCGGTCCGCTGCGCTCATAGGCCAGTTCGCTGGTGGCCTGTTTCCATGCCCCGTCGATTTCGCCGAGGGCATGATCGTCCGGAAGGAAGACGTCCTCGAACACGACTTCGTTGAATTCTTTCAGCCCGCTGATCTGCGCGATCGGATTGACGGTGATGCCCGGCGTCTTCATGTCCACCAGAAATTGCGTCAGGCCGTGGCGGCGGTTCTCTTTGGTCGGCTGCGAAGTGCGGAAGATCGCAAGCATGTAATCCGCGATATGCGCCGAGGTGGTCCAGATCTTGGTGCCGTTGATCAGCCAGCCGCCGTCGGTCTTGGTCGCCTTGGTCTTGGCGGCGAACAGATCGGAGCCGGAATTCGGTTCGCTCATGCCGATGGCGAAACAGACTTCGCCGCGGCAGATGCGCGGGAGAATATCCATCTTGATTCGCTCGTTCGCATATCGGAGCAGCACCGGGCCGCTCTGGCGGTCGGCGACGAAGAAGCGGCGGGTGGGCGCGTTGGCGACCCGCATCTCTTCGGTGACGACATAACGCTCCAGGAAGGTGCGCTCGTGGCCGCCGTATTTCTTCGGCCATGTCATGCCGATCCAGCCGCGCTGGCCGACGCGATGGCTGAATTCCGGAATGTCGCTGTCTTCGCGCTGCGGTTCGTGGGGATTGAAGGTGCCGGCCGCGATTTCCTCGGCGAGAAACGCGCGGACTTCGCGTCGCAGCGTCTCACACTTTTCCGGCAAACGGATCTGATCGAAACGAAGCGCTGCGGTCATTTTGTTTTTCCTTGTTCTCAGCGCGAGGCGACCAGCGGCCACAACTCGTCCGCACCGCGGGCGGCGACGAATTTGCCAAGTTCGGTGGCCCAGTAGCTTTCCTGACCGAAGTCATCGCGCCAGGCCAGCGCGCGCAAGGTGTAGCGATGCAGAATGTGCTCCATCGAGAAGCCGATGGCCCCGTGGACCTGATGCGCGATGGCGGCACTTTTCTCTGCAGCCTCTGCGCAACGGATCTTGGCGGCGGCGACCTCGAGGAAAACGCCGTCGTCGAACGACGTGCTGTCCGCGACGGAATCCGCTGCCGATCCCGCGGCGGAGACGGCGACCGCCACTTCGCCAGCGAGTTTTGCGAGATTGTGCTGCACCGCCTGGAATTTCGAAATCTGCTTCTCGAATGCGACGCGCTCGTTCGCGTAGCGCACTGTTATGTCGAGCATGGTTTCCAGCGCCCCCGCAATCTGCAGGCTGCGCAACGTTGCGCCCATCAGCATCAGCGAGGTTGGCCTCGTTCCTGCCGGCGCAGGCTTTATTGAAACCGGTTTGACGTTGTTGAAGGTCACGGTGTCCGAGGCGTCGTTGCCGAGATTTTCTCCGGCCTCAATCCGGCAGGACGCCGCTTCGACAAGCGCTATCATCGATCCCTGCGCGCCGGATGCGATCACTGCGATATATTCGACGTCGGATGCAAACGGAATACCCCGGGCGCGGCCGCTCACTGTTCCGTCCGCGTTGACCGTCATGCGATCCTGCGGCCGTGCTGGCGCGACCGTCATTTTTCCGGACGGCGAGGGAAGTCCGGCCTGCGACAGCAGCCAGCCTGCGAGCATTGTTTCGACCAGCGGAATAGAAACTGCAAACCGGCCCGCCGAGCCCGCGACGCTGAAGCCGTCTGCGAGACTGACACCGGCGCCGTTGCAGTCTTCCGGTACCCACGACAGGGGCAAACCGGCATCGCTGAGCGCGGTCCAGAGCGTTGATTTCCAGCCGTCATTCGCGGCGCTGTTGATGCTCTGCGCGTCCGCAAGATCGGTAAAAATGCGCTCGGCGGTCTCGGCGACGATATTGTCAGTCAAGCTACGATACCTTTCGGCTGCCACGGTTGTTCAACCATCAGAGACCTGCGCATTCTTTTGCCAGCGATCTTGTGACGGCGGGCTTTTTTGCAACGCAGCGTGCGTTGGGGTGGTGCGCGGTTGAGGGGCGAGAACGATGTGGCCGGAACGCTATCGCTTCGGCCGGAAGCATGTCAAATCCGATCAGTCTCCTGAAAATGTCGCGCCGGAAGTATGTTTCCGGCGCGCAAAATACTATGCATGCCCCGCATGCGCTGCACTCGCATGTGACGATAAAGGATCGAGGCCGGTCTTTCGCTTCCGGCCCAAGAGCGATACCATCGGGCCGTATCGGCGAGGGCCGGTCCATCGAATTTATCGGTCGTCTGATCGATTCACCCATCATCGACGCAAGAACGCGGCAGTTAAGGGAAACGCCATGACCAATCGCATGCAGTTTTATATCGACGGCGCCTGGGTCGACCCCGTAGTCAAGAAGTCCATCCCGGTGGTCAATCCGGCCACGGAAGAGACGATGTACGAGGTCGCGGTTGGCTCCAAGGCCGACGTCGACAAGGCTGTTGCCGCCGCCCGCCGCGCGTTTGAAACATTCTCGCAGACCAGCCGCGAAGAGCGCGTCGCGCTGCTCGAGAAGATCATCGCGGTCTACAAGACCCGGATGAAGGATGTCGGCGCCGCGATCTCCGATGAGATGGGCGCGCCGCTGCCGATGGCGGAGAAGATGCAGGCCGGCGCCGGTCTCGGTCATCTTTCCTCGACGCTTCAGGTTCTCAAGGACTATCAGTTTGAAGAGCCGATTGGCTCGGCGGTGGTCGTGCGCGAACCCGTCGGCGTGATCGGCATGATCACGCCGTGGAACTGGCCCCTCAACCAGATCGCCTGCAAGGTCGCGCCTGCGATCGCGGCGGGCTGCACCATGATCCTGAAGCCGTCGGAATTCACGCCGTCGTCCGCGCTGATCTTCGCAGAAATCCTGCATGAAGCGGGCGTGCCGAAAGGCGTGTTCAACTTGATCAATGGCCTCGGTCCCGATGTCGGCGTCGCCATGAGCGAACATCCGGGAATCGACATGATCTCATTCACCGGTTCGACCCGCGCCGGCATCGATGTCGCCAAACGCGCCGCCAACACTGTGAAGCGCGTCAGCCAGGAGCTCGGCGGCAAGTCGCCGAACATCATTCTCGACGATGCGGATTTCACCAAGGCTGTGACCGGCGGTGTGGCGCATGTCTTCAATAACTCGGGACAGTCGTGCAACGCGCCAACTCGCATGATTGTGCCGCAGGCAAAGATCAAGGAGATCGCGGCCATCGCCAAGGCCGTCGCCGACAAGACCAAGGCGGGCGATCCGCGCGCCGAGGGCACCACCATCGGTCCGGTGGTCAACCGCACGCAGTGGGACAAGATCCAGGCGCTGATCCAGAAGGGCATCGACGAAGGCGCAACGCTTGTTGCCGGCGGCGTCGGCCTTCCGGAAGGCGTCAACAAGGGCTTCTATGTGCGGCCGACGGTGTTCTCCGACGTTAACAACGACATGACGATCGCCCGCGAGGAAATCTTCGGCCCCGTCATCGTGATCATGGGCGCGAAGGATGAAGCGGACGCGGTGAAGATCGCCAACGATACGCCCTATGGTCTTGCGGGTTACGTCTCGGCCGGCACGGTCGAGCGTGCGCGCAAGGTCGGGCGTCAGCTTCGCGCCGGCAACGTCAATCTCAACGGCGTTCCAAATGAGCGCACCGCGCCGTTCGGCGGCTACAAGCAGTCGGGCAACGGCCGCGAGTGGGGCAAGTTCGGCCTCGAGGAATATCTCGAAGTGAAGGCGATCGCGGGTTTCAACGCGGCCTGAGGTTCTCCGAAACATTGCCGGCGCGGGATGTGCTCGCGCCGGCATTTCTTTTTTACCGATCCGTTGTCCGTGCCGCCGCCATCTACTTCAGTGCACCCTGAACCGTCGCCGCGATGACCCCGAGGCCCTTCGTCACATCGCCCTTGATGTGAAGCCGCAGCGCCCGCCGTCCGCGCTCCGCCAGCACGCCGAAGTCGCCGCGCGCCTGCGCCGCCTCGATCACGCCGAACGAGATCTTCTGGCCGGGCACATCGAGATCGGCGGCGCTGTCCGCCGTGATCTGCAGGAATACGCCGGTGTTCGGCCCGCCCTTGTAGGCCTGTCCCGTGGAGTGCAGGAAGCGCGGTCCGAAGCCGACGCAGGTGGCGACATGCTTGCTGTCGCGGATCGCCATGCGGACAGTCTGCATCGCTGCGATGTTGGCGGCGTCGCGGTCGAGATAGGCGAGGGCGGCTACGTAGTCGCCGGGCTGGATGCGCGCGAGATGCGCCTTCAGCCATGAGCCGAGATCGCTCCCGGCGCCCGCCTTGCTCAAGGCGTTGGCATTGGCTGCATCCGTGTAGATCGCAATTGCGCCGTCGGTGGCAACAGGCGTCTCGGCGGGCAACGCACCCGAAGTCTCAAACGCGGACGTCAGTTCGCGCGTCTTGATCTTCGCGGCTTCGACGTCGGGCTGATCGAACGGATTGATGCCCATGACCGCGCCGGCGACGGCGGTCGCGATCTCGAAGCGGAAGAATTCCTGCCCGATATGGGCCGGGCCTGTCACGGCGATGCGAATGACCGGATGGCCGGCCGCTTCCAGCGCGGCGAGCGCCGTCTCGCGTGCATTGTCCGCGTCGTCCTTCAGCCGCAGATCGATGAACACGCGATCCTTGCCGTAAGCCTCCGGCTTGCCGAGCGTCTCGCCTTCGAGCGGGATCAGCGCCTTGCCGTTCTTGCCGGTGGACTCCGCAATCAGTTGCTCGGCCCATGCGCCGAAATCCGCGATCTGCTTCGAGGCGGTGAATGTGAGCTTGTCGCGGCCATGTTTCGCGGCAGCGGCCAGCGCGAGACCGAGTTGTACGCCCGGATTTTCAGCCGGAGGAACGTCCGGACCGCAGGAGCGCACCATCGAGGCCGCAAGACCAAGAAACTCCGCCACATCGATTCCGGCCGCAGCCGCAGGCACGAGACCGAACGGCGACAATACCGAGTAACGGCCGCCGATGGCCGGTTCGCCGTGAAAAGTCTGGGCGAAGCCTCGCGCGGCCGCGACTTTCTCCAGCGACGAGCCGGGATCGGTGACGGCGACAAACCGCTCGCCTGCATTGGCTCCGGCGCGCACGAAGAAATAGTCCATCAGCGCATTCGGCTCGGTGGTGCCGCCCGACTTGCTCGATACGATAAACAATGTGGTGTCGAGCTTGATCGCCGCTTCGGTGCGGCGAACCTGCGCGGGATCGGTGGAGTCAAGAATGCGCAGCTTCGGAAAGCCTGCGCTCTGACCGAAGGTCTCGGCGAGCACTTCCGGTCCGAGGCTCGAACCGCCCATGCCGAGCACGACGACATCGGTGAACGCCTTGCTTTTCACCCAGCCGGAGAAAGCGACATAGCGCGCCGCCTGTTCCTTGTCCTGCTCGCGTGCGACCACGTCGAGCCATCCGAGCCATTTGTTTTCATCGCTGCCGGTCCAGACCGATGCATCGCGTCGCCACAGCGCGCGAATGGTGCCGTTCGCGCGCCAGGCTTCCGACAGCGCCTTTGCATCCTTCTCGATCTCGGGTGCGAGCTTGATCGTTTGGGTGTCGATACGGCTTGCGAGGATCGCGGCGCGCTTGGAGGCAACCGCGCCCAGCAGCTTGTCGAAGGCCTCGGCGAACAGCTTGACGCCGTCATCGACCAGCGCGTCTGTGATGCTATCGAGCGAAATGCCGCTCTTCGCGAGATCGGCCAGCACGCGTTCGGCATCGGCGATATTTTCCTCAAGGCTGTCGCGCGGTGTGCCGTGATCGCGAAAGGCATCGAGGGTGGCGGGGGGCACGGTGTTGACCGTGTCGCGGCCGATCAGTTCTTCGATGTAGAGCACATCGCTATAGGCCTTGTTTTTCGTGCCGGTCGAGGCCCACAGCAGGCGCTGCACCTGCGCGCCGTTGGCGGCGAGCTTCTTCCAGCGCGCGCTGGCGGTGACCTTCTTATAGTGCTGATAGGCGAGTCTCGCGTTGGCGATCGCCACCTTGCCCTTCAGCGTTTCCAGCTTTGCCTTTTCATCACCGCTTGCCGCCGCGATCTTGCTGTCCAGCTGATTGTCCACCGCGGTATCGATGCGGCTGATGAAGAAGCTTGCCACGCTGGCGATGCGTTTCGGGTCGCCGCCGCCTGCCACCAAGGCCTCGATGCCGGAGATATAGGCTTCGAGCACCTCCGCATACATGTTCTGCGAGAACAGCAGGGTGACGTTGATGCTGATGCCCTGGGAGATCAGTTCCCGGATCGCCGGGATGCCCGCGTGCGTGGCCGGCACCTTCACCATCAGGTTGTCGCGCCCGACGGCCGCCCACAGCCGCTGCGCCTCGGCGATGGTGCCTTCGGTATCGTGCGCGAGATAAGGCGAGACCTCGAGGCTGACATAGCCGTCCGCGCCCTGAAGTTCGTCATAGACGGGGCGCAGCGCGTCTGCCGCGCGCTGGATGTCTTCCACCGCGAGCGCTTCATAGAGATCGCCCACCGGGCGGTCGCGCTCCCGCAGCAGCGCCGACACGGCGCTGTCATATTCATCGCTGCCGCCGATAGCCTTCTCGAAAATCGACGGATTGGATGTGACCCCGCGCACGCCATCCTGATCGACCAGTGCTCTGAGTTCGCCATCGGCAATGAATCCGCGGGCGAGGAAGTCGAGCCAGATCGCCTGGCCGTGACGGGTGAGGGCTTTGACTGGATTCATGATCGCCGTTCTGTTCGACATCGAGGTTGGAAGGGCAGTGGAGACCTTGTCTGCCGCAAAATGGCGCGTTTTCAAAATGGTCTTTTTGGGGCCTGAGGCGATACGCGCGGCGGCTCGCAACGGGCACGCGTGTTCGGCTCGCGCGATGATAGACGCGCGAGGATGGCTTTTGTTCTCCCCTCACATGCGCGCGCGAGGCCTGCCTCGTTCGCGCCCCTTAAAGAGGAGGGGCATGGAGCGCCGCGAGGCGCACTTTGTCTTGTCTCGCTTCCGGCATCCGCTTGCGAGGCGAATGGTGATCCGGAAGCGCATCGCCTTGCGGCGCTCCATTGCGGCGATTTCGGGCGTGAGGACCGCACTTCCGGGTCAGGACGGGCGCGGCGCGCCTTGATCCGGCGGGATTTCTCCGCCTTCATCCTGTCCTCGTCCAGCCGCTGACGGCAGAGCCACGTAGTTGGCCCGGACGGTGACCCCCGGCCTCCCGGACGTGTGGGTGCGAATCCACATCGCGCAGGCGCCGCATCCTGCTCCGCTTAACGAACGCCCTCTAGAAAGCGCCCCTCACGAACAGGACGATGCGGATTATAATCCTATATTGCGGCCGTGTCAAATCAGAATCGAACTATAGTTCTGCGCGTCGCGGCGGTTCCGATTGCCGCGGGAACATATGCCGAAAAAGGGGATGGCATGTCGAAATCCCTGCCGATATGTTGCGCGAGATCGGCCTCACGCCAGCACTTGCCAGCCGTCTGCTCGCCTCAAGGATCAAACCCAGATGATGATTCGTTCGCTCTTCGCCGCGCTCTCTCTTGCCACCATGATTTGCACGAATATCGCGCCTGCCAGCGCGCAGGATGTCGCCGCCGGCGAGAAGTCCTTCGCCAAGTGCCGCGCCTGTCATCAGATTGGCGAAAACGCCAAGAACCTGGTCGGTCCCGAATTGAATGGATTGTTCGGCCGCCATTCCGGCAGCGTCGCGGGCTATAATTATTCCGAAGCCAACAAGAAGTCCGGCATCACCTGGGACGAAGCGGTGTTCGCCGAATACATCAAGGACCCCAAGGCCAAGATCCCCGGCACCAAGATGGCATTCGCCGGCATCAAGAAGGACGAGGAGATCAAGGATCTCACGGCGTTCCTCAAGCAGTTCGGCGCCGACGGGAAGAAGAAGTAATTTTCTTTCTGCGCGCGTTCACTCCCGCACAAGCTGAATGGAAAATGTCCCACCCGCCGGAGCGCGAAGCACCGGCGTCGCGCACGTGGGCAGCGAGTGAATGCGATTCGTGACCATCACGCGCTTGCGCACAGGACGGCGTCTTGCGCGCGAGGCGCTCGCCGAAAAAAATGTTGCGACGATTTCCCGGCTTATTCCGCCGTGTCTTGTTGTTTGCACCGTTTTCCACATTGTCCCCCGCTTGACTTCCCGTCGCAAAGCGCACCAGATGTAGGCGTCACGGTTCTACAAAGCCGCAAGGCCTAGTAGCGAAGATGGGAAGCCGGTGAATTGCATGGTGATGCAGTAAATCCGGCGCTGCCCCCGCAACTGTAAGCAGTGAGTTGATTTCGACAGATGTCACTGGTGCGGCCTCCGCATCGGGAAGACTGAAATCAACGTCAGAGCTGTGAGCCAGGAGACCTGCCGCGACACCAGAACGTCCACGGGCGGGGTGTCCGGCGGTCGCTTGCAGCATTGCCGGCGCATGTCGGCCGTCATGCAGCGCCCTTTCGGCCCAAGCCCCCAGAAAATTGCAACATGCACGGGGTCTGCCGATGTCTCTCACTCTCGATCGCGAAGCCGCAAAGTCCGCTCCTCTATTTCAGTTCCGGCCTGAAACCCTTGCGGCGGCTTCAGCCAGCGAACCGCCGTTCCAGATCATCCGCCGCAACGGCACGGTCTCGCCGTTCGATGCCGGCAAGATCTCGGTCGCGATGACGAAAGCCTTCCTCGCGGTCGAGGGGCATACGGCCGCCGCGTCGCGCCGCATTCACGAGGTCATCGAGCAATTGACGAACGAGGTGGTGAGTGCGCTGACCCGCAGGGCGGGCGAGGGCCGCACCTTTCACATCGAAGACGTGCAGGATCAGGTCGAACTGGCGCTGATGCGCTCCGAGCATCACAAGGTCGCACGCGCCTATGTGCTGTATCGCGAGCAGCGCGCCCGTCAGCGCGCCGCGGAAGCAGTTCCAGTTTCATCAGCCGTCGCCGCCGAGCCTCTGCTGCATGTCACGTTGCGGGATGGCTCGCGCGCGCCGCTCGATGTGGGACGGCTCGCTCATATCATCGACGAAGCCTGCGCCGGCCTCGATGGCGTGCTGGCCGCGCCGGTGTTGGCCGAAACCCGCCGCAATCTCTACGACGGCATCAGCCAGGACGAACTCGCGCTCGCGGGCATCATGGCGGCGCGCACGCTGGTGGAGCAGGAGCCCAACTACGCCTATGTCAGCGCGCGTCTCCTGCTCGACAAGCTGCGCACGGAAGTTCTTTCGTTCGTCCATGCGACCCCGATCAGCGCATCGCAGGCAGACATGGCGACACGCTATGCCGAGTATTTCCCGGCCTATGTCAAAAACGGAATCGAAGCCGAACTGCTCGATCCCGAACTGGCGCGCTACGACCTCAAGCGGATCGCCGCCGCATTGAAACCCGAGCGCGACCTGTCGTTCCAGTTTCTCGGCTTGCAGACGCTGTACGACCGCTATTTCCTGCACAATGACGGCAACCGCATCGAGCTGCCGCAGGCGTTCTTCATGCGCGTGGCGATGGGACTCGCCATTCGTGAGATCGACCGCGAGGCGCGGGCGATCGAGTTCTATAATCTGCTGTCGTCGTTCGACTTCATGGCCTCCACCCCGACATTGTTCAATTCCGGCACGCTGCGGCCGCAGCTGTCGTCCTGCTTCCTCACCACGGTGGCCGACGACCTCGACGGCATTTTCAAATCGGTGAAGGACAACGCGCTGCTGGCGAAGTATTCGGGCGGCCTCGGCAACGACTGGACCCGCGTGCGCGGCCTCGGCGCTCATATCAAGGGTACCAACGGCGAAAGCCAGGGCGTGGTGCCCTTCCTGAAAGTCGCCAACGACACCGCGATTGCGGTCAATCAGGGCGGCAAGCGCAAGGGCGCGGTCTGCGCCTATCTCGAGACCTGGCATGTGGACATCGAGGAATTCCTCGACCTCCGCAAAAACACCGGCGACGACCGCCGCCGCACCCATGACATGAACACCGCCAACTGGGTGCCGGACCTGTTCATGCAGCGCGTCGAGGCCGATGGCGAATGGACGCTGTTCTCGCCCGACGAGACGCCGGACCTGCACGATCTGTACGGCAAGGCGTTCGCTGAACGGTACGCCTTCTACGAGGCGAAGGCCGCGCGCGGCGAGATGCGCGTTTACAAGACTCTGCGCGCCACCGATCTATGGCGGCGAATGCTGACCATGCTGTTCGAGACCGGCCATCCGTGGATTACCTTTAAAGACCCGTGCAACCTGCGCTCGCCGCAGCAGCACATCGGCGTCATTCATTCGTCGAATCTGTGCACCGAGATCACACTCAACACCTCGGATGATGAGGTCGCGGTGTGCAACCTCGGCTCGATCAACCTGCTCAACCATGTGGGCGAAGGCGGCATCGATCACGCGCGGCTGAAGCGCACGGTCGATACCGCGATGCGGATGCTCGACAATGTCATCGACATCAATTTCTACACCATCCCGGAAGCGCGGCGCTCGAACCTCAAGCATCGTCCGGTCGGCCTCGGCCTGATGGGCTTCCAGGATGCGCTGCATGCGCTGCGAATCCCGATGGCGTCGGATGCCGCGGTGGCCTTCGCCGACTCCAGCATGGAGGCGATTTCCTTTCATGCCATCTCGGCGTCGGTCGATCTCGCCATCGAACGCGGTCCTTACGCGTCGTTCAACGGATCGCTGTGGGGCAAGGGCGTCATGCCGATCGACTCGATCGAGATTCTGGCGGATGCGCGCGGGAGCCTTGATATGGACCGTTCGCAGACCATGGACTGGGACAGCCTGCGCAAGCGCGTCCGCTTCAACGGCATGCGCAATTCCAATGTGATGGCGATTGCGCCGACGGCGACGATCTCCAACATCTGCGGCGTGGCGCAGTCCATCGAGCCCGCCTATCAGAACCTCTACGTCAAATCGAACATGTCCGGCGACTTCACCGAGGTGAACGAATTTCTCGTCCGTGACCTGAAGGCGCGCGGCCTGTGGGACGAGGTGATGGTCTCCGACCTGAAATATTTCGACGGCAGCGTCGGGGCCATCGACCGCGTGCCGGACGACCTCAAGCTGCTTTATGCAACGGCGTTCGAGATCGACAGCGCGTGGCTGATCGAGGCAGCGGCACGGCGGCAGAAGTGGATCGATCAGGCGCAGTCGCTCAACCTGTACATAGCCAATCCGTCAGGCAAGAAGCTCGATCAACTGTACCGGCTGGCATGGGCGCGGGGTCTGAAGACCACTTATTACCTGCGCTCGCGCAGCGCCACCCATGTCGAGAAGTCGACGCTGAAAGGCACCGACGGCAAGCTCAATGCCGTGTCGTCGTCGTCGCACGCCGCGTTGCCGGTCAACAAGCCCATCGTGGTGCCGCAGACGGCGCCCGATCTGTCCGATGTGATGGCGTGCTCGATCGACAATCCCGATTGCGAGGCGTGTCAGTAATCCTCACCTCTCCCCGTAAGAACGGGGAGAGCGAGCCGCAGTCCCAGTTTCAATGATTTTCAGGAACATCCCCATGCTCGACTGGTCCGACACGTCACCGAACAAGGTCCTCAACACGCTTCCGCCCATCCTGACCGGCCAGCCCGCAGCCGCGGACCAGACCGGCCTTGATTCAACAGGCCTTGGCGAGATCGACCGCAACGGCGGCCGCGTGTCGGTGGACGACAAGGCGATGATCAACTGCCGCGCCGACGTCAATCAGTTGCTGCCGCTGAAATACAAATGGGCGTGGGAGAAATATCTCGCCGGCTGCAACAACCACTGGATGCCGACTGAGGTCTCGATGCAGGCCGACATCGCGCTGTGGAAGTCACGGGACGGCCTGACCGAGGACGAGCGCCGCGCCATCAAGCGTAATCTCGGATTCTTCGCCGCGTCAGAAAGCCTCGTCGCCAACAACATCGTGCTGGCGATCTATCGCCATCTCACCAACCCGGAGTGCCGCCAGTATCTGCTGCGTCAGGCGTTCGAGGAGGCGGTGCATACCCACACCTTCCAGTACATCGTCGAAAGCCTCGGCCTCGACGAGGGCGAACTGTTCAACATGTACCGCGAGGTGCCGTCGATCACCGACAAGGCGGCATGGGCGCTCAAGCACACCCAGCATCTTGACGATGCCAGCTTCAGGACCGGAACGCCGGAGGCGGATCAGGCCTTCCTGCGCGATCTCGTCGCGTTCTATGTGATTTTCGAGGGCATGTGGTTCTACACCGGTTTTGCGCAGATTCTCTCGCTCGGCCGCCGCAACAAGATGGTCGGCATCGCCGAGCAGTACCAATACATCCTGCGTGACGAATCCATCCACCTGAATTTCGGCATCGACGTTATCAATCAAATCAAGATCGAGAATCCGCATCTGTGGACGCGCGAATTCCAGGACGAGGTGCGCGGCATGATCCGCGAGGCGGCCGAACTCGAAGCGGCCTATGGCCGGGACACCATGCCCCGCGGCTTTCTCGGCCTGAATGCGGCGCTGTGCGAGCAGTACATGCACTTCATCGCCAACCGGCGCTGCGCCCAGCTCGGGTTGATGCGCGTGTTCGATGAGGCCGAGAACCCGTTTCCCTGGATGTCGGAAGCGATGGATCTCAAGAAGGAGAAGAACTTCTTCGAGACCCGCGTGATCGAATATCAAAACGGCGGCGCCCTGAGCTGGGAATGATTTGTTAACTTTCGCCCGCCGCCGCCGGGAAAATCGCGCCGGATTGCACAAGACCGCAACACGATGCCCGCATTGCGGGCGTTTTTGCCGCCCGCAAGGTATGAGTTTACGACGTATTATCCTCTTCAATTTACCATGAGCTTCAGTCAGCTGGGCCGCCGGCCGGCTCGGCATGCAAAAAGAATTTTTGGGGGAATGAGAATGGGCTGGTTCAGGGGCGCTTCGACGAAGCAGAAGGCAAAGGTCGGCTTCCTCGCAAATCTCAGATTCCGGACCAAGATCATCCTCGGCTTTATCGCGGTGCTTGGCATTTCCGCGGTCAATATGGGCATCGCCTATTTCGGCTTCGAGCGCATTGCCCGGGAAATCCAGTCCTATCAAGGCATCGTTGCCGAGACAGACAGTGCGCGCGAGATCGACCGCGAATTGGCGAGCTATCAGCTTCTTGCAAAATATTACGTGATGACCGGGACGTCGGACGACGAGTCGAATGCGCGCTCGGCGGAAATCGGGCTCGGCAGCGCCATCGCGCAGGCAGCGCGGGTGGCGACCGGCGACACCCAGAAGAGCATTCTGAAGCTGTCCGCCAGCTACAGTGATTTCGCGAAGCTGTTTGGCGAGACCGTCGCGCTGAAGACGGAGAATGCCACGATCGCTTCGAACCAGTTGCTCCGGATGGGCAATACCATCCGCTACAAGTTCGACGACCTTGCTGATACCGCGATACTCGCGGGTCTGACGTCACTGCATTCCACGGTCAAGGAACTGGCGCCGCAGTCGGCGGCCATCACCTCCAATATCACGAACTATGTGGCCCGGCCGGACAAGACCGTCGCAGCCAGCGCCGGCGCCCGCATCCAGATGCTGAAGAACAGCCTCAGTTCGCTGTCCGCCGAGGATGAAAAGCTGAAGCCTAAAATGGTGGAAATTTCGGAGCAGCTCGAAGCCTATCACGCGGCGTTTGCGAAGTTCGTCGCGAATACCGCCAAGATTGACGAGCTCTCCGCAAAGATGACCAAGGCGGCCGACGAGGTGACCGGGCAGGCGCGGGTCATCAAGGGTGGCCTGCTTGCTCAGCAGGAGAAGGTTGCGACCGAATCCGCCGCCACGGCGCACTCGACCGGCCAGTTCGTGACGATTCTCGGCGGCGCGGGTGTCGCGTTCGGCGCGTTGCTGGCATGGATGCTCGGGCAGGGGATTTCCCGGCCGATGATCGGCATGTGCGCCGCGATGCGTGAGCTTGCCGGCGGCAATTTCGACGTCGTGCTGCCGGGCCTGGGCCGCAAGGACGAGATCGGCGAGATGGCGGCTGCCGTCGAGGAGTTCAAGATGCGGGCCGTCGCCAAGGCGGAAAGCGATGCCGCCGAGCGCGAAGTGCAGAACAGGTCGGCCACCGAGGCACGCAGCGCGGAGCTTCATCGCTTCGCCGACAATTTCGAGACCGCCGTCGGCGTCATCGTGTCGAGCGTATCGTCGTCGGCAAGCCAGCTGGAATCCTCCGCCACCACCCTGACGCGCACGGTGGATGCCGCGCAGGAACTTTCGGGCCGGGTCGCGAGCGCTTCGGAAGAAGCATCCACCAACGTTCAGTCCGTCGCGGCGGCGACAGAGGAACTGTCAGCGTCCGTGATCGAGATCGGCCGGCAGGTTCAGGAGTCGAGCCGGATCGCGGCGGCAGCGGTATCGCAGGCCGAGGCCACCGATGCGCGGATCGCGAAGCTGTCGCGGGCGGCGCAGGAGATCGGCGACGTGGTCAAGCTGATCACTGCCATTGCCGAGCAGACCAACCTGCTGGCGCTGAACGCGACCATCGAGGCCGCGCGGGCGGGCGAGGCAGGACGCGGCTTTGCCGTGGTCGCATCCGAAGTAAAGTCGCTGGCGAGCCAGACCGCGAAGGCGACCGACGAGATTTCGTCGCATATCGCCGGCATGCAGGAAGCAACGCAGGAGTCCGTGTTCGCCATCAAGGAGATCGGCGACACCATCGGCCAGATTTCGAAGATCGCCGGCAATATCGCAGCGGCCATCGAGCAGCAAAGCACGGCAACCACCGAGATCGCCCGCAATGTGCAGAATGCCGCCAGCGGCACCGCCGAAATCGCCGAGAACATTTCCGAGGTCAATCGCGGCGCCAGTGAAACCGGCACGGCTTCCGGCGAGGTCCTGAGTTCGGCGCAGACGCTCGCGGTCGAAAGCACGCGCCTTCGTCAGGAACTCGATCGCTTCATGGCGAACATCCGGGCGGCGTGATGCAGGTCGCGATCGTTAAGGTGGCGCGCACAATCTCCATTCAGGTCGTCCCGGCGCAGGCCGGGACCCATACTCCCTGAGTTTTCGATTGAATGGGATGCCGGAGCGGTCTTCTCGCATCATTTTGATGTTTGGTGGTTATGGGTCCCAGCCTGCGCCGGGACGACATCCTGTGCGTGATCCGCGCCGAATCCAAATCTAATACGCGCCCTTCTTCGCGCGCGTATCCCTGGTGCTTTGGGCCAGATCGAGACGCTGCTCGATCTTGCCGAGCATCTGCGCGAAGTCCTTGCGCTCCGCCGCGGTGAGGCAGGACAGGATGTCCTGCTCCTTGCGGAGCAGCCGCGGAATCAACTCCTCATAAAGTGCACGGCCCTTGCGCGTGAGCTGCAACGCAAGCTCGCGCCGGTCGTCCTCGTTCTCCACCCGCTCGATCAGTTGCTGTTCCAGCAGATGGGCGACCGCGCGGCTGATGGTCGATTTATGCGTCCGCGTGCAATAGGCGATGTACTGCGCGGTGCAGGCGTCGTCTCGAAAGCCCAGCGTGGCCAGCACCCGCCATTCCGGAATATCGAGGCCATAGCGCTCGCCATATTCGCTGGCGAGTTCCGCGCTGACCTCTGCCGCAAGGCGATTCAGGCGGAACGGCATGAACTTGAAGAGATCGAGTGTGGTCAAGGATCGCGTCCGGTTCAGCCAAAGAGTCTGGAATGTCCAGTTGGTTGCAGTTGCAACTATAATACCGGTGATCTATCCTGTTGGCCAGAGCCTCGTCCAAGAGGCCGATCAAGCAGGGTTGAAACGTGTCGCAATCCCCCACCATCCAGTTCGGCTATCGCCGCCATTCCGATCAGGATCGCCCGGCCACCAAGGCCGCGCGCCATCCTGTGGTTGTTGTCGGCGCGGGACCGGTCGGGCTGACGCTGGCGATCGACCTTGCCCAGCGCGGCCATGCCGTTGTGGTTCTCGATGATGCCGACAGGATCGGCGAGGGCTCGCGGGCGATCTGTTTCTCGAAACGCTCGCTGGAAGTGTGGGACCGTCTCGGCGTCGGCGAACGCATGGTCGAGAAGGGTGTGGTCTGGAAGGTCGGCAAGATCTTTCTCAAGGACGACCTGGTCTATCAGTTCGACCTGTTGCCGGAAGACGGCCACAAGATGCCGGCCTTCATCAATCTCCAGCAGTACTACGCCGAGGCCTTTCTGGTCGACCGCATCAGGGAATTGCCGCAGGTCGATCTGCGCTGGCGCAACAAGGTCGCCGGACTGGAGCAGCGCAACGATCACGTTGTCCTCGCCATCGATACGCCGGACGGGCGCTATCATCTGAAGGCCGATTTTGTGATCGCCTGCGACGGCGCACGTTCGGCGCTGCGCGGATTCGTCGGCGCGGAGTTTTCCGGCGAGGTCTTTGAGGACCAGTTCCTGATCGCGGACGTCAAGATGACGGCGGCGTTTCCGACCGAACGCTGGTTCTGGTTCGATCCGCCGTTCCATGCCGGGCAATCGGCGCTGCTGCATCGCCAGCCCGACGATGTCTGGCGCATCGACCTGCAGCTGGGGCCGGATGCCGATCCTGCCGTCGAGCGGCTGCCGCAGAATGTGCGGCCGCGAATCGAGCGGATGCTGGGTCATGCGAATTTCGATTTCGAATGGATTTCGATCTACAAGTTCCAGTGCCGCCGGATGCAGCGCTTCGTGCATGAGCGCGTGATCTTCGCCGGTGATTCCGCGCATCAGGTCTCGCCATTCGGCGCGCGGGGCGCGAATTCCGGACTCGAAGACGCCGAAAACCTCGCATGGAAGCTCTCCATGATCCTGCGTGGTGAGGCGCCGATGGCGCTGCTCGACAGCTACGAGATCGAGCGCAGCGCCGCCGCCGACGAGAATATCCGCGCCTCGACCCGTTCGACCGACTTCATCGCGCCGCATTCGGCGCAGGAACGCCGGATGCGGCAGGCGGTGCTGCGGCTGGCGAGGGAGACCGAATTTGCCAAACGCATGGTCAATGGCGGGCGGCTCTCGACGCCGTCGGTGTATGACTCGCCGCTGTCGACGCCCGATGCCGATGCCTGGGCCGCAGGGCCGCGCCCCGGTGCGCACATGATCGATGCGCCGCTTGCCAGCGCGACGGGCGAGTCCGTCCATCTGACCGAGGTGAGAAAACCGTTCGATGGCTTCGTGCTGCTGCAATCGGGCAATGGAAACCACGTGGAGACGAACGCCTGCAAGTCGATCCGGATCGGCGAATCCGCTTCGCTGCGCGATCCATCCGGCGGATTTGCGAAGCGCTATGACGTGGCGGACGGCGGGGCTTATTTGCTGCGCCCGGATGGCTACGTCGCGGCGCGATTCCGGAAGCCGACGGCGGCTGCTGTTGAGGCGGCCATTGCCCGCGCAACGGCACAGGCAGGAGCGATGTCATGACGCTCTCGACGCAATCGAATTTTTCCGATCCGGACGGTGCCTATCGTCTGGTGGTGGAGGCGCATCGAGGCCTGAGCGATGAGGACAGCGCGTTGCTCGACACGTCGCTGGTGCTGATCCTCGCCAATCACATCGGCGATACCGACGTGCTGCGGGAGGCGATCGCGCTGGCCAAGCGGCAAATCCTTCCCGACGGGACAGGCGGCAAGAAGACTTCAACAAAGGACAGCAAATGACCGCAAAAGGCTTCGCTTCGACCGGGGACATGGCCGAGAAGAAAATCACCTTCTCGGAGATCGGCCCCGACATCTACGCCTTTACCGCCGAGGGTGATCCCAACACTGCGGTGATTGTCGGTGACGATAGCTGCATGGTGTTCGACGCGCAGGCGACACCCGCGATGGCCCGCAGCGTGATCGACCGCGTGAAGAACGTGACCGACAAGCCGATCAAGTATGTCGTGCTGTCGCATTATCACGCGGTGCGCGTGCTCGGCGCGTCGGCCTACCACGCGCAGGGCATTATCGCCTCGCAGGAGACCCATCGTCTGATCATGGAGCGCGGCCAGCAGGACTGGGACTCGGAATTCGGCCGGTTTCCGCGATTGTTTCGTGACGCGGAAAGCATTCCCGGCCTGACCTGGCCGACGCTGACATTCGAGACCGGCATGACGCTCTATCTCGGCAAGCGCGAGGTGCAACTCATTCATCTCGGCGCGGGACACACCTCCGGCGATATCGTCGCGTGGGTGCCTGACGCGGAGGTGATGTGTTCCGGCGATCTGATCGAGTTTCATTCGGCCTGCTATTGCGGCGATGCGCTGCTGCGCGAATGGCCGCTGACGCTGAACGAAATCCGCGACTTCAATCCCAAGGCGGTCGCGCCGGGCCGGGGCGACGCGCTGAAAGGGACCGCGACCGTCAATGAAGCCATCGCCATGACGCGCGATTTTGTCACTTCGCTCTACGGCTCGGCGGAACTGTCGGTGGCGAAGGGACGCACGCTCAAGGAGACCATGGCCGCGACCCGCGAGGTGATGGACCCGAAATTTTCCAGTTTCGCCATCTACGAACATTGTCTGCCGTTCAACGTATCCCGTGCCTTCGACGAGGCGTCGGGCGTCGACGATCCGGTGATCTGGACCGACAAGCGCGACCGCGAGATGTGGGCCGCCCTGCAAGGAGGATAGCGCCATGAATATCAACACCGCTCCTGGACTCATCAATCGCAACAGCGTCAACATCACGCCGGGCTACATGTCCGGCTTCGGCAACAGCTTCGAGACCGAGGCCTTGCCCGGCGCGCTGCCGATCGGGCGCAACTCACCGCAGAACTGCGCCTATGGGCTTTATGCCGAACAACTGTCCGGATCTCCGTTCACCGCGCCGCGGGGCACCAATGAGCGCTCGTGGCTCTATCGCATTCGTCCGTCGGTGAAGCATTCCGGCCGCTTCGCCAAGGTGGACATGAAATACTGGCGCACCGCGCCGTGCCACGAACACGACATGCCGATCGCGCAACTGCGCTGGGACCCGCTGCCGCTGCCGAAGGAAGACCAGACTTTCCTTCAGGGCGTCTACACCATGACCACGGCGGGCGATGCCAACACCCAGGCCGGCATGGCGGCGCATATCTATCTGATTACCAAATCGATGGTGGATCAGAACTTCTACAATGCCGATGGCGAACTGATGTTCGTGCCGCAGCAAGGCAACTTGCGCCTCGTCACCGAGTTCGGCGTGATCGACATCGAGCCGGGTGAACTCGCCGTCATCCCGCGCGGCGTCAAGTTCCGCGTCGAGCTTACGAACGGCCCGGCGCGCGGCTATCTCTGCGAGAACTACGGCGGCGCCTTCACGCTGCCGGAGCGCGGACCGATCGGCGCGAACTGTCTGGCCAATTCGCGCGATTTCCTGACGCCGGTGGCGGCCTATGAGGATAAGGAGACCCCGACCGAGATTTACGTCAAGTGGGGCGGATCGATGTTCGCGACCACGCTGCCGTATTCGCCCATCGACGTGGTGGCGTGGCACGGCAATTACGCGCCATATAAATATGACTTGCGGGCGTTCTCGCCGGTCGGCGCGATCGGTTTCGATCATCCCGATCCATCGATCTTCACCGTTCTGACCTCGCCGTCGGAAACCGCGGGCACCGCCAATATCGACTTCGTGATTTTCCCCGAGCGCTGGATGGTGGCGGAAAATACCTTCCGTCCGCCGTGGTATCACATGAACATCATGTCGGAGTTCATGGGACTGATTTATGGCGTCTACGACGCCAAGCCGCAGGGCTTCGTGCCGGGCGGTGTCAGCCTGCACAACATGATGCTGCCGCATGGGCCGGATCGCGAGGCGTTCGATCATGCCAGCAACGGCGAACTGAAGCCGGTGAAACTCACCGGCACCATGGCCTTCATGTTCGAGACGCGCTTTCCGCAGCGCGTGACCGAGTATGCCGCGACAACGAGCACGTTGCAGGACGATTATGCCGATTGCTGGCAAGGGCTGGAGCGCCGCTTCGACCCGTCGAAGCCTTAAAACAGTTTCGCATGAGCGAACCTGTTCTCTATGGCTACTTCCGCTCCACCGCGGCCTATCGCGTGCGCATCGCGCTCAATCTGAAAGGTTTGAGCGCGGAGCATCGCTTCGTGCACCTGCGCAAGGGTGAGCAGACGCAGGACGCCTATCGCAAGATCAATCCGGCGGGCCTCGTCCCATACTGGATCGACGACGATCTCGAACTGGCGCAGTCGATCGCCATCATCGAATATCTCGACGAGACTCATCCGAAGCCGCCGCTGCTCCCGGCGGACCCGAAAGGGCGGGCGATATCCCGCGAGATCGCGCTGGTGGTCGCCAGTGACATTCATCCGATCGGCAATTTGCGGGTGTTAAACAGGTTGATCGACATGAAGGTCGATGAAGCGACCCGCGCGGCCTGGTCGAAGCACTGGATCGAAACCGGCTTCGAGGCCATCGAGGCGCGGCTGGCGCATCTGCCGGGGCCGTTCGCGCTGGGCAATCAGCCGACGCTGGCGGACATCTGCATCGTGCCGCAGGTGTTCAACGCGCGCCGTTTCGGCGTGAACCTCACACCTTATAAGCGTATCGTCGGCATCGATGCGGCGGCTTCGAAGCTCGACGCCTTCGCCGCCGCGGAGCCGGGCCGCCAGCCTGACGCGGAATAACGATACTGGATGGACACCATGCACCCGAACGATCCGAAGCTGCGCTCCTTTATTGATGTCGATCCGTCATCGGATTTTCCGATCCAGAATCTGCCCTATGGCGTGTTCTTCACGCCGGAACCGCCGGACCTGCGCGTCGGCGTCGCCATCGGTGATTTCGTGCTCGATCTGGCGGTGCTGGAAGCGGCGGGCCTTATCCGGTTCGAGAACGCCAGTGGTGTCTTCGCCAGGCCGTCGCTGAACGCCTTCATGGCGCTCGGTCCGAAAGTCTGGAGCAAGACGCGCGCGCGGATCAGCGAACTGCTGCGCCACGATCATCCGGAATTCCGCGACAACAGGGAGTTGCGCAATCGCGCGCTGGTGGCGCAGGACTTCGCGCAGATGCACATGCCAATCGAGGTCCAGGGTTTCACCGATTTCTATTCGTCGAAGGAGCATGCCACCAACGTCGGCATCATGTTCCGCGGCAAGGACAATGCCTTGATGCCGAACTGGCTGTCGATTCCGATCGGCTATAACGGCCGCGCATCGACCGTTGTGGTCAGCGGCACGCCGATCCGCCGCCCGCGCGGGCAACTCAAGCCGCCGACAGCGGACCAGCCGAGCTTCGGCCCCTGCAAGCGGCTGGATTTCGAACTCGAGATGGGTGTTGTGATCGGGCAGGCGTCCGCCATGGGCGAGATGCTGACCGAGCAACAGGCCGAGGAGATGATCTTCGGCTTCACGCTGCTGAACGACTGGAGCGCGCGAGATATTCAGGCGTGGGAATATGTCCCGCTCGGCCCGTTTCAGGCCAAGGCGTTCGGCACCTCGATCAGCCCGTGGGTCGTGACGCGCGAGGCGCTGGAGCCGTTCCGTGTCCATGGCCCGGTGCAGGACCCGGTGCCGCTGCCTTATCTGCAGCAGAAGGGCGCGAACAATTACGACCTGCAACTCTCCGTCGATCTCAAGGCCGAGAAGATGGCGAAGCCGAATACGATCAGCCGCACCAACTTCAAGTACATGTACTGGTCCTCGGTGCAGCAGCTTGTGCATCATGCTTCATCGGGCTGCGCGATGAACGTCGGCGACCTTCTCGGCTCGGGCACCATCAGCGGCGCTGAGAAGAGCGAACGCGGCAGCATGCTGGAGCTGAGCTGGGGTGGAGCGGAGCCGCTTGATCTCGGAAACGGAGTGCAACGCTCGTTTCTTGAAGACGGCGATTCGCTGACCATGCGCGGCTGGTGTCAGGGCGATGGGTATCGCATCGGCTTTGGCGAGGTTGAAGGAACGATCTTGCCGGCTCTTTAAGTCCCGAGCTTCTTCAGCGGCAGCTTGCGGGTCGCCTTCAGCCGGTCGAGCACGATGGACGAGCGCACATGCGCCACGCTTTCGTGCGGCATCAGGACGTTGTTGACGATGTCGGACAGGCTCTTGAGATCGCTCAGCACAACCTTGAGCAGATAGTCTGCGTCACCCGTCAGAGAGTAAGCTTCCTGGATCTCGTCGACCCGCCGCATCAGGTCGCGAAAGCGCTTCGCGTTGTTGGGCGAGTGCGTTGCCAGCGTGATCTGGATGAAAGCCAGCACGTGAAAGCCGAGCGCGTCGCTTGCGAGGTCGGCGTGATAGCCGGCAATGATCTTCTCGTCCTCCAGCCGCGTTCGCCGCCGCGAGCATTGCGACGCCGACAGGCCTGCCAGATCGGCCAGTTGCTGGTTGGTCAGGCGGCCGTCGTCCTGCAATGCGGCCAGAATCTTGAGGTCGAACCCGTCCAGCGAAGTCATGCGCAGAATCCATCATTTATGCATGAAACATGCACGATCATGCCATATCTGACCCGATTATACATGCCTGTTGCACAAAAAGCGGCGCACAATATTTTTGAAGATCAGAAAATCGCCAGGGAGACTGTTATGGGTCCGTTTCCGCACGATGCGCCGGCCGCCGTTATTTCCGAACAGAACCCGATGGGCACCGACGGCTTCGAGTTCGTTGAATATGCCCATCCCGAGCCCGAGAAACTTCACGCGCTGTTCCGCCTGATGGGTTTCACTGCGGTCGCCCGCCACAAGACCAAGGCGATCACGGTGTATCGTCAGGGTGATGTGAACTATCTCGTCAACGAACAGCCCGGTACCCATGGCACCGATTTCGTCGCGGCGCATGGACCCTGCGCGCCGTCGATGGCGTTCCGGGTGGTCGATGCGAAGCGGGCCTATGAGCGCGCGCTGGCGCTCGGCGCGGAGGAGACTTCAGAGCGCAAGACGCTGGACGTTCCCGCGATCAAGGGCATCGGCGGCAGCCTGCTGTATTTCGTCGATCGCTACGGTGCGAAGGGGTCGGCCTACGACGGCGAGTTCGAATGGCTCGGCGCCAAGAACCCGCAGCCTGAAGGCGCGGGATTGTTCTATCTCGATCATCTCACCCATAACGTGCATCGCGGCCGGATGGATGTGTGGACCGGGTTCTACGAGCGGCTGTTCAATTTCCGCCAGATCAGGTTCTTCGATATCGAAGGCCGCGCATCCGGCCTGTTCTCGCGCGCGCTGACCAGTCCGGACGGAAAGATCCGGATTCCGATCAACGAGGACGCGGGCGATTCCGGACAGATCGAGGAATATCTCAACATCTATCGCGGCGAGGGCATCCAGCACATCGCCTGCGGCGTGAAGGATATCTATCGCACCATCGAGAAGCTGCGCGCCGATGGCCTGCCGTTCATGCCGTCGCCGCCGGAGACCTATTTCGAGAAGATCGAGGCGCGGCTGCCGAAGCATGGCGAGGATGTCGCGCGCTTGCAGAAGAACGGCATCCTGATCGACGGCGAGGGCGTGGTGGACGGCGGCCACACCAAGGTGCTGTTGCAGATCTTCTCGGCCAACGCGATCGGCCCGATCTTCTTCGAATTCATCCAGCGCAAGGGTGACGACGGCTTCGGCGAGGGCAACTTCAAGGCGCTGTTCGAATCCATCGAGGAAGATCAGATCCGCCGCGGGGTGCTGAGCGTGAACAGCAAGAGCGCGGCCTGAGCCGAGCTGCTTGTGCCGTTATGTTGCGGCGCGTGCCGGTGCTGCTGACCGCTTCAGGTTCAGCAGGTTTCCGGTAAGGATCAGCGCCGCGCCGACCACGGTCGCGGCGTCGAGACGCTCGGAATAAATCAGCCAGCCGACCATGGCGCTGAGCGGCACCCGGAGGAAGTCCATCGGCACGACCACGGTTGCATCCGCATAGCGCATCGCCTGCGTGAAGCAGTAGTGCGAGTAGGTTCCGGAAAACGCGATCACGAAAATCCACGGCCAGATATGCGCCGACGGCCAGTGCCAGGAATACAGCGCCGGGATCAGTCCGATCGCGGACTGGATAGTGAGCATCCAGAAGATAATGACAACGGCGGAGTCGGTGCGGGTGAGCGATTTCACCAGCACGATGCCGACGCCGAAACCGACCGCGGCCATGACCATGATCAACTGACCGGGACTGATCTGCGCCGCGCCCGGCTGCACGATGATGATGACGCCCACTAGCCCGAGCACGATCGCGAGAATTTTCCAGAGATTGAGGCGCTCGCCGAGGAAACTTACCGCGAGCAGCGCGGTCCAGATCGGCATGGTGAACTCGATGGCCACCACCTGCGCCAGCGGGATCAGCGTCAGCGCAACGAACCAGCCATATTGCGCGGCATAGTGAAAGACATTGCGGCAGATATGGGTGAAGGGGCGTGAGGTCTTCATGCCCGCAAGACCGCCGTTGATGTGAATCAACGGATACAGCATGAACAGGCCGATCACTGACCGCATTTCCATGATCTGGAAAACATTCAGTTCGCGGGTTACTTCGCGTCCCGCCACCAGCAGGATCAGCATCGCCGCAAGCCAGCCGGCCATCCAGCCGGCGGCCTTCATATTGGAGGGAGGTACGGCAACACTCGGTGAGGTCACATGCGGGCTCGTGTTGCAGTGCAAATCAACATTGCGCGTCCTCGGGAGGGGACCGCCTGAATACGCAATCTGCTTTTTCTGCGCAACTGCATGAAACGGAACGCCTGATCCCTTCTGTTTGCATCTTGAATCGTTCGCCGAACCTGCAACGATCAGCAACCAAGAAAAGCAAATCAAAGGGAATAACGCCTTGATTGATCCTGCTTCGCTTCCGTTCGACACCGAGACCATGCTGGCCGGCCTGCGCCCCTGGGTGGAATGCGAAAGCCCGACCTGGGATGCCGAGGCCGTCAACCGCATGCTCGAACTCGCGGCGCGCGATATGGCGATCGCCGGGGCTTCCATCGAATATATCGCCGGCCGGCAGGGCTTCGGCGGGTGCATCCGGGCCCGGTTTCCGCATCCGAAGCAGGGCCAGCCGGGCATCCTGATCGCCGGACATATGGACACCGTGCATCCCGTCGGCACATTGCAGAAGCTGCCGTGGCGGCGCGAGGGCGGCAAGTGTTACGGCCCGGGCATTCTCGACATGAAGGGCGGCAACTATGCCTCGCTGGAAGCGATCCGGCAGTTGCAGACAGCATCGGTGGCGACGCCGCTGCCGGTGACGGTTTTGTTCACACCGGACGAAGAGGTCGGCACGCCGAGCACGCGCGACATCATCGAGGCCGAAGCCGCGCGTAACAAATATGTGCTGGTGCCGGAACCGGCATTCAGGAATGCGGGCGTTACTACCGGCCGCTACGCCATCGCGCGGTTCAATCTGGAGGCCGCCGGCAAGCCCAGCCATGCCGGTGCCGCGCTGGCCTCCGGACGATCGGCGATCCGCGAAATGGCGAAGCAGATTATCGCCATCGACGGCATGACGAGTGAGGACTGCACCTTCAGCGTCGGCGTGGTTCACGGCGGGCAGTGGGTGAACTGCGTGGCATCGAACTGCCGCGGCGAGGCGCTCAGCATGGCGAAGCGTCAGTCGGATCTCGATCGGGGTGTGGAGCGGATGCTCGCGCTGTCGGGCACCAGCAACGATGTGACGTTCACGGTCACGCGTGGCGTCACGCGGCCGGTGTGGGAGCCGAACGCGGGAACCATGGCCCTCTATGAAAAGGCGCGCGCCGTCGGAAAGCAGCTTGGCCTTGATTTGATTCACGGCAGTTCGGGGGGCGGCTCGGACGGGAACTTCACCGGCGCCATGGGGCTGCCGACGCTGGACGGTCTCGGCCTGCGCGGTGCGGACTATCACACGCTGAACGAGCACATCGAAATCGATAGTCTTGTCGAGCGGGGACAACTGATGGCGGGACTGTTGGCCAGCCTGCAATGATTTGCCAGGATGGCGCGGCGTCATGCGTCACTGGCTTTTGGAACCGGGATAACACACGATGCCGAACATCGAACTGATCGAGAGCTATACCGACGAACTGATCGCCATCCGCCGCGATCTTCATGCGCATCCGGAGATCGGTTTTGAGGAGCATCGGACGTCGGGCATTGTGGCCGACAAGCTGGCGCAATGGGGTATCGAGGTGCATCGCGGTCTCGGCGGCACCGGCGTCGTGGGCCTGCTGAAGGGCAGGGGCGACGGCAAGATGCGCATCGGCCTGCGCGCTGACATGGACGCGCTGCCGATGGAGGAAAACACCAACCTGAGCTGGCGCTCGACCATTCCCGGCCGTTTCCACGGCTGCGGCCATGACGGTCACACCACGATCCTGCTAGGCACCGCGCGCTATCTTGCCGAAACGCGCAATTTCGACGGCACGGTGGCTTTCATTTTTCAGCCTGCCGAAGAAGGGCTGGGCGGCGCGCGGGCCATGATCAAGGATGGTCTGTTCAAGACATTCCCGATGGATGAAGTGTACGGGCTGCATAACGCGCCTCAGCTTGATCCCGGCCAGGTCGTGATGTTTCCTGGTCCGGCCATGGCCGGTGCCGACTTCTTCGACATCACCATCACCGGCTACGGCAGTCATGGCGCGATGCCGGAACATTCCCGCGACGCCATTGTGATTGCGATGACGCTGGGGCAGGCGTTGCAGACCATCGTCAGCCGCAATATCGATCCGCTTCAATCCGCCGTGCTGTCCATCACGCAAATTCACGCAGGCTCCGCGTACAATGTCATTCCCGGCGAGGCCAGGCTCGCGGGCACCGTGCGAGCCTTCTCGGACAAGATCCGTGAGCAGGTCCGCGATCGCATGCGCACCATCGCGGCGGGGATTGCGGCGGCATTCCAGGTCGAGATCAAGGTCGAGATCCGCGACATCTTTTCCGTGCTCTCAAATCATGAGGAACAGTCCGGGTTCGTTGTGGACGTGGCTCGCGACGTGGTCGGCAGCGACAATGTGATTACCCAGGCGACACCCAAAATGGGCAGCGAGGATTTCGCCGATATGCTGCTGGCAGTGCCGGGCGCCTATTTCTGGCTCGGCCACGAAGGGTCGGTTCCGCTGCACAATCCGGGCTTCATTCTTGACGATGGAATTCTTCCGGTCGGCGCCAGCCTGTTTTCGCGCATCATCGAGACCCGAATGCCGCTCGCGGCGGGGTAACGCGTCAGCGCGCGAGAAGCTGCCGAACCAGCGTCGTCAGCCTGCCGGACGGCGCGGCCAGTTCATCCATCATGGTGAAATGGTTTGCCCCGGGAATTTCTTCGTAGACCACGGGCAGTCCATACATCGCGCGGTGAGCTGCGAAGCCGGCGGACTGCTCGCGCAACAAAGGCAGCTCGCCGCTTCCGGCTACGACCACGAGGGGCTTGTTCACGCCGCCTTGCTGCTTCACCGGCGAGTTGCGATGGCTCATGGCCTCATCGAGGCCGAGCTTGGCGTTCAGGTAGCTGTGGCGGATCAGCTCCAGATTGTAGACGCCGCTGATGAGAAGTCCGGCCTTGATGCGCGGATGCCCCAACACCATCGACGACAGATGGCCGCCGGCCGACCAGCCTGAAACCACGATCTGGTCCGGATCGCCGCCGAGCGCTGGCAGATCGCGCGCGAGATAGTCGATGGCGGCGCGGACTTCGTCCACGATGTCGTCGAGCGTGGCGTCTGGCGCGAGCGTATAGCCAATGAGGGCGACGTTGATGCCATGGGCCATTGGGCCTGCGGCGCAGAACGTAAAATTCTCCTTCGCGCGGGTCTGCCAGTAGCCGCCGTGAATGAACACCAGCGTCGGGCCACCGTTGACTGTCTTGAGCAGGTCGATGCGGTTGCGCTCGCGCGGCCCGTAACGAAGGTCGATATGTTGCGGATAGCGGGCGCGCATCTCGGCGGAGAGCTTGTCCCAGTTGGCGACAATGGCCGCGGTTTCGGGCACTGCAAGGCTGTTGTTCAATCCGAGATCAAGCTCTTCTTGCGTCAGCTTGCGCCAATCCGGTGCATCGACAGGCGCGCTCATGACTCAGACTCCGGACAGGATTTGCGAAGGGCGGATGCCGCAATGATTGCAATTGAAGGCGGGCAGCGCAAGCCGCACGGCAATCATTCCCGCAGCGCCCGAACCGCAAGAAACGGGATCATGCCGAGGATCACGTTGACCAACGAGAACAGCAGCAGCGCATCGTATCCGCCGGTGAAATCGTGGATGAGGCCGCCGCTCCACGAGCCCGCTGCCGCGCCCAGTCCGCTGCCGATGGAGATCGTTCCAAATATCGTGCCGACGCGCTCGCCGCGAAAAATCTTGAGGGCGGTAGCCGTTATCAGCGGGCCGCGCGACCCCATCATGCTGCCGAAGCACAGCACGAATGCGGTCAGCAGCCACACGTTCGGATAGTAGCGCAGCAGCCAGAGCAGGCCGATGCCGATAATCGAGAGGGCATAACTGAACAATATGGAGCGCCGCCGGCCGATTCGGCCGTCCAGCCACGTGACGGAGAACATTCCGAACACGAGCACGACACCGCTGAAACCCCACGCGGCCGCCGCCTGCAGCGGCGGAAATCCCGCATCGACCAGATAGGCGACGATTTGCGCCGAGATTGAGAACATTCCGACGGCGGTGAAAAAGAACGTGGAGAACAAGGCCCAGAAGGCGTGGTGGCGCATGGCGCTGAGCAGTGTCCAACCTTCGTCAATGACGTCGGCAGCGGCAGATTTGGCTAGCGTCACCGATCCGGCCGAGAACCGTTTCCACGGCAGTATCAGCAACGGCACCAGCAGGATCAGGGCTATCCCGCAGAAAATCTGATACGCGCCGCGCCAGCCGAATCGGTCGATCAACACTTGCGACAGCGGCAGCACGAGCAGGACGCCGGCACCCATGGCCGAATAGATCGCCGCCATGGCGGTCGGCAGTTTCGGGCCGAACCAGCGGCCGAGCAGGATCGAGTTCGGCACATTGCCGATGCAGGCCGCGCCGAGACCGACGCACAATCCGAGGCTGATCTGGAATTGCCAGAGCTTTTGCGCGTAGGTGGCAGCCAGAAATGCGCCGCCCAGCAGCGCAAGTCCGAGCGAATAGACCGCGCGGGGGCCTGAATGGTCAAACAGGCGTCCGATGATCGGCGCGGCGATTCCGGTGGCCAGCGCCGCCGTCGAATAGATGGAGATGACCTCGGCCCGGTCCCAGCCGAAACTCTGCGAGATGGGCAGCAGGAAAACCGTGAAACTTTCGCCCAGCCCGCGGCCGACCACCGACAGGGCGAAGCACAGCGCCAGCACATAAAGCGCGGTCTGCACCGGCTTCGTGGTCGTCATTGGGAGCTTTTACGGGAATCGAGGTCCATGACGATCATGAAACCCATTTCCGCGGCGAGGAGCAGGGCCAATTTGCGAATGCATCCATGCGATTGCAGGGACCATCCCATGTTGCAATGCCCCGGCAATCCGTGCTGACCGGCAGAACCGGCGATTGTCGGACCGGCCCCGAGCCGCTAAGGCTGATACAGTTACCCGTCATCAATCGAAGTGCCTGGAGAGCGTCATGAGTGGTGAAAGCGAACAATTCAAGAAGGGTCTGGCCGTCCGTCGCGACGTGCTGGGCAAGGACTATGTGGACAACAGCATCGCCAAGGCCGACGATTTCATGATGGCGTTCCAGAACATCACCACCGAATGGTGCTGGGGCTATGCCTGGACGCGACCGGGCCTCGACCGCAAGACCCGCAGCCTGCTCAACCTCGCCATGCTGACGGCGCTGAAAGCGCCGAACGAGATCAAGCTCCACGTCAAGGGCGCGCTGGCCAACGGCGTGACCGTCGACGAGATCAAGGAAGTTCTGCTGCACGCCACGGTTTACAGCGGCATTCCTGCGGGCCTCGAGGCCTTCAAGGCCGCGCACGAGGTGCTGAAGGCTGAAGGCGCGCTGGACAAGAAATAAACGCCGCTTCTTCACCTCTCCCCGCAGGCGGGGAGAGGGAGCGCATCGCGCATGTGGGCTAGGGTTTCGCGTTTTAAAGCCGTGAAAACTTTACACCCCGAGATAGACCTGCTGGATATACTTGTCGCTCGCGATCTCTTTCGCCGTCCCCTCGCGGATGGTACGGCCGTGTTCGAGCACATAGACCCGGTCGGTAATCTTCAGCGTTGAGGTCGCATCCTGCTCGACGATCAGGATCGCGGTGCCGTCCTTCCTGATCTGCTGGATCGAATCGAAGATCAGGCCCTTGAGCCGCGGCGCGATGCCGACGGACGGCTCATCGAGCAACAGCAGTTCGGGGCGGCCCATCAGCGCGCGGCCGATCGCCACCATCTGCTGTTCGCCGCCCGACAAAGTGCTCGACTGCTGCCACTGCCGTTCGCGCAGCACCGGAAACAGCGTGAAGACGCGCTCGAGATCGGCATTGATCTCGGCCTTGTTGCTGCGCAGGTAAGCGCCGAGCTGAAGATTCTTCAGCACCGACAGTTCCGAGAACAGCTTGCGGCCCTCGGGGCAATGGCAGATGCCGCGCGCCACAACGTCATAGGGCGCGACGCCGTCCAGCGACTGGTCTTTGAATTTCAGCGTACCCTGGGAGCCGATGGACCGGGAGATCGCTTTCAGCAGCGTGGTCTTGCCCGCGCCGTTGGGGCCGAGCACGCCGACCAGTTCGCCTTTCTCGACCTTGATCGAAACCGACTCGATGGCAAGCGCCTTGCCGTAGCTGACGCGCAGGTCCGAGACTTCAAGCAGAGGCATGAGCGTCCTCCGTCTTGCCGATATAGGCCTCGATCACTTTCGGATTCTTGACGATCTCTTCGGGCGGGCCGACGGCGATGATCTCGCCGAAGTTCATCGCGATGACGCGCGACACCAGCGCCATGAACTCGCGCAGCTTGTGTTCGATCAGCAGAATGGTCAGGTTTTCCTCGCGATGCAGCCGTTTGATGAGTTGCGCCAGCGGTTCGATCTCGCTTGAGCCCAGGCCTGCGAACGGCTCATCGAGCAGCAGCAGGTCGGGGCGCGTTGCCAGCGCGCGGGCGATTTCGAGCCGCCGCAGATCGCCGTAGGGAAGGGTTTCCACCGGCTCGGAGCCGCGTCCACCAAGGCCAACCTGATCGAGCAGGTGCCGCGCCCGCTCTTCCTTGTCCTTGTCGCCATGCGCGCGCGGCGACATGCAGGCGACGAGGACATTCTCCAGCAAGTTCATACCTACGAACGGGCGGCAAAGTTGGAAGGTGCGGGCCATGCCGCGGTTCACGATCTTGTAGGGCGCGAGACCGTGCAGCGCTTCGCCATTGAAGGTGATTGTGCCCGACGTGGGCGCCATGAACCCGGTCAGCAGGTTGAACAGCGTGGTCTTGCCCGCGCCGTTCGGACCGAGGATGCCGGTCAGCTCGCCCTTCTGCAGGGTGAAGGTCGCGCCCTTGACGGCGGTGAGGCCGCCGAAGCGCTTGGTGACGTCATTGACTTCAAGAAGCGCGGTCATCGGAAGCGCTCCGTCAGCCGGCGCCAGAGCGGCGCGATCATGCCGTTCGGCAGGAAGAACAGGATCAGCATCAGGGTCAGCGTGTAGATCCACAGCCGGTATTCGCCAAAGCCGCGCAGCATCTCCGTGAGCAGCGTGAGCAGGATGGCGGCGACGGCCGCGCCGTAGATCGATCCGATGCCACCGACATAGCACATGATGATGACAGTGATCGACACCACGACCGAGAACAGCGGCGGACTGACCTGAAGCTGGTAGTGCGCGTAGAGCGCGCCGCCGAGTCCCGCGAAGGCCGCGCTGATCGCCAGCGATGCGATCTTGTAGAACGTGACGTTAATGCCCGCGGCCTGACAGGTCGCCTCATCGCCGCGAATGGCGCGCAGCAGCAGACCCCAGTGCGATTGCGCCAGCAGCGTCAGTACGATCACGGTGACCACCAGGATCGCAAGCACGAACCAGTAATATTGCAGTGGGTTCTTCATCAGCGGTTCGAGGCCGTAAAGGCCTTCCTCGCCGCCGGTGTATTCCCAGAAGATCAGGCACAGGCGTTGCAGGATCGCCGACGCCGACAGCATCGCCAGCGCGAAGTAGGGACCGCGCAGGCGCAATGTCGGGAAGCCGACGATCAGGCTGAACGCTACCGCAATCACGACGGCGGCGGGCAGGCTGTACCATGGGTTGGCGAACCAGATCGTCGCGAGGAATCCCGCCGTGTAGGCGCCCGCGCCGATGAACAGCGAGTGGCCGAAGTTTTCGCGGCCGGTCAGGCCCGACATGAAATCCCAGCTCGACGCCCAGATGCCATAGATGGCGCAGACCGTGAGCACGCCGGTGAGATAGTTGCTTGCCGCGAACATCGGCGCGAGCGCCAGCCCGGCAACCACCACGATCCCGCCGGCAATATCGATCAATGAGATGCGCCGCATGTCAGAACGCCGCCCGCCGGCCGAGAATCCCGGACGGCCTGATCATGAGGGTGATGACGACCGCGACCAGAGACACCAGTTCGGTCCACGATGTTGAAATCAGATAGGCCACGATGGTCTCTGAATAGCCGAGGATCAGCGAGGCGATGATGCTGCCGGGGATCGAGCCCAGTCCGCCGACGATGACGATGGCGAACGCCTTCACCATCGGCAGCAGGCCCATGGTCGGCTGTACGGTCAGGAACGGCGACACCAGCACGCCGGCCAGTGCGGCGGTGCCCGCCGAGATCGCCATCACGATGGAAAAGATGCGGTTGGTCGGAATGCCCATGTACTGCGCGGCTTCCGGGTCCTGCGACACCGCGAGGATGGCCGCTCCCAGTCGTGTGCGCTGAATGAACAACCACAGCACCAGCAGCACCAGCACGCCCATCACCAGCGCCAGCAGCCGCTGGCCACCAATGTCGACGCCGCCGATCGACAGCTTGTCGGCGACGAAGGAGGGCACGTTGCGATATTCGGAGCCGAAGGTAATGAACAGCGCCTGTTCGACGGCAAGCGATACGGCCAGCGTGATCATCAGCACGGCGAGCTGCGACGCCCGCAGCGGCCGCACCAGAAACCGTTCCATCAGGACGCCAAATCCGGCGACGATCAGAACGGCAAGGGGGGCTGCGATAAAGAGCGGAAAGCTGAGGAGCGACGTCAGCACGTAGGCGGCATAAGCGCCGAGTGCATAGAAAGCGCCATGAGCCAGATTGAGAATTCGGGCGACACCGAAGATGAGCGTGAAGCCCACCGCGAGCATCGCGTAGATCGCGCTGGAAACCGCGCCGTAGATCAGGATTTGGAGCATAACCGCCTGCTTTTTTTCTTATGCGTAAGGTGAAGGCGGAGCCTCCGGGACTTGCGGCCGGTAAGGTTGTTACCGGCCGCCGTTCTCACGACGTAAGGAGCAGTTCAGTTCATCCAGGGCGGCGGGATCATTTTCCCCGTCTCGGACGCCTTCGGCCATACGACGATGCGCGCGCCGTCCTTCTGCCACTGCGCGAACAGCAGGTTCTGCAAGCCCGGTCCCTGCTTCACATCATGAACCTCGTCGAACTGGATCTTGCCGGCGATGCCGACATAGTCGGTCTTCTCGAGTTCCTTGATCACCGCATTCGGTTCGACCGAGTTGGCGCGTTTCACGGCTTCTGCGTAGACGTAGATCGCGTCGTAAGCGCCGACGCCGGTGTAGACCGGTGCGGTGCCGAAGCGTTTGACGAACTCATCCCAGAACGGGATCGTCTTCGGCGTCAGCGGAGCGCGGGTCGCGAACAGACCGACGGTTTCCGACAGCGCCTTGCCGCTCACGCGGGTAAAGAAGTCCGCGTCTTGGCTCTTCACATCGATGCCGCCGATCGGAATCGGCACCTGCGCGTCATGCCACTGCTTGACGAAGATGTCCGACGAGGCGTGCGACAGGATCACGATCAGGTATTGCGCGCCGCTCGCCTTGACCTTCGCGAACAGCGGCGAGAAGTCGGAGGTCGAGGTGTCGAAGAACTCGGCCATCGGCACCTCGGTGCCGCCCTCGACCGCGCCCTTCTTCAGGATCGGAACGAGATCCTGCACCCACTTGGCGTTCTCGCCGACGATAGCGACCTTCTTCAGGCCCATCTCGCCCTTGAGCTTGCCGTTGATGAAGTCAACCAGCGCGCGAGCCTGATGGCCGGCATGGATCGGCGATACGCGGAAGATGTATTTGTAGTTTTCGTAGTCACCCTTCACCTTCGCGGTGATCGCAGGCGAGGCCGCGCCGACGCCGAGATAAATCGTCTTGGCATTGGAAATGTGCGGCAACTGGGCCAGCGTCACGCCGCTGGTATAGCCGCCGATCAGCACGTCGACTTTTTCGTCGGCGGTAAGCTTCTTGATTGCTGCAATGCCCTGTTCGGGATTTTCGGTTTCGTCCGCTGCCACCATCTCAAGCTTGCGGCCGACAAGGCCGCCTTTGCTGTTGATGTCCTCGATCGCCATCTTGATGGCGTTCTGGGTGTCGCGTCCGACCTGAAGCTGGATCGAGGTCGGAACGCCGATCTTGATGGGACCTTGCTGGGCGGTTGCCGGAGCCGTTGAGAGGAGCGCCCCGGCGCTGAGAATACTCGCGGATGCGAGGACGCTGAGAAATGACTTCATGACGTTTCTCCCTGATGCATTCGAATTCGTGTTCGATGCCTTTTTATTTGCGCGCACAGACTGCTGGCCGGACTACACCGAGTCAAGCAAAGATCGGATGATTGCAGCCGCGGCTTCCACATACGCAAACCGATCAGGAAAGCGGGAGGCCTGCCTGATCGGCGTTAATGTTGCAGCGCCGAAAAATCCGGGAATCCGAGTGTTCCAGTGTTTGAAACGGATCGCGCGTGATCGGGGCGGGCTCATGCGCAGGAAAAATAATCCGGACACTGACTGCGTTTTGTTTGCGCAGATGGTTTGACATTTTGTCGCAACTGGTTGATCTGCCGCCGTCGGCTTCCGGCGTCAGCAACTAGCGTGCACAATATTCCGCCATGAATGCCGCGAAGCGCGGATCGCCGACATGCGCGATGTTGATCCTCATCGCAGGCGGTGCCGGCATTGCATCGGGATTGAAGGCGGAGCCTGGCGCGAGAAGGATGCTGCGCTCGGCGGCGACACGTGAGAGTTGCGTGTCGTCGATATGATCCGGCAGCTTGCACCACATGTAAAATCCGCCGCGCGGCTGGCCGAACACCGGCAGACCCAGTCGCGACAGGCAGTCATAGGCCTGGCGGGCTGCGGCTTCGATGCGCCCGGTCAGCCGCTTGAGATGGCCGCGATAGCGCCCGCTGGTGATGAGATCGTAGATGATCTGTTCGACATAGCCGGAACTGTTGGCGCGGGTGATCATCTTGAGGTCGGCGAGTTGTCCGGTGGTATCGGTGTTGGCCGCGATATATCCCGACCGGAGACTGGCGGAGAGGGTCTTCGCAAAGGTGCCGACATAGATCACGCGGTCGAGCTGATCGAGTGCGGCGAGGCGAGGGCTGGTGTTCGACAGCACGTCGGCGAACGGATCGGAATCGACAATTCGCAGATTGTGTTCGGTGGCGGTGCGCAGCAGACGATAGGCGACCGGCAGCGTGATCGAGCAGCCGGTCGGATTGTGCGCCAGCGATTGCGTGAAGAACATGCGCGCGCCGGTGCTGGCGGCCTTGGCGGCGAGATCGTCCGGATCGGGTCCGTCTTCGGTGCGCCGTACGCCGATCAGACGCGCCTTGGCCAGCCGCAGCTTTCCGAATAGCGGATAGTAGCCGGGGCTGTCGACCAGGACAGGATCGCCGGGCTCGACGAACTGGCGGACGATCATGTCGAGCGCGTCGTTCGCGCCTTGCGTCAGCAGCACCTGAGTCGGCTCCGCGCCGATCGACCGCTCCGCCAGCAGTCCGGCAATGCGCTGGCGCAACGGCAACAGGCCGTAAGGACTGCCGTAGCTCTCAGGAAGATTGCGCTGTCCCGGTTTGCTCACCGGCCGCAGATAGGGGCCGACTTCTGAGCCTTCCATCCAGGCGGCCGGCGGACGGCCGTCGCCAATGCGCGCCTCATAGCGTTTTTCGAGTTGCTCGCGCAGCAGCCAGACGCTGTCGACTGCGCCGACCTTGGTCGGCTCGGTGGTTTCCGCGCGCTTGGGGCGATGATGCGAGACATAAAAGCCGGAGCCCGGCTTGCTCTCGATCTGACCCGAGGCCACCAGCCGGTCATAGGCATCGACGATCGTGTTCTTCGATGCCTTGAACATCTCCGATGCGCCGCGAATGGACGGCAGCCGCTCGCCGGGCCGGAGTGCTCCACGTTCGATCCGTCCGATAATTGAATCCACAATGGTTTCAACGCGTGATCGGGCGTGGCCTGCATTTGAGACTTCAACTGTACCCATGCCGCGAATGGTACGGACCTTCCTGAAATTGTGCAAAGCGTTCCTTGCAGTGTACCCACATCACCATACAGTTTGCGAAGCCGAAAATCCCCTCAAGAGGGCTTAAGGCTCGGAGACGCTCATGACTGGTGCCAGACACGGCGCGAACCGCAGTTCGCGGATCGCCGGATTCCATCGCAAATCGCCGGAAGAGCGGCTCGATCTCGTGGCCGCTTTTGCAGGTCTCGATCCCGAGACCGCGCGCCATTTGGCCGACATGGGCAACCTCGCGCCGCAGCTCGCGGACAAGATGATCGAGAACGTCATCGCCACGATGAACATCCCGATCGGCATCGCGACCAACGTGAAGGTCGATGGTGAGGACGTGCTAGTGCCGATGGCGACGGAAGAATCGTCGGTGGTCGCCGCCGTCTGCAATGCGGCGCGCCAGACCTACGATGCAGGTTTCACGACGTCGATCTCCGGCACGTTGATGATCGCGCAGGTGCAGGCCGTCGACGTGCCGGACCCACATGCGGCACGGCTTCGCCTGCTGGAGAAGCGCGAAGAGATCAAGGCCATCTGCGATGCCTGCGATCCGCTGCTGGTGAAACTTGGCGGCGGCTTCCGTGACGTCGAGGTGCGGATTCTCGATACGCTCGGCGGCACCATGGTCATCACTCATTTGATCGTCGACACGCGCGATGCGATGGGTGCCAACGCGGTCAACACCATGGCCGAGAAGATCGCGCCGCACATCGCGGCCTGGAGCGGCGGGCGGGTATTCCTGCGCATTCTCTCCAACCTCGCGGATCGGCGGCTGGCGCGCGCGCATGCGGTCTGGAAGCTCGACGCCATTGGCGGCGAAAGCGTCCGCGATGGCATCATCAGCGCCTATCAGTTCGCCGAGGCCGATCCGTATCGCGCAGCGACGCATAACAAAGGCATCATGAATGGCATCAGCGCTGTGGTGCTCGCGACCGGCAACGATACGCGCGCGGTCGAAGCGGGTGCCCATGCTTTTGCCGCACGCAGCGGGCGCTACAGCAGCCTGACGCGCTATGAGATCAACAAGGACGGAGATCTCTCGGGCTCCATCGAATTGCCGCTGGCCGTCGGTCTGATCGGTGGTGCCACGAAAATTCATCCGACCGCGCAGGCGTGCCTCAAGATTCTCGGCGTCACCACGGCTGAGCGGCTGGCGCGCATCATCGCCGCTGTCGGCCTCGCGCAGAATTTCTCGGCGCTGAAGGCGCTGGCGACGGTGGGTATCCAGTCTGGTCACATGGCGCTGCATGCGCAGAATATCGCGATCATGGCCGGCGCTGTCGGCGATGAGGTGGAAGTCGTCGCGAAAGTTCTGGTCGAGCGCAAGACGGTGCGGATCGATGTCGCGCAAGGCATTCTGGAGGATATTCGCCGCTAGACAAATTCCGGCGGCAGCGCCGGGCTATCCAAAACAAAAATCAACCGGGAGGATAAAATGTTCACGTCGAAGTCTGCTTTTCTGCTGAGTGCCGCAATGCTGCTGGCGCTCTTGGAGCCTGCGCGTGCGGAAATCGCCAATAACACCATCAAGCTCGGCGTTCTGACCGATCTGACAGGCATCGCGACGGATTCCACAGGCACGGGGTCGGTCGCGGCCGCGCGACTCGCTGTCGAGGACTTCAAGGCGGAGAAGCCGGGCATCAAGGTTGAGCTCATTCAGGCCGATCACCAGAACAAGGCCGACATTGGTGGCGCGCTGGCACGCCGCTGGATGGATATCGACAAGATCGATGCGATTCTCGACGTGCCGTTCTCGTCGGTTGCGCTGGCTGTCCAGGAAGCCACCCGTGGCTCGAAAACCGCCTTCATTGCATCGGGACCGGGATCGTCGCTGCTGACCGGCGAGAAGTGCTCGCCCAACACCGTTCACTGGACTTACGACACATGGGCGCTGGCGCATGGCACCGCGCTAGCCTTGTTGAAGGCTAAGAAGGACACTTGGTTCTTTGTCACGGCGGACTATGCGTTCGGCCATTCACTGGAAAAGGATGCATCCGATGTCGTGAAAGCGGAAAACGGAAAAATCCTCGGCAGCGTAAGGCATCCGCCCGGCGCGTCCGACTTTTCCTCGTTCCTTTTGCAGGCGCAGGCCAGCAAGGCCAAGATTGTCGCGCTCGCCAACGCGGTGGGCGACACCGTCAACTCCGTCAAGCAGGCGTCCGAATTCGGCATTCAGGCCGGGGGGCAGGAGCTTGCCGCGCTGCTGATGCAGGTGACCGACGTCAACGCCATCGGCCTTCAGGGCGCCAAGGGTCTTTATCTCACCGAAGGATTCTACTGGGACACCAACGACGGCACGCGCAAGTTCGCTGATCGCTTTACGTCCATCGTGGGTGGGGGACGGCGTCCGACGGCAATTCAGGCGGGTGTCTATGCCGGCACGCTGCATTACCTTCGCGCGGCTGCCGCCGCGAACACGACAGATGGGCAAACGGTGGTCGCCAAAATGAAGGAGATGCCGTCGAAGGATCCTCTGTTTGGCGAGGGAACGATCCGGGCGGACGGTCGCCACATCCACAACATGTATCTGTTTCAGGTGAAGACTCCGGCTGAATCCAAGGCACCGTGGGATTTCTACAAGCTGGTGGCGACGATCCCTGCGGCCGAGGCGTTCCGGCCGATCGCCGACGGCAACTGCGCGATGGTTAAGAAGTAGGGAGTCGACCCGTTCTGGCCCGGCGTGCCAGAATCCGGCTTCTGCCATCCCATTGTTTGATTGAGCATATTTTCCTCCCGCGGCCGGTCCAGCGGGAGGAAATTTCTCTCACGGAACATGATCTTGGAATGCATCGCCGGGCTTCGCGGCGAGCATGACGCAGTTGCGGTATCTAATTGACTGAAAAGACGTATTCGGCTATTTAGCGCCCGTCGTGAATGGTGCCAGTCTTCGCCCGCTTTCACGGGCAAATCAGCAGAGTTCATCGGCTAGCTAGAGCGCGCGAGGCATGAATGCCGGATTGCCGGCGGACCGCGCCGCCATGGATTGCGAGCGTGGATCAGGCCAATGAGCAATTTCAATCAGGAAACCGTGCTGAGCGTCCATCACTGGACCGACAATCTCTTCAGCTTCACGACCACACGTGACTCTTCATTCCGGTTTCGCAATGGCGAGTTCACCATGATCGGTCTCAAGGTGAACGAGAAGCCGCTGCTGCGCGCCTACAGTGTCGCCAGCGCGAACTACGAAGAGAACCTCGAGTTCTTCTCCATCAAGGTGCCGGACGGTCCGCTGACCTCGCGCCTCCAGCATCTCAAGGAAGGCGACCAGATCATCGTCAGCCGCAAGGCGACTGGCACATTGGTGATCGACAACCTGACCGATGGACGCAATCTCTATCTGATCGGGACGGGCACCGGTCTCGCGCCGTTTCTCAGCGTCATCAAAGACCCCGAAACCTACGAGCGTTTCGAGAAGGTCGTGCTGCTGCACGGCTGCCGCCACGTCAAGGAACTGGCGTATGGCGAGTTGATCACCGAGAAGCTCCCGCAGGACGAGATGATCGGCGACATGGTGCGCGCGCAGTTGATCTACTATCCGACCGTGACGCGCGACCCGTTCCGCAATCGCGGCCGTATCACCGATCTCATTACATCGGGCAAGCTGTTCTCCGACATCGCGCTGCCGGACCTCGACGCCAGCAAGGATCGCGTCATGATGTGCGGCAGCCCGGCGCTGCTTGCTGACACCAAGAAGCTGCTGCTCGATCGCGGCTTCGTCGAAGGCAATCACGGCGAGCCGGCTGACTTCGTCGTCGAGAAGGCGTTCGCCGAGCGCTGATAGTCTCCTTCGCGTCTACAACCGCTGGCGGCTCGCGTTGGTCGCTACGGCTGCCGCGGCGGTGCGGTTTTCGACCCCGAGTTTCGCGTAAATCTGCTCGAGATGCTTGTCGACCGTGCGCGGGCTGAGGCCGAGGATCTGCGCGATGTCGCGGTTCGTCTTGCCCTTGCTGAGCCAGGACAGCACTTCGCCTTCGCGGCTGGTGAGGCCGAGCTCCTTGCTGAACTCCGCAGGCGAATCCGAACTGGTGTCCCGCGCCAGCCGGAGCAGGAATTCATTCGCGCCGAGCCTGCCCATGTATTGCAGGCGCAGCTTTTCGTCTCGGAATGATGTCGCCGGCGGCGCTTTCGCTTCGGTATCGCCCTGATGCATCTGCTCGAGCCAGTCGAGCCACGGTTCCGGCAGTTCGAACTTTTCGCTGGTATTCTTGGCGCGATCTCGCGCCAGTTTTTCCGCCTGCGGCGTGGCCCAGATAATGCGCCCGCGATGATCGACCGCGAAGAGGTATCGTCCCGATACATCGAGCGCCGCGCGTGCGCTTTGCGTGAGGCGGGCATTCGCCAAGTGAACCTTGATGCGGGCCAGCATCTCCGCGATGACAATCGGCTTCGCGACATAGTCGACGCCGCCGGCTTCCAGTCCCCGCACGATATGCTCGGTTTCCGCCAGGCCCGTCATGAAGATGACCGGAACGCCCGCGAGCTTCGCCTCACGCTTTAGCCGGCGGCAGGTCTCGAAACCGTCCATCCCCGGCATCACCGCATCGAGCAGGATGATGTCCGGAACGATCTGTTCGCCGATCCGCAACGCCGATGCGCCGTCGAGTGCGACCATCACGGTCATGCCTGCGCCGTCCAGCGCGTCGGTCAGCATGCGCAGGGTTTCCGGCGAATCGTCGACGATGAGAACGGTGTCGCGTGATTTGGCTTCAGTGATCATGGCGCTGTACTGATTTCAGGGTTGCCATGTACTGCCCAAGATCGAATCGCTCCACCAATGATCGCATCTGAGAGACGAACGCTGCATGCTCCGGATGATCCTTGTCGATCTGGTCGAGTTTCACGTGTATGGCGGTGACATAGCCGATTTGTCCGAGATCGATCAACTCGTCGACATAGTGAACAGGCGGACGCGGGTCCGTGTTCAAATTCCATGTTGGGACAGGGATCTCCGCGTGTTGAATGGCGTCGCGCTCATATGACCATTCGATCTTGAGCAACTGGCCGACCAGTTCCAGCAGGCGCGGGACATCGATCGGCTTCATCAGATAGCCGTCATGAAAGGTCTGCGCGAGCGGTGCGCCGTGGGCTTCGAGTGCGCTGGCCGAAATCATCAGAATACGCGCATGATGATGGCCATTGGCGCGCAGCGTTTCCGCGACAGTCCAGCCATCGATGCCGGGCATCGAGATGTCCAGCAGGAACATGTCCGGCTGACAATGCTGCGCAAGGCTGAGACAGGCCGCGCCGTCAGGCGCACTCAGGATGATGAAGCCGAGCGGAGCCAGGATTTCGCGCAGCAGGTCGCGCTGGGTCGGATCGTCGTCGGTAATCAGAATCGTCTTGCGCGGGCCATGATAGCCGTAAATCGGCGCATTGATCGACCTGAGGCGGGTCGGATTGGTCACCTCGGACAGCAGCATTTTCACATAGAACGTGCTGCCCTGGCCGACGGTGCTGGTGACGCGAATGTCTCCGCCCATCACGCCGGCAAGCAGCTTGCTGATGGTGAGTCCCAAACCGGTGCCGGTCTGCGGCTGCGAAATGCCCAGCGCGCCGCGCTCGAAGGGCGCGAAGATACGTTCCAGATCGTCGGCATGAATGCCGGGGCCGGTATCGCGTACTTCGAATTCAGCGACGGGACTGCGGTAATGTACGATGAAATGAACACTGCCAGTTTGCGTGAACTTGATCGCGTTCGACAGAAGGTTGATGAGAATCTGCCGCAGCCGTTTCTCGTCCGCATAAACGACGGGGGGCAGGGTTTCCGGCCGCTGGAATACGAACTCGATATTCTTCGCCGCTGCCTGCAGCCGGAACATGCCGACGAGCTGATCGAGGAAGGCGTGGAGGCGCACTTCGTCCCGCGACAGATGCAGCCGTCCGGCCTCGATCTTGGAAATATCAAGCAGGCCGTCGATCAGACCAGAGAGATGGTCGGCGCTGCGGCGAACGACGCGGATCTGATCGCGCGGCTTCGGCAGAATGGTCGCGTCCTGTTCGAGCAATTGCGCGTAGCCGCTGATGGCATTGAGCGGGGAGCGCAGTTCGTGACTTAATCCCACCACGTACCGGCTCTTGGCGAGGTTGGCGGATTCGGCGACTTCCTTGGCGCGCTGCAACTCCATATCGGTCTGACGGTGCGCGTCGATTTCCTGCATCAGCAGCGTCGTCTGACGCCGCGTCTCCGCTTCGGCCGCCTGACGGCTTTGCCTCGCAAGCACGAACAGCCACGCCACCACGCCGATGATGATCGTCAACGCGAAAAACACTTTCCACAACACGTCGGACAATTGCACCTGATCGAATCTGATCGCAGTGGAGGTCTGGAGATAGATCAGGCCGAGCGTCAGGCCGACGAGGCCGGCCGACAGGGCAAAAACACCGAGATAGTGCCCGAGTTGCGAATTGATGCGGGTATAGATGAACTCGGGAAGGGTCTTGCCGAGAATGTCGGAGAATTGCGCCTGCACCCGCGCGTGCGGCTTGCAGAGGTCGTGGCAGCGAGCATCCAGCGAACAGCAGAGCGAACAGATCGGGCCCGCATAGGCCGGGCAGGAGGCCATGTCTTCCGGCTCGAAAGCATGTTCACAGATGCAGCACTTGATGGTTTCGAGATTCTGCCAGCTTCGCTTGGGCTTGCGCGCAATATAGTATTTTCCGCCGGTCGCCCAGGCGATTGCCGGCGCCGTCACGAAGGCCACGGTCAACGCCACGAACGGCGCGAGCGCCTTCGCCGTGATTCCGAAGAAGCCGTAGAAAGCGCTGATCGACACGATCGTCGCCACCGTCATCGCGCCGACCCCCACCGGATTGATGTCGTAGAGATGCGCTCGCTTGAACTCCATGTGCGGCGGACGCAGGCCGAGCGGCTTGTTGATGATGAGATCGGCCACCAGCGCGCCGACCCAGGCGATGGCGACATTGGAGTAAAGCGCGAGCGTCTGTTCGAGCGCCTTGTAGACGCCGATTTCCATCAGCAGCAGCGCGACCAGAACATTGAACACCAGCCACACCACGCGGCCGGGATGGCTATGCGTCAGCCGCGAGAAGAAGTTCGACCACGCGATTGATCCCGCATAGGCGTTGGTGACATTGATCTTGAGCTGAGAAAGGATGACGAAGGTGCCGGTCAGCGCCAGCGCCAGATCGGGTTGCGAGAGTACATAGCGGAACGCTTCGAGATACATGTGCGAAGGTTCGGCGGCGTATTCCGGGACGACGCCGTGCTTGATGGCGAAGAACGCGAGAAACGATCCAGCCAGCATCTTGATCGCGCCGGGAATGATCCAGCCGGGTCCAGCGCTGACCATCGCAATCCACCACGCGCGCTTCGAGGTGCGGCGGTCGCGCGGCAGGAATCGCAGAAAGTCGACCTGCTCGCCGATCTGGGCCACCAGCGCGAACACCACCGACGCGGCGGTCCCGAACAGCAGCAGGTCGAGATGCCCGTCCGGACTTCCGTGGTCTCCGGTGAAAGCCCGCCACTCCGCAAACGAGCCCGGACTTTTGATGGCGATGGCGACGAAGGGAAGGATATGGAGCAGGATCCAGAACGGCTGCGTCCAGAGCTGGAACCGGCTGATCAGCGTAATGCCGTGGGTGACAAGCGGGATGATGACGATCGCGCTGATGAGATACCCGATGGGGCGGGGCACGCCGAAACACAGTTCCAGCGCCATCGCCAGAATAACGGCTTCGATAGCGAAGAAAATGAATGTGAAGGAGGCGTAGATCAGCGACGTGATCGTGGAACCGATGTAGCCGAAGCCGGCGCCGCGCGTCAGCAGGTCGATGTCGACGCCATATCTGGCGGCATAGTAGGCAATCGGCAAACCGCAGCAGAAAATGATGACACTTACCACCAGAATCGCTGCGGTGGCGTTGGTGACGCCATAGTTCAGCGTAATGGTGCCGCCGATCGCTTCCAGCGCCAGAAATGAAATCGCGCCCAGCGCCGTGTTCGCCACCCGGGAAGCCGACCAGCGGCGTGCGCTTTTCGCAGTGAAGCGCAGCGCGTAGTCCTCAAGGGTCTGGTTGGCAACCCATTGATTATATTGGCGCCTGACCCGGTCTATTCGCTGCCGCCCGACCACTTTTTACTCCTGGGGCCCCGCCAATACCCTTTCCCGGAACCGCAGGGAAACCTACGTCGCGATTTTGCGATGCAGTATACGCGATCTTGCGTATCGGTGCACTGCACAATTTCAGCAATCCTCGCCTGACCAAACAACGAGTCCACAAAACAGTCAGGGGTAGTCATGTCAGAGGACAAAGATCGGGGTTTACATTCGCCATTCCGGCGGAAAATGCTGATGGGAATGGCGGCGCTGCCCGCCGTGTCGCTGCTTTCGCGTCCATCATTCGGCGCCGGACCGGCAACGTCCGCGGTTAATACCACGGGCCTGGCGGTGACCGATACAGAAGTCACGGTCGGCATCCTGCACTCGGCAACGGGTACGATGGCGATCTCTGAAACGGGATCGATCCAGGCCGAAAAGCTCGCCATTGAGCAGATCAATGCAATGGGCGGCGTGCTCGGTCGCAAGATCAAGATCATTCAGGAAGACGGCGCTTCGGACTGGCCGACTTTCGCGGAAAAGGCGAAGAAGCTCCTGGTCAACGACAAGGTCGCCTCGATCATGGGCTGCTGGACCTCGGCCTCCCGCAAGGCGGTGCTGCCGGTCGTCGAGCAGTATAATGGCATGCTCTACTATCCGACCTTCTATGAAGGCCTCGAGCAGTCCAAGAACGTGATCTACACCGGCCAGGAAGCGACCCAGCAGATCCTCGCTGGCATCGACTGGATCACGAAGGAGAAGAACGCGAAATCGTTCTACTTCATCGGCTCCGACTACATCTGGCCGCGCACGTCGAACAAGATCGCGCGCAAGCACATCGAGAACTTCCTGAAGCTGAAGGTCGTTGGCGAGGAATACTTCCCGCTCGGTCACACCCAGTTCAACTCGGTCATCAACAAGATCAAGCTGACCAAGCCCGATGTGATCTTCACAGACGTCGTCGGCGGCTCCAACGTGGCCTTCTACAAGCAGCTCAAGGCGGCCGGCATCGACCTGTCGAAGCAGACGCTGCTGACGATCTCCGTCACCGAAGACGAGATCGACGGTATCGGTGGCGAGAACATCGCCGGCGCTTATGCCTGCATGAAGTACTTCCAGTCGCTGAAGAACGAGAACAACGAGAAGTTCGTTGCTGCATTCAAGAAGATGTGGGGCGAAAAGACGGTGATCGGCGACGTGACGCAGGCCGCTTATCTCGGCCCTTGGCTGTGGAAGGCGACTGTCGAGAAGGCGCAGAGCTTCGACGTCGACAAGATTGCCGCGGCGTCGCCGGGCATCGAGTTCAAGGGAGCGCCCGAAGGTTACGTGCGCATCCACGAGAACCATCATCTGTGGTCGAAGACGCGCGTCGGAAAGGCCAAGCTCGATGGCCAGTTCGAGGTGGTGTTCGAGACCGCCGACCTGATCCAGCCGGATCCGTTCCCCAAGGGCTATCAGTAAGACGGCAACCGTCTTTCTCTCTTCAACAACACAGCTCCCTGACGTGGACCGTAAGGCCCACGTCCGCAGCCCTCGCGCCGCGGAGTGATCCGCGGCGCGAGACTTCCCCGGCGGAGAAAACGGACATGTTCGGCGACTATTCGATTGGCGATCTCAGCTCGATCTTTGTGATGCAAGGCTTCGCAGGCCTTATTCTTTTCTCCGTCTACGTTCTGATGGCTCTCGGACTCGCGATCATCTTCGGCCAGATGGGCGTCATCAACATGGCGCATGGCGAATTCATGATCCTTGGCGCCTACGTCACCTGGCTGACGTCGAATTTCTTCCAGTCCTATCTTCCGTCCTTGTTCGCAGGCTATTTCTTTCTCGCGATGGTGCTCGCCTTCATAGCCGCCGGCGCGCTCGGAATGCTGGTCGAATGGGCGCTGATACGGCACCTTTACAAGCGCCCGCTGGACACACTGCTCGCGACATGGGGTCTGAGCCTGATCCTTCAGCAGGCCTATCGCTCGATCTTCGGCGCGCGTGAGGTTGGCGTCGAACTGCCGCAGTGGATGCTGGGATCGATGCATATTACCGACACGATCGAAGTTCCGATCAACGGCATCTTCGTGATGTGCCTGACCGTGCTGATCACGATCGCAGTCGCCTACGTCATGTACAAGTCCCGGTGGGGCAGGCAGGTCCGTGCGGTGATGCAGAACCGCATCATGGCGGGCGCCGTCGGCATCAACACCGAGAAGGTCGACCGTTATACCTTCGGACTGGGCTGCGGCATCGCGGGTGTCGCTGGCAGCGCCTTCACCATGATCGGTTCGACCGGACCGACATCCGGCCAGCTTTACATCGTCGATACGTTCCTTGTCGTGGTGTTCGGAGGCGCAGCCAGCCTGCTTGGCACGATCGCATCCGCCTTCTCGATCTCCCAGGCGCAGTCGACCATGGAATTCTTCATGTCCGGCTCGATGGCCAAGGTTCTCACGCTGCTCGCCGTGGTCGGAATTCTGATGCTGCGCCCGCAGGGTCTGTTCGCCCTCAAGGTTCGCAAATAACACAAGGGGGCCGAACCAATGACCGACAACAACCCGCGCTTTGTCAATCGATCGGAACTGATCGGCATCCTGGTGCTCGCCGCTCTCCTGGTGGTGATCCTCCCGCTGACCCTCGATGTCTTCCGCCTCAACCTCGTCGCGAAGTATCTCACATACGCCTTTGTCGCGGTCGGGCTTGTCATCTGCTGGGGTTATGGCGGAATTCTCAGTCTCGGACAGGGCGTGTTCTTCGGCCTCGGCGGCTACTGCATGGCGATGTTCCTCAAGCTGGAAGCATCGAGCGTCGAGAACACCAAGATCCAGTCAACGCCGGGCATTCCGGACTTCATGGACTGGAATCAGATCACGTCGCTGCCGTTCTTCTGGCAGCCGTTTCACAGCCTGACTTTTACGGTTGCCGCCATCATCCTTGTGCCTGCCATCTTCGCCCTCATAATCGGCGCGGCCATGTTCAAACGCCGCGTCGGCGGCACCTACTTCGCCATCATCACCCAGGCGATTGCGGCGATCCTGACCATCCTGATCGTCGGCCAGCAGGGCTATACCGGCGGCATCAATGGCATGACCGACCTGCGGACCCTGAAGGGCTGGGACATCCGGCCGGATCACGCCAAGGTGGTGCTGTATTTCTTCGAGGTTGCGTGCCTGTTTGGCTGCATCTTCGTCGCTCAGTACATTCGCCACTCCAAGCTCGGCCGCATCCTGGTTGCCATGCGTGAGAAGGAAGACCGCGTTCGCTTCTCAGGTTACAGCGTTGCGAACTTCAAGATCTTCGCTTTCTGTATCGCCGCTATCTTTGCAGCCATCGGCGGTGCGATGTTCGCCCTGCAGGTCGGTTTCATGTCGCCGTCCTTCGTCGGCATCGTGCCGTCGGTCGAAATGGTGATCTACACCGCGGTGGGCGGGCGTCTCTCGATCCTCGGTGCGATCTACGGCACGCTGCTGGTGAACTTTGCCAAGACCAGCCTGTCCGAGTCGTTTCCGGAGTTGTGGCTGTTCGGTCTCGGTGCGCTGTTTATCGCCGTCGTCCTGGCCTTCCCGAACGGTCTCGCCGGGATTTGGCAGGATCACATTCAGCCCCGGATCGATCGGCTGATCGCGTGGCGTAAGCCGAAGACGGGCGGAAAGAATGGCTGGACCGGCGGATCCGTCGCCGACGGCGCACCGGCGGAATAGGGAGAGCACCATGCTGATCGGTCATCAACCCAAGGAATTCCTGCTCGCGGTCGAGGCGCTGACCGTTTCATTCGATGGCTTCAAGGCCGTGAACGATCTGTCGTTCTACGTCGATGAAAATGAGATCCGCGTCATCATTGGTCCGAACGGCGCTGGCAAGACCACAGTGCTCGATCTGATCTGCGGAAAAACCAAGGCCACATCCGGATCGATTCAGTTCCGCAGCAAGGAACTGACCAGGATGAAGGAGAACGAAATCGTCCAGGCCGGTGTCGGCCGCAAATTTCAAACACCGTCGATCTACGACGATCTCACGGTGTTCGAAAATCTGGAGATTTCGTTTCCGCGCGGACGTACGGTGTTCGGTGCGCTGACATTCCAGCGTGACAAGGTGGTTCGTGACCGCGTTGAGGAAGTCGCGGAGATGATCTTCCTGAAGGATCGTCTCAACATGAGCGCCGAATTGCTCAGCCACGGCCAGAAGCAGTGGCTTGAAATCGGTATGCTGCTGATCCAGGACCCGGATTTGCTGATGCTCGACGAGCCGGTGGCCGGCATGAGCGTCAGCGAGCGGATCAAGACCGCCGAACTGCTCAACCGCATCATCAAGGACCGCTCGGTGCTGGTGATCGAGCACGACATGAAGTTCGTCGAAGATATTGCGCACAAGGTGACCGTGCTGCATCAGGGCCAGATTCTGTCGGAAGGTTCGATGGAGCAGGTCAAGAATGATCCGAAAGTCATCGAAGTCTATCTCGGTCACTGACATCACGCTTTAGCTTTAAGGAATACGCAATGCTGGCGATTTCGGATCTTCACGTCGCATACGGACAGAGCGAAGTTCTGCACGGCCTTAACGTCTCTGTCGCGCCCAACGAGATCGTCGCGATCATGGGCCGCAACGGCATGGGCAAGACCACGCTGATGAAGTCGCTGATGGGGATCGTTCCGACCAAGAGCGGCTCGGTCACGATGGAGGGCAGCGAGCTCAGCAAGCTCAAGAGCTATGAGCGTGTCGCCAAAGGTCTCGCTTACGTGCCGCAAGGCCGCATGATCTTCTCCGCTATGACGGTGAAGGAAAATATCGAAACCGGGCTTGTGACATCGGGCGGCAAGGAAGTGCCGGGCGATCTCTACGAACTGTTTCCGGTTCTGCTGGAGATGAAGAACCGCCGCGGCGGCAATCTGTCCGGCGGCCAGCAGCAACAGCTTGCGATCGCGCGTGCGCTGGCGACCAAGCCCAAGGTTCTGCTGCTGGATGAGCCGACCGAAGGCATTCAGCCGTCGATCATCAAAGAGATGGCGCGCACCCTGAAGCGCATCCGCGACACCAAGGGCTTGTCCATCATCGTGTCCGAGCAGGTTCTCAGTTTCGCGCTCGATGTTGCCGACCGTGTTCTTGTTATCGAGAACGGCGAAATCGTTCGCGATGAGGCGCGAGACGGCATCGATGCCGCGCAGGTCGCAAAATATCTCTCAGTCTAACAACACCGTTTGTAACCAAGGGGAGCATCTAAATGCCAGAGACACTTATCTCAGTCGACTTGTCCAAGCCAGCGACTGAAAATGAATTCCTGCACAATCGCTGGCATCCGGATATTCCGATCGCGACCTGGGTGGAGCCCGGCGCCGATTTTATCGTCGAGACCGTGGACTGGACCGGTGGCGCGATCGCCAACAACGATTCCGCTGACGACATCCGCGATGTCGATCTGACGACAGTGCACTATCTGTCAGGCCCGATCGGTGTGAAGGGTGCGGCCCCCGGCGACTTGCTGGTGGTCGATATTCTCGACGCCGGCTCGCTGAAGGGCCATGAATGGGGCTTCAACGGCTTCTTCTCTAAGAAGAACGGCGGCGGCTTCCTGACCGATCACTTCCCGCTCGCGCAGAAGTCGATCTGGCACTATGAGGGCCTGTTCACGCGCTCGCGTCACGTGCCTGGCGTCGGCTTTGCCGGCCTGATCCATCCCGGTCTGATCGGGACGCTGCCAAGCAAAGACCTGTTGGAGAAGTGGAACAGCCGCGAGCAGGGGCTGATCGATACCAATCCGACCCGCGTTCCGCCGCTCGCCAATCCGACCTTTGCCCCGACGGCGCATCTCGGAAAGCTCAAGAAGGGCGACGACAAGTGGAACAAGGTCGCATCCGAAGGTGCGCGCACCGTTCCGCCGCGTGAACACGGTGGCAACTGCGACATCAAGGACCTGTCGCGCGGCTCGAAGATCTATTTCCCCGTCTATGTCGATGGTGCGGGCCTTTCGATGGGCGATCTGCATTTCAGCCAAGGTGACGGTGAAATCACTTTCTGCGGCGCCATCGAAATGTATGGCGCATGGATGCACATTAAGGTCGATCTCATCAAGGGCGGCATGGCCAAGTACGGGATCAAGAATCCGATCTTCAAGCCGTCGCCGATCACGCCGAACTACAACGACTATCTTATCTTCGAGGGCATCTCGGTCGACGAGCATGGCAAGCAGTATTACCTTGATGCCAACGTCGCTTATCGGCAGGCGTGCCTTAACGCGATCGAGTATATGAAGAAGTTCGGCTACTCGGGTGCTCAGGCGCACTCGATTCTGGGCGTCGCGCCGGTGCAGGGCCACTTCTCGGGCGTTGTCGATATCCCGAACTCGTGCGCAACGCTCTGGTTGCCGACCCAGATTTTCGACTTCGACATCAATCCTTCGGCGGCTGGCCCGACCAAGTTCATCGACGGGTCGATTCAAATGCCGATTTCGCAGGATAAATAATCAGGCGGGACACGGAAGCATACCGCTTCCGTGTCCGCTCTTGACGGCAGTCAAGGAAAGCCAGGTTCAGGGAGACAGGCTGTGCCGATTTACGAATATCTTTGCAACGATTGCGGACCTTTCACCGACATGCGGCCGATGTCGGAGTGCGATGATCCGCAGGAATGCCCCGCTTGTGCCACGCAGGCCCCGCGCGTGATTCTCACCGCGCCGCATTTCGCCTGCATGCCGGCTGAATCGCGCCGGGCGCATGCCACCAATGAGCGCAGCCGGCACGCGCCGATGACGCTCGATCAGTACAAATCAACCAAGCACGGTGCGGGGTGCGGTTGCTGCTCGACGAGCAAGAAGTCTGCGCGACTGGTCACGAAAACCCGCAGTGGAGCGAAAGGCTTTCCGACGGCAAGACCCTGGATGATCAGCCACTGACGCCAAAGCGGATCACTCCGCCGCTTCCGACACTTCGTCGGCGATACGCGGAGGGGGCGCAGTCTTCTTCGAATGGCCGACAGCCGAGAACATGTTGGACAGTTTGTCGAGGTAGAGATAGACGACCGGCGTCGTGAACAGGGTGAGCGCTTGACTGACAACAAGGCCGCCGACCATGGCGTATCCGAGCGGCTGCCGGATCTCGGAGCCGGTGCCGGTCCCCAGCATCAACGGGACGCCGCCGAGCAGGGCGGCCATCGTGGTCATCATGATGGGGCGGAAGCGGATCAAGGCCGCCTTGCGGATGGCGTCTTCCGGCGAGAGATTTTCCTCGCGCTCTGCGGCGATGGCGAAGTCGACAAGCATGATGCCGTTCTTCTTCACGATGCCGATCAGCAGCACAATTCCGATCAGGCCGATCAGGCTGAAGTCGAAGCCGAACAGCATGAGCATCGCCAGCGCGCCGACGCCGGCGGAGGGCAGGGTGGAAATGATCGTAAGTGGATGGATGTAACTTTCGTACAGGATACCCAGGATCAGATAGACGACGATCAGCGCGGCAACGATCAGCAGCGGGACGGTGCCGAGTGATTGCTGGAAAGCCTGCGCGGTGCCCTGGAAACTGCCGTTGACGGTAGGCGGCACGCCAAGCTCCGCCACCGCATTCTGAATGGCATCGGTAGCCTGACCGAGGGCAGCGCCCTGTGCGAGATTGAAGCTGATCGTCGTGGCCGGGAACTGGCCCTGGTGACTGATCGACAGCGGTCGCACCGGCACGGTGGTCCAGCGCACAAAGGCCGACAGCGGCACTTGATCACCCGTGGTTGGCGACTTGATGTAGATCTTGTTTAGCGTTTCTGTGGTGCCTTGCAGTTCCGGCAGGATCTCCAGGATCACGTGATAGCTGTTGACCTGCGTGAAATACTGCGCGACCTGCCGCTGTCCGAATGCGTCTGACAGCGTGTCGTCGATCAATTGCGGCTGAATCCCGAAGCGCGAGGCCGTATCTCGGTCGATGGTTAGCGTCAGGGTGGTGCCCAGCGTTTGCTGATCGGTGGCGACGTCTCGCAATTCGGGCAGCGTCTTCAATTTTTCCAGAATCTTCGGTGCCCAGGTATTCAGTTCGTCGAGATTGGCGTCCTGCAATGTGTACTCGAACTGGGTGCGGGTGGCGCGGCCGCCGAGGCGAACATCTTGCGCCGCTTGAAGGAAGACGCGCGCGCCCTCCAGCTTGTCGAACTGGGGCCGGAGCCTGGCGATGATCTGCTGTGCGCTCACATCGCGTTCGTCGCGCGGCTTCAGGGTGATGAACATGCGGCCGTTGTTCAGCGCGTTGCCACCGCCGCCAATGGCCATCGCGATGCTGGCGACCGCCGGGTCTTTCTGGATGATTTCGCCGATCTGGGTCTGAAGACGGCTCATCTCCTTGAAGGAGATGTCTTGTCCGCCCTCGCTGATGCCAGTGATCAGGCCGGTATCCTGTTGCGGGAAGAAGCCCTTAGGGATGACGACGAACAGATAGCCGGACAGCGCGACGGTCGCGAAGAACACCATCAATGTCGTGAAACGCCAGCGCAGCACGAGATCGAGGCCCCACTCATACCCCCGCAACATCGCATCGAAGAAGCGCTCGCTGAGCTGATAGAGCTTGCCGTGGTGGACCTCGCCGGTATGCGCTTTCAGAAAACGCGACGCCATCATCGGCGTGAGGGTCAGGGATACGATCAGCGAGACGAAGATGGTCATCGCCAGCGTCACCGCGAATTCCCGGAACAGGCGTCCGATGATGCCGCCCATCAGCAGCAGCGGAATCAGCACGGCGACCAGCGAAATACTGATCGAGACAATCGTAAATCCGATCTCGCCGGCGCCCTTCAGGGCAGCCGAGTAGGGGTCTTCGCCCTGCTCGATATAGCGGCTGATGTTTTCCAGCATGACAATGGCGTCGTCGACCACGAAGCCAACGGAGATGGTCAGCGCCATCAGGGAGAGATTGTCGAGAGTATAACCGAATCCCCACATCAGAGCGCAGGCGCCGAGCAGCGCCAGCGGCACGGTGACGCTCGGAATGATGGTCGCCCACAGGCTGCGCAGGAAGACGAAAATCACCATGACCACGAGGGCGATGGTGAGCAGCAGGGTGAACTGCACATCTCCGACCGCGGCTCGGATGGTCTGCGTGCGGTCGCTGAGCACCGAGACCTTGATCGTCGGCGGAATCGACGCGAGCAGCCGGGGCAGTTGCGCCTTGATCTTGTCCACCGTGTCGATGACATTGGCGCCGGGCTGCTTGAAGACCACAAGGAATACACCGCGTTTGCCGTTGGCCCACGCGGCTTGCTTGGCGTCTTCCGGACCGGACACCGCCTGACCGATGTCGCGAATCCGCAACGGTCCGCCGTTGCGGTAGGCGACGATGACGTCGTTCCAGTCTTTTGATTTCGGCAATTGGTCATTGGCGTAGATGGTGTAGCTGCGCGTCGCTCCGTCGATATTGCCCTTCGGGCTATCCACCGTCGTGATGGCGATCTGGCTGCGAACGTCCTCAAGCTGAAGTCCCTTGGCAACCAGTTTGGCAGGATCGATCTGGATGCGGATGGCTGGCTTCTGCTGGCCGCCGATGGTGACCTGTGCGACGCCGGAGATCTGGCTGATCTGCTGCGCCATCTGGGTGTCGGCATAATCGTCGACATCGATCAGCGGGAGCGTATCCGACGTCACCGACAGCAGCAGAATGGGCGAGTCCGCCGGGTTGACCTTGCGGTAGGTCGGCGGACTAGGGAGCGTTTTCGGCAGTTGACCACCGGCGGCATTGATCGCGCCCTGCACGTCATTCGCCGCGCCGTCGATGTTTCTATTGAGATCGAACTGGATGGTCACCGAAGTGGACCCAAGCGAACTGGTCGACGTCATCTGCGCCACGCCGGGTATCTGGGCGAATTGCCGCTCCAGCGGCTGCGCGACCGACGACGCCATGGTTTCCGGGCTGGCGCCGGGAAGGCTTGCGGAGACCTGGATGGTCGGAAAGTCGACCTGCGGCAATGGTGCGACCGGCAGCAAGGGATATGCAACCAGGCCGACGAAAAGAATGCCCGCCATCAGCAACGATGTCGCGATCGGGTAGCGAATGAACGGGCCGGAAATGCCGTGGCTTGTGGTGTCTGCCGGGGTGTTGCTCATCTCAGTCCGCCTTTACCGTGGACTGGCCGGAATTCGCGACATTCACCGCGAGCGCCGATCCCGGCTGGACACGATATTGTCCGCGTGTCACCACCTGCTCGCCGACGTTGACGCCGCTTTCCACGAGCGTCTTGCCATCTGTCGAAGGGCCGACCTTGATCTTGCGCACGTCAGCCTTATTGCCGTCCGCGACGACGAAAACATACAGGCCATCGGTGCCGTGCTGGACCGCATCGTCCGGCAGGACGGTCGCGTTCTTTAGCGTGTTGACCAGCAGGCGCGTCGATACCGACAGCCCGGGCCACAGCGCGTGATCCTTGTTATCGAACGTTGCCTTGAGACGAATGGTTCCGCTGGTGGTATCGACCTGATTGTTCATCAGCGACAGGATGCCTTCGGACAACACCTTGCGTCCGTCGGCTGTCAGTGCCGTGACCTTTGTTTCACCGGCGCGAAGAGCTGATGCAATGGCGGGAAGCTGCTCCTCCGGCGCGGTGAAGATCACGGAGATCGGCTCGACCTGCGCGATGGTCACGATGCCGGTTTGTGTTGCTGCGTTGACGATGTTGCCGACATCGACCTGGCGGATGCCGGTGACGCCTGAGATCGGCGCACGGATGCTGGCGTAATCAAGCTGGGTTTGTGCGTTGAAGATGGCGGCGTCATCCGACGCGATTTGGGCTGTGATCTGCTGCACATTGGCGGTCTGCGTGTCGACGGTCTGCTTGGTGGCGAAATCGCCCAGCTTCGTCGAGCGTTGAAGATCGCGTTGCGCGTTGGTGAGATTGGCTTCATCCTGCGTTTTCTTAGCCTTGGCCTGATCGAGCGCTGCCTGGAACGGGCGCGGATCGATCTGCGCGATCAGGTCGCCTTCTTTGACCAATTGGCCTTCCTTGAAGGCGATCTGGTTGATCTGGCCATCCACCCGGGTGCGCACGGTAACGGTGTTGAAACCCTGAACCGTTCCGAGCCCGGTCAGATAAACAGGGAAATCCGCTTTCGTGACATTTGCCACGGTCACCGGAACGGCGGGCGGGGCCTTGCTGGCTGTGGTGTTCTGAGACTGCTGCCTCGGCCACGCGAGATAAGCGCCTCCGATCAAAATGAGCGTTGCGAGATAATAGGCCCAGGTGGGTATGCGACGCTTTGCCATGCCGATCTCAATTGCATTTTGAAGTGGCGATCAAATATAACTCTATAACTAATATGCATGCGCTTAGTACGCAGGCGCACCATTAATTCTTCGAAAGGTTCAGGCCGGACCCTGCCAATGTCGCTCGATTTGAAACGCCAGTTGGTTGCGCAACTTGTTGAGACATCTCGTCTTTTGCGCAATCACATCGACCAGCGTGCAAAGGGCCGCGGGACCACGCGCGCGCAGTGGATTGTGCTGTTTCGATTGCGGCAACAGGAAGGACTGTCGCAGGTCGATCTCGCAGATGTGCTTGAACTGCAGCCGATTTCGCTTGTGCGCCTGCTTGACCGGCTGGTTGAGCACAAACTTCTCGAGCGCAAACCCGATCCGGCCGACCGGCGGGCCAACAAACTGTACCTGACTGCCAAAGGGCGGAAACTGGTCGACGGTCTCGACAGCCTGCGTGACGAGATTGCTACCGATGTTTTGACCGGTGTTTCCAAAACGGCGATTGAAGCAACGCTTCAAACCCTGATCGACATGAAGGCCCGGATCAAGACCGGTTGCGAAGAGCCTGCCGATGCGGGTCAGACCAAGGACCAGACCAAGCCCAAACGGGGGCGTGCGCGCCCCTGATTTTGCCCGCTTTTACAAATGGCGAAATGGCGGCAGAGTCGCATCCAAAAGGCAAAATGATGGCCAGGCGCTTTTCGCAAAGTCGTCGTTTAGCTGAGGCAGGACCGCCTGAAGTGCCAAGGCATCGCGAGGCTTCGTCGGCGTCAGGCTGCCCGCTCGGCTCTAGGCATCGGCCATCTCGTCACGCAGATCCTTCTTCAGGATTTTGCCGTTGGCGTTGCGCGGCAGCGGCGCGGTGCTGATGGTAATGGTCTCCGGGACCTTGTAGTCCGCCAGACTCTCGGCGCACCACGAGCGCAGCGCCGGCGGGTCGATATCGGTGCGGACCACCACCACGGCATGCACGCGTTCGCCGAGCACGGGACATGGCCGCGCGATCACGGCGCTCTCGATCACGGCGGGATGCGCCGCCAGTACCGACTCGACTTCGGCGGAATAGATCTTGAGACCGCCGCGGTTGATCATGTCCTTCTGCCGGTCGTAGATGCGGACGAAGTTGTGCGCGTCGATCGACCCCAGGTCGCCGGAATGCCAGTATCCCGCGGTGAAGCTCTCCGCCGTCGCGCGCGGATTGTTCCAGTAACCCTTGACCACCGAGGCGCTGTGAATCCAGATTTCTCCGATTTCGCCGCGCGGCACTTCGCGGCCGGTCGCATCCATCACCACGATATGCGCGCCGGGACACGGAAGACCGACGCTGTCGCTGTGGCTGTTGGTGAATTCGGGCGGCATGATGGTCGACGGCGATGAGGTCTCGGTCGATCCGTAGGCGTTGACAAGGTTCAGGCCGGGAAGTTTCTCGGCAAGCCGTTCGATGGTCGCGACCGGCATCGGCGCGCCGCCATAGCCGCCGACGCGCCAGGACGCGAGGTCGTAGGAATCGAAATCGATCTGCAGCAGGCAGAGATTGTACATCGCCGGAACCATCACCGTATGGGTGATGCGCTCGCGCGAGGCGATCTTGAGATACTCCGCAGCCTTGAATTCCGCGACGATGATGAGCGTGCCGGCGCACCGCGCCATGGTCATGATGTTGGCGGCGATGCCGGTAACATGAGTCAGCGGAACGGCGGCGATCGAGCGGTCGATGCTGCGCATATCGAGGCACGCTTCGTAGATCATCGCCGAATGCACCAGATTGCAGTGCGCCAGCATCGCGCCCTTCGGCTTTCCGGTGGTCCCCGAGGTGTAGAGAATCATTGCGATGTCGTCTTCGCGCACCGTCGTCGGAGTCTGCGATGTTTCGGTCGCCACCAGATCCGCAAACGCCAGCGATTCCGTGCCGCCGCGGATCGAAATGCGATGAAGCAACTGCGGCAGTTCGACGGAGTCGGGCAGGCGCTCGCTCAGGTCGTCTTCGTAGATCAGCGCCTTTGCGCCGCAGTCGGTGAGTACGTAGGCGATCTCGGGCTTCTGCTGCCGGGTGCCGAGCATCACGCTGACCAGACCGAGATGCGCCGCGCCGTACATCGCGAGCACGAATTCGATGCGGTTGCCGAGCAGCAGCGCGACGCGGTCACCGGGCTTGAGACCGATTTCCTTGAAACCAGCTGCGATCTGCGCTGAGGTTTGCGCGACCTCGCGCCACGTCATGCGCTCGTCGCCGAACACCAGCGCCTCGCCGTCGGGATTTCGTGCGGCGGCTTCCGCCACCATGGCCCAGATGCTGGCCGGGCGTCGGTCGAAGACCGGCACGATGCGATCGCCGAAACGGGCTTCCAGCCGCATTGCCGGGATAGGATATTGCGACCAGTCCATAATGTCCCTGTCCTGATCCGTTTCTTCAGGTTGAAAGATTCGCTCCACGTTCGATCACGAATTCTGCATCAAACAAGGTATGCGAATGGTTCAAATCCGATTGAGACATTAATACAGTTAAGCCTTTGCCCTTCAACGAGGCAAGAACGTCGGAAATCCGTTCCGACAGGGCAGGTGCGATGCCCTCGAATGGCTCATCGAGCAGCAGGCAGCGCGTTCCGATGCCGAGCGCGCGGCCGAGGGCAACCAGCTTTTGCTGTCCGCCGGACAGCAGCAGCGCCTTGCGGTCGCGCATCGCGGTCAGTTCGCCGATCACATCGTAAACAAATTGTAGCCGGGCCTTGAGGTCGATGTCCTTCGCCACCCACAGCGGCAGCAGAATGTTTTCCTCCACGGTGAGCTGCGGCACCAGCCCGCGGTCCTCCGGCATGTAGCCGATGCCGAGACCGGCGCGGGCATGGCGCGGCAACGCCGCCAGATCCTCGCCCATGAACCTTATCGTGCCGCGTTTCGGCGCAAGATGTCCCATGATCGAGCGCATCAATGTGGTCTTGCCGGCGCCGTTGCGGCCGACAAGACTGATCATGCCGCCTTCGGCGAGATGCATGGTGAAGCCGCGCAGCGCGGGCATCGACTGGATTTCGACCGCAAGATTCTCGATTTCGAGCAGGGGGCGTGTCGCGGTCATTTCGCGCCTCCCGTCACATAGCGGCGGACCTCGTTGTCGGTCAGCACCTGCGCGGGTTCGCCGTCGGCGAGAATCCGGCCGTTGTAGAAGGCGACCACGCGGTCGGCATATTTGCTGACGATGTCCATGTCGTGCTCGACGAAGACGATAGTGGCGGCGTCGCCGGAGACGGCGTGGATCACCCGGTCCATGGTGGCGAATTTTTCCTCCGCCGATACGCCGGAGGTCGGTTCGTCGAGCAGCAGCAGTTTCGGCCGCCGCGCCAGCGCCATGGCGATGTCCACCAGCTTGCGCACGCCGCCGGCCAGTTCAGACACCGGACGGTCGGCATGACCCTTGAGGCCGAAGCGGTCGAGAAGCGCGAGCGCCTTGTCGTGACGGTCGCCGGCTTCCGCGGGTTGCGTCGGCGACAATGGGCCGCCTGCCGCGCTGGAGACTGCGACGGTGAGATTCTCGACGGCGGTGAGTTCGATGAACAATTGCGGAATCTGGAACGAGCGGGAAATTCCCAGCTTCGCCACGTCGCGGGGCGAGCGCCGTCCGATCGGCGAGCCGTCGAGATCGATCCCGCCCGCATCGGGCTTCATGTAGCCCGTCACCATGTTGACGAAGGTGGTTTTGCCCGCGCCATTGGCGCCGATCAGGCAGAGCTTCTGGCCCGGCGGAATGTCGATGCTGACGTTATCGGCGGCGACCACCGCGCCGAAGCGCTTTTGCAGTCCGCGTACGGAGAGGACAGGCGTTGTCATGATGCCGATCCTTTCTCTGCCACAGCCGGTTCCGGCGAAGGTTCGCCGCGCTTGCGCTTTCGCCCGGACCACAACGAGCCAATGCCGCGCGGCAGGAACAGGATCACCGCCAGCAGGAACAGGCCGAGCACGAGCTGCCATGTGTTCGGCAGATAGAGGTTGGAGAACGAGCGCACCAGTTCGAGCGCCAGCGCCGAAATGAACACGGCGGCGACACTTTGCGTGCCCGCGAGCACCGCGACGAAGACGAATTCGCCGGACGTGGTCCAGTAGGCGAATTCCGGATCGATGTGCCGCTGTGCCATCAGCGCCAGCGCGCCGCTGGCGCCGGCAAACACCGCCGCGATCGCGAAGTTGACGGTGACGATGCGGTTCGCCGAGGTGCCGAGATATTCCACGCGCAGGTTGTTCTCGCGTACGGCAAGGCTCGTCAGGCCGAACTCGGAGCGGAACAGGATCGTCGCGAAGATACCGGCGACGCCGGTTGCGACCACCGACACCGCATACAGCATGAAGTCTGCCTCGCGCGGATCATTGAAGACCATGCCGAACAGGGTGGGCCGTCCGACATTGAAACCGTCGGAGCCGCCGAGCACGGTGGTCTTGACCAGCGCGCCGTAGAGCACCATCGACAGCGCCAGCGTCAGCATGCCGAAGAAGATGCCGCTGTAACGGGCGATCAATGGGCCGATGATGAGGCCGAGCAGGCCGCCAAATGCCGCGCCGATCAGAACCTGCGCGATGGCGTCGGTCAGCCCCCAGTATTGCGCGATCAATGCGACGCCGTAGCCGCCGCCGGCATAGAACAGGCCTTGTCCGAACGAGACGTTGCCGGTGCGCGCCAGCACCACGATGCCGAGCGCGACCAGCGCCTTGGAGGCCGCAACGGTCGCGAGCGACAGGGTCCATGCCGGAATGATGCGGCCGAACAATACGGCGAGGGCGACGAGGCCGAGAAGAACGAGGGGATGCGTGGCGCGTTTCATCAGATGCGCCTCGCGGTTTCGCGCCGGAACAGGCCTTCGGGCCGGAACATCAGGACCGCGGCCATGATGAGATAGATCATGAAGAGTTCGGCCTGCGGCAGCAGGTGGACGGAGGCCGCGCGCGCCACGCCGACGAGGATGGCGCCGACGGCGGCGCCTTCGACGCTGCCGAGACCGCCGATCACCACGATGGCAAAACTGAGAATAATGATTTCGGAGCTGAGCCCCGGCTGCACGGAAATCTTGGGCGCGGTAAGTCCGCCTGCGAGAGCCGCGAGCATCACGCCGAAGGCAAAGGCCAGCGCATAGACGCGATTGATCTTCACGCCCATGCTCGCGCTCATTTCGGCGTTGTGGATCACGGCGGTGACGATCTTGCCGGTGGTGGTGCGGTTGAGGCCGAACCAGACCGCAAAGCCGATCGCCGCCGACAGCGGAATCAGCATCAGGTCGTAGCCGACATAGAACAGCCCGGCGAATTCGGCATTGCCGAACAGCTCATAGGGCTGGTTGGCGTAGATCGGATTGACGCCCCAGATCAGCTTGGTGACGTCCTCGAGTATGAGAAACACCGCGTAGGTCACCAGCAGCAGCACGACCTCGTCGCGGCCGTAGAACAGCTTGATCAGCCCGCGCTCCATCATCAGGCCGATGGCGGCGGCGATGGCGGCACCCGAAACCAGCATCAGCGCGAAGCCGACCGCAGGCGGCACGGCATGCGCCGCAGCCAGCGTGACCGCGGTGGCGGCGAGATAGGCGCCGAGCGCGTAGAAACCGCCGTGGGCGATGTTGAGAATCTTGAGAACGCCGAAAACGAGGGTCAGGCCCAGCGCCACAACGAAGAGCCATGAAGCCTGAATGAGGCCGTCGAGTATGACCGTGAGGAGGAGGTTCATGTGTCCGTGCAAGCGATCATGAGGTTGGTGTCACTGCTCATCCACGGGTCATCCCGGCTTTCGCCGGGACGACCGTTGTGTGTGAGGGACGAAACAAGCGTCGGTCAGTCCAATCAGATCACTTGCACTTGTCGTTCTTCATTCCGCCCTTGATCCAGTCGATCGCCTTGACGCCGGGCGGCGGGTTGACGCATTCGGCTTCGAAGTTGACGATGTCCACCAGATCGACGCGCTTCTTCTCGGCGTTGTACTTGGTGCGGCTGAAGGCGATCGGCTGGATGGCCTGATGGCCGTCGCCGTTCTTCATCTGGATCAGGCCGCCGGGGCTCTGCCATTCCGAGCCGGTCATCGCGGCGACCAGTTCATCGGTCGTTGGCTTCTTGCCGCCGTTCTTGGCCATCGCCTTCTCGACCGCATTCTTCACGCCGAGGATCGATTGCGTGACGCGGTAGGCCGCCTGCACCGGATAGACGCCGTAGGCTTTTTCATAGCCGGTGAAGAACCACTCGTTGAGCGGGGTCTTCGGCGACATCAAGCCGTAGGCGCCGCGTGCGCCGATGATGACGCCATCGGGCATCTTGTCGCCGAGCGGCGGCAACACGTGGTCGGCGGCGCTGAGCACGAGCTGGCTGCGCTTGGCGAGGCCGCGCGGCACCGATTGCAGGATGAAGGCCTGCAAGTCGCCGCCCCACAGGCTGGAATAGACCACGTCGGATCCGGCGGCGACCAATGCGGAGATTTCGGTGCCGTACTGACCCGCACCGAATTTCGGCAACAGGTCGGAGCCGAGCTTGGCGTTGGGATAGAGCTGGCTCGCGGCGGCGACGAAGTCGGCGCGGCTGTCCTGGCCCCAGGCGTAATCCTGGTTGATGGCCGAGAACGTATCCATCTTGATGTTCTTCAGCTTCATGTAGCGGATCAGCCCGACATTATCCTGCGTGGCGTGGGCCGATGTGCGGAAGACGTAGTTGTATTTGGCTTCCTCGAAGATACGCGGGGTGCCGCAGTCGAACAGGAACAGCGGCTTCTTGAGTTCCTCGGCGATGGGGGCGACCGCAAGGCAGTCGCCGGAGCCGATATAGCCGATCACCGCGTCGACATTGTCGCGCTGGTAAAGGTTGCGCAGCTCCTGCACCTGCTTGGTCGCGCCGCCGTTCTCGTCGATGATCACGGGCTCGATCTTCAGGCCGCCGAAGCCGACTTTATTATAGGGTGCGGGACCGGCTCCCTTGTTCAGTTCGCCGATGACGAATTCCGCGGCCTTGCCGGCGGGAACGCCGAAGCTTTCCGCCGCCGGTCCCGACAGGAAGGTGACGATACCGACCTTGAAGGTGTCCTGGGCCGATGCCGGTCCTGCCCATGCGAGCATCGCACCGGTGCCGGCTGCCAGCATGCCAAATGTTTGCGTAAAGCGCTTGAAGCGGTTCATGTATCCCTCCCGAGTGTCCGGTCGAAGCCGGCTCCTGTCCGCGCCCGTTCATCGTGCGTCGGCAAATCGCGGACAGCTTACGGATGCTTTTCGGGTCCGTCCATGACGCGGTTGCGAAACAGCGCGGAGGGACGAAACGCCGCATGCAGGGGCAGGCGCGTCAGGCGACGCGGCGCTTGCGCTTCGGTTTGGTTTCGCCAGCCGAAATCTGCGCGTTGCGGCCGTACTTCTTCTTCGACGACAGCTTGAACTGCGTGTAGCCGAGCACCTGCCGCATCGCGGCGTGGGCCTTTTCGGCGTTGCCTTCGGTAATGGCGTGGGCGGCGATGGCATGGTTCGGCAGGTTCTCGTTGAACCAGCCGGGGCTGCCGGTCGCGACCATGAACACCGCGCTCAGAATAGTGTCGATGGCGCCGCGAAAACCCTGCAGCACCGGATTGTGGGTGGCGTCAATAATGGCGAGATGAAACGCCTTGTCGGCGATGATGGCGGTCGGCACGTCGTGCGAGGCTTCCATCGCGGCGAGTGCAGCATTGATGCGCTTGCGGTCCTTCGCGGTGGCGCGCTCGGCGGCGAGCGCGGCGGCGGCGGGCTCGATAATGAGGCGCACTTCCTGCAACGCCAGCAGCAGCGCGCGATTGGGCTCGTCCGTTCCCACCAGCCAGCTCAGCACGTCGCGATCGAGCAGGCTCCAGTCGCCGCGCGGCCGGACATGGGTGCCGTGACGCGGACGAACGGTCACGAGCCCCTTGGCGGCCAGCGTCTTGATCGCTTCGCGCACCACGCCGCGGCCGACGCCGAAACGGCTTTCCAGATCGTGCTCCGGCGGCAGGGTCGCGCCGACCGGAATCATATCCTGCGCGATCTCGCTGCCGAGCGTTTTCAGCACGGACTGAATGCGCCCCGGCTTGACCAGCTTGGGGGCAGCTTTCGGACGGGATCGGGCGGGAGATTTCATTCAGATTCTATCGATTGGAGCGGCAACGGCTGACGCTAGCATGCGCCTTTATTTACCGCCACAAAACGTCCGATGTTAAACATCGGATGTTCTTCTGAGTGCATTGCAGGAAGGTCTTCAATCTCGCATCCGCGAGCGGCAGACGCAACCCCCGGAACAACGGCATTGCAGCATGTTCGTCTGGCATACACAGGACCAACGCGGCCGGAGAGGCGGGGCTACTGCATCCGTTGTAGCAGCACGTAAGGCTGCCCGCTTTCGGTGCCGATGCTGGTTTCGACATCGAATACGTCGGCGATCATCCGGTCGGTGATGGTGTCGGCCGGCGTGCCGTCGGCGGCGATGCCGCCTTTGCGCAGAACTATAATTCGGTCGGCGAACCGCACGGCGAGGTTGAGATCGTGCAGCACCGCGACCACGGCGGTGCCGGAGCGGGCGCGGCGCTTGGCGGTTTCGACAAGGTTGATCTGATATCGCAAATCAAGACTCGATGTCGGCTCGTCGAGCAGCAGCACGCCGGGTCCGAACTCGGCTTCGCCGCAGGCCAGTTGCACGAGAACGCGGGCGAAATGCGCGCGCTGCTGTTCGCCGCCGGACAATGTCGGCAGGTCGCGATAACGGAAGGGCTCAAGCTGCAACTCTGCGATGGCGGCATCGACCAGCGGCTGCGACACGGCGCGCGGCCGATCGCCCGCGCCCATGGCGACGATCTCCTCCACGGTGAACGGAAAGGAGACACTAATGTGCTGGGACAGCATGACGCGATGGTTGGCGAGGTCCCGCGATCCGTAGGAGGCGAGGTCGCGGCCTTTCAGCCGGACGTTGCCGGAGGTCGCGCGCAGATCGCCGGACAACAATCGCAGCAGCGTGGACTTGCCCGCGCCGTTCGGTCCGACGATGGCGACGGTCTCGCCGCCGTAGAGCCGCAGCGACACCCTGTCGAGCAGCGTCGCGTGGCGGATCTTCATGCAGACCGCATCGGCTTCGATCAGCGCGGGGGCGGAAGGCGCGGTCATCCGATCAGCTTTCGCTGCCGCAGCAGGATGAACAGGAAGAACGGCGCGCCGAGCGCCGCGGTGAGAATCCCGATCGGCACTTCGGCCGGAGCGGCGAGCACCCGCGCCAGTGTATCGGCAAGGATCAGGAGAATGGCCCCAAGGCATATCGAAGCGGGCAGCAGCATCCGGTGACCGGGGCCGATCACGATGCGCAGCAGATGCGGCACCACGATGCCGACGAAGCCGACCACGCCGCAGATCGACACCGCGACGCCGGTCATCGCCGAGATCAGCACGATGGAAATTTTCTTCAGGCGTTCGACATCGACGCCGGTGTGAAACGCTTCGGCTTCGCCGAGCACAAGCACGTCGAGGCCGCGCGCGATCAGGGGAATCGCGAGCAACGCCAGCAACGCGACCGGCGCGACGATGCCGGCTTTCGGCCATGTCGCGCCGCTGAGCGAGCCCAACAGCCAGAATGTAATGTCGCGCAGTTGCCGGTCGTCGGCGACGAATACCAGCAGGCCGATGCCGGCGTTGGCGATGGCCGCGATCGCAAGGCCCGCCAGCAGGAAGATCGCCACCGAGGTGCGGCCTTCGCGGCTGGCGATCTTGTAGAGAACGATGGTGGTCAGCAGCGAGCCTGCAAAGGCCGCGATCGGCAGCAGCTCCAGTTGCAGGAAGCGGAAGCTTGCGCCCCATGCGCTGTCTGAAATTACGATGGCGGTTGCGGCTGCGAATGCGCCGCCACTCGAGACGCCGACCAGCGCTGGGTCGGCGAGGGGATTGCGGAACAGGCCCTGCATGATCGCACCCGACAGCGCGAGCAGGCCGCCGATCATGCCCGCGATGGCGATGCGCGGAATCCGGATGGTCCACAGCACCAGTTCGTCGCGCGCCAGCATCGCGGGGTCTGCGCCCGCGATGCTCAGTCCGAGGGCTGCGGCGAGGCGCGGCAGCGGAATGCCCGCCGCGCCGACCGTGGTCGCCAGCAGCGCGACCGCGAGAACGCCCGCGATCAGGATGGCATAAACAGCGACTGCCGAAGGCCGCATGGAGGGCGCACGAACATTGGCCGCGGCCGGCGACGCGGCGTCGGCGGTTGTCATTTGTGGCAATCGACGGACAGCGCCGCCGGCTTCCATGTCGCGGCCTTGTCCGCCAGATCGGGATAGAGCGACACGGCCAGATCGCGGGCGGCGGCGGCGGTGCGCGGGCCGAAGCCCAGCAGATAAAGTCCGTCCATCGCGACGAACGCCTTTTTCGCAGCCGCTGGCGTCAGCGCAAACGACGGATTCGCGAACACGGTGGCGGCGTCGAGTTGCTCCCGGCCGCGCTGCATGGTGAGCACCACATCGGGCCTGGCCGCGACGATGGCTTCGTCATTGACGGGCTTGTAGCCATCGAAGCCTTCCACGGCGTTGACGCCGCCGGCCATCTTGATGATCTCGTTCGCCGCGGTCTTCTGGCCAGCCACCATGGCGCGGCCGTTGAGGAACGACATCACGAATATCACGCGGGCCGGTTGCCTGACGCCGTCACGCAGCTTCTTCAGTTCGGCGAGGTCGTGGTTGACGGCCGCCGCGAGACACGCGCCGCGCGCATCGACATCCATCGCATGGGCAACCAGCTTGATTTTGTCGATCACGCCCTGTTCGGTGTAGTTGTCCGGAAACGACACCAGCGGAATCTTCGCGGTATCCAGTACATCGAGCGTTTCCTTGGGACCGGAGCCTTCAACTGCCAGGATCAGTTGCGGGTTGAGACCGAGCACGCCTTCGGCCGACAGTTGCCGCATGTAGCCGACGTTTGGCTTTTCGGCGAGGGCGCTGACCGGATAGAGGCTCGTGCTGTCGATCCCCACGACGCGGTCCTGCAAACCGAGCGCATACAGGATCTCTGTGATCGCGCCGCCAACCGAGACGATTCGGGATGTGTTGCCGATGACGACGTCGCGGCCGCGCGCGTCATGGATCACGATGCTGTCGGCCCGCGCCGTGGCGAACGAGATCGCGCCGATATAAAGGCTTGCGGCGAGGCCGAGAGCTATCCCAAGCGTGCGGCGGACAGACATCTGAATTTTCATTTGGTCAGGATCAGCTTGTTCTGCGCGGTCAGCCGCAGGCGATAGGTTTCCTCGCCGTGCAGGATAAGAATTTCCCGCGTGGCGGAAAACAGGTCGCGGCTGTTGATGCGGTTATCCGCCAACGGGACCGAGCGCTCAATTAGAGTTGTTCTAATCTGCTTGTCCGGATCGCCGGAAGGGTCTCGGTGGTCAGCATTCATCCGTCTTGCGCGTTCGGTTCGAGAAATCGTTGTTCTTCTTTAATTTTGCCTCCGCACAAACGCCAACGCTCTAATTTACAATTGATGTAAACTTAACCGGGCGCGATTGACCTTACGCCGGGTATTTACGAATAGTGTCAGGACGCTGGCAAAGGTCCGGCGCGATTCACGAGAGCCAGCCAGCCGCCTTTCGAGGCGATGCCCGCCAGCCGCAGCAAATCATAATAAAGAGTTGGGGCTGTCATGTTGGGGCTGAACGCGCGCGTGTGCGCGCTTCTCGTATCTGTGTCTGTTGTTGCGATGGGGATTGCAGCGACGCCGGTCTATGCGCAATCGGTTGAACCACCCGCGCAGGTGGTGAAGCCGAAGCCGGTCAAGAAGAAGCGCGCGGCAAAGCCGATGGCGGAAGTGCCGCTGCCGAGCAATCCGATGAACGCGAATGCGCAGGTCGGCAAGCCGGTCTATCAATCGCTCGATGAAATCACCGTCGGCGCAACCAAGACGGAGGAACGCGCGATCGACGCGCTGGCGCCGGTCAGTGTGGTGACGCTGGAGCAGATCCAGGGACGAATGGCGACACGCGTCGGCGATCTCGTTTACAATATTCCCGGTGTCTGGCTACAGGATCGCGGTGACGATCCGTCCACGGCGATCAACATCCGCGGTTTGCAGGACTTCGGCCGTGTGGCAGTCGTCGTCGATGGCGCGCGTCAGAACTATCAACGCACTGGCCACAACTCGAATGGCTCTTTCTTCCTCAACCCCGAACTGATCGGCGGCATCGACATCGTGCGCGGTCCGACCGCCAATATTTATGGCTCGGGCGCAATCGGCGGCGTGGCTTCTTTCCGCACCAAGGATATCCAGGATGTGGTGCGTCCCGGTGAACGATGGGGCGTCGACACCAATACGGTGTTTGGCACCAACCACGGCCGCGCGCTCGGCTCGATCTTCGGCGGCGTGCACGTCAACCCGAATGTCGATGTATTCGCGGGCGGAACTTACTCGACGCAGGACAACTACAAGGACGGTCTTGGTATCCCGGTCGAGAACAGCGCGCAGCGGCTCTCGAGCGGTATTGCAAAGCTCACCGTTCGTCCCGCCGACGGACATGAAATCAAGCTCGGCGGCATCTTCCAGGAAGACATCTATAATGTCGGCCAGCCCCGCCGTCCTGTCGGGCAACCCTTCGCGCAGCCAGGCTCCGCAGGTAACGGCACGTCGGTCTACGCGACCAACCTGAAGAACTACACCACTACGCTGGGCTGGAAGTACTCCCGGCCCGATGATCAGATTTTTGACTGGGATGCCAAAATCTACTGGAACCGGACCGGCAGCCAGCAGGTCAAGACCCTGCACAACTCGGCGCTGGCGACCGGAAATTGCGCCGGCGGCCAGCCCGGCAACAGCATCACCGGCTGCGTCGGCGATCAGCGCAGTTATCTGATCGACACCTTCGGGTTCGATGTTCACAACACGTCGCGCTTTGAGACCGGTGACTGGCGCCACGCCATCACCTACGGCGCTGACGGCTTCCGCGACGACGTTTCGACTGCCGACAAGAGCGGTAATTCCAACAAGACGACGCCCGGGGGCGAGCGCACCGTTTCAGGTGGGTTCGTTCAGTGGAAAACCAACTACACCTCGCTGTTCGAGATGGTCAGCGCGGTCCGCTACGACAACTATCAGCTCAGTTCGTCAGCGGGCTCCGCCAGCGGCGACCGCTTCTCGCCGAAGATCACCATCGGCCTTCTGCCGGCGAGCGTCGTGACGCCCTATGTCAGCTATGCGGAAGGCTACCGCGCGCCTTCGATCACCGAAACGCTGGTGGACAGCGCCCACGTCGCAACCGGCGCCGGGCAGGGTGACTTTTCGATCTGCCCGGACGGCACGCGCGGCTTCTTCTGCTTCCTGCCGAATCCCAACCTGCGCCCCGAGGTCGGCAAGACCAAGGAAATCGGTCTCAATATCAAGAAGAATGACCTGTTCAGGGCCGGTGACAGCTTCCGCGGCAAGCTGAATCTCTTCCGCAACGATGTCGACGACTATATCGACAGCGTTCAGTTCACGGGACCTCCGTTCAACTCGTTCCCGCCGATTCCGGGCGTGTTTCCGACGACGTATCTGCAGTACCAGAACATCGCTCATGCCCGGATCCAGGGCTTCGAAGCCGAAACGATGTACGATGCGAACGATTATTTTGTCGGCGTGTCATTGACGCTTCAGGAAGGGAAGAACACCCAGACCAACATCGGCCTGTACAGCGTGCAGCCGCAGAAAGTGACAACGACCGCGGGTCTGCGCTTCCTCGACAACCAGGTCATACTGTCGGCGATGTGGACGTCGGTGAAGAGCAACACTGACATTCCGGTCACATATCTGCCGGGCACGTCCTACGACCTGGTCAACCTGTATCTGCAAGTGAGACCGACGAAGGATTTTGCGCTGAACTTCTCGGTCGAGAATCTCCTCAATCAGTACTACCGGCCTTACGCCATTCCGCGCGCCGCCGATTTCACGTCGCCGCAGAACGACGTGCTGTGGGCCAGCGCGGGCGCCGGCATCGTCTACAAGGCCGGGCTCAAGTATCACTTCGGAGGCACCTGAGCGCGCGTTGTCGCGCCGAGACATTCAGCACAGGACAAGCCGCGCGGATTTTTTCGCGCGGTTTGTCGCGTTTGCGACATTGGGAGAGGCGCACGCTTCTTGCAGGATGCGGATATGGACTTTGATAAATCGCGGCATGCCTTTAAGATAAGGCAAACAGGAGAAGACAGATGTTTATTGCAATGAACCGATTCCAGGTGAAGACCGGCTCCGAACAGGCGTTCGAAACCATCTGGGCAACGCGCGAGTCCTATCTGAGTGAACTCGCGGGCTTCATCGAATTCCATCTGCTGCGCGGGCCGAAGGCCGACGATCACACGCTGTATTCGACCCATACGTTGTGGGCGGACAAGGCAGCGTTCGAGGCGTGGACCAAGTCCGAGCAGTTCCGCAAGGCGCATGCCCGCGCCGACAACCAGACCGGCGAGAGCCTCTATCTCGGCCATCCGAAGTTCGAAGGCTTCGACATCATCCAGACCGAGCGCAAGACCAGCGCCGCGGCTTGATCCGCCGCGCGCAGAGGGCAAGGCCATGCTGAGTACCGATCTCGCCGACCTGCGCAAGCACATGGCGGAAAATCCGGGCGGCGTCATCGAGGACGTCGCCCGCGAGAAGAACGTCACGGCGCGCGCCGTCATCGAGGCGCTGCCGGACGAGATGCGCAGCCTCAAACCGGGCACGGCCTTCGTCGCCGCGATGCAGGACATCGCGACATGGGGCGAGGTGACGCTGATCATCCACACCGAGGACGGCATCTTCGAAGTCACCGAGCCGGTGGGCGGCGGCGAAATCGGCCGCGGCTACTACAACATCATGAAGCCGAAGGGAATGCACGGCCATCTGCGGCATGAGCGCTGCGGCGGCATCGCCTTCGTCGAGCGGCCGTTCATGGGCAAGTCGTCGGCCTTCGTGGCGTTCCTCAATGTCGACGGCGGCGTGATGTTCAAGGTGTTCGTCGGCCGTGACGAGAACCGCGCGCTGAAAACCGATCAGCTCGAGAAGTTTCACGCACTGGCGAAGACGCTGGGGTGAATTTCACGGGTGTCGTCCCGGCCTGCGCCGGGACGACGTGAGAATTTGTTTCGTTGTGAACAAAAACGATGGCCGGGAAAATTCCCGGCCATTTTTGTTTCCGCATTCAAAAGGTGCGAGCGAAGCAATCCGGCCTTTGGAGGGGCAAGGACCGGATTGCTTCGTCGCGGGCACGGCGCTGGAACGGGCATTCAGCGCGGCACCGGTGGTGCGACCCGCCCGGTGGGGCGGGTTATTCGGCGGCATCCTTCAGTTGATGCACGGGGGCGGGGATGTGTTCGATGGTGCCTTCGCCGTGCTGCGTCAGCGGGCGATTGCCCGCCAGCGCCCGCAGCAGCACGTAGAACACCGGCGTGAAGAAGATGCCGAACGCGGTGACGCCGATCATGCCGGAGAACACCGCGACGCCCATGGCGTGACGCATCTCGGAGCCGGCGCCGGTGGACGTCACCAGCGGCACCACGCCCATGATGAAGGCCAGCGACGTCATCAGGATCGGCCGCAGCCGCAGCCGGCTGGCTTCGATGGCCGCCGCGATCGGCTTGCGTCCGGCGAACTCAAGTTCGCGCGCGAACTCCACGATCAGAATCGCGTTCTTGGCGGATAGTCCGACAAGAACGATGAGGCCGATCTGGGTGAACACGTTGTTGTCGCTGCCGGTGATCCAGACGCCGAACATCGCGGCCAAGAGGCTCATCGGCACGATCATGATGATGGCGAGCGGCAGCGTTAGACTCTCGTACTGCGCGGCCAGCACCAGAAACACCAGGAACAGCGCGATCGGGAACACATACAGCGACGAGTTGCCGGCGATGATTTCCTGATAGGTCAGTTCGGTCCATTCATAGCCGATGCCTTTCGGGAAGGTCTCCTTGGCGATGCGGTCGACAGCGTCCTGCGCCTGTCCGGTGGAATAGCCGGGGGCGGGGCCGCCGTTGACGTCGGCGGTGAGAAAGCCGTTGTAGCGCATGGCGCGTTCCGGCCCGGCGCTGGACTGCACGCGCAGCAGCACCGACAGCGGCACCATCTCGCCGGTGTTGGAGCGGACCTTCAACAGTCCGACGTCTTCGGCGCGGGCGCGGAACTTGGAGTCGGCCTGCACACGGACGGAATAGGTCCGGCCGAATTTGTTGAAGTCGTTGACGTAGAGCGAGCCGAGATAGATCTGCATGGTGTCGAACACGCTGGTCACCGGCACGCTCAACTGCCGCGCCTTGGTGCGGTCGATGTCGGCGTAAAGCTGCGGCGTGTTGACCTGGAAGCTGGAGAACAGTCCCGCAAGTTCCGGCGTGGTCTGTGCCTTGGCGAGGAACGCCTTGGTGGCCTCGTCCAGCGCATTGTAGCCCGCGCCGACGCGATCCTCGATCTGCAGCTTGAAGCCGCCGATGGTGCCGAGACCCGGCACCGGAGGCGGCGGGAAGATTGCGATGAAGGCTTCCTGGATGCCGGCGAACTTGCCGTTCAGCGCCATGGCGATGGCGCCGCCACTCAGATTCTTGTCCTTGCGCTCCTCGAACGGCTTCAGCGTCACGAACACAATGCCCGCATTCGACGAGTTGGTGAAGCCGTTGATGGACAGGCCGGGAAACGCCACGGAGCTTTCCACGCCGGGCTGCTTCAGGGCGATGTCGCTCATGCGGCGGATGACTTCTTCGGTACGGTCGAGCGTCGAGCCGTCGGGCAACTGCGCGAAGCCGACCAGATACTGCTTGTCCTGACCGGGCACGAAGCCGCCCGGCACCGCCTTGAACAGGCCGTAGGTGACGGCGATCAGCGCGACATAGACGCCCATCACCAGGAACCTGCGGGAGATGACGCGCTTGACGCCGCCGCTATAGGCCTCGGAGCCGCGATGGAAGAATGTGTTGAACCGCTTGAAGAACCAGCCGAGACCCTTGTCCATCGCGCGGGTCAGCGCATCCTTCGGCGCGTCGTGCGACTTCAGCAGCAGCGCGGCGAGGGCGGGGGACAGCGTCAGCGAGTTGAACGCGGAGATCACGGTGGAGATCGCAACCGTCAGCGCGAACTGCTTGTAGAACTGGCCGGTCAGGCCGCTGATGAAGGCGAGCGGCACGAACACCGCGACCAGAACCAGCGCGATGGCGATGATCGGCCCGGTGACCTCGTTCATGGCCTGATAGCTGGCCTGAATCGGCGTGAGGCCTTTCTCGATGTTGCGCTCGACGTTTTCGACCACGACGATGGCGTCGTCGACCACGATGCCGATGGCCAGCACGAGGCCGAACAGGGTCAGCGCGTTGATGGAAAAACCCATCACGAACAGCACCGCGAAGGTGCCGACGATGGACACCGGAACGGCGATCAGCGGAATGATTGAGGCGCGCCATGTCTGCAGGAACAGGATGACGACCAGCACCACCAGCGCCACGGCTTCCAGCAGCGTATGCACCACGGCCTCGATGGACGCACGGACGAACTGGGTCGGATCGTAGACGATGCTGTAGTCTATGCCGTCCGGCATGTTCTCCTTCAACTCCGCCATGGTCTTGCGGACGCTGTCGGAAATCTGGATCGCGTTCGAGCCGGGCGCCTGGAAGATGGGAATGGCAACCGCCGACTTGTTGTTCAGCAGCGAGCGCAGCGAATAGTCCGCCGCGCCGAGTTCGAGGCGGGCGACGTCGCGCAGCCGCGTGACCTCGCCACTGGCGCCGGTCTTGACGATGATGTCGCCGAATTCTTCTTCGCTCTGAAGGCGGCCCTGCGCGTTCACCGAAAGCTGAAGGTCAAGCCCGGTCTCGTTCGGCGATGCGCCGATCACGCCGGCCGCGGCCTGCACGTTCTGCGCACGGATTTCATTGACGACGTCGCTGGCGGAGAGACCGCGCTCGGCGACCTTCTGCGGATCGAGCCAGACCCGCATCGAATAGTCGCCCGCGCCGAACAGTTGCACCTGACCGACGCCCTGGATGCGCGCGAGGCGGTCCTTGACGTTCAGCACCGCGTAGTTGCGCAGGTATGTCATGTCGTAGCGATCGTTCGGCGACAACAGATGGACGACCATCGTCAGATCGGGCGAACTCTTGATGGTGGTGATGCCGAGCGCGCGGACTTCCGCCGGCAGGCGCGGTTCGGCCTGCGACACGCGGTTCTGCACCAGCTGCTGCGCCTTGTCGGGATCGGTGCCGAGGCGGAAGGTGACGTTGAGCGTCATCACGCCGTCGGTGGTGGCCTGGCTGCTCATATAGAGCATGTTCTCGACGCCGTTGATCTGCTCTTCGATCGGCGTGGAGACCGTTTCCGCGATCACCTTCGGATTCGCGCCGGGATATTGCGCGCGGACCACGACGGTGGGCGGGGAGACCTCGGGATATTCGGAGATCGGCAACGCGGGCAGCGACAGCAGGCCGGCGAGGAAGATCAGCATCGAGAGAACGCCCGCGAAGATCGGCCGGTCGATGAAAAATTTCGAGAAATTCATGGCGCTATCTCATCTCGTAAATTGTCGCGCTCGTCCGCGCGACTTGTTCTGGAAGGGCCGCCGGAGAACAGGCGGGTCCCGTCATCCTGAGTGCGAGCCCTTGCGAGCCCCGAAGGATGACAATCAGAACAATGCCGTCGCCCTTCGAGGCCGCCGCTTCGCGACGGCACCTCAGGGTGACGGCGCGCTGCGGCTGGTGTTTTCGTTAAGTTCAGGGCTTCAATTCGCGTCCATCGCCACGACTTGCGGCGCGACGGGAGCCCCGGGCCGCACGCGTTGCAGTCCCTTGACCACGATCTGTTCGCCAGGCTTCAGGCCCGACGTGACCATGCGCAGGCCATCGACGGCCACGCCGAGCGTGACTGCGCGATATTCGGCCTTGTTCTCCTTGTTCACGACCATCACGTATTTCTTGTTCTGGTCGGTGCCGACGGCGCGTTCATTGACCATCACGGCGCGTTCGCTCTTGGGCTGACCCATCTGCAGGCGGACGAACTGTCCGGGAAGCAGGCGGCCATCCTTGTTGTCGAACACGGCGCGGACGCGAACCGTGCCGCTGCGCGGATCGACCTGATTGTCGATCAGCTGCATGTGGCCCTCGAACGGCGTGCCGTCGCTGGTCGCGGTGCCCATCTTGACCGGGATGCGGCCGGTCTTCGACGCCGCCGCGTCGTCGCCGAGTGCGTTGAGCGCGCGCAGCACGACCTGTTCGTCGGCATTGAACGAAGCGTAGATCGGGGATGTCGAGACGATGGTGGTCAGCAGCGGCGAGCCGGGGCCGGCCGCGATCAGGTTGCCGACGGTGATCTCGCGCTTGCCGACGCGGCCGGTGACGGGCGCGCGGACTTCGGTGTAGCCGAGATTGAGCTGGGCGGTTTTCAGCGTGGCCTGCGCGGCCTTGAGATTGGCTTCCGCTTCGCGATAGGCGTTGACGCGGTTGTCCTGGTCGCGCTGCGAGATGGTCTGCGAGCCGGTCAGTTGCTGGCCGCGTTCGTAATCGCTTTTGGTGAAGACCAGCCGGGCCTGCGCGGCGGCGACCTGGGCTTCGGCGCGGGCGACCTCGGCGGCGTAGAGCGCCGGATCGATCACCACCAGCACGTCGTCCTTCTGAACCAGCGCGCCTTCGCGGAACCGGATCTCCTGGATGGCCCCCGCGACGCGCGAACGGACTTCAACCTGTTCGATGGCCTCGAGCCGGCCGGAGAATTCGTCCCAGATCGCGGTTTCCCGCTCCCGGACGTCGGCCACCGACACCGGCGTCGCCGGCGGGGCCTTGGCCGCCCCGGCGTCCGCCTGGGCGCGGCTGTTTCCGGTCCAGAAAAAGGCTCCGGCCCCCGCCAGGACGGCCAGTCCGAACGCAACTGCAACAAGACGTTTTGTAAAGGAAAGAGTTCTCATGACGTGCCCCACGGCTTCGTGCCGACTACCAGAAGTTGATTTTTTTGATGCAAAACAATGTTTTGGAGGGAGGCGGTGATATTCGTCACCAGTGGTCCGGCTCCCGATCCTCAAATCTTAACAGGTTGCATCGCAAAATCTATAACGTGCGGTACAGATGGGGCTTGGACTTTCGTCGTCAAGGGACATATCTAACGAATAGTACAAAAGTAGAGGTGCTCTAATCATGGCGCTCGGCCGCCCCCGCGAATTCGATCTCGACCAGGCTCTGGAAAACGCGCTGCACGTTTTCTGGGAGAAGGGGTACGAGGGTGCGTCGATGGCGGACCTGACCGAAGCCATGGGCATTACCAAGCCGTCGCTTTATGCGGCGTTCGGTAACAAGGAAGAACTATTTCGCAAGGCCTTCGACACCTATCTCGACGGGCCGGCCGGATACGCCAAGCTGGCGCTGCAGCAGCCGACGGCGCGCGCGGTGGTCGAAAACCTTCTCTACGGTGAAGTGGAGGCCGTGACCGATCCGGAATGCCCGGCGGGCTGTCTCTCTATTAATGGCGCGCTGACCTGCGGCGAAGCGGCTGAATCCATCCGGCAGGAGCTGCGCACGCGCCGCGCCGCGTGGGAAGAGGACCTGCGGCTGCGGCTGGAGCGGGCGAAGGCCGAAGGCGATCTGCCCGCGACGGCGGACGCCACCGTGCTGGCACGCTACATCGCGACCATGATGCAGGGCATTGCTGTGCAGGCCGTCGGCGGCACCACCCGCGAGGATCTGAAGAAGATTGCCGAGATGGTGCTGGCGACCTGGCCGCCGGTGGCAGGCAGCTAGCCCTTAGCTGCGTCGCTCGCTTTTGCAGCGGCGAGAATCCGCTGCGCGCGCAGCCGCACCGGCGCATCGACCATCATGCCATCGACAGAGACCGCGCCGTCGCCGGAGCTGGCGATCCTGGTCGCCCATGCGATGTCGGTATCCGCCGGGCGGAAACCCTTCAGCGTCGGCGGAATCTGTTTCGGATGGATGCAGAGCTTGCCGCTGAATCCCATCGACGCGGCATAGCGCGCATCGTCTTCCACCAGCCCCGCATCGTCGAATGACGGTGTCACGCCTTCGAGCGGCGGTAGAATGCCTGCGAGTTTCGAGGCGAGCACGATTTCGGCGCGCGCCATCAGCAGCGCGTCGCGCTCCATGCTGCAGCCAAGATCGGCGCTGAAGTCGATATAGCCGAAGGCGAGGCGGTCGGCGTGTTGCGCGATCTCGCGCACGTTCGCGAGGCCCTGCGCGGATTCGATCAGGGCGATGAGCGGCCGGTCGCCGAGCGCGGCGCGCAGATATTCCGGCTGCTCCGCCGTCTCCGCCTTCGGCAGCATGACGCCGACGGCGAGTGTCTTCACCGCCTCGACGTCGTCCGCGTACCAGCGGGTCGCGGCGGCGTTGATGCGCACGATGGAATTGACCGGAACGGATGCGCCCAGCAGCGTGGTGCGCGCCGCGTCCTTGTCATCCGGCGCAACGGCATCCTCGAGGTCGATGATGACGCCGTCCGCGCCGGAATTGGCGGCTTTCTGGTAACGCTCGGGCCGGTTGGCGGGGACGAACAAGGGCGCAAGAAAACTGATGCGCGCGAGGGCGGGCGTCATTGACGGCTTCTCCGGCTGTCTGATGGGCGCGGCGAACGGCCGGCGCGTGATCGATGGAATGTTTTAGGCCGGGACGGGACGCGGAGGCAACCGCGATGCGCCGCTGTGTTCGCGCGCGATGGTCTCCGCGATCCGGCGGGCATAACGCGCCAGATCGGGCGCGCCCATCAATTCGCCGAACGTGCCGCGCGCCAAAGGCCCCGCCACGAACAGCGATCCGGCGGCGTCGCCGTTCGGGCCGATGGCATGGCCGCTCAGATCGACGTCGATGCCGAGACCGAGCGGATCGGGACGGGCGAGGCCGGTTTCGCCGATCTGCGCGAGCAGGGGATTGGTCGCGAACACCGTGCCATGGGCCGGTCCGGTCGCGATCACGACAGCGTCGAAGGTTTCGCGTGTCCAGTCGCGGCTGCGGCGCGGGCGCAGATCGACCGCGAAATCATCACCCTGCGTTGCGCTGGCGCGGAGCGACGCGGCGCGGATCGTCAGCGTGCCGTCCGCGATCCGGCGCCGGATGATGTCATCGATCTGCGGCGCGATGCGGAAACGATAGGTGTCCCAGAACGGGCGCAGATGGTGAACCAGTTTGGCGCGCTCATGCAGCGGCAGCGCGCGCCAGATCGGGGTGCCTTGCAGCCGCAACTGATCGAGCACCGGATGCCACGAGAGGCCTTGCTTCGATGCCTCCGCGATAGCGCGGCGAACGCGGCGCAGCAGCGACAGCGTGGTTTGCTCGGGGTCTTCAATGAAGTCGCCGAACGGCTCCATTTGCGACGGGGCATGCGGTTGCGAGCGCAGGCCGCGCCGCGACACGGCGGCGATCGTGCCGCGATGGCCCTGCCGGTCGAGCGAGGCGACGATGTCAGCCATGGTGAGGCCGGTGCCGACAATCAGCACACGATGATCGGGCGCGATGCCGCGCAGCGCGTCGGTCTGCCATGGGTCGGCGATGAATCGCGGGCGATCTTGAAGTGCAGCGATGGACGAGGGCACCTGCGGCGGCGTGTGACACACCGCCAGCACCACGACATCGGCGTGAAGGTCATTGCCGGTCGCGCACGAGACCCGATAGCCATTCTGTTCCGGAATGACGGCGCGCGCCTTGGTCTTGATGTGGGTGACCGCGCGGCCAATCTCCCCGACATGCGCGCTGACATAATCGCCGAACGCCGCGCGGGTGGGAAACAGCGCGCCGGGAACCTGCGCCGCCGGATCGCGCGCCGGGTATCCCGACGCGATCAGCCATTGTTCGAAATGGCCTTCCTCGTCGAAGTCCAGATTCATTTTCAGCGCGGGCACGTTGATGCGGTGCGCCGGATCATGGCTGTCATAGGCGAGGCCGCGCCCGAGTTCGTCGCGCGGCTCCACGATGACGATGTTATGCGCGAAGGGCGCGGTCCGGTGCAGGTGCCAGGCCAGCACCGCGCCCGAGTATCCGCCGCCGACGATCACAACGGTTGGAAGATCGCCGGTGGCGGAACGCTCGGACTGGGTCATGAACCCATCAAGACATTATGGCGCGTTCGGCGTCCAGATCTTGACAGCGGTGGTGTCGAGTTTTTTCGGGATCAGCCCTTCGCCGAAGAACGCGTCGGCGATTTTCTGCTGCTCGGTGAGGCCGGCGGGCTTTACGGCGCCGGCGCCGTAGCTGCGGTGGCTGTTGGCTTCCTCGACGGTGGGCGCATCGATGCCCCAGAGTCCTGCGAGCAGCGTGGCGGCTTCCTTTGGATTGCCCTTCACCCACTTGCCGGTGTCGCGCAGCTTGGCGAACACGATGTTCAGCACGTCGCTGCGGCGGTCGGCGAAGGTTTCCGAGGCGAGGTAGTAACGTTTGTAGCTGGCGAGGCCGTTGCTGCCGTCGCTGAGCACCTTCGCGCCGGACTGACGCTGCGCGCTGGTGAGGAACGGGTCCCACGCCACCCAGGCATCGACATTGTTGCTGACGAAGGCGGCGCGTCCGTCCGCGGGGGCGAGATAGGCCGGCGAGATGTCCTTGAAGTTCAGCCCGGCCTTGCCGAGGGCTGCGAGCAGCAGATAGTGGCTGCCTGCGCCCTTGGTCACCGCGACCTTCTTGCCCTTGAGATCGGCCAGCGTCTTGATCGGCGAATCCTTGGCCACGAGAATGGCTTGCGCCGCGGGCGACGCGCTTTCTTCCGCTACGTAAGCGAGTTTCGATCCGGCCGCCTGCGCGAAGATCGGCACCGTGTCCGCGACATCCGCGCCGAAATCGAGATTGCCGACGCCGAGCGATTCCAGCAGCGGCAGGCCGCTGGAGAATTCATGCCAGGAGACCTTGACGCCGAGCGGCGCGAGCGCCTTTTCCAGTTCGCCGTTGGCGCGAAGCACTGCGATCAGCGTCGATGATTTCTGCAAGCCGATGCGGATCTGGTCGGCGGGTTTGTCCTGCGCGAACGAGGCGGTCGCCGCGAGCAGCAATGACGCTGCGGCGAATATGCCGGCGACCGGTTTCAATCGAAATAATCTGAAACGTTGCGTCATGGTTTCATGTCCCCTGCGGCGGCGATTGCTGGCGGCTGTCGAAATGAAGCCGGATCGCCGATCCGTGTCGTGCAACTCTAGGAAACAAGCCGGATAATGAGTTGCCAAAGTTCGGAGGCTGCGCGCTTACTTCATTCTCCTTTCGGCGCGCCGCGTGAAACGATTGCACGACGTGGAATCGCCGCGCCTTCACGCGTCCGTGACTGATTTGGCCGCTCATACAGGGGTTTTTCATCGTTAACGCCGCTGTGGCCGGATTGTGTGCAGAAGATCGGCCTGCAATCGGTGCCGTTGCGGAAATATTTTTATTGATCGTGCGCACTAAAACAGTGCGGGCATCGCTATTTTTGCGCAGCACTCGACACCCCCAATTCGCATGACCATCATCCCGGATTACTTGCGCAACATGTGTGCGTATTCGATTTGCGGGAGACTGGAATGGAGCGGCGGCAATTTCTGAAACTGTCCACGGCGGCGATGGCGGCATTTGCCGCGACATCCGCGCGCGCGCAGGCGGTGGCGAAGGAAGTTCGCATCGGATATCAGAAAACCGGCGTTCTGGTGATCGCGCGCCAGCAGGGAACCATCGAAAAGCGTTTCGCCGCGAGCGGCACGTTGGTGAAATGGGTCGAGTTCACGTCCGGCCCGCCGATGATGGAGGCCATCAGCAACGGCAGTGTGGATTTCGGCGCTGTCGGCGACTCGCCGCCGATCTTCGCGCAGGCCGCGAATGCCAATATCGTTTATGCCGCCGCGTCGCCGATCAGCAACGGTCAGGGCATTCTGGTTCCGCAGACTTCGTCCATCAAGACCATCTCCGACCTCAAGGGCAAGCGCGTCGGCTTCACCAAGGGATCGAGCGCGCACAACGTCGTCGTGCTGACGCTGGCCAAGGCCGGTCTCACTTATAATGACATTACGCCGGTCTATCTGACGCCGCCGGATGCCGGCCCGGCCTTTGCCAACGGCAGCATCGATGCCTGGGCGGTGTGGGACCCTTATTTCGCCATCGGCGAGAAGAAGCAGAACGCGCGCATTCTCATCAACGCCTATGAAGTCGGAAAAACCAACGCCTTCTTCATCGCCAATCGCGACTTTGCCAATCAGAATCCGGGAACGTTGCGCGAGGTGATCGGCGGCCTTTCGACCGCGGCGGCTTGGGCGGAGAACAATCGCGAGGCGGTGGCGAAGTCGCTGTATGAGATTACCGGCGTGCCGCTCGACATCCAGACGCTAGCCGCGAACCGCGCATCGTTCGCCATCGGCCCGGTCACCGAAGGCATCATCGAGACCCAGCAGGGCGTCGCCGACAGCTTCCACAAGCTTGGCTTGATTCCGAAATCCATCGCCGTCCGCGACATCGTCTGGAAGACGCCGCAGACCTGATCCTCGTTCGCAAATTCCGTTTTCATCAAGGATAACCTTCATGCACACACGCCGCTCACTCGCAAGGCTCGCTTTCGCGGCTTCCGCCGTCGCAGCACTCGCGCTGACCACGCTGCCTGTCCAGGCGCAGGACAAGGTGGTCCGCATCGGCTTTCAGAAATACGGCAAGCTAGTGCTGCTGAAGAGCAAGGGTTCGCTCGAACCGAAGCTGAAGGAACTCGGTTATACGGTCACTTGGACGGAATTCCCCGCTGGGCCGCAACTGCTCGAGGCGCTGAATGTCGGCGCGATCGATTTTGGCAACACCGGCGAAGCGCCGCCGATTTTCGCGCAGGCCGCAGGCGCGCCGATTCAATATGTCGCCTATGAGCCGCCGGCGCCGAAGGGCGAGGCGATCCTCGTTGCGAAAGACAGTCCGTTGAAGACGGTCGCCGACCTGAAGGGCAAGAAGGTCGCGCTGAACAAGGGCTCCAACGTTCATTATCTCTTGGTGAAGGCGCTGGAGAAGGCGGGCGTTAAGTACTCGGAATTTACGCCGGTGTTCCTTGCTCCGGCCGATGCACGTGCGGCTTTCGAGAAGGGGGCTGTCGACGCCTGGGTGATCTGGGATCCGTTCCAGGCCGCTGCCGAAGTGGCGACGCAGGCCCGCACGCTGGCCGACGGGACCGGCACCGTCTCGAACTACCAGTTCTATTTCTCTTCGCAGAAGTTCATCGGCAGTAATCCGAAGATCGTCGATGTGGTGCTGGCGCAGCTAAGCGAAGTGGATGGCTGGGCGAAGACCGACATCAAGGCGGTCGCCGAGCAACTCAGCCCGTCGGTGGGTCTGCCGGTTCCGGTGCTTGAACTGGCCCTGAACCGTCAGTCCTACGGCATCAAGCCGATCAACGATCAGGTCATCGCCGAGCAGCAACAGGTCGCCGACACGTTCTTCAGTCTCGGCCTGATTCCCAAGGCTATCAAAATTTCCGACGTAGCAAAGAAGTCCGGATCATGAGCGCGAACAAAACCCCAGCCAACATCCTCTGGTTCCTGCCGACCCACGGTGACGGCCGCTATCTCGGCACCACCACCGGCGGACGCGAGGTGAATTTCAACTACCTGCGCCAGGTGGCGCAGGTCGCCGACCAACTCGGCTATTTCGGCGTGCTGTTGCCGACCGGTCGGAGCTGCGAGGATTCCTGGATCGTCGCCTCGTCGGTTGCGCCGTTTACCGAACGGCTGCGCTATCTGGTCGCTGTGCGTCCGGGCCTGCAATCACCGAGCGTCGCGGCGCGCATGACCGCGACGCTGGATCGCATTTCCAATGGACGGTTGCTCGTCAATGTCGTGACCGGCGGCGATCCGGTCGAGAACAAGGGCGACGGAATCTTCCTGCCGCACGACGAGCGCTACGCGGTGACGCGCGAATTCCTGAACGTCTACAGCGACCTGCTCGCGGGCAAGACCGTGAACGTGCAGGGCAAGCACATCTCCATCGAGGATGGCCGTCTGCTGTTCCCGCCGGTGCAGTCGCCGCGCCCGCCGCTGTATTTCGGCGGTTCGTCCGACGCCGGCATCGATGTGGCGGTCGACACCGTCGACAAATATCTGACCTGGGGCGAGCCCCCGGCGCAGGTGGCCGAGAAAATTGCGCGGGTGAAGGCGGTGGCCGACAAGCGCGGCCGCAAGCTATCGTTTGGCATCCGGCTGCATGTCATCGTGCGCGAGACCAGCGAGGCGGCGTGGCGCGCGGCGGACGAACTGATTCAGTACGTCACCGACGACACCATCGCGCAGGCGCAGAAAATTTTCTCGCGGATGGATTCCGTGGGTCAGCGGCGGATGGCCGAGCTTCACGGCGGACGCCGCGACAAGCTCGAGATCAGCCCGAACCTGTGGGCGGGCGTCGGTCTTGTCCGCGGCGGCGCGGGCACCGCGCTGGTGGGCGATGCGCAGACGGTGGCGGCGCGGATCAAGGAATATCAGGACGTCGGCGTCGATACCTTCATCATGTCGGGCTATCCGCACCTCGAGGAAGCCTATCGCTTCGCAGAACTGGTGTTCCCGCTGCTGACGTTGCAGCAGCCGGCCAACGTCACGCAACTGCGGGTCAACACCGGGCCGTTCGGCGAAACCATCGCCAACGAACATCGCCCTGACAAGCAGGCGTCGTCGTCATGAGTCTGGCCGAGTCGGTATCGCAATCGCGCCCGCGCGGTTTTCGCATTCCGCGCGCCGACGGCCTGACGCAGTGGATCGTGCCGCTGCTGATCCTGCTGGTGTGGCAAATTGCATGCGTCACCGGTTTCGTGTCGGCGCGGGTGCTGCCGGCGCCGACCGATGTAGCGCTGGCGGGCTGGAAGCTGGCGCAATCCGGCGAGCTCGGGCGCAACATTTGGGTCAGCTTCTGGCGCGCGAGCGTCGGTTTCGCCATCGGCGGCGGCATCGGCTTCGCGTTCGGCCTCGCCAACGGACTTTCGCAGCTCAGCAACAAGCTGACCGACACGACGTTGCAGATGGTGCGCAACGTGCCGCATCTGGCGCTGATCCCGCTCGTCATTCTGTGGTTCGGCATCGACGAGTCGGCGAAGCTGTTTCTGGTCGCGCTTGGCGTATTCTTCCCGATCTATCTGAATACGCTGCACGGCATCAAGACGGTGGACCCGCAACTGATTGAGATGGGCCGCATCTACGGCATGACCAACAGCGAACTATTCCGCCGGGTGATCTTCCCGGGCGCGCTGCCGTCGATCTTCGTCGGTCTTCGTTTTGCGCTCGGCATCATGTGGCTGACGCTGATCGTTGCCGAGACCATCGCGGCGTCATCCGGCCTCGGCTACATGGCGATGCAGGCGCGCGAATTCATGCTGATCGACGTGGTGGTGCTGTCGATCCTGATCTATGCGCTGCTCGGCAAGGTCGCCGACTCGACCGCGCGCGTGCTGGAGCGTTTCACGCTGTCCTGGCATCCCGCCTTCCAGAAAAAATGAGAGTGACGATGAACCAGGCTCTTCGATTTGCTCCCGTCGACGCCAAGGCCCTCGGTGCCGCAGCGAATCTGATTCACGAGGCGCAGGTGACCCGTAATGCGCCGCGCGATCCGTCACGGGCGCTGTCGCTGACCATTCGCGGCCTGCGCAAGTCGTTCGGCGACAACGAGGTGCTGCGTGGGATCGATCTGCACATTCCGGCAGGACAGTCGGTCGCTATCATCGGCAAATCCGGCTGCGGCAAGAGCACGTTGCTGCGCCTGATCGCGGGGCTCGATCAGCCGACCGCGGGCACTATCGAGTTCGGCGATCATGAAGGCCGCCCGAGCGATCATGTCCGCGTCATGTTTCAGGAGCCGCGCCTGTTGCCTTGGGCGCGCGTGCTCTCGAATGTGGAAGTCGGTCTCGGCCGCGACCGGGAAAAGCCCGATGCGAAAATCCGCGCCGACGAAGCCCTGAAGGAAGTCGGCCTCGACGAAAAGCGCGACCAGTGGCCTGCGGTGCTATCGGGCGGGCAGAAGCAGCGAGTCGCGCTCGCGCGCGCGCTGGTCAGTCATCCGCGCGTGCTGGCATTCGACGAACCGCTCGGCGCGCTCGATGCGCTAACGCGGATTTCGATGCAGCATCTTTTAGAACGTGTCTGGCATGACCAGGGTTTTACGGCAATTCTAGTCACGCATGACGTCGCCGAGGCGGTAGTCTTGGCGGATCGCGTGCTGGTCATTGAAGACGGCCGCATCGTGCACGATATAACGGTGGATCTGGCGCGGCCGCGCCAGCGCGGCTCAGCAGAGCTTGCCGCGCTGGAAGGGAACATCCTTCGCGAACTGCTGAAAGAAACTGGCGACTAGTGTGGTGGTTGGGAAGTCCGCAACATTTGCTCGGCACGTCCATTTGCGGACTTGCGAACCAAAACGACACTAGTCGGAGCGTGAGGCTGACATGAATTCGCTGGTCCGGAACATTCGCGAGACCAAGATCGGCACGGTCACGACGGCGGACAACTTTCGCACCGCTATGCGCTCGCTCGCGGGCGGCGTTAGCGTGATTACGGTCGGGCGGGGCAACGATCTGTCCGGCATGACGGTGACGTCGGTGTCGTCACTGTCGGTGGAGCCGGCGGCGCTGATCGTCAGCATCAACCGCGGCGCGTCGTCGTGGCCGCTGTTGCAGAAGCATGGCGTGTTCGGCGTCAACATTCTCAGCGCGGATCATGTCGACGTCGCCGAGCGGTTCTCCGGCATCGGGGGCCTGAGGGGCGCGGAGCGCTTCGCCGGTTCCGAATGGGTCAGCCTCGTGTCGGGCGTGCCGCTGCTGGCCGGCGCACTGGCGGTGTTCGACTGCGAGGTCGAGCATGTGGTCGAGCGGCATTCCCATGCCATCGTGATCGGCCGCGTGCTGGACCTGCGGGTGTCGCCGGGCAAGCCGGCGCTGACCTACTGGCAGGGGCAATATATCGCGCTCGACCAGAACGAGGACGCGGTGCGTCTGGCCGATGTCAGCCTGCCGTCCGCGCGCGCGCTCTGGCAGGTGTGAGGCGTTAGCTGGTGAGCTTCGTTTCAAACCGGATGTCGTTCCGGCGCAGGCCGGGACCCATAACCACCGCTTTCTCTGTATAAAGACTGAGGCAGCCGCCAATCCCGGATAAAATACTCCGGCCGGGAGTATGGGTCCCGGCCTGCGCCGGGACGACGCGGTCCCAAACACGTTTGCATTCCGGGGACCGCCCGCCGTATGGTGCCGCCAAATTCAAAGGCGGAGCGGACGTGGCAGCAGTTTCAATGCGGATCGGCACGCGCAAAAGCGCGATGGCGCTGGCGCAGACCGAGGAAATCGCGCGCCGGTTGTCCGCAGCCAGCCCGGATATCGACGTCGAAATCGTCAAGTTTGAAACCAAGGGCGATCAGGACCAGGTCGGCCTGCTGCTGCCGCACGGCGGCAAGGGCGGCGCGTTCGTTGCGGAAATCCGCGCAGCGGTGATCGCGGGTGACCTGCACGCGGCGATGCATTCGCTGAAAGACATGCCGGGTAACGAGGACACGCCGGGTCTGGTGATCGGGGCGACGCTGTCGCGCGATCCGCCGACCGATGCGCTGGTGCTGCGCGCGGGTGTGACGCTCGACGATCTGAAGCGTAGCAAGGGCAGGGGCTTCAAGATCGGGACCAATGCCGTGCGCCGCGCGGCCTATGTGCGGCGGCTGTTTCCCGAGATCGAGGTGATTCACTTTCGCGGCGCGGCCGATACCCGGGTGCGCAAGCTCGACAATCGCGAGATGCAGCGGCTGGCTGGCGGCGGCGAGGTCGGGCCTGCGGATGCGCTGATCATGGCGCGCTCGGGCCTGGAGCGCGTGGGGCTTGCGGGCCGCATCGCCCATGAATTCAGCCCGCGCGAGATGCTGCCTGCAGCGGGGCAGGGCATCGTCGCGGTGGAATGCGCCGCCAGCGACTGGCAGACGCGGCGCTATTTGGCGCTGATCGACGATCCTGCCGCGCATCTTTGCGCCGACGCCGAACGCGAGGTGCTGTGGGTGCTCAACGGCCACTGCAATTCGCCGATCGCGGGATTTTCCAGCATCGAGGGCCGGCAGATGACGCTGTCCGCGTCGGTGCTCGATCTGGAGGGCGATCAGTTGCTAGAGGCGACGCGCACCGGCCCCGCTGACAAGCCGCGCGAGCTGGGCCGCACCGTGGCGTTCGATCTGTTGGCGAAGGGCGCTGCGGCGATCATCGAGCGGTCGCGGCCGGATTAGGCCAGCCGCGCGCCGAGACTGGATTTCGCTTCCCGACTCATTGGTAGGTTGCCGCACTGTCTTCCTGTCGGTTGTTGGGGCATGATCCTGCGGCCGGGCAGGGTCGCCTTCGGAAGAGTTCCCCAATGGGTTTGGATTTCAGATGAGATCAGGCGGGTCGGCGGTGAAGCGGCTACAGGCCCGGATCAGGAATCTCTATGACGGCGAGTCCGTCACTGCGCACCAGTTCCGATACGGTTTGCTTGTCATCGATATTGTTTCAATTGCTTTCATCGTGGCGACATCGTTCATCCAGAGCAATGTCTGGATTGAATCGGTCGACGTCGTTTTCGGTCTTGTCTTTCTCACCGAATTTCTGGCGCGGATGCTCATTGTCAGGAAGCCGCTGCGCGAACTCCTGCACCCGGTGACATGGACGGATATCGCAAGCATCATTTCGTTTCTCGCCCCGCTGGCCGGTGAACCGGCTGCTTTCCTGCGCATCTTGCGCACGCTGCGTCTGCTGCGCAGCTATCGGCTGCTTTCGCGGCTGCGCGCCGATCTTCCTTATTTCCGGGCACATGAAGAGCTGATCATCGCAGCCGCCAATATCCTGGTGTTTCTGTTCGTGGTCACCGGATTTATCTATGTCACCCAGCACGGCCAAAATCCCGCCATCGCGAACTATGCGGATGCGCTCTATTTTGCCGTCACGGCGCTGACCACGACGGGATTTGGCGACATCACGCTGCCCGGCACGGCCGGGCGGCTGATCTCGGTCGTCATCATGATATTCGGAGTGACCCTGTTTCTCGGTCTGGTTCGGGCGATGCTGCGGCCGCCGAAAGTCCGGTTCCAGTGTCCGACATGCGGCCTGCTGCGTCACGATCCCGACGCGGTGCATTGCAAGGCTTGCGGCGAACTGCTGAATATCCCGAACGAGTGATTGGACTCTGGCTTGCCTAGTGGCCCCGCACACGCCTCAGCATCTGCTCGACATGCGCGATCGGCGTTTCCGGCTGGACGCCGTGGCCGAGATTGAAGATGAATCGTCCGGCGGCATAATTCGCCAGCACGTCATCCACGGCGCGGTCGAGCGCCGCGCCGCCCGCAATGAGAGCGAGCGGATCGAGATTGCCCTGTACCGCGACGCGGTTCTGCACGCGGTCGCGGATCAGTGACGGCTCGGCGGCCCAGTCGATGCTGACGCCATCGATGCCCGTGCGCTCGACATAGAGCGGCAGTTGCGCGCCCGCGCCACGCGGAAAGCCGATGATCTTCGCGTCCGGCACTTTCGCGCGGACGCCTTCGACAATGCGGCGGGTTGGTTCGATCGACCAGCGCTGGAATTCGCGCGGCGGCAGGATGCCGGCCCAGGTGTCGAAGATCTGCAGGACATTCGCCCCGGCTTTGAGCTGTCCGAGCAGATACTGGATCGAGTTCTCCACCAGCACGTCAATGATTTTCGAGAATGCATCGGGCTCGCGATAGGCGAGCAGGCGCGCGGGGGCCTGATCGGGTGTGCCTTGCCCGGCCACCATGTAGGTCGCCACCGTCCACGGCGCGCCGCAGAAACCGATCAGTGTGACCTTCGGATCGAGCGCGCTGCGGACGCGGCGCAGCGCCTCATAGACCGGTTCGAGTTTTGAAAAGTCGGCGGTCGCCGCCAGCGTCCCGATCTTCTCCGGCGTGTCGAGCGGATCGAGGCGAGGCCCTTCGCCAACCTCGAAGCGCACGCTGCGTCCCAGCGCATGCGGCACCACCAGAATGTCGGAGAAGATGATCGCCGCATCGAAGCCGAAGCGCCGGATCGGCTGCAATGTTACCTCGGCCGCCCATTCGGGATTGAAGCAGAGATCGAGAAAACCGCCGGCCTTGGCGCGCAATTCGCGATATTCGGGCAGATAGCGCCCGGCCTGCCGCATCATCCACACCGGCGGCACCGGCTGGCGATTTCCGCACAGAACTTCAAGAAACGGTTTAGCGGGCTGGGGCTGGCTCAAGCGAAATTCCCTTGTCGGGCAATGGAGTTATCGCCGCTCTGATACACGCTGGATCGGGCTTTGGCCACCGGTTGACGTTCTGATTCAGCCTGATACGTTCCGTTTCAGAACTAACCGCATGGCAGCCTTGTTGCGCCAAACCATTGCCGGTCTTCGACGGCCTGCGGTAACGATGGACGCAACTTCGAACCACGCGGCAGTGAACAAGCTTCGGATTCAGGACACAGGAGAGGGAATACATGAAAACGGCGATCACGGAACTGTTCGGCATCCAGCATCCGATCATCCAGGGCGGCATGCACTACGTCGGCTTCGCGGAGCTTGCGGCGGCGGTCTCGAACGCGGGCGGTCTCGGCATTATCACGGGTCTTACCCAGAAGACACCCGAACTGCTGGCGAAGGAAATCGCCAAGTGCAAGGACATGACCGACAAGCCGTTCGGCGTGAACCTGACCTTCCTGCCGACTTTCTCCGCGCCTCCGTATCCCGAATATATCGCCGCCATCAAGGAAGCAGGCATCAAGGCGGTCGAGACCGCCGGCCGCAGCCCCGAACAGTACATGCCCGCGCTGAAGGCCGCCGGCATCAAGGTGATCCACAAGTGCACCTCGGTCCGTCACTCGCTGAAGGCCGAGGCGATCGGTTGCGACGCGGTCAGCGTCGACGGCTTCGAATGCGGCGGTCATCCCGGCGAAGACGACATGCCGAACATGATCCTCTTGCCCCGCGCGGAAGAGGAGTTGAAGATTCCGTTCGTGGCCTCGGGCGGCATGGCGGACGCGCGCAGTCTGGTCGCCGCGATGGCGATGGGCGCGCAGGGCATGAACATGGGCACGCGCTTCATCGCCACCAAGGAAGCGCCGGTGCATGACAACGTGAAGCGCGCGCTGCTCAACGCGACAGAGTTCGACACCCGGCTGGTGATGCGCAACCTGCGCAACACCGAGCGCGTCCTGACCAACAAGGGCGTCGAAAAGCTGATCGAGATCGAGAACGAAAAGGGCAAGAGCATCAAGATCGAGGACATTCTCGAGGAAGTCGCAGGCGTCTATCCGAAGGTCATGATCGACGGCAACATGGACGCCGGCGCGTGGAGCTGCGGCATGGTGGTCGGCCTGATCAACGACATTCCGACCTGCAAGGAACTGATCGATCGCATCATGGCGGACGCCGAGTTCATCATCCGCAAGCGTCTGACGGGATTCCTCGACGGCACCTATGCGGTGTCCGAGCCACGCAAGAAGGTGGCGTGAGGCAAATTTCCTCGCGTCGTTCTTTCTTGTTGTTGGATTGCTGATCTCTCCACGTCATGCCCGGCATTGTGCCGGGCATTTGCGTTTCAATGGTCGTCCCGGCCCAGGCCGGGACGACGAGTAGAGAGATAGCGACTCGTCATTGCGAGGAGCACTTGCGACGAAGCAATCCATTCTTCGGGCTTGATGCTCTGGACGGCTTCGCTTCACGCGCAATGACGGGCTAAGTCAGCCCATACGCCTCGCGCATTTCATCAATGGCGTCGAGCTTGGCGTGGAACACCGACCAGTCGTCGTGCTCAGTGATCGGTTTCCAGATCGCCTCGACCTCCTCGATCAGCATCGAACAGGCCTCGGTCCGCTTGAAGAAAGCGTGACCAAGATTCACGCCCTCGCGCGGTGAAAAATCCTTGAGCGCTTCGCGGACCGGACCAAATTCGTCGGCGGTATAAAAATCCTTCGACGGGCTCCGCAACGCGCGGTCCGCGCTGGACAGTCCGCCGAACCAGTCGAAGAACGTCTGCTCGAACGGCGCCTTGGTGGTCGCCAGGAAAATCCAGAGCGCGCGCGCGAGGTTTGAATCGCGTTGCGGATCCAGAGATGCGACGCCGAGCCGCTTCGGCAGCGCCGCGGTGAATGCCTGCCGCAGCGCTGGCTCGAATGCGCCGAGCGCCGTTTCGAGACTGGGCTGGTCGGCGAGGGACAGCAGGCATTCCGCAAGCCGCGTCACATTCCAGAATAGTGCATCGGGCTGGCGGCCGAATGCATAGAGGCCGGTCTCGTCGAAATAGGCGGCGGTAAATTCCTGATCGAGCACCGGCAGGAAGCGCCACGGGCCGTAATCGAAACTCTCGCCGGTGACGTTGATATTGTCGGTGTTGAGAACGCCATGGACGAATCCCGCCGTCATCCATTGCGCGCCGACCCGCGCGACGCGGCGGCAGACTTCCTCCAGAAATGCGACGGCGCGCGCCGATGGCTCGTCGCGCCAGACGTCGGGCATGTAGGTCTGGATGGTGTAGTCGAGCAGCTTTGCGATGTTTTCGTTGCTGCGGTGAAACGCCTGGCGCTGGAAGGTGCCGATCCGGATATGCGAGTGGCTGAGCCGCACCAGCACCGAGGAGCGCGTGGGCGAGGGCTCGTCGCCGCGGACCAGCGCTTCGCCGGTCTCGATCAGGCTGAATGATTTCGAGGTGTCGACGCCGAGCGCTTCCAGCATCGACGTCGCCAGCACCTCGCGCACGCCGCCTTTCAGTGTCAGCCGCCCGTCGGCGGTGCGCGACCACGGCGTCTTGCCGCTGCCCTTGGTGGCGAGATCGAGGAGGCGGTCCCTGTCGTCGCGCAACTGCGCGAACAGGAAGCCACGTCCGTCGCCGAGTTCGGGATTGTAGGTGCGGAACTGGTGGCCGTGGTAGCGCAGCGCCAGCGGCTTTTCGAAACTTTCCGCCAACGGCTGGAAGCGGCCGAAATAGGAAATCCATTCCTCGTCGGTCAGCGCGTCGAGGCCGACGGTTTTCGCCGCGCGCTGGTTGCGGTAGCGCAGGATATGGTCCGGAAATGTCGCCGCCGCGACGACATCGTAGAATTCCGGGCCGAGGGCTGCATGGCTGGTGGAGGCGCGGTACTGCGGGGAGAGGGGCATCAGGAATCCGGGTGGTGCTCAGAACGGCAGATGGCCGGTCTTGAAATAGGTCATGGCGAGAAAGCCGATCACCAGTCCAACGATGACACCAAGCGCGACTTTCATGAAACGAACCTTTCGTTGCGAATGCTGACCCCGGCGTTCGTTAGTGAATCTCGGCGGACTTGGCCAGCGCCTCTTTCAGCTTCTGGACGGTGAACGACGGACTTCGTGCAATGGCCAGAATCGGTTCCTCGCGCCGTCCGCACAGTTCGGCGGCGTCGGGAAGTTTGGCCGCGACATTGGCCGGAATCACGACCGCGCCGTGGCGATCGGCGTGAATGAGATCGTCCGAACTGACAGTCATGCCGGCGACACAGACGGTTTCGCCGAAGCCCGCGAGATGGACGTGGGCGTGCGACGGCCCGATGCTGCCGGCCAGCGCCTGGAATCCCGGCGCCCATGCCGGAATGTCGCGGATCGAGCCGTCGGTGACTACGCCGAGACAGCCGAGCGCCTTGTGGACCGAGCTGTTTACTTCGCCCCAGAATGCGCCGAAGCCGATGTTCGCGCCGTCGAGGTCCTGAATGATGCTGATGCGCGGGCCGTGCCCCGTGCCGCAATATTCGTAATAGGCGGAGCGCTGGGCGCGGGCATCGGCGGGGGAGAGTTTTGACGCCGACGTGGCGCGGATTGTTGCGGTGCGGGCATAGCCGACCATGGGCGGCAGGTCGGGAAACGGGCAGACCAGCGGCTTTGTCGTGAAGCCGACAAGGCGGCGCTCGGGCGCGACCAGCTCCATCGCATTGCAGATCGTCGGCGTATCGTAGCGGGCCAAAGCCTCGAGCAGCGATGCGGTATGGGGAGCGGGCTGGGTCACGGGTTGAACTCCTGTTTGTTTTGTTATGCGGCCCGAACCTGATGGACGGCGGAGCGAGTTTGCCCGCGCAAAGGCGCGGCGGCAAGTGCGGGGCCTGCCTGTCGCGCTTGCGGGAAGAGGTGAAACAAGGTGATGATAGGCGGCTTGCGTCTCGCGGCGGAATGAAAACCAATAAAACATCAGGGAATGAAATGGCCACCAACAAGAAAAAACTTCTGATCGTGGAGACCTTGTCACCGGGCGGCTGGGCGCTTTTGCGGGAGCGGGAGGATATCGAGGCGATCGAGTTTCCCAACACGATCTCCGCGGCGGACTTCAACGCCATGCTGCGCGAACACGCGCCGGTGAACGGTGTGGCGCTGGGCGCGACCGGCTTCGGTGCAAATGAAATCGTGTCTTCCGGTGAGATGAGGGTGGTGACACGCATCGGCGTCGGCTACGACGCTGTCGATGTGACGGCGCTCAGCGCCAACAAGATTCCCCTGATGACCACGGGCATCGCGAATTCGCCGTCGGTTGCCGAATGCGCGCTGTTCATGATGCTGGCGCTGGCCAAACGCGCTGCTGAACTGGACAAGCTGGTAAAGAGCGGCAACTGGACCAAGCGGCTCGGCGCGATCCCCTATGATCTGCTCGGGCGCACCGCGCTGGTGGTCGGTTTCGGGCGGATCGGCTCGCGCCTCGTGAAGCGGCTGGTGGCGATGGAAATGAACGTGCTGGTCTACGATCCGTTCAAGAGCGCAGCGGAAGTCGAAAAGGCGGGGGCGGAATACGTCGCCGATCTCAATACGGCGCTGCCGCGCGCGGATTTCGTCTCGATCCACTGTCCGAAATCACCTGAAACGATCAACATGTTCAGCACGGCGCAACTGCAGCTGATGAAGCCGACGGCCTATCTCATCAACACGGCGCGCGGCGGCATCGTCGACGAGACGGCGCTTTATGCGGCACTCACGTCCGGCAAGATCGCGGGCGCGGGGATCGACGTGTTCGCGCAGGAGCCGCCAAAGCCCGACAATGCGCTGCTGACGCTGGACAATGTCATCACCGCGCCGCATGTCGCCGGCGTGACCCGCGAGGCACTCGACCGCATGAGCCTGCAGACCGCAAAGAACATTCTCAGCGCGCTCGATGGTGCGCCGATCCGCGAGAACGTCATCAATCAGGATGTGCTGAACTAACGATATGCCCCTGCAAAACCGCGTGTCGCCGTTCGGTGAGATCGTTGCGACGGAGTACCGCGGCCGCTTCACCGGCAACCGCGGCATCATCCACGATCCGGCAACGAAGACACTGCTGAACCGGCGCTGGTCCTCGAAAGCATGGATCACCTGCGTCTGCGAATTTCGCGGACGCAGGCGCAAGGTGATGGGCGGGCGAAGCTGGACCGAACTGTTCTTTCTGGATGAGGCGACGTCTTTCGCGGCGGGGCATCGGCCGTGCTTCTATTGTTGCCGCACCGACGCGGAAGCATTTCGCTCCGCGTGGGCGAAAGGCAACCGGCGCGCGAAACCCTCGGCACCGGAGATGGATGCGGTGCTGCACAGCGAGCGGCTTGATGGCCGCGTGAAGCGGTTGCATGTGCTGCGGATACCCGCCTTGACGTTGCCGGATGGCGCGATGGTCGCGTCGGGCGGAGAAAGCTATCTCATGGCGAAGGGTGAGGCGTGGCTGTGGTCGTTCGCGGGCTACGCGCGCGCGTCCGTTGATCTCTCCGATGCAAAACTCCTGACGCCGCCGTCGATCGTCAATGCGCTACGCGAAGGCTTTCCGGTGCAGATTGACGGGAGCGCGGCCTAAACTGCCTTCGCAATCCGGTGAATGCGCCCCGCAACAGCGCGGACATTGCGCGGCGCGGCGAGCCATATTGCGACGGCCGATAGCGCGCTGACCGCAATGCCGATGATGAAGGCCAGGGTATAGTCGCCGTAGATGTCGTGCAGGATGCCAGTGACCCACGGACCCGCCGCGCCGCCGCCCAAGGCGGCGAAGCCGATGGTGCCGAAGATCGTGCCGAAATGCCTGCCCTGGAAAATTTCCGCGACCACCGCGCCCATGATCGAGGTGAAACCGTAGCCGAAAAATCCCTGCACCACGACCATCACGTAAACCAGCAGCAGTGTCGGTGTGTACTGAAGCGCGATCAGCGCCGCGAAGCAGATCGCGAATCCCAGCGATGAAATGGTCCAGATCCATTCGCGCCCGATCCGGTCGGACAGATAGCCCAGCGCGATCTGGCCCGGAATGCCGATCAGGCTGACCATGCCCAGCGCCCACGCAGCGGACGTGGAGGTAAATCCGATCTCCACCAGATATTTGGTCTGATGCACCTGCACCGCGTACCAGATGTAAAGTCCGCAGAAGTAACCGAGCGCGATCCACCAGAACCGCGCCGTGCGCAACGCGAGGCCGAGTGTCCAATCCACGGCGGCCCATGCCGGGTCCACCACGTTCGACGGCGGCGGAATCATTGCGGCCGTCGGGGCATCGTCGCCGTCCGGCTGCAGGCCGATGTCTGCGGGGTGTTTGCGCAGCAGGAGATTGAGCGGCACAAGCACAACGAGCACCAGAATGCCCATCGCCCAGCTCGCCGAGCGCCAGCCGGTGCGGTCGATCAGCAGCTGCACCCACGGCAGGATGACAATGGAGCCGATGCCGACGCCGGCAAAGGCGAGGCCGACCGCGAGGCCGCGCTTGCGCACGAACCAGTTCGGCAGGAACAGTGACTGGCCGGAATAGCCAAGGCAGATGCTGCCTGCGCCGACCAGGCAGCCGATAGTGGCGTAGAGATGCCACGGCTGTGTCGTCAGAGGCGCGAGCAGCAGGCCCGCCGCCATCAGCACCACGCCTAGTTCCATCACGGTGCGTGGCCCGGTGCGGTCCATCAGCTTGCCCATCAAGGGGCTGAGGAGCGCCGATACCAGAAACCCGAACGAGAACGCGCCGGCGGTGACGCCGCGATCCCAGCCGAACTCATCGATGATCGGCGCGAAGAACAGCGAGAACGAAGTGCGGGCGTTGACGCCGATGGCCATTGTTATGAAGGTGACGACGACAATGATCCAGCCGTAGTAGAAGGGCAGGCGGCGCATGTATGATTCCGGACGAGGAGCGAGGCGGGACAGCCGCAGGAGTATGGGTGCAGAAACGCCGCGCGTCATGACGCGCTGCAACGGACGCATCATGAGCGATTGACGGAGCCGATCAAATTACCTGAGAGGTAAGATGTCTTCTCATGCGCAATCGTCATCACCGGGCTTGACCCGGTGATCCATCATCTTCGCGTGGAGTTCTCGAAAGGAAGATGGATGGCCGGGTCATAGGCGAGCAAAAGCGACGCCGTTCTTCGAACGGCTATGCCCGGCCATGACACCATAGGACTTGTTTCAGCCCTAAGCCTCCGCCAGCCCCACCGCCCACAGCGCGAAGGCATAGGCGATGGCGATTTCATCCAGCCGGTTGAAGCGGCCTGACGCACCGCCGTGGCCCGCGCCCATGTTGGTGCGCAGCAGGACCGGACCGCCGCCGGTCATCACCGGACGCAGCCGTGCGATCCATTTTGCCGGCTCCCAATAGGTGACGCGCGGATCGGCGAGGCCGCCCATGGCGAGAATGGCGGGATATTCCTTCGCCGCCACGTTGTCGTAGGGCGAATAGGACAGAATCGTCTTGAAGTCGGTCGCGCTCTCGATCGGGTTGCCCCATTCCGGCCATTCCGGCGGCGTCAGCGGCAGGGTGTCGTCGAGCATGGTGTTGAGCACATCGACGAACGGCACTTCCGCGACGATGCCGGCAAATAATTCGCCCGAGCGGTTCGCCACCGCGCCCATCAGCATCCCGCCCGCACTGCCGCCGTGGCCGACGATCTTCTTCGCGGACGTATATTTTGCCTCGATCAGCGCGCGTGCCGAGGCCGCGAAATCGTCGAAGCTGTTGGTCTTCTTCTCGCGCTTGCCGTCGAGATACCAGCTCCAGCCCTTGTCGGAGCCGCCGCGGATATGGGCGATAGCATAGACAAAGCCGCGATCCACCAGCGACAGCCGGTTGGCGGAGAACGACGCGGGCATCGCATGGCCGTAGGAGCCGTAGCCATACAGCAGCAGCGGCGCGCCGCCGTCGCGCTTCAAGTCCTTGCGATGCAGGATTGACACCGGAACCTGCGCGCCGTCATGGGACGTCGCGATGATGCGGGTGGTGACGTAGTCGGCGGGGTTGTGGCCGGACGGGATTTCCTGCCGCTTGCGCAAGGTTCGCGTGCGGCTGACCATGTCGTAGTCGTATACTTCCGATGGCGTGGTCATGGAGGAATACGAAAAACGAATCTGCGTGGTGTCGAATTCGTAGCCGCCAATAGTGCCGAGCGAATAAGCGGCCTCGTCGAAGGCGATGGCGTGTTCCTGCAACGTTGCCAGATCGCGGATCACGATGGAGGGCAGGGCGTTGGCGCGCTCCAGCCGCACCAGATGGCCGGAATAGAGTTCGATGTCGATGATGTAGATGCCGGGACGATGCGGGATGAGATCGCGCCAGTTTTTGCGCGCGGGCGAGGCCAGCGGCGCGGTGACGATCTTGAAGTCGATGGCGTCGTCGGCGTTGGTGAGAATAAAAAGCTGGTCGCCGCGATCGGCAAGCGAATACTGCACGCCGTCTTCACGCTTGGCGACGAGGCGCGGCTGGGCATCGGGATCGTGCAGGTCGATCAGCCGCTGTTCGGAGGTCTCGTGGTCACCGCCGGCGATGACGCAGAAGCGTCCGCTGGCGCTCTCGTGGATATGGGTGAACCAGCCGGAATCTTTTTCTTCGTAGACCAAAGTGTCGTCGGACTGCGGCGTGCCGAGCGTGTGGCGATAGACCTGCATTGGCCGGTGGTTGTCGTCGAGCTTGACGTAAAAGAACGATTTGGAATCCGCCGACCAGACAATGCCGCCGTCGGTTTCCTCGACAACGTCGGCGCTGTCCGTGCCGGTTTCCCAGTCGCGGACGCGGATGGTGAAGTATTCCGAGCCGCGCACGTCCGCGCTCCACGCCTCAAGCTTGTGATCGGGCGAATGCCGCGCGCCGCCGAATTTGAAATACTCGCTCTGTTTTGCGACCTCGTCGCCGTCGATGATGAAGCGCGCCTGTCCAGACGTATTATCGAGGTCTTGACGCGGCAGCCGGCCGATCTGCTCGTGCTGCCCGCCTTCGCGGTATTTATGAAAGTATGCGAACGGCCCGTCAGGCGAAGGAACGCTGGAATCGTCTTCCTTGATGCGACCGCGCATTTCCGCGATCAGCTTTTTCTGCAACGGCGCGGTGTGGCCCAGCACGGCATCGGCATAGGCGTTCTCGGCCTCGAGATAGGCGCGGATGTTCGGCTTGAGCACTGACGGATCGCGCAGCACCTCCTGCCAGTTGTCGTCCTTCAGCCAGGCGTAGTCGTCGGTCACGGTGATGCCGTGACGGGTGAATGTGTGCGGATGGCGTTCTGCGACGGGGGGAACGGGGAGTTTGGGAGACATGCGAAGCGGGCTTTCAAGCGAAGGAAAAAATCGTTCGGGTCGTCCCGGCGCAGGCCGGGACCCATACTCCCTGTCGCGTAATATTATGCGGGATGTATGACGTGTCTTATCGAAAGGCCAGGGGTTATGGGTCCCGGCCTGCGCCGGGACGATGCTAAAAGTTGCACCTCGGTATGATGAATTCTAGCCGCCTGCCTTTGCCTCCGACGCAACGCCGGCTAGCACCAGAACCGTATGCAGCAGCACGTTGGCGCCGGCCGTGCAGTCGGCCTGCGTCGCGTCTTCCAGTTCGTTGTGGCTGATGCCGTCCTTGCACGGCACGAAGATCATCGCGGCGGGCATCACGGTGGCGAGATTACAGGCATCATGACCCGCTCCGGAGGTGATGCGGCGGTTCGAATAGCCCAGCTCCTGTGTCGCGTTTGCCACCGCGTCGACCAGCCTTTTGTCGAACACGGTCGGCTCCTTGCGCCAGATCTTTTCGAGATTGATCGTCACCCTGCGTCGTGCAGCGATTTCCGCGACCGCTTTCTGCAAGCTGTCATGCAGCGCATCGAGCGTCGCCGAGTCCGGGCTGCGGAATTCCGCTGAAAACGCGAGGTCACCGGGAATGACGTTGCGCGACGGGTTGTCGATCTTCACTTCGCCGATGGTGCCGACCGCGTGCGGCCCGTGATCGCGCGCAAGTTTCTCCACCGCGAGCACGACTTCGGAGAATGCGGCCAGCGCGTCCTTGCGCAAAGGCATCGGCGTGGTGCCGGCGTGGCTGGCAAAGCCTGAAATCGTGCCGTCGTACCAGATGATGCCCTGGCCGCGATCCACCACGCCGATTGTCTTGTTCTCGGCCTCGAGTAGCGGTCCCTGTTCGATGTGCAGTTCGACGAAGGCGCTGAATCTCTGTTTCCCCACAGCATCCGCGCCGCGATAGCCGATGGTGTCGAGCGCCTCGGCGACGGTGATGCCGTCGGCGTCCTTGCGTGAAAGAATATCCTCGGTGGTATATTCGCCCGAATAGGCGGCGGACGCCATCATGGCCGGCGCGTAGCGCGAGCCTTCCTCGTTGGTCCAGTTGCAGACGCAGATCGGCGCTTCGGTTTCGATGCCGGCGTCGTTCATGGCGCGGACCACTTCGAGCGCGGCCAGCGTGCCGAGAATGCCGTCGAACTTGCCGCCGGTGGGCTGGGTGTCGAGGTGCGAGCCGATGCCGATCGGCGGCTTCGACATGTCGCGGCCGGGCCGGATCGCGAACATGGTGCCCAGCGCATCAACGCGGACCTCGCAGCCCGCTTTCTCGCATGCGGCGCGGAACCAGTCGCGCACCTGCTTGTCTTCCGGCCCGAGGGTGAGCCGCTTCACGCCGCCCTTGGGCGTGCCGCCGAATTTCGCGGTTTCGTGGATGTCGCCCCAGAGGCGCGCGGAATCGATCTGAAGATTGGACTTGGTTTTTGTCATGATTAGTCGATAGCGCAGGTTGAGGGCGCGTGCATTACCTGAGTTGTTCTTTATTTGGGCATGACCTATTCCGAAAACCGGTCCGATTTTTCGGGGGCCCATCAGGTGTGCCGGTGGACGTGCTTTTTGCGCGCGGCTGATGGCTTGGCACCGGCCTCGGTCGGGATCATGACCACGCGGCCGTAGCGGACGCCGCGCTCGGCGATGACGTGCTCGGCGAGATGTTTCACGTCCGCTGCGCTGCCCTTCAGCGCCGTGATTTCCATGCAGTTGTCATTGTCGAGATGCACATGCAGCGTCGCCAGCGACAGATCGTGATGATCGTGGAAATTGTTGACCAGCCGGTTGGAGAGATCGCGCGCGGCGTGATCGTAGACATAGACCAGCGCCGCCACGCAGTCGCCGTTCTTGCCGGTGTCCTGCGCCGCCTGCTGCATCCCGGCGCGGGCGAAATCGCGGATTGCCTCGGAGCGGTTCTGGTAGCCGTGCTCGACGATCATGCGATCCAGTTCGGCCATGAGTTCGTCGTCGAGGGTGATGGTGACGCGCTGCATTGATTGGCTCCCTACCGGCGGACGCCGGGCCATGGTGGGTGCGCGACCATACCCGATCCGCAGTTACAGTGCGCCTGATTTCGCAGGGCGAACCCAGGAGCGATTCTCAGGCGGGATTTCTTGAGACCTAATGACGCATCGGCCTGATGCGCCGCAATAACAGGCATCTGCGCCGGTCTGATTGCTTTTCTTTCTCGAAAATTTCGGGGATCATCGCCGCACAAAACAACGACAGGTTCGGATGCAATCACGAGCCGCGGAGGGAGAACGTCCAATGAACTATCTTGCAGGCTTGAAAACTATAATGACCGCGGCCGCCGTTGCTGCATCGTGCAGCATGGCGGCGGCCCAGGATTATCCCACCAAACCGATCACGCTGATCGTGCCATGGCCGGCCGGCGGCTCGACCGACATTTCGATGCGGGCGATCGCGGACAGCGCGTCGAAGATTCTCGGCCAGCCTGTTGTCGTGGACAACAAGGCGGGCGGCGGCGGCACGGTCGGCCCGGCCACCATGGCGGCAGCGGCCAAGCCGGACGGTTACACGATCTCGCAGATTCCGATCACGGTGTTCCGTTTGCCGCTAATGCAGCAGGTGTCGTGGGACGCCTCGAAGGACTTCACCTACATCGTGCATCTCACCGGCTACACCTTCGGCGTGACCACCAACGCGGAGTCGCAGTTCAAGACCTGGAAGGACGTGGTGGATTTCGCCAAGGCTAATCCGGGCAAGGTAACTTATGCGACGCCGGGCGCGGGGACTTCGCTCCATATCGGCATGGAGCAGATTGCGGCCAAGGCCGGGATCAAGCTGACCCAGGTGCCGTTCAAGGGCGGGGCCGAGACCAACGCCGCCGTGCTCGGCAATCACACCATGTTGCAGGCGGATTCCACCGGATGGCGGCCGCTGGTCGATGCCGGCAAGCTGCGCCTCTTGATGGTGTGGACCGACAAGCGTTCGCCGAATTTCCCCGACGCGCCGACCCTCAAGGAACTGGGCTATTCGATGGTCTACGATTCGCCGTTCGGCATCGCTGGCCCCAAGGGCATGGACCCGAAGATCGTCGCCAAGCTGCACGACGCGTTCAAGAAGGCGATCGAGGATCCCGCGGTGATCGCTACGCTGGCGAAGTTCGACATGGTGGCGAACTACAAGAACACCGAGGACTACGTGAAGTTCGTCGCCGAAGTCACCGAATCCGAACGCAAGGTGATCGACTCGCTCGGGCTTACAAAGAAGACCAACTGAATATAGACCCGCGTGATGCCCTCGAAGACGGCGTCAGCCTGAGGTGCGAAGCCGCACATGCGGCGAGCCTCGAAGGATGAACGCCTGGTTTATATCCCGCCGTCGCCCTTCGAGGGCTGCGCTTCGCTCCGCCACCTCAGGGTGACGGCTGGATCGACGTAAGCGGCATGAGAACGTAGTCCATGAACAATGATGTCAGAGCGAAACTCGCGCTGAACAATTCCGAACTATGGGGCGGGCTGGTTGGCCTCGCGCTCGGCATCTTCGTGATCTGGGCCGGCCTCAAGCTCAGGATCGGCAGCATCAACGATCCGGGCTCCGGTTTCGTGCTGTTCTACACCGGCATCCTGATGTGCGTGTTTGCGATCACGATCATCACTGCGGCCATCACGGAAGGTGGTCCCAGCGTCGCGTCATTATGGGCCGGAACGCGCTGGACCAAGCCGCTGGTGGTGGTTGTCTGCCTGGCGGCTTTCGCTTTCCTGTTCGAGCCGCTGGGTTTCCTGCTGTCGTCGATCCCGTTGTTGCTCCTGCTGTTGCGGGTGATCGATCCGGTGCGCTGGACGCTGGCGGTGCCGCTCGCGGTGCTGGTGCCGCTCGGCGTCTGGTTCGTGCTGAAGCGCGCGCTCCTCATTCAGTTGCCTTCAGGCATCTTCGGTATCGGGTAAGCGCTCATGGATGTTCTTCTCAATGTTGCGCACGGCTTCGGTGTCGCGCTGACGCCAATTAACCTGCTGTATTGTTTCATCGGTGTTTTCATCGGCACACTGGTCGGCGTGCTGCCGGGCATCGGCCCGATCTCGGCGATGTCGCTGCTGCTGCCGGTGACGCTGTCGGCGTCGCCGGAATCCGGCATTATCATGATGGCGGGCATCTACTACGGCTCGATGTATGGCGGCTCGACTACGTCGATTCTGGTCAACATTCCGGGCGAAGCGGCGTCGGTGGTGACCTGCATCGACGGTCACCAGATGGCAAAGCAGGGTCGGGCGGGACCGGCGCTCGGCATCTCTGCGCTGGGCTCGTTCATCGCAGGCACCTTTGCGCTGATTGCGCTGATGTTCATCGCGCCGACGCTGGCCAGCGTCGCGGTCGCGTTCGGCCCAGCGGAATATTTCAGCCTGATGGTGCTGGGCCTCGTGGTGCTGACATTCCTCACGCAAGGTTCGATGGCCAAGGCGCTGCTGATGGCCTGCATCGGCCTCGTGCTCGGGCTGATCGGGCTCGACAGCATCACGGCAATGCCGCGCCTGACCTTCGGCCGTCTCGAACTGATCGACGGCATCGGCCTCGTACCGGTGGTGATGGGCCTGTTCGGCGTTGCCGAAGTGCTGATCAACATCGAGCAGGTGATCAAGCGCGATGTGATCGACGCCAAAATCACGCAGCTACTGCCCAATAAAGAGGACTGGAAGGCGAGCGGCGGCCCGATCGGACGCGGCACCATTCTTGGTTTTTTCCTCGGCATTCTGCCCGGGGGCGGCGCGGTGGTGGCATCGTTTGCGTCCTATGCGCTGGAGAAGAAGCTGTCGAAAACGCCAGAGCGCTTCGGCAAGGGCGCGATCGAAGGCGTGGCGGGGCCGGAGGCCGCCAACAACGCCGCTGCCGGCGGCGCGTTCATTCCGCTGATGACGCTCGGCATTCCGCCGAACGTGGTGATGGCGCTGCTGCTCGGCGCGTTCGTCATTCACGGCTTGCAGCCGGGGCCTCTGATGATCACGCAGAACCCCGGCCTGTTCTGGGGCATCATTGCCAGCATGTATATCGGCAACGTCATGCTGCTGATCCTCAACCTGCCGCTGATCGGCATGTGGGTGCAACTCCTGAAGCTGCCCTACAACGTGCTGTTTCCACTGATCCTGCTGTTCACGATTGTGGGCGTCTATTGCAGCAGCAACAACGTGTTCGATGTTTATGTAATGGTCGGCTTCGGCGTGATCGGCTACCTGATGCGCAAGTTCGGTTACGAGCCCGCACCACTGGTGCTTGCCTTCGTGCTCGGGCCGCTCTTGGAGAACAACCTGCGCAAGTCGCTGATCCTGTCGCAGGGCGATCTGATGACCTTCGTGCAGCGCCCGATCTCGGCGGCGTGCCTTGTGCTCGCGGCGATCCTGCTGATCGGCCCGCTGCTGCCGTCCTTGCGCAAGAAACGCGAACTGGTCGCGCTCGACGAGGGGGCATAACCGGGGAACCTTTCCGCGCGTCCGGCGTCGTCATGACTGCGGCAAATGGTGCCGCGTTTCAGCCATGACATCGCGAATGTTGCTAGATCCAGACAATGTCCGGCAAAACGACCTGCGCGGCGGTACCTCGCCGTGGAGCCAGAAGCTGCTGCAACCGGTCCGGCCGCAGATTGAAGAGAGCTTCCGCTGCGACGTTCTCGTGGTCGGGGCGGGCATCACCGGCTCGCTGGCGGCGGAGCATCTGGCGTGTCTCGGCCACGACGTGTGTGTGATCGACCGGCAGCGCCCCGGTCTCGGCAGCACCACCGCCAGTACCGCGATGCTATTGTGGGAGATCGACCGCTCGCTCTCCGATCTGACGGAGATGTATGGCTTCGAACGGGCGGCGAGTATCTATCGCCACAGCCAGGCGGCGGTCAGCGGGCTGATCGAGCTCGTGACCACACGCGGTCTGGCTTGCGACATGCGTCCGCGGCACTCTCTATATTTGACTGCAGGCGACAGCGGGCCGCGCGAACTGCTTGCAGAGCATGATTTGCGCATCCGCGCCGGGTTGCCGGGGGATTTTCTCGATCATCAGGGCCTGCTGCGCGAATTCAAGATTCACCGCGAGGCGGCGCTGGTCTCGCCGGGGTCGGCGGATGCGGACCCGGTGCTGCTGTCGCAGGCTCTGCTCGCGGAAGCGGTCCGGCAGAAGGCCCGGCTGTTAGATGCGGAAGCGGTTGGTTACGACAGCTCAAGCGATGCTGTGATCGTCGTTCTCGACAGCGGCCATGTCATCGAGGCGAAGCATGTCGTTCTCGCAACCGGCTATGTGATGCCTGACATTCTCACTTCGGATTTGCACAAGGTCGTTTCAAGCTGGGCCATCGCGACGCCGCCGCAGGCGACGGGCGCGCTGTGGCGCGACAGCGCCCTGATCTGGGAGGCATCGGACCCCTACAGCTATCTGCGCACCACCGTTGAGAACCGGATCATCATGGGCGGCGAAGATGATGACGCCATTGTCGAGCCCGAGGCGCGCGACCGGCTGATGCCGGAGAAGGCGAAGGTTCTTCTCGGCAAGCTGCAGGCGCTGTGGCCAAAGGCGGAGGCGATCGCGGAGTTCGTCTGGTCTGGCGCGTTCGGCACCACCAGCGACGGTCTGCCGCTGATCGGCGCGGTGCCGGGCCATCCGCGCATTCACGCCGCCTATGGCTACGGCGGCAATGGCATCACCTACAGTTATCTTGCCTCGCGCATGATCGCGGCCTCCATCGCGGGAAACAACCAGCCGTGGTTCGACGACTTCGCGATTGATCGGGATGCACCGAAGGGGAGCTGAAACGAAAGGTTCTGCCGTCATTGCGAGGAGCACTTGCGACGCAACACTCCAGTCTTTGCCAGTTCAGACTGGATTGCTTCGCTTCGCTCGCAATGACGAAAGAAAATGGCCGGGACGAGCCCGGCCATGACGGAGCGATGTGTTTTGGGCTAGGTCAGAAAACCTAGCCGCCCTTGCCCTTCTCCTTGAAGTACTTCATCGCACCGGGATGGAACGGTACCGGCGAGCGGTCCTGCACCTGGTTGTCCAGCGAGAAGCTCTCGGCTTCCTTGTGTACGGCGACGATGTCGGCCTTCTTTTCCACCAGCGTCTTGACGATGTTGTAGGCGTCGTCGTTGCTCATCTTGTCGCCGGTGACGATGATGTTCCAGACCTCGGCCATCTTGTTGTCCACGTCGTAGCCCGGATACGATCCGGCCTTGATGACGCCAGCGCTGTAAAGCTTGCCGTACTTCGCGTTCATCTTGTCCACGACGTCGGCGTGGTCGATGAGCCTCAGCTTGACGCCGGGCGTTGCTGCAAGGTCCGTTACCGATGCGGTCGGAATGCCGCCGACCCAGAAGAAGGCGTCGATCTTGCCGTCCTTGATGGCGTTGACGGATTCGGCGACACCGAGCCGCTCGCGCTTCATGTCCTTGTCCTTGTCGAGGCCGGCGGCTTCGATGACGCGGAAGGCCATGACTTCGGTCGCGCCGCCCGGTGACCCGGTTGAGACGCGCTTGCCCTTGAGATCGGCCATCGTCTTGATGCCGGTGCTTTCGACTGTCACGACATGCATGCGGTTGGGATAGACCACGAGCAGGGCTTGCAATGGGATCTTGCCGCTCTTGAACTTGTCCTCGCCCTTGTAGGCGTCGAGTGCTGCGTCGGCCATGGTAAAGCCGAGCTCGTTCTTGCCGGTGCCGATCAGCTTGAGGTTGTCGACCGAGCCGCCGGTGACTTCGGCCGTGGCCTGCACGTTCGGCAGGCTCTTGGACAGCACGTTGGCGATTGCGCCGCCGAGCGGATAGTAGACGCCGCCGGTTCCGCCGGTCCCGATTGCCATCGTCTTCTGCTGGGCATATGCGCTCAGCGCCAGTCCGGCGGACAGCGCGAACGCAAGCGCCGCAGTTATTTTTGTCGTTCTTTTCATTCCTGTATTCCTCCCTGTGAAACGTTCAGGCCGGTCGTTGAATCGCCGGTCCTTTTGCCTGCCACAACAATACCCCCAATCCGATCAGGACGCCGGGTACATAAGTATAAGAAATATCGCGACCAATCGCCGCTTCGATCAGTGCCTCGATCAGGCTCGGAAACACCAGCAGCAATCCCGACAGGGTTAACAGGCCGCGTTCGATCATGGAGGTTTGCCGCAGCACCCAGCCTTGCGCCGCCGCCGCCAGTGCCATCAGCCCGAGCGTGGTCTTGATACTGATTTCAACGATGTCGACCCACGAGCCGTTCTTCGGAATGTTCAACAACAGGCCGACGCCCTGTGGATCGAGCACGAACACGAACGGCACCAGGAAGGCGGGCAGGGTGTATTTCCAGGATTGCAGCGTGGTCCTGTAGGGATCGCCGCCGGTGATGGCGGCGGCTGCGAACGGCGACAGCGCCGTTGGCGGTGAGACTTCCGACAGCACCGCATAATAGAAAATGAACATGTGCGCGGCGTAGTCCGGCACGCCGAGCTTGATCAGCGCGGGTGCCGCGATCACGGCGCAGATGATGTAGGACGCCGTGACGGGGACGGCGAGGCCGATGATCCACACGATCAACGCGGTGTAGATCGCGGTCAGCAGCAGGCTGCCGCCCGCATAGGCAATCACGATTGAGGAGAACTTCAGGCCGAGGCCGGTCAGCGTGACGATGCCGACCACGATGCCGGCGGCGGCGCAGGTGGTGGCGGCGTTCAGTGCTCCGATGGAGCCATCGGCCAGCGCGCGCTTGAGTTTCGGCGGCATCAGCGCCGTGTCCTTGCGCAGGAAGCTCAGGACGAAGGTAGTGAGGATCGCGTAGAACACCGACAGCGCGGGCGAGTAACCGATCACCATGAAGAAGACGACGGCGAGCAGCGAGATAAAATGAAAGCCGTAGCGCCTCGTCATCTGGCCGAGCGGCATCTCGGGCTTGAAGTTGACATCGCGAGCGCCGAATTTCTTGGCGTCCAGTTCAACCATGAACAGCAGCGACAGGTAGTAGAGACAGGTCGGGATCGTCGCCATCCAGATCACGTCGAGATAGCTGATCTTGAGGAACTCCGCGATCAGGAAGGCCGCGGCGCCGAGCACTGGCGGCGACAGGATCGCGCCGAGGCCGCCCGCGGCGAGCAGTCCGCCGGCCGCGTTCTTCTCGAAGCCCGCCTTCTTCATCATGGGATAGGCGACGGTGCCGATCATCACCGTCGTCGCCACACCCGAACCGGATGGGCCGCCCAGCAGAAACGACGACAGCACCACGGTGCGGCCGGCACTGTTCGGTTTTCCGCCCATCAGAGCCAGCGAGAAGTCGATAAAGAATTTTCCCGCGCCGGACTGCTGCAGGAACGCGCCGAAGATCGTGAAAAGGATAATTAGCGTGGCGGACACATCGACCGCGACGCCGAAGATGCCCTCCAGCGTGATGAACAGATGGCCGACCAGCCGCGACAGGTCGTAGCCGCGATGGGTCCACGGTGCGGGCAGGTGAGGACCGAGCATCGCGTAGGCGATGAAGAAAATAGCCACCACGGGCATAATGAGGCCGGTGGTGCGGCGCGTCGCCTCCAGCACGAGGACGATGAAGATGATGCCGACGACCACGTCCCAGCGGTCGGGCGTGGTGGCACGGTCGGTGAAGTCGTCGCCGCCCGACAGCGCGTAGGCGATGGTCGCAACGGCGAGAATGCAGGGAATGATGTCCCACCAGCGCACGCGGTTGCGAAACCGCGCAGCCAGCGGAAACAGCAGGAAGGAGAGGACGAGGGTAAAAGCGACGTGGGTGTAGCGCAGTTCCTGCGTCGGCACGATCGCGTAGGCCGCGTAGAGATGAAACAGGCTCATCAGCACCGCGATGAACGTGACTGTCTGCCCCGTCAGGCCGCCGAGCCTGTTGGTTGCACCTTCGTCCGCTTCGATGAATTCTTCGGCTTTGCGCAAGGCCTCGTCGGAAATGACCATGGGGTCATCTCCCGGCGGCGTTTTGACCGTCGTCATTCCGTCTCCCCCGTGACCCTGTTTTCGCTTGCGGGTCCTTGCGGCCTTCCTGTTTTGCGCAGGGGCCATTCGTTGCCGCGCATTGAGGCGGGTTTGATCGAATTAGGCAAGGCTTCGTTAGATGTAGAACTGAGGAGATCAACATAGGGCAGGGTGGGAGGCCGCGGGACCGAGGCCCGAACAGGAGCGTTCGGGACACGCTTGCGCGGCCGTAGAATGGCGCGCGAGCCGGCAAATATGGCTAAATTTGGCACCGCGTTGCAGCAATTCCATTTGACTTGGATCAAAGTGAGTGCTTACTCACGAGCGATGAGCACCCTGAGACTCACTAGCGACCTTCGCCGGGAACAGATCCTGGAGGCGGCAAAGCGGTGCTTTGCGCTGTACGGCTATGCCGGAACCACGACGAAAAGCGTCGCGCAAGCCGCCGGGATTTCGGAGGGGCTGCTGTTCAAGCATTTCTCCACGAAGGCCGCGCTGTACGCCGAGATTCTCTCGGAAGCCTGCGAGGCCGATCCGGAACTGCTGCGGCTGCGCGAACTGAAGCCGTCCACGGAAACGCTCGTCATTCTGATTCGCGAGATGGTGTCGCATTTCATGCACGCCACCGAGGCGCCGGATCAGGAAGACGCCCAGCGCATCCGGCTGATCATATCGAGCCAACTGACCGACGGCGATTTTGCGCGGCTGTTGTATGACAAGATCGGCGACCTGATCGGACCCATTTTCAAGGCATCGCTGGAGCGCGCGGTTGCAGCGGGTGACGCTATGCCGGTCGAAGGCGAACCGCTGAACCTGTTCTGGTTTTCTCATCAGGTTGTTCACATGATCGCCCTGACGATGCTTCCAGCCAAGCCTTCGTTAAGCTATCCCAACGCCCCCGATTTCGAACGCCAGATCTGCCAATTCATCCTTCGCGGGATCGGAGTGACGGACCGGGCAATCGCCTCATATTTGGATGCCGCGCCGCCGCTCTTCGAAGCGTCGGTCCGGATTGCGGAAAGTGCATAACATGGACGCCAAAAGCTCGCCCTCCCATCAAAACCCGCCGCCGAGCGAAAAGACGCAGCACAAGCCGATCCGCATGCGGCGCTGGATGATCATCATCGGCGGCGCATTGGTGCTGCTGGTCGGCATCATCTGGGGTTTCAACACCTTCCGCAATCATATGATCGCGCAGTTCTTCAAGAACAACAAACCGCCTCCGACCGTCGTGGCCGTCGCCGAAGCGAAGTCGGAAGTGCTGCCGAACCTGCTCACCGGCGTCGGCGATCTCGCCGCCGTGCATCAGGTCAACGTCACGACCGACGTCAACGGCCGCGTCACCGAGATTCTGTTCACGCCGGGCGCGAAGGTGAAGGCGGGCGATCCGCTGCTGCAAATCTTCGATGCGCCGGACCAGAGCGATCTGGCAAGCTACAAGGCGCAGACGCTGGCGGCCTCGCTTGCGCTGGACCGCGCCAAGACGCTGCTCGCCAAGTCGTTCGGCCCACAGGCAACCGTCGATCAGGCGCAGGCAGCCTACGATCAGGCCAACGCCGCGGTGGCAAAGACCGAAGCCATCATTTCGCAGAAGCGGATCAAGGCGCCGTTCGACGGCGAACTCGGCGTGCGTCTCGTTGAGCTTGGACAATATCTGAGCGCAGGCACCCAGATCGTCTCGCTGACCGATCTGTCGCAGCTCTATCTGAACTTCACCGCGACCGAAAAGGATCGCTCGGTTCTCAATGTCGGCCAGACCGTCCGCATCGTCGTGGACGCTTATCCGGGCCGCACCTTCGAGGGCAAGATCACCACCATCGAGCCGCAGATCAGCGCCGACACCCGCAACGTGCGGATACAGGCAACGCTCGCGAACCCCGACCGGATCTTGCAGCCGGGCATGTTCGCCTCGACGACGGTGGAACTGCCGCCGAAGCCGGCGGTGATCACCGTGCCGGAGACGGCCGTCGACTACACGCTCTACGGTGATTCCGTCTGGCTGATCACGGAGACGAAGGATGCCGATGGCAAGACCTCGCTGAAGACCGATCGGACTTTCGTAAAGACCGGTTCGCGCGTTCACGGTCGTGTCGTGATTTCGAGCGGTCTTAAGGCCGGCGACAAGGTTGTCGCCGTCGGGCAGCTCAAACTTCAATCCGGTTCGGCTGTCGCGATCTCGTCCGATCCGCCGCCCCCGATTCCCGCGCAGCCGCCGCGCAACTGATCTCTTAACGGAGCGCCGCTCATGGCCTTCACCGATATCTTCATCAAGCGGCCGGTGCTGTCGCTTGTCGTCAGCCTGCTGATCCTGCTGATCGGGTTCAAGGCTGCGACGAGCCTCGGCATTCGTCAATATCCGAAGCTGTCCAATACGGTCGTTACGATCACGACGTCGTATCCGGGCGCGTCGCCGGATCTGATGCAGGGCTTCATCACCCAGCCGCTCGAGCAGGCGGTGGCGTCGGCGGAAGGCGTCGACTACATCACGTCATCGTCGGTGCAGGGCACCAGCACGATCTCGGTTTATATCAAGCTCAACGTCGATCCCAATTCGGCGCTGACCGAAGTCAGCTCGAAGGTCAGTTCGGTCAGGTATTTGATCCCCAGGGAATCCAACGACCCGGTCATCACGAAATCGACCGGCCAGACCACGGCCGTGATGTATCTCGGCTTCGCCAGCGACGAACTCAGCGGCCCCCAGATTTCGGACTACCTCGCGCGCGTGATCCAGCCGATCCTGTCGACGGTGGACGGTGTTGCGTCCGCCGACATTCTCGGTGCGCAGACGCTCGCCACCCGTATCTGGCTCGATCCGGCCCGCATGGCGGGCAGGAACGTGTCGCCCGACGATGTCGCGGCGGCGATCCGCGCCAACAACTTTCAGGCCGCCGCCGGTCAGACCAAGGGCTACCTCATCGTCTCCAACGTGACGACGAATACAGATCTGCGGAGCATCGATCAGTTCAAGCGCATGACGGTGAAGGCCAAGGATGGCGGCTTCGTCAGGCTCGAGGACATCGCGACCGTTGAGCTTGGCGCGCAGAGCACCGATTCCAGCGTGTCCCTCAGCGGTCAGCAGGCGATCTTCATCGGTGTGCAGTCGACGCCGCAGGGCAACCCGCTGAATATCGTCAAGGGTGTGCGCGCGCTGTTCCCGGAAATCGAGCGCAATCTCCCCCCGTCGCTGAAAATGCGGGTGGCCTATGATTCGACCAAGTTCATCCAATCGTCCATCGATGAGGTTCGCAACACCCTGATCGAGGCGGTGATCATCGTTGTCGTAGTGATCTTCCTGTTCCTGGCCTCGGTCCGGTCGGTGGTCATTCCCGTCGTTACCATTCCGTTGTCGTTGGTCGGCGCCTGCATCCTGATGCTGGCAATGGGCTTCACGCTCAACCTGCTGACGCTGCTGGCGATGGTGCTCGCCATCGGCCTTGTGGTCGACGACGCCATCGTGGTGGTGGAGAACATTCACCGGCATCTGGAGGAGGGGAAATCTCCGGTCGAGGCCTCGCTGATCGGCGCGCGGGAAATCGTCGGTCCCGTCATTTCCATGACCATCACGCTCGCAGCCGTCTACGCGCCGATCGGATTCCTCGGCGGGTTGACGGGTGCGCTATTCCGCGAATTCGCGTTCACGCTGGCGGGATCGGTGATCATTTCGGGCGTCGTTGCTTTGACGCTGTCGCCGATGATGTGCTCGGTGCTGCTCAAGAGCGGCAGCGAGCATGGGCGGTTTGCCAAGATCGTCGACAACGTCTTCGGTAAGGTGACCGACTGGTACGGCCGCAAGCTCGACCGCTCTCTGGACTATCGGCCGATCACCGGTATCTTCGCCGTGACGATCCTGTTCCTGGTGGGCTTTATGTATATGCACACCAACAAGGAACTCGCGCCCGAAGAGGATCAGGGCATTCTGTTCTCGGTGACGAAGGCGCCGCAATACGCCAACATCGACTACAGCAACTTCTACGGCACCAAGCTCGACAATGCATTCGCGAGTTTTCCGGAAACTGATCTGCGCTTCATCATCAATGGCACCAATGGGCCGGCCAACGGCATCGCCGGTATGATCCTGAAGCCTTGGGATGAGCGCAAGCGATCGTCGCTTGCATTGAAACCGCTGGTGCAGAACGAGTTGAGCAAGATCGAGGGCGTGAATGCGTTTGCGTTCAACCTTCCGCCGTTGCCGGGCGGGCCGGGCGGCCTGCCGATCCAGATGGTGATCAGCACCACGAGCGGATTCCAGGCTGTGTTCGAGCAGATGGATAAACTCAAGAAGGCGGCTCGCGACAGCGGCCTCTTCATCGTGGCGGATAGCGACCTTGCGTTCAATCAGCCGGTGGTCCGCGTCAGCATCGACCGCTCGAAGGCCAACGATCTTGGCATCAACATGGCTGCGGTCGGCAACACGCTGTCGACGCTGCTGGGCGGCAACTATGTCAACCGCTTCAATCTGGAAGGCCGTTCCTACCAGGTGATTCCGCAGGTGCCGCGCGGTCTGCGGCTGTCGCCGGAAGCGCTGGAGAAATATTACGTGGCGACGACGGGCGGCCGGCAGGTCCCGCTTTCGACCATCGTGACCATCGAGACGATGACCAACCCGAACGCGTTGACGCATTTCAATCAGCTCAACTCTGCCACGTTCCAGGCAGTGCCGATGCCGGGCGTGACGGTGGGCAGGGCGGTCGAGTTTCTTGAGGAGCAGGCCAAGCAACTGCCTGCAGGGTTCAGCCGCGACTATCTCGCGGACTCCCGGCAGTACGTGCAGGAAGGCAATCAGCTCGCGGTGACCTTCGTGTTCGCGCTCATCATCATCTTCCTGGTGCTTGCCGCGCAGTTCGAAAGTCTTCGCGATCCGCTGGTCATCCTGATCTCGGTGCCGATGGCGATCTCGGGTGCGTTGATCCCGCTCTTCTTCGGATTGGCGACGATCAATATTTATACCCAGGTCGGCCTGGTGACGCTGATCGGTCTCATCAGCAAGCACGGCATCCTGATGGTGGAGTTCGCCAACGAACTCCAGTTGAAGGAAGGTCTGGATCGCAGGGCCGCGATCGAGCACGCCGCGCGCGTCCGGTTGCGTCCGATCCTGATGACGACTGCGGCGATGGTCGCTGGCCTCTTGCCGCTGCTCACCGCCAGCGGCGCCGGCGCAGCAAGCCGCTTCTCCATCGGCATCGTGGTCGTTGCCGGCATGTCGATCGGCACGCTGTTCACGCTGTTCGTGCTGCCAGCGGTTTACACCGCAATCGCGACCGACCACCGCGCGGCGGCGGGCTCCGACCGCGCCAAGGACATCGAGAAGTATGAACTTAGCCTGACGTAAGGTTGTTACATCGAGAGATGTCGTTATGGCCGGGCTTGTCCCGGCCATCTTCGTTTGAGCGGCCGGCCGTCTACGCATTGTACGCCCCATTGGCCAGCGTGTATGATCGCCGCGATCATGCTGACCGTACGCGATCTCGCCAAATCCTACCGGACGTCGGAAGAGCAGCTTGCGGTTTTGCGAGGCGTCGACCTGACGCTGGCCGCGGGCGAGAGCGTGGCGCTCACCGGTGAATCCGGCAGCGGCAAGAGCACGCTGCTGCATCTGATCGCAGGACTCGACAAGGCCGACGCCGGCGAAATCTGGCTCGACGGCACGCAGGTGTCCGGCCTGTCCGACAGCGCGCGCGCGGCGGTGCGGCGCGACCGGCTCGGGCTTGTATTCCAGCAGTTCAATCTCATTCCCAGCTTGCAGGTCGGTGACAATCTCGCGTTTCAGGCGCGGATCGCAGGCCGTTACGATGCCGCCTGGCAGGACGAATTGATTGCGCGGCTTGGACTGGCTGCGCTGCTCGACCGTTATCCCGAACAGTTGTCTGGCGGCCAGCAGCAACGCGTCGCCATCGGGCGGGCGCTGGCGATCAAGCCGCTGCTGCTTCTCGCGGACGAGCCGACGGGAAATCTCGACGAAGCCACCGCCGACGATGTGTTGTCGCTGGCCCGCGATCTGGTCGCGCGCACCGGCTGTGGCTTCCTGATGGTGACGCACAGCGAGCGGCTGGCTGCGACGCTCGATCGGCAAGTGCATCTCCATGCGGGGCGGATCACATGACCCGGCCGGTCTGGATTCTTCGCGCGCTGCTCAGCCACTGGACCCGGCACCGGATGCAGCTTGCGACCCTGCTGGTCGGATTGATTTCAGCGACCGCGTTGTGGAGCGGCGTGCAGGCGCTGAACCAGCAGGCGCGCAACAGCTATGACCGTGCAGCGGCGTCGTTCGGCGGCGGCAACACCGCGATGCTGGTCGGCCGCGACGGCCCGTCGTTTCCGCAGCAACTGTTCGTCGATCTGCGCCGCGCCAACTGGGCGGTCTCGCCTGTCGTAGAAGGTCGCGTCGCGATCGGCGGCCGCTTGTTCCGGCTGCTCGGTATCGAGCCGCTGTCGTTGCCGCCGGGCGCCGGCACCGCGCCCAATGTCGGGCAGGCGGATTTGCAAAAGTTCCTGATGCCGCCGGGGCAGACTCTGGTCGCGCCGGAAACATTGGCAGACCTCAAGCTGAGCGAAGGCGCGACGCCTCAGATCAATACCATGACGCTGCCGCCGATCGCGGTGCGGGATAATCTCGCGCCGGGCGTCTTGATCGTGGACATCGGCGTTGCGCAGCGCCTTCTCAGCATGCCGGATCAGGTGTCGCGGTTGCTCGTTGGCGCGCAGACCGGCAAGCGCGCGCCGCTTGAGCAGGTGGTTGGCGATAAATTGCGCGTCGTGGAAGCGGGCGCACCGAGCGATCTCGAACGGCTCACGTCCAGCTTTCATCTGAATTTGACCGCGTTCGGGCTGCTGTCATTTGTCGTTGGACTTTTCATCGTGCACTCGGCCATCGGGCTCGCGCTCGAACAGCGGCTGCCGATGCTGCGCACCATGCGCGCCTGTGGCGTCTCGGCGCGGGCGCTCACTGTCGTGCTGGTGACAGAACTTGTATCGATTGCGCTGTTGTCGGGCATCGTCGGATTGATCTGCGGCTATGTGGTCGCGGCGTTCCTGCTGCCGGATGTCGCTGCCAGCCTGCGCGGCTTGTATGGCGCGCAGATTCCCGGGCAACTCTCGCTACATCCAAGCTGGTGGCTCTCGGGTCTCGGCATGAGCGTCCTCGGCGCTCTGCTCGCTGCTGCGGCCGGACTTTATCGCGTCTATCGATTGCCAGTGCTCGCCGCGGCGCAACCCTATGCCTGGCAGCAATCCCAGCAGCGCTGGCTGATGCGGCAGGGCGCGGTCGCGCTTGCGGTCGCAATCGCTGCGGCGGCGTCGCTGTATTTCGGGGATTCCCTGACGTCAGGATTCCTGGTGCTGGCGGGACTGCTGCTGGCGGCGGCGTTGGCGTTGCCGGTCTTGCTCGGTGCCGTGCTGTGGTTCGGCCAGCGCGGCACCGTGCGCCCGTTGGCGAAATGGTTCTGGGCCGACAGCCGCCAGCAACTGCCCGGATTGTCGCTGGCGTTGATGGCGCTGCTGCTGGCGCTCGCGGTCAATGTCGGGGTCGGCACCATGGTGCAGAGCTTCTCGCGGACCTTCACCGCATGGCTCGACGACCGGCTCGCAGCCGAGATCTATCTTAATGCCACCTCCGACGTGCAGGGTGTGGAGATCGTCACATGGCTGCGGCAGCGGCCAGAGGTCGAGGCAATCCTGCCGGCGTGGCGCACCGACGTGACCATCAACACGCTTCCCGTCGAAGTGCTCGGCTTCGCCGATCACGCCACCTATCGCGAACGCTGGCCGTTGCTGGAGTTGGTGCCGGGTGTCTGGGACAAGGTGCGCGCGGGCGAGGGTGCGCTGGTCAGCGAGCAGCTTGCGCGACGGCTTCACGTTCAGCTTGAAGATGAGGTAAAGATTCCAACTTCCGGCGGGCTATGGCCGATCAAAGTTGCCGGGATCTATCCCGACTATGGCAATCCGAAAGGCCAGATCGGCGTGGACATCGACGCGCTCGCGAAACACTGGCCGGAGATTACGCGCACGCGCTTCGGCCTGCGGGTCAAGCCGGACAAAGTCTCCGCGCTTGTCGTCGCGCTGCGCGATAAATTCGGACTCGATTCCAGCCGGTTACTGGATCAGGCGACACTGAAGTCAGAATCGACCCGCATCTTTAACCGCACCTTCTCGGTCACCTCGGCGCTGAACGCTTTCACCCTCGGGGTGGCGGGCGTGGCGCTGCTGACGAGCCTGCTGACTTTGAGCAACAGCCGGCTGCCGCAGCTTGCGCCGCTGTGGGCGCTCGGGCTGACGCGGCGGCGGCTGGCCGGGATAGAGTTGCTGAAGACCATGTCAGTGGCGTTCATCACCGCGTTGCTGGCGCTGCCGCTCGGCCTGCTGGTCGCATGGTGTCTGGTGGCGGTGGTGAACGTGAAGGCGTTCGGCTGGCGGCTGCCGTTCCATGTCTTCCCTACGCAGCTGTTCGAATTGCTTGCGATTGCGATGCTCGCCGCATTGCTGGCGACGTGCCTTCCCATTTTACGGCTGATGCGGCTGCAACCGGCCGCGCTTGTGAAGATCTTTGCCAATGAGCGGTGAATTTCATATCGGCCGTCGCGTCTTCATCGGCGGCAGTCTCTTGATGCCGCTCGGCGGCACGCTGGCGCGCGCGCAGGGCTTTGCCGGTCTCGGTGGTGAGAGTGAAGGTTTTGCTTCCGTTGTTCCGGGCAAGGTTCTGGAATTCCCCCGCGATCACGGCCCGCATCCCGACTACCGCATTGAGTGGTGGTATCTCACCGCAAATTTGCAGGACGCCACCGGTGCAGCGTGGGGCGCGCAATGGACGCTCTTCCGGCAGACCGTGACGCCGGGCGCGCAGCAGGCTGGCTGGGCCAGCCAGGAGATATGGATGGGGCATGCCGCCGTTACCAGCGCCGGCACGCATCGCTACGCCGAAAAGTTTGGGCGCGGTGGCGTCGGGCAGGCGGGCGTGGACGCGCAGCCGTTTCATGCGTGGATCGATTCATGGGAGATGCGCGGGCTTGAGGCGTTCCACGCCAAAATGGTCTCGCCACTGGTAGTGTCTGCGTCAGGCGCGGATTTTAGCTACGCGCTCACGCTCGAGGGGGACCGTCCGCTGGTGCTGCAAGGCGAGGGTGGCTACAGCAAAAAATCAGAGCGCGGGCAGGCGTCCTATTACTACAGCCAGCCCTATTATCGCGCGTCCGGCGCGATCATGCTCGGCGACAGGCAGGTCGCCGTCACCGGCCGCGCCTGGATGGACCGCGAATGGAGCAGCCAACCGCTGGCGTCCGACCAAACCGGATGGGACTGGTTCTCGCTGCATCTGGAGTCAGGTGAGAAGGTGATGCTGTTTCGTCTGCGGCAGAAGGACGGCCGGAACTATTTCGCGGGTAACTGGATCGATCGCAACGGGCGCTCCGAACCGCTGGCGGCGAATATCATTGCGATGACGCCGACCGGATTCACCGAGATTAATGGCCGCAAGCTGCCGACATCATGGACGGTCGAGATTGCGGATCGCGGGCTGAAGATTGACAGCGTGCCGCTGAATGCGAAAAGCTGGATGGGCACGCGCTTCGCCTATTGGGAGGGCCCGATCAGTTTTCGCGGCAGCCACAGCGGCGTCGGCTATCTTGAAATGACGGGATATTAGAAATTCGCTATTTTCGTCGTTGTCGGCGAAGCGAAGCAATCCAGCAATATGAGCGGGATTGCTTCGTTGCTTCGCGCTTTGCAATGACGGTCGGATATATCGAGGATCAATATGAAACAAAAAGCATTCGGCAACATGGGTGCGCAAGTCTCGGTGATCGGGCAGGGCACCTGGTACATTGATCACGGTGACCGGGCAGCGGCCGTGGCTGCGTTGCGCAAGGGGCTTGATCTCGGCATGACCCATATTGACACCGCCGAGATGTACGGCGATGCCGAGCTTGTTGTCGCGGACGCGATGGACGGTCGTCGCGACGAGGTGTTCCTGGTGTCCAAGGTGTTGCCGAGCAACGCCTCGCGGCGCGGTACGGTGCAGGCCTGCGAGCGGTCACTGAAGCGGCTGAAGACCGATCGGCTCGATTGCTATTTGCTGCACTGGCGTGGGCAGTATCCATTGGAGGAGACCGCCGAGGCCTTCGAGGAACTTGTCAGCACCGGGAAAATCCGGTCATGGGGCGTCAGCAACTTCGATGCATCGGACCTCGCGGAGATGGTCGATGCCGCTGGCGAGGGCCGCATCGCTTGCAATCAGGTGCTCTATCATCTGAACGAACGCGCCATCGAACATTCGGTGATTCCGTGGTGCGAGGCGCATGGTGTCGCGGTGGTGGCGTATTCTCCCTTCGGTCATGACGATTTCCCCGGCGCGCAGTCGGCAGGCGGCAAGGTGTTGCAGCAGATCGCGGCACGTCACGGTGCGACACCGCGTCAGGTGGCGCTTGCGTTCCTCACACGATGGCCGTCGGTATTTGCTGTTCCCAAGGCTTCGGCATCGGGTCATGCCGCGGAAAACGCAGGCGCGGGAGATGTCACGCTGACGGAGAACGATATCGGCGCGCTCGACGAGGCGTTTCCGCTGGGGCGCGAGCCGCGCAGTCTGCCGATGATCTAGATCACCGCCTTAACTCCCTGCCAGAGCAGCAGCAGCGACACCAGAAACAGCAGCACATAGGCGATCTGGTAGAAGATCCCGGTCGGCGTGACACGGACCAGCCAGATGCCCGCGAAATTCGCCAGTACAGCAATCGGCAGCAGCAGCAGCGACGTCACGAAATTCTTCGCCGTGAATTGCGCAAGCAGGAAGTAGGGGCCGATCTTCAGCACGTTGATGATCGCAAAGAAGATTGTGGTGGTGCCGACCAGCACCAGCTTGGGCAAGCGCTGCGGCAGGACATGAACCTGAAACGGCGGGCCACCGCCCTGCGTCATGAAGGATGTAAATCCCGAGACGCCGCCCCAGATCACGCCGCTTGTGACGGTCGCTTTGTGCTGTTCGATCTGGTTGCGACGCAGCCATGTATTGGCGACGAACGCGAGTCCGATGACACCGATAATGATGCGCACCAGCGCATCGGAAAGGTGCGAGGCCAGCAGCCAGCCGATCGCCATGCCGGCGAAAGCCCCGGGCAGCATGACCTTCAGATTCCACGAATCCCAGTCGCGCCGGTACACGTAAACTGAAATGGCATCCTGCGTGATAAGAATAGGCAGGATCAGCGCGGCGGCCTCCAGCGGCGGAAGATACAGCGCCAGCAGCGGTGTCGATGCAATGCCGAGGCCGGCGAAGCCGCCTTTCGATAACCCCAGTAGGATTACTGACGGAATGGCGACGAAGTAAAACGTCGGTTCGGTGATGATGGCGTACAAACTATAATTCCGCGGGCGAGACCGAAATGGAGCTGGTTTTGGTGGCGGGTATGCCTGTGAACGATATGTGACGAGTCGCAATGACGCCGCCGGTCACCTTAGGCCCCAGATCGCGCTGCAAGATCAACTGATATAACTGCCCAGAAATGCAGGCCGCCCTTGTGAGTTTGCAGGGACAGCCCTAGATGTCGGTCATGCCCCGTTATTTCTTCAACACCCGTATCGGTGAGACGCTGATCCCCGATCCCGAAGGCGAGGAGTTGCGCGACCCCGATCACGCATGGGAGATCGCGCGCGCAACCATCCGGCAGATTTTGCAGGAAGAGGGCGATGACCCGAGCCTGCTGTCCGCTTCGCTGGAAGTCACCGACGCCAGCGGTGTGATCGTGCTCGAATTCCCGTTCACCGAAGCACTGGAGATTCCGGACGACCCGCCTTCGCGGCATTGACGCGGCTGGCGGCAGCCCGCGCGGCCGGATCTGCCTCGCCCTGCGCGAGTTTGACGGCGAGGTCGGCGACGAGTTCGGCGGCCAGCGTGTCGGGCGATGCAAGCCAGCTTGCGGAGAAGGTCAGGGCGGGCACTTGCAGGTTGGTGCTGAGGAGATTGAGTTGTCCTTCCGCCAGTTCACGCTCGACGATCGCAGTCGGGATCACCGCAACCCCGATGCCGTCCGTCGCCATCCGTATCACCGTCGCCAGCGACGCGCTGGCGTGCAGCCGGATCGACGGCAGGTCGGGCCGGTTGAACAGCGAGCGCACGATTTCATAAGGCTGCGTCTTGCGCGGAAAGGTGATGATCGCGTAGCGCGCGAGATCGTGGGCCGTGAGCACGACGTTGCGCAGGGCCAGCGACGGACTGGCGACGAACGAGATCGGATAGTCGCACAGCACGCGGTTGCGCACGTTCGAAGCCGACCACGGGCCGAGGCAGAAGGCGAGATCGATCTCCTGCGCCAGCAGTCGCGCGCGCAGGTTTGGCGTGATGTCGACCTCGACTTCCAGCGAGAGATTGGGATGCGCGTTGGCGACCTGCTCGATCAGTTGCGGCAGCCAGGTGTGCACGATGGTTTCAGACACGCCGAGGCGCAGGATGCCCCGCATCGCGGAGCGGTCCATGACTGCTGCGAGCATTTCCGAGCGCAGGCCGATCAGCTTCTCGGCATATTGCATCATCTGCCGTCCGCTCGGAGTCGGCGTGACGTTGCGGCTGTCACGCTGCAACAGCTTTACACCCAGTTCCGATTCAAGCTGGGCGATACGTTGCGAGATTGCGGGCTGTGTGGTGTTGAGTTTGCGCGCAGCGCCGCCGAAGCTGCCGAGGGTCACCACCCAAAGAAATGTCTCGATTGACTTGAAATCGATCATGCCTGTTTACCCCGCAATTGATTAGTTGATCTTATCGTTCTTGATAAGAAAACACGACTGGACTTTATGATACTGCAATGATCCACTCTTTTGCGAGAGAAACGGAGTGGTCTTATGCTTTCGGCGACCGCGCAGGTCCTTCCATCCGCACAAAGTCCGTCAAGTGCACAGGGCGCTGTGCCGGCGCTCCCCGGCCAGGAGGCGCGACTGGCCTATCGGGCGGGCAAGGTCGGCGTGACGGCTGGCGTCGCGCCGGGCTTCGTTCAGGGCAATCTCGCCATCCTTCCGGAAAAACTGGCGTCGGCGTTTCATCGCTTCTGCCAGCTCAACCCCAAGCCATGCCCCATCATCGGCATGTCCGAAGTCGGCGACCCGCGCATTCCTGCGCTCGGCATCGATCTCGACATCCGTACTGATTTGCCACGCTATCGCATCTGGCGCGGTGGACAACTCACTGAAGAGCCGACCGACATCATGGCGCACTGGCGCGACGATCTGGTCGCTTTCGTCATCGGCTGTTCGTTCTCGTTCGAAGAGGCGCTGATCGCGGACGGCCTGAAGATCCGCCACATCGAGGAAGGGCGCAATGTCCCGATGTATCGCACCAACGTTCCCTGCGCGTCGGCCGGCCCGTTTGCAGGACCGCTGGTTGTTTCGATGCGGCCGTTCAAGCCTGCGGATGCGATCCGCGCCATCCAGATCACCACGCGGTTTCCGGCGGTGCACGGCGCGCCCGTGCATTTCGGCAAGCCGGAGCTGATCGGCATCAAGGATGTTGCGAAGCCTGACTATGGCGACGCCGTGAGCATTCAGTCTGATGAGGTGCCGGTATTTTGGGCGTGCGGAGTGACACCGCAATCGGTCATTCTGCAATCGCGCCCTGACTTCGCGATCACTCATGCACCCGGCTACATGCTGGTGACGGATGTGCGCAATTCCGAATTCTCGATCCAGTGAAATCTAGTCATTGAAATCCGCCGCAAGGTCTTTTGTAAGACAAACAGGAGTATTGTTGATGAATCGCCGCGAAGTGTTGTTGTCCGGTGTTGCCCTATCCCTTGCCGGCGCTGTCGGAACCCGCGCCTTCGCGCAGGTCGGCGAAATCCTGATCGGCTGCATCTGGCCGCTGACCGGCCCGACGGCGCAGATCGGCGCCGATGCGCGGCACGCGCTGGAAACCGCCGCCGACATCGTCAACTCTTCCTATGATCTCGACCTGCCGACCGCGAAGAACGCAGGTCTCGCCGGCCTCGGCGGTGCCAAGATCAAGCTGGTGTTCGCCGACCATCAAGGCGATCCCCAGAAGGGCCGCGCCGAAGCCGAGCGCCTGATCACCCAGGACAAGGTCGTCGCCATCTGCGGCGCTTTCCATTCCTCGGTGTCCGCCACGGTCAGCGCCTCGTGCGAGCGCTACGGCATTCCCTATCTCGCCGCTGACTCGTCGTCGCCCAGCCTGCATCGCCGCGGCCTGAAGTTCTTCTTCCGCGCCGCCGCCCATGACGAGATGTTCTCGCTCGCCATGTTCGACTTCATGGATGCGCTGAAGAAGAAGGGCAAGAAGATCGACAGCGTCGGACTGTTCTACGAAGACACCATCTTCGGCACCGACTCGTCGAACGTGCAGCGCAAGCTCGCCACCGACCGTGGCTATAAGGTCGTCGCCGACATCAAATACCGCGCCTCGTCGCCGTCGCTGACCGCCGAAGTGCAGCAGATCAAGAGCGCCAATCCGGATGTGCTGCTGCCGTCGAGCTACACCACCGACACCATTCTTCTGATGAAGACGATGGATGAACTTGGCTATAAGCCGAACAACATCCTGGCGCAGGCTGCGGGCTTCTCCGACAAGGCGACGTTCGATGCGGTGGGTGACAAGCTCAACGGCATGATCTCGCGCGCCAGCTTCTCGCTCGATCTCGCGGCCAAGCGGCCGTCGGTCGGCAAGGTCAACGACATGTTCAAGGCCCGCGCCAATCGCGACCTCAACGACAACACCTCGCGGCAATTGACGGCGGTGCTGGTTCTGGCCGACGCCATCGATCGTGCCAAGTCCACCGACGGCGAGAAGATCCGCGCGGCGCTGGCGGCCACCGATACGCCCGGCGAGAAGACCATCATGCCGTGGAAGCGCATCAAGTTCACCGCCGAAGGCCAGAACGACGACGCCGATCCGGTGCTGCTGCAGTATCTCGGCGGCAAGTTCATCACCGTTTATCCGGATCAGGCCGCGATCGCCGAGCCGAAATGGCCGATGAACGGGTGACCCCGCGACAAGGCGCTGCCTTCCCGGCAGCGCCTTTTTCATGAATGCTCGAATGTGGTGGGACGGCTCTGCCGCCGTTCGCACGTTTATCTGGATGGGATCGTTTCCGGTGACGACACAGGCCTTTCTTCAGGTGATCGCAAGCGGCCTCTTGATGGGGCTGATCTATGCGCTGATCGCGGTCGGCCTGTCGCTGATCTTCGGCCTGATGGACGTGGTGAACTTCGCTCACGGCGAGTTCCTGATGCTGGCGATGTACGCGACCTTCGGACTGGTGTTCATGACTGCGCTCGATCCTGTGGTGCTGGCCCCGCTGGTGGTGGCGCTGATGTTCGTGCTCGGCGTGGCGGTCTATGCCGGTATCATCCGCTACGCGATGCGCGCCAAGGCCAATCCCGGCATGGTGCAGATCTTCGCGACCTTCGGGCTCGCGCTGCTGATCCAGGGGCTCGCGCAGTATTTCTTCACGCCGGACTATCGCAACATTGCCAATACCTGGCTCGGCGGCAGGACGCTCAATCTCGGCGGCGTGTTCCTGCCGTGGCCACAGATTTTTGGCGGCGCGGTTTCGCTGGCGGTGTTCGGCGGATTGTTCTGGCTGATCACGCGCACCGATTTCGGCAAGGCACTGGAAGCGACACGCGAAGATCAGGGCGCGGTGGCGCTGGTCGGCATCGACCGCAACCGGGTGTTCGCGCTGGGATGGGGGCTCGGTGCCGCGCTGGTCGGGGTCGCAGGCGCGGTGCTGGCGATCTTCTATTATATCCATCCGCAGGTTGGCGGCACCTTCGCACTGATCGCTTACGTCACCGTGGCGCTCGGCGGCTTCGGCAGCATCTTCGGCGCGCTGGTGGCGGGAGTCATCGTCGGTCTTGTCGAGGCGCTGACCACGCTGATCCTGCCTGCGTCACTGAAATCCGTCGGCGTCTATTCACTCTATCTGCTGGTTCTGTTCGTCAGGCCAAGCGGCCTGTTCGGGAGGTTGTAGTGACCCAGAGCGCAGCGGCCTCGTCCATGACGTCCTTTGTCTCCAGCCGACGGCGGCAGCTTGTCGTCGCGGTCGTGGTGTTTGCGCTGATCGCGCTGGTGCCGCGACTGGTGTCGGACGTCTACCTGATGAACGTGCTGATCTTGACGCTGCTGTTCGCGGCGCTCTCCCAGAGCTGGAATCTGCTTGGTGGCTATTGCGGGCAGGTCTCGCTGGGCCATGCGCTCTATTTCGGCATCGGCGCGTATGCGACCAGCCTTCTCTACGTGAAGTTCGGTATCACGCCGTGGGGCGGGTTGCTCGCCGGCGGCATCATCGCGGCGGCCATCGCGCTGGCGCTCGGCTATCCGAGCTTCCGACTCAAGGGGCACTATTTCTCCATCGCCACCATCGTGATCGCGGAAATCGGCCTGCTGCTGTTTCACAACTGGGATTACGCGGGCGCGGCGCTCGGCATCCAGTGGCCGTTCACGCCGGATTCGTGGTGGACCTTGCAGTTTGCCCGCGACAAGGCGCCGTATTTCTACTTTGCCCTCGGCCTGTTCGCCGTCACCTGGCTGGTCACCTTCGCTATTGTCGAATCAAAGTGGGGCTACTGGTGGCGAGCTGTGAAGGACAACGCCGAGGCGGCGGAAAGCCTCGGTGTCACCATCTTCCATTCGAAGATGGCGGCGGCGGCGATCTCGGCGTTCTTCACCGCCGTCGGCGGCGGCTTCTACGCGGCCTTCGTGTCCTACATCGATCCCGACAGCGTGATGCATTTCCGCTTCTCGCTGCTGATGGCGCTGCCCGCGGTGCTGGGCGGCGTCGGCTCGCTGTGGGGGCCGGCCATCGGCGCGCTGATCCTGATTCCGCTCGCTGAATTGACGCGCTCCTATCTCGGCGGAGCCGGCTCGGGTCTCGATCTCGTGATCTATGGCGGCCTCATCATGATCGTGTCGCTGACGCGGCCGGAAGGCATCCTCAGCATCATCAAGCCGCCGGCGGCGTCGCGCGGGGCGGCGACATGACCGACAAGCCGCTTGTTACCTGCCGCAGCGTGACGCGCCGTTTCGACGGGCTGGTCGCGAATGACTCCATCGATCTCGATGTGAAACGCGGCGAAATCCTCGGGCTCATTGGTCCGAACGGCGCGGGAAAATCGACGCTGTTCAACCTGATCGCGGGCGCGTTTCCGGTGTCCTTCGGCGTCATCGAGTTCGAGGGGCTCGACATCACGCCGTTGCCAGCCGCGAAGCGCTGCCAGCTCGGCATCGCGCGCACCTATCAGGTGCCGCGCTCGTTCGATTCCATGTCGGTGGTGGAGAACGTCACGGTCGGTGCCTTCGTGCGCTATCCGGGCGTGTTGCAGGCGCGGGCGAAGGCGCTCGACGTGCTCGACTATGTCGGGCTCGCGGCCTATGCCGATGCCTCTGCCGCCGATCTCACGCCGCCGCAGAAGCGCCGCCTTGAAGTTGCGCGCGCGCTCGCCACCGAGCCGAAGCTCTTGCTGTTAGATGAAGTTCTGACCGGTCTCACGCCGAGCGAGGCGGCGGCGGGCGTCGATCTGATCCGCAAGGTGAGGGAAACCGGCGTCACCATCGTGATGGTCGAGCATGTGATGGAAGTGGTGATGCCGCTGGTGGACCGCGCGGTGGTGCTGCATCTCGGCAAGGTGCTGGCGGAGGGACTGCCGAAGGACGTGGTGCGCGACGAGAAGGTGATCGCCGCCTATCTAGGGGATCGCCACCGTGCTGCTTGACGTCGCAAACCTTACCACGGCCTATCGCGGCCTGATCGCGATCTCGGATATTTCGATCAGCGTCAATTCCGGCGAGATCGTCACCGTAGCCGGCGCCAACGGCGCGGGCAAATCGACGCTGCTGAAAACCATCGCAGGGATGGAAAAGGCGAAATCCGGAACGGTCAATTTCATTGGCGAGCGGATTGATACCATTCCGGCGCATCTGGTTACTGCGCGCGGCCTTGCCTATGTGCCGGAGAACAAGCGGCTGTTTCCGCGCCTCAGTGTCGCTGACAATCTGCGGCTCGGCAGCTACCTGCATCGTGGCAGTCCGGACCGCGATGGCCCCTTGGAGTTTGTGTTCAAGCTGTTTCCGCGTCTGGAAGAGCGCCTGACGCAGCGCGCCGCGACGCTGTCCGGCGGCGAGCAGCAGATGCTGGCGATCGCGCGCGCGCTGATGACGCGGCCGCGTCTCCTGATGCTCGACGAGCCGTCGCAGGGCATCATGCCGAAACTGGTCGATGAGATTTTCGCGGCGGTCCAGCAGATCCGCGACAACGGCGTCACCATTCTTTTGGTAGAGCAGCGGCTGTCGGAAAGTCTCGAAATCTCCGACCGCGCCTACGTGCTGCAAACCGGCAAGGTGGTAATGAGCGGCCCCGCCGCCGACATCAAATCCAATCCAGAAGTTCGGCGGATTTATCTGGGGATGTAGACTCTTGGCGGAAGAGAGAGTTACGCGCCGTTGTCTCTAAATGTCGTCCCGGCCTGCGCAAGGACGACGCCCGTAATGGAGCTGACTCAGGCAGGCTGCTTCTGCGCGTTCGCCTTGACCAGCGCCGCCAGCACGTCGTCGGGCCGCTCGGCCGTCAGCATGTGACCCGCGCCCGGCAGCACCACCTGCGTTGAACCGGTAATCGCTGCGGCAAGCTGCTTGCCGGATTTCAGCGGCGTCATCATGTCGCGTTCGCCAAGGATCAGCGTCGTTGGCGCAGTCACTTTGGCCGCCGCATTAAGCGCGTCCTTGTAGTCATCGCAGGCGGCGAGATCGTTGAACAGCACGCCCGGCGCGTCGCGCTCCAGCACGCGCTGGCCGCCGCCCATCATCCACAGACCCGGCGCCTGCGAACCTCCGAGGCCCGCAGCGAATCCGAAACCCCATATCGACACCATGTCGATGGCGTCGTGGTTGTTGTCCTTCGCTGCATTGAGCAGGTCAGGAGAGACCGGCATCGCGCTGCCGACGCCGATCAGCGACAGCGCAGACACCTTGTCGGGATAGCGCGCGGCTGCATCCAGCGCGATCAGCGAGCCCATCGAATGGCCGACAAGGCCGGCCTTTGTCGCGCCTGCGGCGGTGATGAGTCGCGTCACCCAGTCGGCCATGCCGGAGATCGACGGGATCAGCGCGCCTTTCGACTTGCCGTGCCCCGGAAGGTCCGGCGCAAGTACGCTATACCCATGATGGGAAAACCACCGACTGAACAGCGCCCACATCGAATGATCGAAGCCCGCGCCGTGCAGGAACACCACCAGCGGCAATTTTGGATCGAGCGGCTTGCCGCCAGTGGTCGCGAAAATCTCAGCGCCGTCCACGTTCAGGATCATGTCTCAAGCCTTCTGCGAAAAGCGGAGCGCCTGGCCGAGGTCGCCGATGATGTCTTCGGCGGCCTCGATGCCGATGGAGAGACGGATCAATTCCTCGCCGATGCCCGCGACCTTCAACTGTTCGGCGTTCATCTGCTGATGCGTAGTGGAGGCGGGATGGATGACCAGCGTCTTGGCGTCGCCGACATTGGCGACGTGGCTGACCAGCTTCAGCGCCTCGATGAACTTGCGTCCGGCGTCGCGTCCGCCCTTGATGCCGAAGGTAATGATCGAGCCCGCGCCGCGCGGCAGTAGTTTTTTCGCCAGCGCGTGGTCGGGATGGCTTTCAAGAGAGGGATGCAGCACCCACTCGACGGCCTTGTTCGATGTGAGGAAGGCGAGCACGGCGGCGGCATTGTCGACATGGCGCTGCATACGCACATGCAACGTCTCGACGCCTTGCAGGATCTGGAACGCGTTAGTGGGTGAGATGCACGCGCCGAAATCGCGCAGGCCCTCGGCGCGGGCGCGCATGATGAACGCCTGCGGCCCGAATTCCTCGGCAAAGACGATGCCGTGATAGCCGGCATAAGGCGTCGTCAGCGTCGGGAATTTACCGGACTTTTCCCAGTCGAAATGTCCGCCGTCGACGATGACGCCGCCGATGGCGATGCCGTGGCCGCCGATCCATTTGGTGATCGAATTCATCACGATGTCCGCGCCCATCTCGATGGGACGGGCGAGATAGGGCGTCGCGAAGGTGTTGTCGATCAGCAGGGGAATGCCCGCGTCATGAGCGATCTTTGCAACCGCCGGAATGTCCAGCACTTCGAGGCCGGGATTGCCGATGGTCTCGCCGATCACGAGTTTGGTGTTCGGCTTGATGGCAGCCTTGATGTCGTCGAGGTCACGCGGCTTGACGAAGGTGGTGGTGATGCCGAAGCGCGGCAGCGTATGGGTCAGGATGTTGATGGTGCCGCCGTATAGCGAAGCAGATGCGACGATGTGATCGCCGGCGTTGAGCAGGGTCGCAATGGCCAGATGCAGCGCCGCCATGCCGCTTGCGGTGCAGACCGCGCCGACGCCGTTCTCAAGCGCGGCGAGCCGTTCTTCCAGCACCGCCGTGGTCGGATTGGAGATTCGCGTATAGATGTGGCCGGCGCGTTCCAGATTGAACAGCGCGGCGGCGTGGTCCGCATCCTGAAATACGTAGGACGTGGTCTGGTGGATCGGAACGGCGCGCGAGCCGGTCACCGGATCGGGATGCTGGCCCGCATGCAGGCTTAGCGTGTCGAATGCGGGTGGTTTTGGCGCGGCCATTGATCTCTCCCGGATTGGCGGGGATATGTTTCACGCAAGGGCTTGGATTGCAAGATCAGGAGCATGATCCCAAAAAGTGCGGGCTTTTGGAAAGATCATGCTCTTCGATCAATCATTCCTTGAATCATCCCTTGCGCGGATCAATGGGGGTGATCGCCCCAAGCCCCAGGATGGTTTCCAGCAATTTGCCTGCTGCCAGCGCGCGAGCTTCGCCGCGGGGGGCGGCGACGATCTGCAACCCGACCGGAAGTCCTTCCCTTGTGAAGCCGCAGGGGATCGACAGGCCCGGACAGCAGGCGATGGTGATGGCCGAGACAATGGCGAGCCAGCCGACATAGTTGTCGAATTTGACGCCGTTGCATTCGGCCAGATAGCGCTGTTCCACCGGGAAAGGTGCTACAATGGTGGTCGGGCACAGCAGCAGATCGTAGGTCTGGAAGAAAGTTAACGCTCGATTGGTCAGCGTGACGCGTTGGGCTTCGGCGCGCTCGATGTCCGCCAGCGTCAGCTTTAACCCTTCCTCGATGTTCCAGATGACTTCCGGCTTTAATTGCTCGCGATGCTGCTTCAGCAACTTGCCCTTGGTCAACACGTAGTCGTAGGCGCGCAGCACATGGGCGCATTCGACCGATTCCTTGAAGTCAGGATGGGCCTCTTCGACGATAACGCCGGCTTCCGCGAAGCGTTGTGCCGCCTTGCGTGTGATCTCGGCGACTTCCGGATCGACGGGGGAGATACCGAGATCGGCAGAATAGGCGATGCGTTTCGGCTTGGCGCCGGAGCGGGCGGCAGCGAGGAACGATGTTGGTAGCACCGGCAGCGACAGCGGATCGCCGATGTGCTCGCCGGACATGGCGTCCAGCATCAGCGCGAGGTCTTCGACATTGCGCGCCATCGGGCCGTCAGCGCTGAGCGTGCGGTCGATCTTCGCGGCTTGCGAATGCGCGACACGCCCGATGCTCGGGCGCATTCCAACCACGCCGCAGAAGCTGGCCGGATTGCGCAGCGAGCCGCCGACGTCGGTGCCATGTGCAAGCCATGCCGTGCCGCTGGCGAGCGCCGCCGCAGCACCTCCGGATGAGCCGGATGCCGAGCGCGACAGATTCCATGGGTTAAGCGTCGGGCCGAACACCTCGTTGAAGGTCTGCGCGCCCGCGCCGAATTCCGGCGTGTTGGATTTAGCGTAGATAATCGCGCCGCTTTCTTCCAGATGCTCGACGACGATGTTAGATTTGGTCGCGATGGTGTCCTTGAAGATCGGCGAGCCCTGCGTGGTCTTGACGCCGGCGACGTCCGTCAGGTCCTTGATCGGCACCGGCATGCCGGCGAGCAGCCCGCGGTCTGCAACGGGCTTTTTCATCAGCGCAGCGGCATGGGTGCGGGCGCGATCGAAGCACAGCGTTGGCAGCGCGTTCACCTGGCCGTCGACTTCGCCGATTCGGGCTTCCAGCGCATCAAGCAGATCGTGGGGAGTAATTTCGCCGCGCCGCAGCCGCTCGACATTCTCGCAGGCCGTTGCCTGCACAAGCTCCGCACTGGATTTCACGGAATCGCCTCCCGTTTATTGGTCTCGTTGGCGGCCAATATAGCGGGAGGCGTTCGAATGGCGAGGCGAAAGTAGGTGATATTCGCCTCGCCCGTAGAGCACTTGACATTCGCGAACCGCCTGGCGGCAGTTCGTTGCGTGGTGTCAGCGTTCGCCGCCAGCTTCACCGTCGATCACGCCGCCGAACAATTCCCAGCGCTCGCCCTTGAAGCGCATCAGCTGCAATTGCTCGATCGGTGAGAAGTCCGTTGCACTGGTCTTGATCAGGATGCCCGGCAGCAATCCGCCCTGCTGAAGGCCATTGATGCTGGCGGCCTGCTTCATGACGTTGGCGCGGGTGAGATCGTCGCCGCATTGCTTGAGCACTGCAGCCATAGTCTGGGCTATGTTGTAGCCGGTGAGGGCGGAGGAGTCCGCGATATTGACCTCGGGCACGTACTTGGCGAGGAACGCCTTGTACTCTTTCATGCCGGGGTCGTCGTTCCACTGCGGATCGGTCGAGTCCTTGGCATAGGTTGCGGAAATAACGCCCTGCGCGAAATCGACGCCCGCGGGCTTCATCACGTTTGCCGTGGATGCGCTGACGTTGGCGATGATCTGCACCGGCTTCCAGCTCAGCTCACCGACCTTCTTGATCGTCTGCGCGCCGAATTTCGGAGTGGTGAAAATCACGAGCACGTCGGCGCCCGTCGCCTTCAGCTTGACGATGTGCGAATCGACGCTGGGCTCGGAAAGTTCGTAGCTTTCTTCCGCAACGATCATGGTTTTCTTTGCGCCGAGGCCGTCCTGAAGCCCCTTCAGGTAGTCCTTGCCGAAGTCGTCGTTCTGATAGAACACCGCGATCTTGGCATCGGGCTTTTCCTTCAGCAGATATTTCGCATAGATGCGGCCTTCGCTCTGGTAGCTGGGCAGCCAGCCCATGGTCCACGGGAAGCCCTTGGGGTCGTTCCACTTGGTGGCACCGGTGGCGAGAAAGAGTTGCGGCACCTTTTTCGCGTTCAGGTATTTCTGGATCGCGGTGTTGGAAGGCGTGCCGAGTGCGCCGAACACCGCAAGCACCTCGTCGCTCTCCACCAGCTTGCGGGTTTGTTCGACCGCTTTCGGCGGGCTGTAGGCGTCATCATAGGAAATGAAATCGATCTTGCGGCCATTGATGCCGCCCTCGTCGTTGATCTTCTTGAAGTAGCCAGCCATCGCCTTGCCGACGGAGCCATAGGCGGAGGCAGGTCCGCTGTAGGGAATGATATTGCCGATCTTGATTTCGGTGTCGGTGGCGCCGGTATCGTATTTCTTCTGGGCAAGCGCGCCGTTTGTTGCCGCGAGCAAGACTCCCGCTGCGGCGGCGATGCATGTCGATTTCATCAAACGCATTCAGTTTCTCCCAAGTTGTTATGGTTGTTGGCTTGCGGCTATTTTTTTGTCCGCTTTGGTCAGGTTCGCTTGGCCTTATCTTTCTCGTTCTGCGCCATGATGGCGTCGCGCGCGGCCTTCCAGTCATCGTCCTTCCAGTCGCGCAATTGGTAGAAGTTGCCGCCCATGGCCAGCGCCTGCGCGCCGTCCATGGCGATGGTCTCGCCGTTGATCCAGTCGCAACCGCCGGAGATCAGGAACGTCGCGAGGTTTTCCAGTTCGCTCATACTGCCGACGCGGCCCATTGGATTCATGGCGATGGTGCGCGCACCGGCTTCATCGCCGGGCTTGATGCGCTTGCTCATGCCTTCAGTCGGGATTTCGCCAGGCGCGATTGTATTGAGACGGATGCCATAACGGCCCCATTCGGTGGCGAGCGACATGGTCATGGCGTGAATCGCGGATTTGCTCATGGCGGAGGGCACCACATAGGGGCTGCCATTGCGTACCCACGTCACCGTGATGGAGACCACATTGCCGCGATGGCCCCCGGCGATCCAACGCCGGCCAACGGCGTGGGTGACATAGAACGTGCCGTGCATCACGATGTTGGCGACGGCATCGAAGCCGCGCGGCGTGAGATCCTGCGTGCGAGAAATAAAATTCCCGGCCGCATTGTTGATGAGGTCGGTGAGGGGACTGTCCTTGAACGCGCTCTCGATCATCGCGTCGACCGCGGCGGCGTCGCGAATATCGACGCCATGGGCCGTGACCTTGCCGCCATGCAGCTTCATCAGTTCGGCGGCGGTGTCGTCGCACACGCCCTTGCGTCGGCCACAGATGTGGATTTCCGCGCCGAGCGAGAGAAACTTCGCCGCCATGGCCTTGCCGAGGCCGGTGCCGCCGCCGGTCACCAGGATTTTGCGGCCTTCGAGGAGACGATCTTTAAACATGGTGCAATCCTGCCCTGACGTGTTTTTGTTCATTAGTTAGTTGATTAATTAAAACAGCATGGTCTAATCGTGTAAAGAGAGAAACAAAACAATCCGGGAGAACGCCATGACTGTCGCCACGACGGATCGCATTACGGTTTCAATGTCCGAAGGCGTCGCCGACGTTCGCCTCGTCCGTGCCGACAAGATGAATGCGCTGGATGTGGCGATGTTCAACGCACTGGTGGACACGGCGGAGCGGCTCAGGAGCGAGAAGGGCCTGCGCGCGGTGGTGCTGTCCGGCGAGGGACGGGCGTTTTGCGCGGGTCTCGACATGGGACGTTTTGCCGCGATGGGCGAAGGCACCAGCGACCTGCGCGATCTTGCCAAGCGCACGCATGGCCTCGCCAATCATTCGCAGCAGGCGGTTTGGGGCTGGCGGCAATTGCCGGTACCTGTAATTGCCGCCGTGCATGGCGTTGCGTTCGGCGGCGGCTTTCAATTGGCGATCGGGGCGGACATGCGTTTCCTCGCGCCGGATACGCGCATGTCGGTGACGGAAATCAAATGGGGCCTGGTGCCTGACATGGCGGGCACGCCGATCCTCGCACGCCTCGTGCGCGACGACATTCTGCGTGATCTGGCTTTCACCGGCCGGATTTTCTCGGCGCAGGAGGCGATGAGCTACGGCCTCGCGACACGGATCTGCGACGATCCGCGCAAGGAGGCCCTGGAAACCGCGCGCGAGATCGCGGGCAAGAATCCGGACGCCATCCGCGGCATCAAGCGGATGCTGAACAATCTCGGCGGCGATCCGGGTCCTGCGCTGCTGGCGGAATCCGTCGAGCAGATGAAGGTGATGGGAACGCCCAACCAAACCGAGGCCGTGCGGGCCAATATCGAGAAACGCGCGCCGAAATTTGTGGATGGGTCGAACTAGGCGGGCGCTGTCATGACGGCATCCGCTGCGCCGCTCGCCACCGGCATCATCAGCGGCGATCGCCGCAAATCGCGTGACGAGGTCAACGATCGTGCACGCCTGATCGCGGGAGGTCTCGCGGCGCTTGGTATCAGGCCGGGCGACAGCGTCGGCATCCTAATGCGCAATGACATCGCGTTTCTTGAAGCTGCGTATGCGGTGATGATGCTCGGAGCCTACGCGGTGCCGGTCAACTGGCATTTCAAGGCGGATGAAATTGCCTATGTCATGGAGGATTCCGGCGCGCGCGTGCTGATCGGCCATGCCGATCTGCTGCATGGGCTTCACGGGATTGTTCCTCCGGGCGTCACGATGCTCAGCGTATCGCCGCCGCCTGAGATCGTGGACACGTACCGTATCGATCGTGCGCGTCTTGAAGGCGTACCCGGAGCGCTCGATTTCGATGGCTGGCTCGCCAAGCAGACGCCATATGATGGTCCGGCGCTGCCGCAGCCGCAGAACATGATCTACACCTCCGGCACCACCGGGCATCCCAAGGGCGTCAAACGTTACGCTCCGACGCCTGAGCAGACGGCATCGATGGAAGCGATGCGCGCGCTGATCTACGGCTTGAAACCCGGCGTGCGCGCGCTGTTGCCGGGACCGCTGTACCATTCCGCGCCGAATGCGTTCGGTCTTCGCGCCGGGCGGCTCGCCGACGCCCTGGTGCTGATGCCGCGCTTCGATCCCGAGGAATTTCTGCGCATCATCGATGAGCAGAGGATCGACAACGTGTTCATGGTGCCGACCATGTTCACCCGCCTTCTGAAGCTGCCCGAACACGTCCGCAAGTCCTACGATGTGTCCTCGCTGCGCCACATCATCCACGCCGCCGCGCCGTGCCCGGCCGAAGTGAAGCGCGCCATGATCGAATGGTTCGGGCCGGTGATCTATGAATTCTACGGCAGCACCGAATCGGGCGCTGTGACTTTCGCCAGTTCCGAAGATGCCTTGAAGAAGCCCGGCACGGTCGGAAAGATCTCGCCGGGCGCGGAGTTGCGATTCATCGGTGACGATGGCCGGATTTTGCCGCAGGGCGAGATCGGCGAAATCTACTCACGCATCGCCGCCAATCCCGATTTCACCTATCATAACAAACCTGAGAAGCGCGCCGAGATCGATCGCGACGGTTTCATCACCAGCGGCGATGTCGGCTATATCGACGCGGACGGCTATGTGTTCATCTGCGACCGCAAGCGCGACATGGTGATTTCCGGCGGGGTCAATATCTATCCGGCGGAAATCGAGGCGGTGCTGCACGGCATTGCCGGCATTCACGATTGCGCCGTGTTCGGCATTCCCGACGAGGAATTCGGCGAGGCGCTGATGGCGGTGATCGAACCGCAACCCGGCGCTGTGCTGGATGTGGCAGTGATCCGCGAGCAGCTCAAGTCCTCGCTGGCGGGCTACAAGGTGCCGAAACACATCGAGATCCAGGCCAGCCTGCCGCGCGAGGATTCCGGCAAGATTTTCAAACGGCGGCTGCGTGATCCGTACTGGGAACGAGCAGGGCGCAAAATTTAGGGGCGCGGCTTGCGTCCTCCGCGAAAAATTGCGACTTGAGGAATGCCGGTCATTTCTCGCGCAAGCGGATCATTCATGTCGCCCGACGCGTCTTCACCCAGAAACCCTGATAGCAGGCTTCAGGACGGCGAAGTTCCGTCATCCGACGACGATGCGCTGCTGCGTGCCGATATCCGGCGACTCGGGCGCATTCTCGGTGACACCGTGCGCGATCAGGAAGGCGCGGATGTCTTCGATCTGGTCGAGCGCATCCGCCAGACCTCGATCCGTTTTCATCGCGACGACGATAAGCCGGCGCGCCGCGAACTCGAAGCCATTCTCGACGGCATGTCGATTGCGGAGACTGTCCGCATCGTCCGCGCCTTCAGCTACTTCTCGCATCTGGCGAATATCGCCGAGGACCAGAACAACATCCGGCAGCGGCGCGCGCAGGACATGGCGGGCGTGGCCGCGCGTCCCGGGACATTGGCGCGGGCACTGTCGCGCGCGAAGGACGCGGGCATCGACGCCGATGCGCTGCGGGCGTTCTTCGCCAGGGCTCTCATGAGTCCGGTGCTGACAGCGCATCCGACCGAGGTTCGCCGCAAGAGCACCATCGACCGCGAAATGGAAATCGCGTCGGTGCTCGACATTCGCGACCGCACCCAGATGACCGCGGACGAGATCGCGGCCAGCGACGAGCAGTTACGCCGCGCGGTGGTGACGCTGTGGCAGACCAATCTGCTGCGCCGGACCAAGCTGACGGTGCTGGACGAAGTCGCCAACGGCCTGTCGTTCTATGACTACACGTTCCTGCGCGAGGTGCCGCGGCTGCATTGCGCGCTGGAGGACCGTCTGGCCGAAGAGGGGGGCACGGCACCGAATTCACACGACGCGCCGGAATTGGCAACTTTCCTGAAAATGGGAAGCTGGATTGGCGGCGACCGCGACGGCAATCCGTTCGTCACTGCCGATGTGATGCGTGGCACGTTGAAGATGCAGAGCACGCAGATTCTGCGCTTCTATCTCGCCGAACTGCACGAACTCGGCGGGGAATTGTCGCTCGCCGCGCATCTGGCCGATGTGTCGCCGGACCTGCGTGCGCTGGCTCAGCAGTCGCCAGATCCGTCGCCGCACCGGACTGGTGAGCCTTATCGCCTCGCGGTCTCCGGCATCTATGCGCGGCTCACGGCTACTGCCCGCAAACTGGAGATCGAGACCAGCCGCCCGCCGGTGGGCGCCGCCGAGGCCTATGTCGGGCCGGATGAACTGGCGCGCGATCTTGACGTGCTGCACGCCTCATTGGTCGCCAACAATTCGCTGGTGATCGCACGCGGGCGGCTGCGGCATCTGCGCCGCGCGGTGGATTGCTTCGGTTTCCATCTCGCCGCCCTCGACATGCGGCAGAATTCTGCCGTGCATGAGCGCACCATCTCGGAGTTGTTTGAGGCGGCTGAACCGGGCACGAGCTACAAGAACATGGCGGAAGACGCGCGCATCGCGCTGCTGTCGCGCGAGTTGAATACCGCGCGCCCGCTGGCGTCGCCATTCGTCGCATACAGCGAAGAGACGATCAGGGAACTGGCTGTGCTGCGCGCGGCTGCGGAAGCCCACGCTACGTTTGGCGGCGCAGTGATCCCCCAGTGCATTATCTCGATGACGGAAGGTGTCTCGGACCTTCTCGAAGTGGTCGTGCTGCTCAAGGAAGCAGGGCTGGTCGCGCCCGACGGAACCAGCCGTCTCAATATCGTACCGCTGTTTGAGACCATCGACGATCTACGCCAGTGCGCACAGATCATGGATGGCCTGTTTGCGCTGCCGGAATATCGCCGCCTTGTCGAGAGCCGCGGTAACATTCAGGAAGTGATGCTCGGCTATTCCGACAGCAACAAGGATGGCGGTTTCGTCACTTCGGGCTGGGAACTGTACAAAGCCGAGATCAGTCTTGTCGACGTATTCGAACGTCACGGGGTGCGCCTGCGGCTGTTCCACGGCCGTGGCGGCTCGGTCGGTCGCGGTGGCGGGCCGAGCTACGACGCCATTCTGGCGCAGCCGGGCGGGGCGGTGAACGGTCAGATCCGCATCACTGAGCAGGGCGAAATCATTTCGAGCAAGTATTCCAACGCCGATGTCGGGCGTCACAACCTCGAAATTCTCGCGGCGGCGACGCTGGAGGCGAGCCTCCTGCAACCAAAGCATTCCGCCCCGCGAGACGAATACATCGCGGCGATGGAGGAATTGTCCAATCTCGCCTATGCGGCCTACCGCGATCTGGTTTACGAAACCGAGGGGTTCGAGGATTACTTCTGGGCTTCCACCGTCATCAGCGAGATTGCGACGCTCAATATCGGCAGCCGCCCAGCCTCGCGCACCAAGACGCGCAAGATTGAGGACTTGCGTGCGATTCCGTGGGTATTCAGTTGGGCGCAGTGCCGGCTGATGCTGCCGGGCTGGTATGGTTTCGGCAGCGCGGTCGAGGCCTGGATCAAGCAACATCCGGACAAGGGCATTGCATTCTTGCAGGAACTCTATCGCGAGTGGCCGTTTTTCCAGACGCTGCTGTCGAACATGGATATGGTGCTGTCCAAGAGCAGTATCGCCATTGCGTCGCGCTATGCCGATCTGGTTCCCGACGAAAAACTGCGCAGCACGATCTTCGGCCGCATTCGCGCCGAGTGGCACGAGTCGATCGATTCATTGCTGACGATCATGGGGCACGACCGGCTGTTGCAGGGAAATCCGTTGCTGGAACGTTCGATCCGCAACCGTTTTCCTTATCTGGATCCGCTCAATCACGTGCAGGTTGAACTGCTTCAGGCGCACCGCGCACAGAGCACCGACGAGCAGGTGCTGCGCGGGATTCAATTGACCATTAATGGAATTTCGGCGGGGCTGCGTAACAGCGGCTGACATCAGAATCAGTGGGAGGGAGCGATGCAAGATACTGACACGATTCTTGTCGAGCGCGAGGGACCCGTCACTATCGTTTCCATCAATAGGCCTGAGCGCAAGAACGCCGTCGACGGCGCCACCGCGCGCCGGCTGTTCGATGCGTTCCGTGCCTTTGACGCCGATCCGGATTCCTCCGTCACGGTGTTCACCGGCACCGGCGGAACCTTCTGCGCGGGTGCCGATCTGAAAGCCGTTGCAATTGGCGATCGCGAGAAGAAGCGCGAGCCTGGCGGCCATAATACCATCGCGCCGATGGGGCCGAGCCGGCTGCGCCTGAGCAAGCCGGTGATCGCGGCGGTGGAAGGTCATGCCGTTGCGGGCGGCATGGAGCTGGCGCTGTGGGCGGATATGCGCGTGGTTGGCGAAGGTGCGACGTTCGGCATCTTCTGCCGCCGCTTCGGCGTGCCGCTGATCGATCTCGGCACCATTCGGCTGCCGCGGCTGATCGGCCATTCGCGCGCGATGGACCTGATCCTCACCGGGCGTCCGGTCGATGCAAAGGAAGCGTTCGACATCGGTCTGGCGAACAGGCTTGTGCCGAAAGGCGAGGCGCGGGCCCATGCTGTCGCGCTGGCGCAGGAACTGACCCGCTTTCCACAAGCCTGCCTGCGCAACGACAAGCGCTCGGCGCTGCGTCAGTGGGACCTTGAGGAAGAGGTTGCAATCGTGGACGAGATGCAGGGCGGACTCGGGGTCATTGCATCCGGCGAAACGTTGGAAGGAGCCACGCGCTTTGCCAGCGGGCAGGGGCGGCACGGGTCGTTCAAGTAGGATTAGTAACACGCGGAAGCAAAAATGCCCGGCACAAGGCCGGGCATGGTGATGCAGTCTCGTTTCGTGGTTCAGACCGGATCCCACGGGAAGATGTCGGCCGAGCGGTCCAGTTTGTAGAACGACGACTTTAGCGCCGGCATGCCATGTTCGGCGATGGTTTGGGGGGTCCATCCTTCCGAACGATGAATCGAGCGCAGCGGGCGCGATTGACCCATCAGGAAGATTTCGTTCATGCGTACCGCAAAAATCTGACCGGTCACATCCTTGGCAGCATCACTCAACAGAAAGGCCACCACCGGCGCGATCTTGTCCGCGCTCATTTTCTGCATGCGGGCCACGCGCGCTTTTTCTTCCTCGGTCTCGGTCGGAATTGTCCCGATCATACGGCTCCATGCAAATGGCGAGATGCAGTTCGAGCGCACGTTGAAGCGTTCCATGTCGAGCGCGATCGACTTGGACAGGCCGACGATGCCGAGCTTTGCCGCGGAATAGTTCGCCTGCCCGAAGTTTCCGATCAGGCCGGACGTCGAGGTGAAATGGACGAAGTTGCCGCTTTCCTGCTCGCGGAAGATCCGCGCCGCGGCGTGCGAGGTATAGAACGAGCCCATCAGGTGGACCTTGATGACGGCCTCGAACGCGTCGATGCTCATGCGGTGGAAGATCGCGTCGCGCAGAATGCCGGCATTGTTCACGACGCCGTCGAGCCTGCCGTAGGTATCGACAGCCTGCTTGATGATCTTGCTGGCGGGAACGGCTTCTGCCACCGACTCGAAATTGGCAACGGCCGTTCCGCCGCGCTTCTTGATTTCCTCGACGACTTCTTCGGCCGGAGCGGCGCTGGTGCCCGAACCATCCGACGCGCCTCCGGGATCGTTGACCACGACTTTGGCGCCTTCGGCGGCGGCGAGCAGCGCGATCTCGCGACCGATGCCGCGGCCCGCTCCAGTGACGACGACAACCTTGCCGTCGAGCGATTTGTTGTTGGCCATCCGTTTCGCTCCTGTTTCTTGTTGTCAGCGCTCGTTGGTGAAAATGATCGTGCCTGATGCGGCGAACATGCCGCCGACACCATGGCAGACCGAGATCTTCGCGCCCGGCACCTGGGCCGGAGCGATGCCACGCATCTGCCGTACGCTCTCTTGAAGTGCGTACATGCCGTACATGCCCGAGTGCATGTAACTGAGGCCGCCGCCGTTGGTATTCATCGGCAGCTTGCCGCCGATGGCGGTGTTGCGATCGGCGATGAACTTGCCGGTTTCCTCATGCGGCATGAAGCCGAGATCGCCGAGGCCGAACAGCGGCAGATGCGCGAAGGCATCGTAGATCATCAGGTGATCGACATCCTTGTGCGCGATGCCGGCTTCGCGAAACGCCGTCGGTCCTGCCACCTTGAAGGCGCGCGACGAGTTGAAGGTTTCCATCTGGCTGACCATCGGGGTCTCGACGCTTTCGCCGGTGCCGAGGACGTAGACGGGCTTCTGCGGAAAATCCTTCGCGCGGTCGGCGCTAGTCAGGATCAGTGCGCCGCCGCCGTCGGTGACGAGGCAGCACTGAAGAATGCGGAACGGATAGGCGATCATCCGCGAGTTGAGCACGTCCGCGACCGTGATCGGATCCTTCATCATGGCGCGCGGGTTCTTCGCGGCCCACTCGCGCTGCACGACCGACACCATCGCGATCTGTTCGTGGGTGATGCCGTAGGTCTTCATGTAGCGCAGCACGGGAATCGGAAACATGCTCGGCGGTCCGTAGACGCCGAACGGCGCTTCAAACTGGCCTTGCAGGCTGTCCGCCGGAATCGAGCGCGGCAGCTTGCCGATCATGGACTTGCCGCTCTCGGCGTGGGTAATCAGCACAGTCTTGCACAGCCCGGCTTCGATGGCCGCCGCGGCATGGCGGACGTGCAGCATGAACGAGCAGCCGCCGACCGACGTACCGTCGACCCAGGTCGGCGTGATGCCGAGGTAGTGAGCGAGCTGCTGCGGCGTTTCGACCGCGGTGGCGATGCCGTCGATGTCCGACAGTTTCAACCCTGCGTCCGCCAGCGCGTTCAGCGCGGCGTCCGCGTGCAATTGAATCTGCGACATGTCCGGAATGACGCCGAGCTTGGTGGTTTCTGCCGCGCCGACGACGGCAACCTGATTTCTGCGCATGGTTTCTAGCCCTTCGCCGGACGGAATTGGGGAAGGGTGATCTTGTCGCTAACTTCCTCGAACGCGACTTCGAGCTTCATGTCGAGCACAAGAGCCTCAGGCGTCTGCGGACAATCGAGGATGTTGCTCATCATGCGCGGGCCTTCGTCGAGTTCGACCACGGCGATGGCGTAGGGCGGCGTAAAGCCGGGCGCAGCGGGCCGGTGATTGATCACATAGCTGTAGAGTTTGCCCTTGCCGCTGGCCTTGAACACGCTGACCTTGCGCGATGCGCAGGATGGACAAAATGGACGTGGCGGAAAATAGACATGAGAACAATCGTCGCAGCGTTGCAGACGAAGCTCGTTCGCCTGCGTGCCTTCCCAGAAATGTTTGGTTTCGGGTGTTGGCACCGGCAAGGCGCGCGAAGGTGCAGCCATCGGCAGTCTCTCCCTGAGAGTCGGTTTGTTGTTAATTAATCGATTAACTTATGCCGGTATTCGCGGTCGCAGGCAAGTGGATGCGCGGATCACGCGATCGAGGTCTGGCATGCGTTCGCAGCGCGGCTGCTTACGCGGCGATCGGGTCGCCAGCCTCCCAAGCATCAGGTGTAGAGTAGCTTCAGTGCGGCGGTCTCGAACGCTGCAATAGGTTTCATGGCTTCCAGCATGTTGCGATGTTGTTCGCCCACGTTCATCGCCCGCTGTGCCATCGCCTCGTCGGCAAGCAGCGCTTCGACCATGTCAGGCGAAACTCTCGAATTCGGATCGAAATCCTTGATCATCTGGCCCACACCGGCGCTCTCAAGCGCCGTGGCGTTCAACTGCTGTTCGATGTGGGTGGCCAGCACGAGCTGAGGCACGCCGGCTGCGAGGGCTTCAGCAGAAAGACCGCTTCCGCCAAGGTGAACAACGAGGCGTGCCAGCGGCAGCAATTCACGCAAGGGGAGCGGGTGCGGATGGATCCGGGCGCCCCCTTGGCCGAGATCAGCAGATTGTTCAGGCGTCAGTTGCGGCGAGTGAATATATAGCCGGCTGGCGAGTGGCCGAAGCGCTTTGACGATATCGAGACGCGGTTCGTAGCCTCGCGAAAGATAGACGAGCACAAGATGTGCGTCCTGCTGACGTCCTGCAGGCGGGCTGCCGAAGACCGGTCCATTCGCGGACTCAAGTCTCTGCGCGTCGTAAGGATCGAACAAAGGGAAGGTTTCAACAAACCGCGCATCCGCAGCGAAGATTTCCGGAAGCCTTTCCAAAGGCAATCGGCCGACCGACCGCATCGCGCGGTTGACTGCCGACAGCGTTTCATCTTCGTCCCATAAGGGCGCATATGAGCGATGTATCAGCGGAAACCGCTTCATCTCGGAGGGCGGCAGCGTGTATCCGTTTCCAATGATCAGAAGTGGGATCCGTCCGCGTGACATCAGACAGGAGGCGGGGGCATAATCCGCGACGACGAGATCAGGCCCGACGGCCTTGAGAATGTCGTCCCACTGCTGAAGCAGGGTGCGTAGCGCGTCTTCATTTGCCACACCAATCGCGACCAGCAGGTCGTTCATCGTAGCCGACGAAAGCGATGCGCGTTGCTCGTTGGTGAGAAATTCAACCGGCCAGCGGGGGGCCTGAAAGATTTCGATACCCGCATCGCGAAGGATTTGGGCGGATTCCAGATTTCGCACAGCTGCGACCGGGCGAACACCGTGTGGTCTGAGACGTGCAGCAAAGCGGCTTAGGCTCATCACATGGCCGATCCCGCCGCCAAGCTCCCAGGTAAAAAGAACCGTCTTCATGACGGGTGATGCTCCCGGGTTTGCGTGAAGGATGGAGGTTTGGAAATATTGCCTATAACAAGTGGAGAGCAAACGGAATAATTCGGGTTCTTTTTATGCCGTCCCACGTGTCCACACCCCCGCGCCAGGAAGTCCGGACGTTCTGGACCGGTCCCGGTCTGAGCTATTACGAGCAGTTGTCGCTGAAAAGCGTCGTAGCATCCGGCGCTCGCGTCCTTGTTTATACCTATGACAAGGATCTCGTTGTGCCCGATGGTGTCGAAGTCGCCGACGCGGACGAGATTCTGTCGGGCCCGGTTCATCAGTTTCGCCATGCGAGCGGTGACAAGTCTTTCGCTCTTCACTCCGACCTGTTCAGATACCTCGCCGTCCATAAGTTCGGAGGCTGGTATATCGACCTCGATATTATTTTTCTGGGCCAGCAACTTCCGGCATCGAAAACGTATATCGCCTCCGAGCGCTGGGATTCCGTCAACGCCGCGGTGATGAAATTTCCGGAAAAATCTCCGGTGATGGCAGGAGCTATCGAAGAGGCGTGGCGCCTGTTACCGCAAGCCGGCATGGCGGCAACCGACGCGGCGCGTGTCGTCATCGGCCCCGCGCTTTTCACGCGCCTTGTATCTGAATACGCCCTGGATCATCTGATCCTTCCCAAATCCAGGGCGTATGAAATCCCTCACACGGAGGTGCTGGCTTTTTTTGATCCTGCACTTTGCGACAGCGTCGCGGAGCGCCTTGCCGGAAGCGACTTCACGCATCTGTGGAATGAAGCATGGCGGCTGTACCGTTTTCCGAAGAACTACGGGCCACCGGAAGGAAGCTTTCTCGACGTTCTCTTCAGGCGTTTTGAAATCGATGTTCCGGCGCGCGCGCGTTTGTCGTTCGAAGCTGTTGGAGCCTGGGTGCGTGAATACCGCGTACTCGAGGAACTGAAGACAAAGCTCGCGATCGACAAAATTCGCTATGACACGCTCGATCGTCTGGCGCAGTCGATAAAGGTCCACGGCTGGGAGCCGGGAATGCGCCTGTTTCATGAGGTTGAAGACAAGCAGCAAGCCCCCGCGCAACACGCCATTGCACGTGAACCGCAGACCGTCAGAACATTCTGGCATGGCACGGCCATGGGGCCATATCAGCTGATGTGCTTGCGGAGTTTTGTGGATCGCGGTCATCGTGTGGAGGTGTTCTCTTACAACGCCGACCTTGTTCTTCCGGACTGGATAGAGGTCAAGAGCGCCGAACGCATCATGGGGCGCGAGCGAATCCTTCGTCCGCTATCGGAGAATGGTCCGGTCGCAATTCACGCGAACCTGTTTCGCTATGCGCTGCTCCATCAGCTTGGAGGCTGGTGGATCGATCCGGACATCGTTCTGATGACGCCTGACCTTCCGCAGGAAGATGTTTTCATTCCCGGGCCCGATATATTTGGCCGCGTCCCGATGAGCGCACTTAAATTCCCCGCCGGTCATCCGTTGCTGGGGAATGCCGTCGCGATGACTGAAGCACTCGGCAATTCGCTTGAGGATTGGGAGAAATCCGGCTCCGCATTAATGAGCACCTTGCTCGATACCCACCAGATTGGCGGCTTTCGAAACCGGCAACCGCTTGGACCCCTATCTTGGGTTGAGGTGCCGGACTTGTTCAATCCAGAATGTGCGGAGGAATTGAATCGAAAGTGCAATGATTTCTGCTTTTTTCAGATTCACGACGAGGTTTGGCGCCGAGCAGGGGTGCCTCACAATCTGGCGCCCCCGGAAGGTTCTTTTCTGGCCTCTCTGCTGGCAAAGCACGAGACCGATGCGCGTTTTCCGGCACGAATGGCCTTCAACGAAGTGAACCGATGGATCGCTCACATGTACCAATGTATGCGTTACGGTTAGACGTAACCGCTAAACGGTCCCGACAGGGCGGCGGAGCTCGCATTCTTTTCTGCCATCTGTAGCAAATCGGCCACGGGAAGTGCCGGTTATACCGTTGATCGTGCAGGGTTTCCGTGGTTTTTGTCCGGGATTGATTGATTGGTGGGGTTTGAGAGTTATGTTTTTTCGCGTGCATGGAGCCTTGGCAAGTTTGCGATCGGGTATTTCACGCCCGCGAGGCTTGATGGTTATGTGCGCGCTCATGCTTGCGGTGCCGACTGATCGCGCATGGTCTCAGGATGCCGCCCAGCAGGACCAGCTCTTCCAGCAGATGGTTCGCAATCCGAAGAACCATGAACTGACATTCGAGTTCGTGAGAGTCGCGACGGTGCGAGGCGATTACGAAGCGGCGATCGGCGCCCTTGAACGCCTCCTGTTCTATAATCCCAAGCTCACCCGCGTGAAGTACGAGTTGGGCGCGCTGTATTTCCGGCTTGGCTCTTATGAAATGGCGCGTCGCTATTTCAAGGAAGCCCTCGCGAGTCCTGACATCGACGCCATCACGAAACAGCGCGTCGAAACCTATTTGCCTGATACCGAGAAGCAGCTTCAGCAGAGCCGGTTCTCCGGATTCGTGCAGACCGGCATACGTTCGCAGAGCAATGCGAGCTTCGCGCCCGGCGGCGGAGTTCTGCGCCTCGGCGGTCAGGATCTTGCTCTGCTCCCTACGGCCCGGCAGAAAAGCGACATCAACTGGTTTGGACTGGTGGGTCTGAGCCACGATTACGATCTTCAGAACCAGCGCGGCGACATTCTCGAAACGCGCGCGGTTGGTTATCTCACCGAGCAATCGCGTCTGAAAGATTTGAACGTCGGCTTTTTCGATGTCAGTTTCGGCCCGCGGCTGGCGCTGGCTCCGGAGCTTTTGCCGGGCGCAACAATCAAGCCATATGTCGTGGGCGGCAATACCTGGCTCGGCGGATACAACTATCTGTCCACTGTCGGCGCAGGCGTAGCGTTGAAGTTTCCGGTGAACGACCGGTTTTCCTTCGGCCCTGATTTCGAATGGCGCCGCGCCGAGTTCAAGACCGGTGATGTCGTCCCGGTGTCGGGTTTCAACACCGGCGACTGGTACACGACCAGTCTTTCGGCGAGCTGGAATATCGCGCAGCAGATCAAGCTCGACGCGCGGGGGCTTTACCGCCGGGGCGAATCCGCATTCGTGTTCCAGTCTTTCGACCAGTGGGCCATCGAGGCAGCGCTCACTCTGGAGTTCGCGCCTCCGGCGGATTGGATGTCGCGCAACTGGAGTATCGCGCCGTTCGTTCGCCGCATTGAAACCCATTTCGATGCGGCCAATCCGTTTATCGATCCGCTGACGGTTCGTAACGACGGCCAGTGGTCGGTGGGTGCGCTGTTCAATGCACCGATTACGAATACATTCGGTCTTTCGGCTGCCGTACAATACGACCGGACAAGTTCGTCATTGCCCAACTATCGCCTCGAGAACTTCTCCGTGATGTTCGGCCCGACGGCCCGATTCTGAGGTAGCACCAGATGTTTTTCAGAAAACCCGCATATCTCACGTCGCTGTTGACCGCGTGGCTATCGACGACGGCGTTGATCACACATGCAGATGCCCAGAATTCCGGGCGCGTCGGGGCGGTCAATCTCGAAGCAACAGGAACGCCGCCCGGCGCGTCTGCGCGTACACTCACGATCGGCACCAACGTTATCTACAAGGAGCGGGTGCAGACGTCGGCGCAAGGCTCGACGCAGATCATGTTCCCCGACACCTCGACACTGAACGTCGGCCGCAACAGCAATATCGTGATCGACGAGTACGTCTACGATCCGAATACCGGCACCGGCAAGATGGTGGCGACCGTCAGCAAGGGCGTGATGCGGTTCGTCGGCGGCCAGATCAGCCACACTGCAGGCGTGACCGTGAATACGCCAGTCGCAACGCTGGGCATTCGCGGCGGCGTGGCGACGGTGGTCTATCCGATTCCGCCTGGCTTCACCGGCTCCGATCCCAGGCTCGCGCAGGCCAAGGGCGAGATTGTCATCGGTCACGTCGGCTCGGTGGTCATCAAGAACAACACCGGTTCGGTGATTGTCCGGCCGGGCTATATGACGTGGGTGACGGGCCCGAACGATCCGATACCGGAGCCGTTCCCGATTCCGGATTTCCTGCTTCAGAAAATCATGGCGGTGCTGACAAGCGGGCAGGGGCAAACGGGCGGCGTGACGGATTTGCCGACCGATCAAATGGCAGCTCGTCTGGGCTTCGGTAAAACCATCGTCACCGATCCCGCGAAGCCGCCGGGGACCGATCCCCTCGGCTACTTCTCGATCTTTGATGGCGGCAACAACGTTGCCAAGAACAAGTCCCAGTCAAATCAGACAAACTCCGTCCAGACGCCTCCGCCGAATACGGGATGCGGCAGTTGTTATTCGGGTGGCGGATACTATTGAGTTTTATTGGGCGGCTGGCGGCAGGAACAGCGCATACGCTTCGCTGACCTGCTCGGCAATGAAGTCTGCGGTGACCCGCACGCGTGCGGTATTACGAAGGTCGCTGTGCAGCAGCAGCCAGAATGTCCGGATCAGGCGGAACGAGGGCAGGACCCGTACCAGCGTCGGCTCGTCCTTTGCGATGAAGCAGGGCAGCACGCAAAGACCGGCGCCTGCGATCGTGGAATTCAGTTGAGCGATGAGATTCGAGCTTTTGATCGCGGGGCGCAGGTCCGGGGATACGAAATGTGCATACTCCAGTTCAGGCGAGTAAATCAGGTCGTCGATGTACGAAATGAACCGGTGCGACGGCACGTCGGCGGCGGTTTTGACCGCGGGATTGTTGGCGACATATTCCCGTGATGCGTAAAGACCGAGCTCATAATCCGTCAGTTTGCGGGAATGCAGCCGTCCTTCGCTCGGCTGCGTCAGGCTGACCGCGATGTCGGCCTCGCGACGGGACAGGCTGAACTCGCGCGGCATCGCCACGAGTTCGATAGTGAGATCTGGATGCCGGTCGCAGAGTTCGCCGAGGCGCGGTGCGATGAATTTGGTGCCGAAGCCGTCGGGGGTGCCGATCCGCACCGCGCCGGTGGCTTCGAGTTTCGAATTGCCGATCGACTGCGCCGCGGAGGTCGCAAGCTGATCCATTTGCTCGGCCTTTTCCAGCAACCGTTCGCCGGCCTCAGTGAGGGACGATCCGCTGGTGCGGCGGTCGAACAGTTGAGCGCCGAGCGACGTCTCAAGCGCTGTGATGCGGCGGCTGAGGGTTGAATAGTCGACCTTCAGGCGCTTCGCCGCGGCCGTCATGCTGCCGGTGCGCGTAATGGCGAGAAATGATCGAACGAGATTCCAGTCAAACTGGTCGGGCATTGCGGCTGCTCTCGATAGCAGGCGAGGGCGAAACGCCCTGCCTGCATAGACTTGGGTAGTCCATCCTGCGCCTTCGGCCAAGGTTCATCTGGCGGGTCGAGGCATGTGCCGCGCCCCTTCCGTATTGACAGGGTTGCCTCCGCTCGCCTCTACTCCGGCCCCGACAGCATCCGCGCATTCGACGGTTGCAGCAAGAAAAAGGAGGAACGCGATGAAAAGCTTTAAGGTCGAAGAGTTCAATGGGCCCTTGAAGGAAGTAGACGTCGCGACTCCGCAGCCCACCGGTTCGCAGGTGCTGCTCAAGGTGAAGGCCGCCGGTGTCTGCCATAGCGATCTGCACATCTGGGAGGGCGGATACGAACTCGGCCATGGCCGCAAGCCGCTGTCGCTGAAGGATCGCGGCGTCTCCCTGCCGCTGACCATGGGACATGAGACGGTGGGCGAAGTTCTGGCATTCGGACCCGACGCCAAGGGCGTTGCGGTCGGCGACATCCGGCTGGTCTATCCCTGGCAGGGTTGCGGCAAGTGCGAGACTTGCGCGACCGGGGACGAGAACATGTGCATCGTCAAGCCGAGTTCGCTCGGTGTCTATTGCGACGGCGGATATGCAGATCACATCATGGTGCGTGATCCGCGCTATTTGCTCGACCTCAAAGGTCTCGATCCGGTAACGGCGGCGCCCTATGCCTGTTCAGGTGTGACGACTTACAGCGCGATCAAGAAAGTCCAAGACGTCTTCGACAAGCCCATCGTCATTTTTGGGGCGGGTGGGCTTGGCCTGATGGCGTTGACGCTTCTGAAAGCCATGGGCGGCAAGGGCGCCATCGTGGTTGATATCGATGCCGGCAAGCGCGAGGCGGCGGAGAAGGCGGGCGCGCTTGCAACGGTTGACGGCGCTGCGCCCGATGCCTTGCAGCAGATCATGACGAAGGCTGGAGCACCGATCCGCGGCGCGATCGACCTGGTTGGAAATTCAGCGACTGCCACGCTCGGCTTCGACTGCCTCACCAAGGGAGGCAAGCTGGTGATGGTCGGCCTGTTCGGCGGCGGTGCACCGTGGGCGCTTCCGCTCATCGCCATGAAGGCCATTACCATTCAAGGAAGCTATGTCGGCAGCTTGAGCGAAACGCAGGAACTGATCGATCTGGTCCGCGACAAGAAGATTGCTCCGATTCCGGTCACGACGCGGCCGCTGAATCAGGTCGATGCGGCGTTGCGAGACCTGAAGAACGGCAAGCTCGTCGGCCGCGCTGTGCTGGTGCCCTAGGCACCGGCGTTCTGGCAGTGTGCTAGTGCGCCAGCACGCCGAAATAGGCCCAAGCGATAATGGCCAGCGCGACGACTGCGGACACGACAATTCTGGCCATCGAAAATCCCTGCGTGTGAGTCTTATTTCGGCGGACGGACGAGCGGCAGCTCGACCAGCGATATATCCGAGTTTTGCGGGTCAGGACGGATTCCAAATCCAAGCTGCCGGCACATATCCAGCATCGGTGTATTCCGGCTCAGCACCTGACCATGGATGGATGGCACGCCTTCAGCGCGCCCGTACTCGATAATCATCTTCATCAGCATCGAGCCAAGGCCAATGCCCTTGAGATCGGACCGGATGAGGATGGCATATTCGGCGCTGGAGAAATCCGCTTCCGTGTGCAGGCGAACCACGCCAAGCATTTTGCCGGTGGTCTCCTCGATGGCAATGAAGGCCATCGCACGCGAGTAATCGAGTTGCGTCAAACGCGCGATGAACGGATGCGTCAGTTCCTTCATCGCCGAGAAGAACCGCAATCGGACGTCTTCCGGGCTGACATGCGCGAAAAATTCCGGATACAGATGCTCATCTTCGGGCCGCACCGGACGCACGAAGATGGCCCTGTTGTCCTTGAGCGCGGTGTGGCGCTCCCATTCCTTCGGATAGGGCCGGATCGCGAAACGATAGTGGCCGGAGCCGCGGACCGTCTCGCTCAGCGGCGCTATCGTAGCTTGGGCGTCCACAGCGATTACGCCATCCTTGTCGGCCAGCAGCGGGTTAATGTCGAGTTCGCGGATTTGCGGCAGATCGGCAGCCATCTGCGCCAGCTTGACCAGCAGCAGTGCGACTGCGCCTTCATCAGCCGCCGCAACATCGCGATAGCTTTTGAGAATGCGTGATACGCGGGTGCGCGCGATCAGGTCGCGCGCAAGATTGAGATCGAGCGGCGGCAATGCCAGCGCCTTGTCGTTGATGACTTCCACGGCGGTGCCGCCGCGTCCGAACACCACGACCGGACCGAAGGTCGGATCGTCGGCAAGACCCGCGATCAGCTCGCGCGCGCGTGGGCGCAAGATCATCGGATGAATCGTGACGCCGTCGATCCGGGCTTTCGGTCTCATCTTGCGGGCGCGCTGCAGGATATCGTCCGTGGCGTCATGGACTGCGCGTTCGCTGGTCAGGTTCAAGCGCACGCCGCCGACATCCGACTTGTTGAGAATGTCGGGCGAACTGATCTTCACGACGACTGTCTTGCCTGCTGCCAGGATAGGTGTCGCAGCGCGCGCCGCCTGATCCGGATCGCGCGCCAGCACGGCGGAGGCAATCGGGATCGCATAGGCCGCGAACAGTTCGTTGATCTCCATCGGATTGAGCCAGCCGCGTTTTTCGTCCAGCGCGTTCTGGATGATCGCGCGCCCGGCAGCAACGTCGGGGGCGAAGTCTTCCGGAAGGCTGGGTGGCGTCTGCATCGCTACGTCGAGACCTTCGCGATAGCGAACGATGTGCATGAAGCCGCGCACGGCGTCCGCCTCGCTTGAGAAATGCGGAATGCCTGCTTCGCCGAAGACGGCAGCGGCAGGTCCATTGTCGCCGACCCATGTGGTGAATACGGGTTTGCGCGAATAGGTCTCCGCGCGATGCTTCTTGACTGCGGCGACGACGGACTGCGCGCTTTCGACAGAGGAGGCCAGCGTGTTGGGTGAGTTCATGATGAGGACGGCGTTGTTGGCGGTGTCGCCCAGTACCCGCTCGCAAGCCTGCGCGTAGCGGTCGCCATCTGCGTCGCCGAGAATATCAACCGGATTTGCGCCCGACCATCGCTCCGGCAAAACCTTGTCGAGGCTTTTCTTGACGTCTTCCGAAATCCCGGCGAGTTCACCGCCGAGGTCGATCAGCCGATCCACCGCGAGCACGCCGAGACCTCCGCCATTGGAAACGATCGCAAGCCGATGACCATGGGACGATTGCAGATGTCCGAGTGTTTCGGCTGCGGAAAATAGTTCATCTAGATCGAGCACGCGCAGCAAGCCGGCCCGCCGGAAGGCCGCATCGTAGACGGCATCCGAGCCGGCCAGCGCGCCCGTATGGGTCGCCGCCGCGCGCGCGCCCTGGGTGTGACGTCCCGACTTGATGACGACCACGGGCTTGACGCGGGCCGCGGCGCGCGCCGCCGACATGAACTTCCGAACGTCGCTGATCGACTCGATGTAGAGCAGGATGGCGCGTGTATCAGTATCGAGCGCGAAATAGTCGAGCAGGTCGCCGAAATCGACGTCGAGGTTTTCGCCCGTCGAGACGATGGCGGAGAATCCCACGTTCCGATTCGCAGCCCATTCGACGAGGGCGGTGGAGATTGCGCCGGATTGCGAGATCAGCGCGAGATCACCTGTCTGCGGGAGGCGCGACGCGAAGCTAGCGTTCAACTTGATGCGCGGAATGAGAACGCCGAGCGCCGGACCGATCAACCGCAAGCCGGTCTTTCGCGCGGTCTGCGCAATCGCCTCCGTATAGGATCCCGTGCCGAGGCCGAGACCGGCAGAGAGCACCATCGCGGCCGGATAGCCGCGTGCGCCTGCATTTTTCACAATGCCCTGGATGAGCGGTGGCGGCGTCGAGATGATCGTGAGATCCGGCGTCTGCGGAATATCCTTGATGTCGCGGAGCGTCTTGATGCCCTCGATCTCGGAATGCTTCGGGTTGATGACATAAATCGGGCCGCTGAAGCCGCCCGCGAGCAGGTTGCGCAGCGTCGCGCCGCCGACCGATGCGTGTTTCGGGCTTCCGCCGATCAGTGCGATCGAGCGCGGCGCAAAGAGGTGGTCGAGACGGTAAGTGCTCATGAAGGATCAACGGTTCCGGGCATCGTCGGTCGCAGGCTATCGCAAGTGGGGAGTAAATGTGCCCGTCATGGGGCCAGCTCTCGGGCATGAGGTCGCATGCCACGAATCCGGCCGCCACCATGTTCCGGATGATGGTGCAGAGCAATAAAATTCACCAACATGTCCTGAAGCGATGCTTTTCATCCAAAGCAGATTGGCACGAGACCCAACATGCTTCTAGACTGGTCATCGTTGCTTCTGTGGAAGGCAGCCGGACTATGCGTGAAATGTATGTTTTTCGTTCTGGCAGGTCGCGATGACAGTTAACGAGAGCTACCTTGCCGAAAAAGGCCGCCTGCGTCCGCCGCATCTCGGATTGTTTCTTGCCGAGGGCCGGGGGCTGCTTGAACTGAATGCAACTCTGCTGCTTTCGCCCGCGCTTTTGACGGCTCCACGCGGCGACGGTCATCCTGTTCTGGTATTGCCCGGCCTCCTGGCGAGCGACGTCTCCACCCTCATTCTGCGGCGCTATCTCGATTTGCTTGGATTCTCGACCCATCCGTGGGGGTTCGGCCGTAACGTCGGTGGCGTTTACAGCATGCGCGAAAAGCTGGGCAAGCTGCTTGAAAGCGTTCACGCCGCCACCGGCCGCAAGGTCAGTCTGGTCGGCTGGAGTCTTGGCGGTGTCTATGCCCGGGATCTCGCTCTGCGTATGCCCGACAAGGTTCGCTATGTGGTGACGCTGGGCTCGCCGTTTGCCGGCGACGTCACGGCGACAAACGCCAGACGCGTTTACGAGATGGTGTCGGGTGAAACCATCCAGGACGCCGATCTGAAAGACATTCAGGCGCTGGCCGGCGATTTGCCGGTGCCGACATCCTCACTCTATACGCGCACCGATGGCGTCGTGAACTGGCGGACATGTCTCGTCAACGAATCCGACAGTGCGGAAAATATCGAGATCACGCTCGCCAGTCACATCGGGATCGGGGTGAATCCCGCTGCGTTGTGGGCTGTCGCCGATCGTCTCGCTCAGCCGGAAAGCCAGTTTCATCCGTTCGATCGTTCCGGGCCGTTCGCCCTGGCCTATGCCCGTCCGGAGAAAGTTCGCGCCTAACAACACTGCTGCCGAATGAGAAGCGCCAAAAGGCGATAGCGGCAATCAGATCACGAAGCTGGAATGCGGACAGGATAGTCCCGGGCGTCGTGATCTCGCTGAAACGGGAGGGCTACATGAGTCACGCCAAAAAGCTGTCCTCGATGGACGCGTCGTTTCTCTATCTCGAAACTCCCGAGATGCCGATGCATGTCGGGAGCATGGCGATCTTCAAGCTGAAGGATGGCTATCAGGGGAACTTCTTCGAAGACTTCAAGAAGATGATAGCCGACCGGATTCATGTCGCGCCGATCCTGAAAGCGCGGCTGGAAAAGGCGCCTCTCGACATCGACAATCCGAGCTGGGTCGAAGACGACCAGTTCGATATCAATCGCCACATTTTCCGCGCCAGTCTTCCGGCACCGGCCGACCGCAAGATTTTGGAGCAGACCGTCGGCTGGATGCACGCCAAGCTGTTGAACCGTGCGCGTCCGTTGTGGGAATTCTATGTTTTCGAAGGCATGAAAGATAACGAGGTCGGGCTGTACTCGAAGATGCACCATGCCTGCATCGACGGCGGCGCGGGTGCGGCGCTGACAAACATGATCTACGACATTACGCCGGTGCCGCGCGAATTTCCAAAAGTCGCCGCGGTCAATAAACCTGCAAATGAACCGCGCGACATCGCAACCAACATTCTGGATTCCTATTCACAGCTCTGGCGTCAGCCGCTTGATGCGACCAAGGCCAAGAGCTTCGATCTGCCGCGGAGTGGCAAGAGCGACATCGGCTCGATTCTGTTCGACAATGCAATGTATCAGCTCGAGTCTGGGATGCGAATGCTGGGCAATGTGCCGGATACGGTGAAGAGCGTTCGTGACATGGTCGCCAAAGTATCCGACCCGAAGGCGCGCGAGAGCCTCGCAAATATGGTGTCGCCGTCGACGATACTCAACAAGTCGATCTCTTCGGAACGCAGTTTCGCAGGTGTGTCGGTATCGCTGCCTGAAGCCAAAGCGCTTGCCAAACAGGCTGGCGGCAAGCTCAATGACGTAGTGATGGCATTGTCCAGCGGCGTACTCCGCCGCTATCTACTGGAGCAGGGCGGTTTGCCGAGCCGCTCACTGACGGCGGCCGTGCCGATTTCACTGCGGGAGGAAGGCAACACCGACGCCAACAACCAGGTGTTCGGCATGATCTGTTCGCTGGCGACCAATGTCGAAGACCCCAAGGAGCGTCTTGAAGCGATCATTGCGCAATCGGCCAAATCCAAGGAAATGTCGCATCCGCTGCGTGCGTTGATGCCGTCGATTTCGAACATCTCGATGCTGGGTGCGCCCTTGATGATTCAGGTTCTGGCTCTGCTGTACAGCCGCTCGAATCTCTCAGATGTGCTGCCGCCGTCTGCCAACGTCACGATCTCGAATGTCCCCGGGCCGCGGCAGACACTTTATGCGGTGGGCGCGGAATTGCTGCATATCTTCCCGGTCTCGATTTCGACTCACGGCCTTGCGCTCAACATCACGGTGCAGAGCTATCGCGATCAGCTTGATTTTGGCTTCATTGCGGGGGCCAATATCATTCCGCATGTGGAGAATCTGGCCGACATGCTGCCGAAGGAGTTCGAAATTCTGGCCGCGGCCTATGCATCGCCCAAAAACCGTGCAAGCGCTGCAAGCTGACGCATGATGCCTGCGATGATCGACATGCCGCCGCTTCAGTATGCCAATGTGAATGGCATACGCATGGGCTTCTATGAAGCCGGTCCCAAGTCTGACAAACCGCCGCTGGTGCTGTGTCACGGGTGGCCGGAGATCGCTTTTTCCTGGCGCCACCAGATCAAGACCCTGAGCGAGGCGGGTATCCGGGTGATTGCGCCGGATCAGCGCGGCTACGGGGCGACGGATCGCCCCGAGCCGGTGGAAGCCTATGATATCGAGAACCTGACCGCTGATCTGATTGGACTTCTCGATTATCTCAACATCGACAAGGCGATCTTCGTCGGCCACGACTGGGGCGGGTTCATCGTCTGGCAAATGCCGCTGCGCTATCCATCGCGTGTCGCCGGCGTCATCGGCGTTAATACGCCGCACACGCCACGCACCGCCACCGATCCGATTGCGTTGCTGCGCCAGCGCTACGGCGATCACCTCTATATTGTGCAATTTCAGCACCCCGCGCGGGAGCCGGACAAGATTTTTGCCGACAATGTCGAAAAGACGTTCGATTTCTTCATGCGCAAGCCGATGCCGCAGAAGAAGTTATCGACAGCGGACGTCGGTGCCGGGCCGCCCGCGGCGGGTCTCGGCGCCTCGTCAAAGCTGAACATGGCGTTTCCGCAGATGGTCGCCGGCTACGATGCCAAGCTCGATCCGCGCGAGAAGATATTGTCGCCGGAAGAGATGAAGGTCTTCGTCGATACGTTCCGGATATCGGGTTTTACCGGCGGCATCAATTGGTACCGCAACATGACCCGCAACTGGGAACGCTCGGCACATATCGATCACACCGTGCGCGTGCCATCGCTGATGATCATGGCCGAGAACGATGCGGTGCTTCCGCCGTCGGCCTGCGACGGGATGGAGAATATCGTTCCGGACCTTGAAAAATACATGGTCAGGGACAGCGGCCACTGGACCCAGCAGGAGCAGCCTGACGAGGTCAGCGCGAGGATTCTGGATTGGCGCAGGCGGCGGTTCGGCTGATCGGGTTGCCGCACATCCTCGCTCCGGAAGTCTTTGCAAAACATCCACGAGAACAGTAGCTTGGAGTCAAAGCTCCGGCACAGAACCGGACATCAACGATCACGTGGGGGAGAACCTGAGCGATGGCGTCCCAGAACAAATTGAATCCGATTCCGCACCCGCCGAAGAAGCCGGTGGTCGGCAATATGCTGTCGCTGGATTCCACCGCGCCGGTGCAGGATCTGGTGCGGAAAATGAAGGAGCTCGGGCCGATCTTCTGGCTCGACATGATGGGTCAGCCGCTGGTGATCGTCGGCGGATACGATCTCGTCAACGAATTAAGCGACGAAAAGCGTTTCGACAAGGCGGTGCGCGGCGCGCTGCGCCGGGTGCGCGCGATCGGCGGCGATGGCCTGTTCACCGCCGACACCAAGGAGCCGAACTGGAGCAAGGCCCACAACATCCTGCTGTCGCCATTCGGCGGCCGGGCGATGCAGTCCTATCACCCGATGATGGTCGATATTGCCGAGCAGTTGGTCAAGAAATGGGAACGGCTGAATGCCGACGACGAGATCGATGTCGTCCACGACATGACGGCGCTGACGCTGGATACCATCGGCCTGTGCGGCTTCGACTATCGATTCAATTCGTTTTATCGCGAGGACTATCATCCGTTTGTGGGAGCGCTGGTGCGCTCGCTCGAAACCATCATGATGACGCGAGGACTTCCGCTCGAAGGCCTGTTCATGCGCGCGCGGCGCACCGACCTCGCGGCCGACGTCACATTCATGAACAAGATGGTGGACGAGATCGTTGCCGAACGGCGTAAGAATGCGGAGGCTGCCGCAAACGCAAAGGACATGCTCAACGCCATGATGACCGGCGTCGACAAGGTCACCGGCGAGCAGCTCGACGACGTCAACATCCGTTACCAGATCAACACGTTCCTGATTGCGGGCCACGAGACCACCAGCGGTCTGCTGTCCTGCGCGCTCTACGCCATGCTCAAACATCCGGAAGTGCTGAAGAAGGCATATGAAGAAGTCGATCGCGTTCTCGGTGCGGATGTCGATGCGAAGCCAACCTTCCAGCAGGTCACGCAGCTTCACTACATTTCGCAAATCCTGAAAGAATCGCTTCGGATGTGGCCGCCTGCGCCGGCCTATGGCGTTTCGCCGCTGAAGGACGAGACCATCGGCGGAAAGTACAAGCTCAGAAAGGGCACCTTCGTCACCGTGCTGGTGATGGCGCTGCATCGCGATCCAAAGGTGTGGGGACCAAATCCGGATGTCTTTAATCCGGAGAATTTCAGCCGCGAAGCTGAGTCGAAGCGTCCCGCCAATGCCTGGAAGCCGTTCGGTAACGGCCAGCGCGCCTGCATCGGCCGCGGCTTCGCCATGCATGAGGCCGCATTGGCGCTCGGCATGATCCTGCAGCGCTTCAAGCTGATTGATCACACGCGCTACCAGATGCATTTGAAGGAAACGCTGACGATCAAGCCGGATGGCTTCAAGATCAAGGTGCGGGCGCGTTCCGATCAGGATCGCACCATCGTCGCGAACCGGCCCGGCACGGCAGTAGCGGAGGGTGCGGGGTCGACGGCGCCCGCGCGGGTTCGCCCCGGCCACAACACGCCACTGCTCATTCTCTACGGCTCTAACCTCGGTACGGCCGAGGATCTGGCGCATCGCGTGGCGGATCTCGCGGAGGTCAACGGCTTCGCGACCAAGCTTGCGCCGCTCGATGATTACGTCGGCAATCTGAAGGATCAGGGCGGCGTCATCATTTTCTGCGCATCGTACAACGGCGCGCCGCCCGACAACGCCACGCAATTCGTCCAGTGGCTGAACAGCGACCTGCCGAAGGATGCTTTCGATGGCGTGCGCTACGCTGTGTTCGGCTGCGGCAACAGCGACTGGCTGGCGACGTATCAGTCGATTCCGCGCCTGATCGACGAACGGCTTGCGATGCATGGAGGCAAGGCAGCTGTTGCACGCGGAGAGGGCGATGCCCGCGACGACCTCGAAGGACAGTTCGAGAAATGGTTCGCATCGTTGCGCGCCATTGCTGTCCAGGAGTTTGGCGTCGATACCGGTTTCAGCCGCCACGCCAATGACGAGCCGCTCTACAAGGTCGAGCCGGTTGCGCCCAGCGTGGTCAACACGGTGGCTGCGTCCGGCGGCGCGGTGCTGGTCAAGGTTCTGGTCAACGAGGAATTGCAGAAGAGGTCGGGTGCCAATCCGTCGGCGCGCTCGACCCGGCATATCGAAGTCGAATTGCCCGAGAATGTCACCTACCGCGTCGGCGATCATCTCAGCGTCGTTCCGCGCAACGATCCGGCTCTGGTGGATGCGGTCGCGCGCCGGTTCGGGTTTCTTCCGGCGGATCAGGTGCGACTACAGGTGGCTGCTGGCCGCCGCGCGCAGTTGCCTGTCGATAACGCGGTATCCGTCGGCCGATTGCTGACCGAGTTCGTTGAATTACAGCAGGTCGCAACCCGCAAGCAAATCCAGATCATGTCGGAGCACACCCGCTGCCCGATGACAAAGCCGAAGCTCGAAGCTCTGATCGGCGATGATCCGGCTTCAACAGAACTCTATCGTTCGGAAATCCTGGCCAAGCGGAAGTCGGTCTACAATCTGCTGGAGGAGCATCCGGCGTGCGAGTTGCCGTTCCATACCTATCTGGAAATGCTCTCGCTGCTGTCGCCGCGTTACTATTCAATTTCCTCGTCCCCCGCTGTCCTCGGCGCTTCGAAATGCAGCGTGACCGTGGGCGTGGTCGATGCTCCGTCGATCTCCGGGCGCGGCATTTACAAGGGGGTCTGTTCGAATTATCTCGCCAGCCGCCGCGCGGGCGATGTGGTCTATGCGACGGTGCGCGAAACCAAGGCGGGCTTTCGCCTGCCGGAGAATCCCGCGACGCCGATCGTCATGGTCGGCCCCGGCACGGGTCTGGCGCCGTTCCGCGGTTTCCTTCAGGAGCGCGCGGCGATGAAAGCCAATGGGCAATCGCTCGGTGCGTCGATGCTGTTCTTCGGCTGCCGGCATCCCGAGCAGGATTTTCTGTATGCCGACGAACTCAAGGGATTCTCGGAGCAGGGTATCACGGAGCTGCACGTTGCGTTCTCGCGGACGGATACGCCGAAGAGCTATGTGCAGGATTTGATCGCGGCGCAGAAAGACAAGGTCTGGAAACTGATCGAAGCCGGCGCGATCATTTTTGTCTGCGGTGACGGCAGCAAGATGGAGCCGGACGTCAAGCGCGTGCTGACGAACATTTATCGCGAGCGAACTGGTGCTGATGAGACATCCGCGCTCGGCTGGATCGATACTATGGGAACACAGAACCGCTACGTGCTGGATGTGTGGGCGGGGAACTGAGTTTCCTCAGCGCTTTGTTTCCCCAAGGGCATGGTCTGCAATCGCGCCGATGATCGTCGGCCACATCGGAATGGGCAGCGCGTGGCCCATGCCCTCGATCAGCAGCAGCTTTGCCCCGGGGATCGAGGCGGCGGTATCCTTGCCGGCTTCCACCCGCACCAGCGGATCGATGGTGCCGTGAATGACCAGCGTCGGTGCTTTGACCGATTGCAGCCGTTCCTTGCGGCTGCCTGAAGCGAGGATGGCGCGCAACTGTCGTCCTACGCCTGCTGGATTGAGGCCGCGTGCATAGGTGCGCTCGGCGCGCTCGAGGTCCTTTGCCTCGTCGAGCGGGAAACTCGCGCCTCGCAGCACTTTCCAGGTGGCGGGGAAGCGCGCCATATATTCTTCCTTCGTCTTGGGCGGTGGCGCGAGCAGGATCGCCATCGCCTCCCGCGTGGGATTCGGCAGCTTGGGATTGCCTGTCGTCGCCATGATCGACGTCAGCGAGAGCACCCGTTCGGAATGCAGCATCGCCAGTTCCTGCGCGATCGCGCCTCCCATCGATGCGCCGACGATATGCGCAGCCTTGATGCCCAGCGTATCAAGCAGCCCGACAACGTCGTTAGCCATGTCCCACAATTTGTACGGCGCGTCTGGCGCGATCTTGAATATGCGGAGTTTCAGAAGTTCCAGCGGACGCAGCGGCTTGCCGCCGGACATCTTGGACGAATGGCCGATGTCGCGATTGTCGAAGCGGATGACACGGAAGCCGCGTGCCGCGAGGTCGCGGCAGAACTCATCGTCCCAATGGATCATCTGGGCGCCGAGACCCATGATGAGGACCAGCGGTTCCGCATCGGGTGCGCCGAAGATTTCGTAGCAAAGCTCGATTCCGTTGGCTTTTGCCATTTGCGGCGGCTGGTGTGCGGGTGCGTTCACGTCGGCGTTCCTCGAAATGAATAAAGTCCAGGTTCTATCGCATGATTTTACGCGCGACAGAAGGTAGAGGGCTGTGTCGTGGCTGATTTTACACGACGGTTTGGTTGACCCCAGTCTCGCAACGGTATGGAATGGCGGGAAAAGACGAGGCTCGAAGAAGCCTCGCTCACGCTTCGGGAGGGGCGCCAATGTCTGACAAAGCCAATGACCCGGTGCAGGTCTGGCACACCATGCTTGCGGAGATGGAGAAGGGTTTCAACGCCATGGCCACGCAGGTCATGGGGACGGAGCAATTCAGCCGCGTGACCCATCAGCTCACCGGTGCCTCTGTCGGCGCGCAGAAAACCATCGGCGATCTGATGGAGCGATATCTCGTCAGCATGAATCTGCCAAGCCGCGCGCAGATGGTGGACATGGGCGAGCGTCTGAACGCGATCGAAGGACAATTGAACGAAATCAAGGCGCTTCTCAATCGCGTTCATGGCGATGCCGCGAGGGATAGCGGGCTGTCCGCGCCGAAGCCCCCGCGGACCAAGCAGCCGCCGGCCGCCACCGGAGGTGGAGGTACGCCATGAACGCGCCGACCAGCGCCGGCGTGCTGACTGATGTTGCGCAGGTTGGAGAGCGCATCCAGTCCGAAGTGCAGCGCGCCATCCAGCGCAGCATCAAGGGCGTGGAGTATTTCGCGTCGTCAGGCCCCGCGCTTGGATCGACGGCGAAGGATATCATTCACTCCAAAGGCACGATGAATCTCTATCACTACCGGCCGCTGGCGGATGAGATCTATCGCATCCCCATTCTGATTGTGATGGCCACTACAAACCGCGGCTATATTCTCGACATGGTGCCGGGCCAGAGCTTCATCGAGTTTCTGCTCAGGAAGGGGTTCGACGTCTACATGCTCGACTGGACCGCGCCGCGGCCGGAAGAAAAGTCGCTGCGCATGGAAGACTATGTACTTGGATTCATTCCCGACTGTATCCGGCGGGTGCAGGAAGATTCCGGCGAAACCGACGTCAATGTGATCGGCTATTGTTTCGGCGGTGTGTTGTCGCTGCTCTACGCATCGATCCATCACAGCGGTCCGGTCAAGAATCTGGTTTGCTTCACAACCCCGATCGATTTTCGCGAAATGAAGCTGTTTCAGAATTTTTCCGATCGGCGTTATTTCGATGTTGACCGGTTGGTGGACAGCGTCGGTAACGTGCCGCCCGAGATGATCCTGTCCTCATTCGAGATGTTGCGGCCGGCATCCCGCGCTGTCGGACAAATCCAGCTGTGGGAAAACATCTGGAACGATGAGTATGTGAAATCCTTCCGGATGTTCGACCGTTGGGCGCAGGACACATTGCCGCTGGCCGGCGAATATTTCCGGACCATCACCAAGGATTTGATGTGGGACAACAAGCTTTACAACGGTAACATGAGCGTCGGCGGGCATCCTGTGGATCTTTCGAAGATCACGATCCCGCTGCTGCATGCGGTTGCGGAGCATGACCACATCGTTCCGTATGAGGCTGCAAAGCATCTCATTGCCAAGATAGGTTCGGCCGACAAGACCGAGGTGATCCTTAAGGGCGGTCATGTCAGCCTTGTCGCGGGCGCCAACGCTATCAAGCGTCTGTGGCCCAAACTCGATTCCTGGTTAAGTGAGCGATCGACATGAACACAACCGACATCCGCACCTATCCCCGCCGCGCCGCCACCGAAGGCGGAGAGATCGAATTCCGTCACATGATGGCGGCCGACGAAGCGGCCGTGCTCGCGTTTGCACAGAAACTACCGGTCCACGACCTGCTTTTCATTCCGCGCAACATCAGCGAGCCGAAGGTACTCTCGGCCTGGATCAAGGAGATCGAGCGCGGCGGCATGACCAGTCTGCTGGCGTGGAAAGGCAGTACGGTCGTCGGCTGCGGCACCATCGTCCGCGATCTGCTGTCGTGGTCGCCTCATGTCGGTGAAATCCGCATGGTGGTGTCGAAGGACGTCCGTGGACTCGGCGTTGGCCGCGCGCTGTCGCAGGAAACCTTCGCCCTGGCGCTAGGGGCGGGCCTTGAAAAGATCGTAGTCCAGATGACGGTCGATCAGACCGGAGCCATAGCCCTGTTCGAGAGCCTCGGCTTCAGGGCCGAGGCCCTGCTGCACGATCAGGTGAGGGACGTGGCCGGGAAGACCCACGACATTGTCGTCCTCGGGCACAACGTATCCAAGGTCCGGGCTCAGCTCGAGGCCTATGGCGTTCCCGATGCCGTCAGCTAAGCATTTGAAATAACCGCAAGTTATATAATATTGGTGCATTGCAACATTTATGTTGCAATGCAATGTTGATCATGGCATAAGACTTTTGCCCCGGGCCATACGGACGGGGTGAGCCATTTGCTCAAACCCTGAGGATGGAGACGACCATGACCAATTCTTTCAATACCGAATC